>DYCR01000035.1:0-14889 GCA_019418025.1 Clostridiales bacterium | reverse complement strand
CCTGTTGATAAGGACGGAAATGGTGTAGACGATGGCTGGCATCCCAACAAGGATGCTGATAAGGACGGTTTTATCTATGATACTGCTGCACCCCATATCAACGTAGACATCGACGGTGATGGGATTCCCGATGTGAACATCGACACCGATGGAGACGGCAAGCCCGACGTAAATATCGACACCGACGGGGATCTGAATCCTGAGATCAATCTGGATACCGACAACACCGGTACGTGGAAGCCCAGTAAGGATGGCGGAAATGCCGATAAGATCTGGAAGCCTGATACGTCTATCGATACCGATGGAGATGGTAAGGGTGATACAGATCATCGCCGTGATCCTGTTGATAAGGACGGAAATGGTGTAGACGATGGCTGGCATCCCAACAAGGATGTTGATAAGAACGGTTTTATCTATGACACGGGTGCATTTGAAAAAAATGATAAACCTGACAAACTTCCCAACACTGGTGACACTTCACTGGCTGGTTATGCGCTGCTGAGTATGGTGGTATCCTGTATTGTTTTTGTGGTTCTTGCTATGGATATCAAACGGAAGCACGTTAAGTAATTTTACGTATTTATTTAGTGAAAGTTTATAAGAATTGCTGATTAGTTAAAAAACCACAATTGTTTATTGCAGCTGCGTCCTTTTGGACGCAGCTGTCAATTTTTCAAAGAACCCCTATTTTTATTAGCAACTGTCAAACCTACATCCGGATTGAAAAGCAGACCCTAATATGAAACAATTTTATCAGAAAGACAATGATTCATAAATATATGAATCAAAATCTGAAATTACAATGTGTATGTAGGCGTTGGAAGCTGGGCTATAAAAAGGACATGCCCATAATATTTTTCCAAACCTGTCGCAGCAGAAATTTCAGTCAGACAAAAAATCAAATCTGATGGATAGATTTCACCTATTTGTTTTTGACAAATGGAACTATACGCTTTAATTGCACAATTATGGACCTATATGATCGCAGTGTTGCTGCCAGTGAAAACGGAAAATACATAACTAGCGGACTTGCTATCCGTACATTGAGTAAAGTAATTCATGCCGGTAAATGCGATTCTTCACAGCTGATTTTGTATTCTGATCAGGGCAGCCAGTTTACTTCTTTGGAATTCATGAATTGTTGAAACATCCAATCCATTACGCAAGGTGTGAGTCGGGCTGGATGTCCCTATTACAACGCCCCTATGGGGTGATATTACAATACATTAAAAGGAGGGCTGGTGAACCAATACGACTTTCAGACAGACGAAAAACTCAATCGTAACATTCAGGTATTTGCATATCTCTGGTACAACCAGATCTAGCCTCACTCCTTCAACCAGTACGTGCCCCTGTTTGAGAAGCGATTTCATAAGCTAATTTAGATAGTGGTGTTACATGTATGCTTGATACTACATTTATTGTATCATGTAGGCAACACATTTGCTTATGTACGAGGTGCCACCCATAATTGGGTGGCACTTTTGCTTTAATAGGCCGGAACTTCATATCCGAGGATTTCATAATGTCCAACTGGATAGGAATTGATGCAGTAGCTATCCCCGGAGTCACCTTCTACGGTATATACTCTGCCGCCTTCAACTTTCTGAACAATGCCTGTGTCACGGCCGAGGTATAATTGCCCTACGGCGGCCGGGAAGAAATTGACCCACGCCTAATAAACGGCTATCCTTTCAGTGTGTCAAATACTTGAAGGGAGATAAGCCGAACGATTAGGAGTGGGCTAATACTTATGATAAAGGATTCTGCTGCAAAAGGCAAGAGCGCATATGCAATCAGCAAAGAATTGGGTATCTCAAAGAATACTGCAAAGAAGTACATGGAACAGCCGGTGCAGGTTCATGGGCTGAAAGGATCTCACAAGGGCTCCAAGCTGGGCCCATACAAGGCGCAATTACATGCCGTCCTTGACAAAACTCCTATGAAACTCTCTCCAGCGTTTTCCAAACGTATGGTATGCAATTGGTAGATAAACTCCCAGTATAAGCAAACTTGGAACTAAAATAGAACCAATAACACCAATACCAACCTCTATAGTTCTAAGGCAACTATAATGGGTAAGCAACATATAATAACTATAGTACTCCACTTCAACATCAAATTATAAGATTTTATAATTTCTTTTATGAGTAAGATAATACAAGATATGCGCTTTAGGCAAGCAGTAATTGAATATTCCTTAAAAAATGGTGTCACAAAGACTGCAATCTACTATAAAACCACCAGACAGTATATCTACCGTTGGCGCAAGTGGTATGACGGCACCCTGCAATCTCTTGCAGAGTGTTCTCGCCGCCCTCACAGCCACCCCAACCGGCACACAGAGGCCGAGATCAAACTGGTCGAGGATATGCGTCTTAGGAACCCTTATGAGGGGGTGTTCTGGGTAAAGCTGCGTCAACGTGGATACACCCGAATCATCTCTGGATTGTACAAGCCCCTATGCTGTATGAGCAGAAGGTCCATGAAGCTGCCCATCCCCAAATATATCCCAAAATCTTACGAAAAGGGGGTGTAACACATCATTGACAAACCTACAATGTGGCTTCCGGATCTTCTGGCGGAAATTGCCATTGCAAGAGGAGCCGGTACCTACCGGGAGGTCATGAAGGAATACGAAAAGGTCAGTCTGCTGATTCTGGATGAATGGCTGCTCTACTCCTTGAAAGAAAGCGAAGCCCGGGACCTGCTGGAACTGATTGAGGCTAGAAACAAGGTCGCATCCACCATCTTCTGTTCCCGGTTTGATGTGAGCGAATGGCACGCTTCTCTTTATGATCCCACCATGGCAGACACCATCTGTGACCGGATCGTTTACAACGCTCACACGGTGAAAATTGAAGGCGACTCTATGAGAAAGAAAGCTGCGATTGCAGAGTAAGCATTAGAATCCTGCATGACGGTTGTGCTCAATACGCCCGGCCGCCATGCTCAATATCTGCGGAACACATGCACAACGTACTGCGGTCGGGCTGCATTTATCCGGCGGCGTACGCACAAGCGGCATTTTGCAGTCTGCCTCCCGAACGGGCAATTATTTTTGATTTTACTTCCGACCATTCACAAGAACCACCGAGATATCATTGACATTTGTTCCGGTTGCTCCCGTGATAATCAGACCGTCTGCCATCTGAAGTGCATGATAGGAATCATTCTGTTCCAGACATTCGAACACTGAAATGCCTTTTTGTTTCAGTTTATCTATGGTGCAACCATCTACAAAACCACCGGCTGCATCGGTGACACCATCTGTGCCGTCACTGCCCACACTGAAAACAGCAACATCGTTAAGTCCTGCGATTCCTGGGGCCGCTGCCAGTGAAAGTTCCTGATTTCGCCCGCCTTTTCCTTTTCCTCGCAGATGAACTACTGTTTCACCGCCTGCAATAAAAGCCATTTTCTTTCCTAAACCAGCCGCATATTG
This sequence comes from Clostridiales bacterium, assembly GCA_019418025.1. Taxonomy (GTDB): domain Bacteria; phylum Bacillota; class Clostridia; order Oscillospirales; family Oscillospiraceae; genus Faecousia. Next base: position 11,444 of record DYCR01000035.1, on the reverse strand, counting down.
GGCAATATTAGAAAGGAAAATACCGGCATCCTTAGCTTCACAGCTCAGGCATTCTGTCAGGATTGTCGTATCATAACCTAACTCACGGCACTGATTGGCTGCTGTCGCACACAGATCAGAAACACTTCCGATAACCTGAAGTGAAACATTTGCAATTTTTTTGGGAGTTTCTACACGAATTAATTTTTGCGCTTCTTCACTCATTTCCAGATGATACTTTTCTGCGATATCAGCAGCCTGCTGACAAGTTGATTCATCCGGACAGACAGGTCCAGAAGCAATGGTGTCGATCCGATTGCCCAAAACGTCAGAAAGAACGATACATTCCACATGAGCTGGGCTGCAGATTTTTGCAAATTTACCGCCTTTCACTGCACTAAGCCGCTTCCGAATTGTATTTATCTCTACAATATCAGCTCCGCAAGCTAAAAGCTGAGCGGTAATTTTTTCCAGCTCTTCTTTCTCTATCAGAGGTTTTTCAAACAACGCACTGCCACCTCCAGACAGAAGAAAAAGAACTGTGTCCTCTTTTTGCAGGCCGCTGACCATTTCAATAGCAGCCTGCGTCCCAATAAAACTGTTTTCATCCGGGATAGGATGCCCTGCCTCATAGCAACGGATGCGCGGCAGTTCTCCCTGAACATGGTCATATTTTGTTACAACAACCCCCCGCTCAATCCGATTTCCAAGAGTCTGTACTGCAGCACTTGCCATTCTCCAGGCTCCTTTGCCTACAGCTACCATTACAATTCTACCATCTCCAAGATTGCGATGCTCCAGACAATTTTTTACTGCTATATCCGGAAGAACTGCATGAATGGCAGCCTTGACAATGGAATTTGCTTCGTATCTAAGAGTCATAAGAAACCTCAATTCATTTAATATCATCGGATTCATCATTCTGTTGTTCCCACAGCACTTTTGCAATATATAATGCTGGAATATCGTGGGCAGATCGGCAGTCCAAGCCAGAAATATTTTCCAGTTTCTTGATCCTGTACTGTACCGTATTTTTGTGAATATACAATTGTTCCGCTATGGCATTGATAGATCCATTATTATCCAGTACAAAATCGATAAGCCTACACCATTCTCCGATCTGCTGCGCTGTCTGCCCGGGAAAAATTTTCGATATATACTTGCGACGGATATCCTTTGGCACATATCGTAAAAGCTGTGCAGCACATAAATTTTTATAAATACTGATCGGCTCCATTGGCCGCCTTTCTCGCATCGTCTGCAAAGCTCGTTGATAGGCGTTGCGGACATCCCATTTGGAAGACGACACATTATCACAGCTGAAACAGAGAGTGATATTGGTATTTTCAAGGACCTCCTGGCGGAAACTCATCAAAAAACGACACAGTGCATCTTCATTCTCTTCCTTCAGGAGCATAATAAGCATAGACCCGTCAAAATAATATAGATTCCGGAAATCTTCCCCCAATGCTTTCTGCAAAAGCTGGTTTATGAAATGCTTTGTTTCCGAGCAAGACCCATGCAGCGATGTATTGCCTCTTGATTCTCTGGGATCCTGTTGGGCGATAACTACACGGCGCATTACTGTAACATCAATTCCCAGTTTCAATCCAGTCAGCAGGAATTCATCGTTTAATGGTACTGTTTCCTGAACCCACCGACTTAGAAAACGGTTGATATCAAAGCTCTGCTGCAACATTTGCCTGTCATGCTGCTCCTTTAGAAGCATCAATTCTGTCATTCTACGAATTACATCACCATATCTTGCAACTTCATCCGGTATTCCGGTGATACCTACAATCCCTATCGTTCTTCCATTAAGAGACAGACGCATATTGATACCACTGCGTGATCCTGGATAGGAAGTATCATCAACTACTACCAATGTCTGCATATCATTCGCAAGCATATCTACAGCACCACCATGCACCTTTCCTACACGAATCGGATCTGTACATGCGATGATCGTTCCCTTGGTATCAATAAATGTAATATCATACTGAATAGAATCTTTTAATGAACTAACGATTCTAGCGGCTATTTCACTGGAAATAGAATCATAATGCACAAAAATCACCTCGCTTTTTACACTATATCACATACCAAGGTCATTCATAAAAGAGAATTTTAAAGTTTACCCTTATTATTTATGGATAATAACAGAAATACCTTCTGGGATCGCCACTACAGAACAGTGTTCATTGCCTAGAATCTCCTCGGCCATTACCATTGCTTCCTGGAGCGTGTGCGCAGGGATCATATGAAGCTGTCGGACCGTCTCATCATCTGCATCGCTCACAAGGATCACAGTATGTTTCTCAAGAACACGAGCCAGAATGTGTGCCTGCCATTGGTCAACTTTCGTCTTTTCTGGCGGTGTTGCCCGGAACTGACGCAGCAAATCCTCTATACTTGTGCAGCTGCGAAACATTTCCAGAAAACCGTCCCCGCCAACACCATCCCTGCATTTCCCGAGTGCAATAATAACCCCACCATCCCGGCAGGTTGTTTCTGCAGCGGAAATTCCTTTGACCATCTGGTAAATATTCTGATCCAGAGGATATCCGTTATTGGTAGTAACAACAACATCTGACATCACTGCATCACAGGCAGACTTTTCCGACACAAATTCAGCACCCGCTCGATGGGCTTTTTCGTAATCTCCAGCAAAACAGGCAATAACTTTATTATGGGAATTCAACACTGTATTGACAATATAGGCAAGACCGACTTTTTTTGCTGCATACAGCATATCCCGATGGATCAAATTCCCATCCAAAACACCGGTACGTGAATTAGGATCATCCATAAACCCGCTGTTATGGTTATAATGAACACACATACGGGATGCAATACCTGGCAGAACACTCTTACGTCCACCGGAAAACCCTGCGAAAAAATGCGGTTCTATGAAACCTTCACTCACCAGAAGGTCCGCTTCCACCGCCAAGCGATTCAACTGAAGCTTTCCACCAGATGGGAGCGTGTCAATTTCCACCATATTGCTCTTATCTTCACAGTCATGGATGACTATTTTTTCACGACCCATAATATCCGGTCCAAATTTTTCTGCCAATTCTTCAGTCCTGGTTGCCCGGTGACAGCCGGTTGCTATCAAAATTGTAATATCGGCATCAGGACTTGCTCTACGGATTTCCTTCAGCATAAGGGGAACAATCAGTTTGCTGGGTACAGGTCGGGTGTGATCACTGGCAATCAGGACTACTTTTTTCTTGCCCTTTGCCAGTTCATATAAGGATAAACTGGCAATCGGATGTTCCATAGCCTCCTGCACCAATTGCTGCTGAGTCTTTCCGGGATCATATTCGTCCAGTCGACTGCGGAGAACACCGCAGATTCTATCATCCTGAATTTTGTAGTCTATTTTTGTTTTGCCATAAGGAAAGGAAAGGTTCATAAAGGTTCCTCCAACTTATAAGATGTCTGTTTTGGCTACTATTTTACTCTTTTTTACCCTGCAGCACAAGGACTGACAGCCTCCGGAAACGGAGGCTGTCGTAAATATCTGAATGACGATCCCAAATTATTTTCACGTAATTACCAAAACTATTTCGGGTAAGTGCATCATGGAATAAAATTATGATCAGCCGGGGATATATCCGCTGAGTGTCATCAGAACAGAGGTTGTACTGGTTGTACTGATAATGGCCACCATTGCACCGTTGATGATACCTGCCAGGTAAGGATTATTGGTCCTCTTGTAGATCTTGCGTGCTACGATCGGCGCCAAGATCAAGATCACAACAATTGCGTAGGTCCATCCAATCGCAGACTTGATGGCACCACTTGCGTGCCACATAGAAAAACCGGTAATTATAAAGGTCCCATACTGAATAGCCAGTAATACAATGACGCCAATTGCATTGGTAAGTGCAACCACTGCAGTATTGACCCACTCCTTGCGACCCAACTCATTATAGCGGAAACAGTTTGTAGCAATGGAGTTAGGAATGTAATACATGAGGAACAGAGGCAACGCTGCCAGCACATACATTGCTTTGCTGGGGCCAAATGCACGGGCCGCAAAGGTCCAGAAACGGAAGTCGACCTTGAAAAAATAGTCCGCAATATAAACGAAGCTATAGGCAGCGACTACTGTGACTACACCAAGAAGGATCGTCTTTCCAATTGTCCCCTTAGGCATGATGACACCACGCTCCCTGAGGTCCACACCGTGCTTCTTGCTGTAGAAATGGTAGCCCATAAAGGACATGAGCAGAGTAACTGCACCGCTGAGAGCTCCCCACCAGCCCAGTGCTCTGGCCTGACCGACAGGCAGCAATGGATTGACCTTGGCATCTAGAATCAGCGTGGCAATGGGGAACAGACTGATACAGGATACAAGACCTGTAACTGCAATACCGCCCCAGAACCATGCCCAACCAGCACCTTTTGGTTTCGGCAACGGCTTGACTGTTTCTCTGGCCTTCAGGCACGCAAAAGGTTCCGTGTCCACCATAACATAGACAAAGCTTACGATGAACATGAACATTCCTACAAGTCCCAAAGCTGTAAATAATTCCTTAATGAAGCCCAACTGATTGGATGGATCGATAGGATTTGGGGCATCCAGTGTATCCTGCAGAAATCCGACAGTATATCCAGTGGACTCGGGAGACAGCACAAACCAGGAATGGATCTGGGAAGGTGTGTAGAGAACACGATGAGCAGTCTTGCCATCAATTTCTTTTTCGTACATCTTACCTACAACTACATCCTCAGTACAATCTTCAGGTGCAGCTCCATAGTTTACAAAAGATTTGGCACGATCTGTTGACGCATAATCACGGGGGGCATTGTACCACGGTCCGTGAATCTCAGAGCCATGATACTCAAAATCATCATAACGAGCTGCAATTAAACACACATCACGATTTCCGTAAATGTTAACCCAATTGCCGTTTTCATCCTGGTAAACAGGGTCGGTACCTGCAATAACCATGGCAGCAACATCCACAGAGCCACCCTGATTAGCCCACTGAGTGACACTGTTACAGCACTTACCGCCCATGGAATGACCTGTGATGCCCAGACGCTCACTGTCAACGTATGGAAGTTTCGAAAGCATTTCCAAGGCGTTATAGGAATCCACAAAATTGAATTTTTGCTCAGAAGAGTTACCATGACCGTACATATCAATATTGAATACAACAAAGCCACGGCGGGCCAGTTCTAGAGAAGTGGAAGCCTGACTTTCACGTGTTTTCCACCACCCATGAACTACGACAACTGCAGGTGCAGGATTTTCCACAGTTGCCGTGTCAGGGACATAAAGCAGCCCGCTGAGTGTTAAACCTGCATCCGTCTCCGTACGGATATCCTTCACAGTTACCCTGCCAAAATTGGTCTGAAGCACACCCGCTACAATCATACTGATAAGCATTAATGCGACTGAAATCGTCAGCAGTCGCTTGGATTTGTTTTTCCAAAGCTTAGACATAATTTTCCTCCTCTAAAGTATTCTTTTTCTACCAGCAAAGTTTAAAGCGCACAGTTCTTATCCACAGCAGGCATAACTACCGCAGACACAGCTTTTCTCTCTTCTCCAAGGCAAAATACCTTCCGCCTCCCTCCATTTATCTGCGAATAGTATTTTGAAGGTATGTCCTTCTCTCTGTATAAAATTATAACATCACAACTACACAATTGTTATGTTATGGGTAACAAAGCGATAACAAATTTTGTATGTTTTCATAACATAACTTAAAATATATAAAAATTTATCATATATATTATACAATCCTTAGAGCGAATTACAGCCTGAAAATCTGTATTTCCAGTGTATCCACCACGTAGAAAGCTGCCACGCTCATTCCTCCCGGTGCAGATGCTCAAGACAGTCGCACTCTCTTCTAAACAACGGTGTGAAGTATTGGTCAATTCCTGAATTCAACCGATGCTTAGGATGCATCCTCGTTTTCCCCAAAGTTGTCCCACAGCACAAGAGGTACGGTCCCTCTCTTAGGAACCGCACCGCATGTCTTGTGGCGATCTTATATGGAACTGCTATCATTTTAAGAGTATTTAATAAATAAAAACGCCCAGGAGTCGATGGGCGCTGGTAGTAAAGGACTGTAACGCCAGCGGCCTGAGCAACCGGGAGTATTGCCTGCAACATGATATTTCAGAAAAAACCTATTATTGGATTCGCAGGCTGCGGAAGGCAACTGCTTCGCAGATATCTGCTGAACCCACTTTGGTGCCCCTGAATTCCGAAACTCCAAAAGAAAAGGCCACGGAGGACTTGCTGCAGATTGAATTCCATGGAGCCCAGTTAACATTGCCATCCGGTGTAGATCTGGATGCGGTAGCATCTCTTCTGAAATCCATTCAGTCCCTATGATTGATCTGAGTAAAGTCGGCAACTACTATGTAGCCTGCGGTTATACGGATTTATGCTGTGGAATTGACGGTCTGGTCTCTATCGTAATCCAACAGTACAGAGGACATCTGGATGAGGAAAGTCTGTTTCTTTTCTGCGGGCATCGCGCCGACCAGATTAAGGCGCTCTATTGGTCTGGGGGCGGTTATATCCTGCTTTACAAACGACTTTACAACGGGTGCTTTCAATGGCCAGGTTAGAAGCAGAACTGCGTCCCCTTGACCATCAGAGCGTCCGTTGGCTCAAGGAAGGTCTAAAAGTAGAGCAGAAAACCGCAATTCGAAAAGGTACGCCAACGGATTTATCCTAAAAAACATTCCCTTAAAATTGAATATTTTTCTATCAGAAGCCGGTACGGATTTTTGAGCACCAGCCGGACCAGAAGGGGGACCGTGCAAAAGCCTTCCTCCGGAGCTTCTGCGGATGCCTTGTCACTGATGGATATGCCGGATACAATTACGTAGAGAACGTGATCCATTGCAGCTGTTGGTCCCATACGCCAATGTCATCGTGTTCCTGTTTGGGTAGCTTTACATCTGGGAACAAATAATCGCCTTGCCGTGTGTAGGTACCGCCAAGCTGCTCAAATATAGTCTTTTCCATTGTCTTGACCTCCTGTATTTTGATTGTAATTTCATTTTACAGAGGATGAAAGACAAAAACCAATGTGCGAATTGAAAATCTCTATAAACAGAAAAACTCCCCGGCTGTGAAAGTAGCCGGGGAGTTATTGTTTAGATATAAAGGTTTACTTCAATATCCTTCCACCCAAGCACTCTTTTTCTTGTTGAGAACGAATACAGATACTTCTGTGCGTCCTCAATGGTCAAAGTGAAGCTTGCGAAGTGCTGATATTTTAGTTCCTGCCATCTTTGATGGAGGCTTGTGCGGCGGAGAGTCGGGCGATGGGGACCCGGAATGGGGAGCAGGACACGTAATCCAGTCCGATCCCGTGGCAGAATTCCACAGAGGAGGGGTCACCGCCATGCTCACCGCAGATCCCGACGTGCATATCCGGTCGGACGGAACGGCCTAGCTTCACTGCCATGTCCATCAAGCGGCCCACACCCACTTGATCCAGCTTGATGAAGGGGTCGTTTTCGTAGATTTTGGTGTCATAGTATGCATCCAGAAATTTTGCGGCATCGTCTCGGCTGAACCCAAAGGTCATTTGGGTCAGGTCGTTGGTGCCGAAGCAGAAAAATGCGGCTTCCTTGGCGATGCTGTCGGCGGTGAGGCAGGCCCGGGGAATTTCGATCATCGTTCCGACATCGTAGGCAAGCTGCATGCCGGAAGCGGCAATCTCTGCATCGGCGGTGCTTACCACCACACTCTTCACATATGCCAGCTCCTTCACATCGCCCACAAGAGGGATCATGATCTCGGGCACCAGATCCCACTGGGGATGCGCCTTCTTTACCTTCAGGGCGGCGCGGATGACGGCCTTGGTCTGCATGGCGGCGATCTCTGGGTAAGTCACGCTGAGCCGGCAGCCCCGATGGCCCATCATGGGGTTAGCCTCGTGTAGGGATGCGATGATATCCTTGATGTCCTGCACGCTCTTGCACTGGGCCTGTGCAAGGGCTTCGATCTCGATCTCTGTGGTGGGGACAAATTCATGCAGAGGCGGATCAAGGAAGCGGATGGTGACGGGATAGCCCTCCATGGCCTCATAGATCTGCTCAAAGTCGCCCTGCTGAAGAGGCAGCAGCTTTTCCAGTGACCGCTCCCGATCCTCGGCGGTGTCAGAGCAGATCATCTCACGGAACAGGGCGATGCGGTCCCCCTCAAAGAACATATGCTCCGTGCGGCAAAGACCGATGCCCTCGGCACCCAGCTGGCGGGCCCTGCGGGCGTCGTTGGGGGTATCGGCATTGGTGCGCACACCCAGACGGCGATAGCTATCGGCCCAGTTCATGATCCTGCCGAATTCGCCGGAGATCTCGGCGTCCTTGGTGGGGATAACGCCCTCGTAGATGCAGCCGGTAGAGCCGTCCAGAGAAAGGAAATCGCCCTCGTGATAGGTTTTACCTGCCAGAACGAACCGTTTGTTTTCCTCGTCCATGGTGATGGCGGAGCAGCCGGATACGCAGCAGGTACCCATGCCGCGGGCCACCACGGCTGCGTGGGAGGTCATGCCGCCACGGACGGTGAGGATGCCTTGGGCGGCCTTCATGCCCTCAATGTCCTCGGGACTGGTTTCCAGACGGACAAGGATGACCTTTTCTCCGGCGAGCATCCGGTTTTTTGCATCCTCGGCGGTAAAGACGATCCTGCCGCTGGCGGCACCGGGAGAGGCGGCCAGAGCCTTGGCAACGGGGACGGTTTTTTTCAAAACCTCCGTATCAAACTGGGGATGCAGCAGGGTGTCAAGCGTTCTGGGGTCGATCATGGCAACGGCCTTCTTGGGGCTGATCATCCCCTCGTCCACCAAGTCGCAGGCGATTTTCAATGCGGCTGCGGCAGTCCGCTTGCCGTTGCGGGTTTGCAGCATGTACAGCTTGCCGTTTTCCACAGTGAATTCCATGTCCTGCATGTCCCGATAGTGATCCTCCAGAATGGAGCATACGTTCTCAAACTGAGAGAAGGCCTCGGGGAATTTCTCGGCCATCTGGCTGATGGGCATGGGGGTGCGGACACCGGCGACCACGTCCTCGCCCTGAGCGTTGGTAAGGAATTCGCCGAACAGCTTCTTTTCGCCGGTGGCGGGGTTGCGGGTGAATGCAACGCCGGTGCCGCAGTCGTCACCCATGTTTCCGAAGGCCATGGACTGGACGTTGACCGCAGTGCCCCAAGAATAGGGGATATCGTTATCCCGGCGGTAGACGTTTGCACGGGGGTTGTCCCAAGAACGGAACACCGCCTTGATGGCACCCATCAGCTGCTCGGTGGGATCACTGGGGAAGTCAAGACCCAGCTTGCGGCGGTATTCTGCCTTAAACTGATCGGCAAGCTCCTTCAAATCCTCAGCGGTCAGATCTACGTCTTGGGTGACGCCCCTGCGCTGTTTCATCTCATCGATCAGCACTTCAAAATATTTCTTGCCCACTTCCATGACCACGTCGGAATACATCTGGATGAAACGGCGGTAGCAGTCATAGGCCCATCGGGGGTTGCCGGATTTCCTTGCAAGGACCTCCACCACCTCTTCGTTCAGACCCAGATTCAAGATGGTATCCATCATGCCGGGCATGGAGGCTCGCGCGCCGGAGCGGACAGAGACCAGCAGGGGGTTGCTTGTGTCGCCAAACCGTTTTCCGGTGAGTGTTTCCAATTTTTTCACATACTGCATGATCTCGGCCTGAATATCCGCCCCGATTTTCTGACCGTCAGCGTAGTATCTGGTGCATGCTTCCGTAGAAATAGTAAACCCCTGGGGGACCGGGAGCCCGATTCTGGTCATTTCTGCCAAATTCGCCCCTTTTCCGCCCAGGAGTTCACGCATGGAACCGTCGCCTTCTGTGAATAGGTAAACATATTTGTGAGCCATATTTTGGATAACCCCTTTCCCAATTGCAGGTGTTTATTTCACCATTAATTTTGCATTTTTGGACTAAGACAGTATATCATGCATTTGGTGAAAATGTAAATACATTTATGAGATTGTATCATAAAATTATATACAATGCACAAAAAATATGGGGTATTTTGCAGCACATATCCGGCTGAGGAGGAAAGAAAAACCGCCCTTGGGCGGCTTTTTGCAGTTTTAAGCGGACGGCTCCCCGAATGGGAAGCCGCCCGCTTTTTGTGGTTGCGGCGCATATGTGTTTTTGTTATGCGAAGGTCTTGTACATAAAGGTGACGATCTGCCCTCTCTGGCAGTTGTCATAAGGACCGAAGAGACCATCGCCGATGCCGGCGGTGACATTGTTCTTGACGGCCCACTGGACGGCATTGTAGAAGTAGTCACCCTGTTCAACGTCATTGAAGGAAGTGCCGCTCTCTACAACGGGCTTGCCCTCACCGGCCCACAGCAGGGTGACGGCCTGAGCTCTGGTGCAGACATCATGGGGCCCGAACTCGGTGTCGGACACGCCGGAGGTGATGCCGTTCTCAGCGGCCCACAGGACGGGCTCATAGAAGTAGCGATCGGTGGGTACGTCGGTGAAGGGGTTCTCGGTGGGTTCGGGATCGGGAACCTCGGGTGCCTCGCAGACCAGCGTAAAGGTAACGATTTCGTACTTGCTGCCGGTGTCATATTCATAGGTGGCTTCGGTTGTGTTGGGATCAAAGCTGAAGGTGTGGGTGTCTGTGTCAAATTTGCCGCCGACCACGTTGGACACTTTGCTCACGTCAAAGCTGCCGGGCAGGGTGGTGTAGTCAAAGCCATCCTTCTGGTTGATGGTGATGCCGTTAAGGTTTGATTCGAATTTTGTCAGCTTAGGATTGTGGCTCAGATCCAGAGAGGTCAGCTGATTACGAGGACAGAATAGATCTATCAGCAGGGTATTTTTGGTGACATCCAACTGAGTCAGCTGATTGTGGCTGCAGTTCAGAATTGCTAGGGCAGTATTTTTGGTGACGTCCAGCTGGGACAGCTGATTGTGGCTGCAGTCCAGACTTGCTAGGGCGGTATTTTTGGTGACGTCCAGCTGAGTCAGCGGATTTCCAAAGGCTATCAGTTTTTCGAGAGCAGTATTCTTGCTGACATCCAGTTCGGTCAGCTTATTGCCCCCACACTCCAGTGTTTCAAGAGCAGTGAAATGCTCCACACCCTTCAGGGAAGAGATTTTGCTGCTGTAGGCTTTAATTTCTTTGGCACCGGCAATTTCGGCTTCGGACAGAACGGAATCATTGTTCGTATCAAATTCTTTCTGCACATAGGCTCTGAAAACTGTATCGGGGAAATTGGTTTCATTAATGGCAACATCACCGTCTGCTGCAAGGGCAGACAGGGGCACCATGCTCAGGGCCATGCAGGTAGAAAGAAGCAGGCTGAGCAGCTTGGGGGTACGCTTACTGCGTGTGGTCATTCTCGTTTCCTCTCTTTACAAAAATATTCGCTGAATCTCCGATCTATGCGCCGCAGAAGATCCAGTGGTACAACTTTACCATTTTT
>DYCR01000034.1:1740-20184 GCA_019418025.1 Clostridiales bacterium | reverse complement strand
TTGGATTTTAATGTCCATGACACACCCTGAAGCTTCCACAGCTTTCTGCAAAGATAGTTGCTTAGTGTTTTTCGAGTCCCAAATTCATAGGCGATAAAATCCGGTCTGGAGAGGAAATTCGCCATATTAAAACGAAGCAAGAATTTAAGCACACCAGGCAGCGGGGATTTAGGGTCTGCAAAATAATTATAAGACAGCTGACCCCGGACCCAGTCCGGCCGATGCTTCCGTAACCAGATGACGCATCTGGGGTCAAAGGACTCCAGACAGAACGCTCCCTGATAGCGCTCCAGCACCGTGCAGACCGCCTGACATAGCTCCGGCACGTTGTTGTCACTTTTCAGCTCGATCACCAGAGGTGCTTTCCCTTCAAAAACCTCCAACACCTGCTGAAGGGTGGGGATGACCTCGTCCGTCCCCTGCAAATGGTAATTTGCAAGCTCTGCCGTCGTCAGATCCTCGATTTTTCCGTCCACGCCGGTGGTGCGCTTCATCTGGGAATCGTGCATAATGCCCAGTCCGCCGTCTGACAGCAAATGCACATCAAATTCCGCACCATACCCCTGCTCTGCCGCAGCACGAAAGGCCGCAAGAGAATTTTCCGGGATACCTTCTCCATGGAGGCCTCGGTGAGCAAATTTCCATCCACGGAAAGCCTCCAGCCCCGGGTGCCCTCCCCGTCCCATCAGGGACAACACATACAACACTGCTAACAGCAGCAACGCAGCAATCAGCCACTTCATCTTTTATTGCACCTTCTTAGTCATCAATATCAAAAGCTTCCAAACCCTTTTTTGCCTCAACCTTATGGTCACCGTGCTTCACAAATCCCATGGTAACACAGGATGCCGCTGCAAAGATCGCCGCATAGGGGAACAATGTCTCATAGCTGATCTGGTTGAGCAGGAAGCCCGCAACAATGGGGGTCATGATCTGAGCTGACATAGAGAACGTATAGTAAAGGCCGGTAAACTTGCCTACCTCTGACCCCTTGCACATTTCCACGACCATCGGCAGGCTGTTTACGTTGATCGCAGCCCATGCAAGACCGACCAGCAAGAACACCACAAACAGGACAGGAGAAAAATGGTCAGAAACCAGTGTGAACACAAAGCCCGCCGCAAAGCAGGATGTCAGCAGGATGGTTCCCATTCGGATCGTCTTGCGCCGACCGAATTTGCTTGCCAGATTGCCCACAGGAATATAGCTGACAATGGCTCCAACCGTCGCCACCGTCAGGCACATGTTTGCCTGCCCCAGTGACATGTGCCACATTTTCTGCGCATACACCGTAAACCATGTGGTGATTCCGTTATAGGCGATGTACCACAGTGCAATGGACAGCAGCAGGAACCCGAGGCTTTTTTTGACCGCCTTCGGCATTTGCTCACCATCCTCGGTCATCTCCGCCAGATTATCCTCAGGATGCGCAAGCTCATACGCCTTCTGCTTGGCTGCAAGCTTCGGCTCGTTTACAAAGGCCATGATGATGAACACAGACACCAGCATTATACCGCCGACAATGGCAAACAGCGGGAAATAGCTGATGTAGGTGTCGGATTTTGTGGTATAGAGGAACGTGGTGATCATCAGATACAGCACGCCGCCGATGGCTCCCATCAGGTTGATGATGGCGTTTCCTTTGGAGCGCAAGGGTTTGGGTGTCACATCCGGCATCAGCGCCACCGCAGGCGAACGGTACGTTCCCATTGCGATCAGCAGCATGCCGAGAACCGCGATAAACCCAACAAGCTTTGCAGTAGAGGGTGCAGCATGATAGCTGTCTGCCACCAACGGCAGCCCCAGCATCAGCACCACCGCAGCAAGGGTCCCGAACAGGATAAAGGGTCTGCGCTTGCCCATTTTACTGGTACAGCGATCAGACAAGCCGCCAAACAGCGGCAGCAAAAACAGTGCAAGCAGATTATCCGCCGCCATGATCAATCCGGAGATCCCCTCGTTGATGTGGAACGTGTTCGTTAATATCAGGGGGATCAGATTGTCATACATCTGCCAGAAAGCGCAGATGGATAAAAATGCAAAACCCACCAGATATGTGTGTTTGGTATCAAGTTTCATAGACACCCTCCAATCATTTCTTGCCAACCTGTGGCATACCTGTTTATTATACCTGATTTCCAAAGAAAGTCTAGTATGCCCAAAGAAATTAACACATTTCACACAGGGATTTTACATAATTCCCCTCTCAGCAGCACCATCCACGGCACATCAGGATGCCCCATCGAACCGCCGGAAAAACCGCCAAATCCCCCTTTTCCTCCGCCGGATTCGACATTTTGTAATCAGCTCCCCCGATTATCGGACAGCCATTGCCAAATAGGAACATTTATACAAATACTGAAAAAAAGACGGTTTCTTTTGTCTCGTTTGTCAATTGCCATCATTTCCAAATACCAGTAAAATACCATTATACGATATATTGTCCCAGTATCTTCAAAATGGGGCATTTTGCATTTAATTCCGGGAGGTTTTTATTCATGGGTGGTTTTTTTGGTGCCGTCTCTAAGCAGGATGTGGCAATGGATGTATTCTTTGGTGTGGACTATCATTCTCACTTGGGTACACGCCGAGCCGGTATGGTATTGTACAACAGTGAAACCGGGTATCAGCGTCAGATCCACAGCATCGAAAACACGCCCTTTCGAACCAAGTTTGAAAAGGACATGGAGGAGTTCCGCGGGAACATCGGCATGGGCTGCATCAGCGACACAGACCCCCAGCCCCTTCTGGTCCGCTCCCATCTGGGACTTTATGCCATCTCCTGCGTGGGCATCATCAACAACTCCGAGGAATTGATCAATACATATTTTTCAGACCATAACCACCAGTTTATGGCCATGAGCTCCGGCCAGATTAACGTGACCGAGCTGCTTTCTGCCCTGATCAACCAAAAGGATGATCTGGTCAGCGGCATTCGCTATGCTCAGGAAATGATCGACGGCTCTGCGACTATTTTGATCATGACAGACAGCTGCATTCTCGCTGCCAGAGATAAGCTGGGGCGTCTGCCGGTTTTGGTCGGCAAGCGGGAGGATGCACACTGTGTCTCCTTTGAATCCTTCGCCTATCACAAGCTGGGTTATGAGGACTGCTATGAGCTTGGCCCCAAGGAAATCGTCCGCATTACCGCCGACGGCTTCGAAACCCTGTCCCCTGCCGGAAAAGAGATGAAGATCTGCGGTTTCCTTTGGACCTACTACGGCTACCCCAATTCCAACTACGAGGGCAAAAACGTGGAGATCATGCGCTATCATAACGGTGAGATCATGGCGCGCAACGACAAGGCCAGAGGTCTTGCTCAGGATGTCGATTACGTATGCGGTGTTCCTGACTCCGGCATTCCCCATGCAATCGGATACGCCAACGAAAGCCATGCAAAATTCGCCCGTCCCTTTGTCAAGTATACCCCCACATGGCCCCGTTCCTTTATGCCTTCCAATCCCGAAATGCGCAGTCAAGTCGCAAAAATGAAGCAGATCCCCGTTCCGGAACTGATTCAGGGAAAGAAGCTCCTGTTTGTAGACGACTCCATCGTCCGCGGAACCCAGCTTCGGGAGACGGTAGAATTCCTTTATGAGAGCGGTGCTGAGGAAGTCCACATGCGTTCTGCATGTCCCCCCATCATGTACGGATGCAAATACCTGAACTTCTCCAGCTCTAAGTCCGAGATGGAGCTGCTGACCCGCAGCACAGTTCAGGAGTTGGAGGGTGACGAAGGCCAGAAGCATCTGGATGAGTATGCCGATGCCAACACAGAACGCGGGCAATGCCTTTTGAGCGCCATCTGCAAAAAGTTCGGATTCGCCTCTCTGGGCTATCAGAGTCTAGACGGCGCCTTGGAGGCCATTGGTCTGGACCCGGAGAAGGTCTGCACCTACTGCTGGACCGGAAAAGAATAATTCAATCCCCCGGAGAAATCATGTTTCCCGGGGGATTTTTATTGCAATATCCTATCATTGTATACAGAAACGGGCACACCCTAAGATGTGCCCGTTTATTATCAGGACTCCTTTGCCAAGTTCACAAAGCCCAGTGCAACGGCGCTGTAATCAACCTCAAACGGATACTCGTCTACAACGCTCTTGAGGTACTCATTGCCCTTTTCAGCCAGCAGATCCTGCTTAGCGGTGGTGTACCAGACCTTATGGCTGTCAACAAAGTACATAACGTGGTAGCCATAATCCGTCTTTACCAAACCGTAGTTTCCGGCTTCGCGGCTGTCGTCGAAGGACCACTCCTCAAAGGGAGCAACCATCTGACCCTTGTAGACACCGGCATAGAGGCCGCCCTTCTGGGCCGAGCCGGGGTCCTTGGAGTACTTGACTGCCAGCTCTGCAAACCGCTCCTGGGTCTGCTCACCTGCCAGATATTCGTCCAAAACAGCCTGAGCCGCAGCCTCGCAAGCTGCCCACTCTTCATCGGAATAGGTGGTCTGACCATCCTCACCGGTGGTGCCGCCCTCGGGGGTCAACAGGATATGGCGGACGTCCACAACCTTCTCGTCGTCCTTTTTCAGCCCCTTTTCTCCGTACTCGTCCACATGGCTGTCAAAGAATGCCTCGACATCCTCATCGGAAACCTCTACCTGATCCATCTTGCTGCCATAGAACAGGAAGCCCTTGTGATAGGACTCCATGTAGCTCTTGTACGCCTCAAAATCAGCGCCTACGCCCATATCCGACTGGATCATCTCCTCAACAGTCTCAAACCCAGACTGCTTTGCTGCCTGTTCCATATTGGTCGCCAGATCCTCCAGATTCTTGGCGTACTCTTCATCCATGGTAAAGCCCTCTTCCGTGCCCTTCATGGTCAGCGCAGTGTAGTTTTTCCACGCCTTGATTGCCTCACGGAGGAAGAACTGCTGCCATGTCAGATTGGGGTCCATGCTCTTCTGCGTGTCCAGAGGCTGGGTAATGTTCATGCCAAAGGACTGAGCAAACTGGCCATACTGCTGCATGAAATCATAGACCTGCAGCCAGTAGTAGACCTGCAGCTGTCCGTTGGTCAGCTTTGCATCGCCCAGAGTTGCGACCACGGCATCCTTCTGCGCCAGGATTTCCTCATCTGTCACAGTGTAGGTGCCCTTTGCGGTCTCATCATCGGGGTTTCCATCCTCGGGGATGGTTGCCTCAGTTGTCTCCACAGGAGCCGTTCCGTCGGTGGGATTCTTGGGATCAGGTCCACCGGACAGGCCGCCGACGATCAGTGCCGCCACAACTGCGATTGCCGCAATCGCCAAAACCACCAACAGCGCGATCTTTCCGCCGGAGATCTTCCCCTCTACGATAGGGGTTTGCTCCTGCGCAGGTGCAGCGGGGGTCTCGGGCGCAGTATTCTCCTCGGCCTGCTCCATATTCTCCTCAGCCGCAGAAGCTTCTGCTTCCACAGTCTTATTGCCCTGAGAAGTCTCAGTTTCGTTATCACTGACAGCCTCTTCTGTCACGGTCTGCTCGTCCGTCTCCTTCCGGTTATCAAAACCACAGACGGGGCATTGGGTGACGTCATCGTCAAATTCAGCATTGCATGCTTTGCATTTCATTTACTAATTCCCCTTTTCTCCCGAATTACGGGTAAATACCAAGATAGTCTATCATATTTACAGAACGATTACAAGAACCGGTGCGAGATTTCAAACAATGTTCACACTTCATCCTTCCGGCGGTCATGCCGTCAGTCCAGCTCGTCCAGATTCTTGCTGAACGCATCCAAGCACTCGGAAATAAACCAGTTCAGCTCCGGCAGATCCATCTTCTGCATGGACTCCATGGTCTGTCTGGCTGCCGTGTCAAACTCACTGTTGCCCGCCTTCTGTTCCTCCACGCATTTGATATACGCCGAGAGCTTGTCCGCCGCCTTCACAATGGGATTGACGGCTGCATCATCTTCTAAAATCAGATGTTCATAGCTGTCACGCAGCTGCTCGGGGATCAGTGTCAGCAGCTTTTCCCCGGATACGCGCTCCACCTGCTTGTACGCATCCCTGATTTCCGGATTGTAATATTTGATCGGCGTAGGCAGATCTCCTGTCAGGATCTCGGATGCATCGTGGTAAAGTGCCGCCACTGCGCACCGATTCGGGTCAGGCCCCGGTAAATGCAGGATATCCCGGCGGATCAGTGCCAGTGCATGGGCAAGGACCGCCACCTGATGGCTGTGCTCCTGAATATTTTCTGAAAACGTATTTCGCATCAGTCCCCATCGGGTAATATAACGCATTCTGCCCATTAGGGCATAAAACTCATTTGCCATGCCTCACGCCTCCATTTCCCTGAGCATATCCAGAAACTCCTCCGGCTTTTTGCAGAAGAATGCACCGCCGTTTTGCCGCAGGAAGTCCTCATCCCGAAATCCCCACAGGACGCTGATGCATCTCATAGGAACGTTCTGTGCCGTCTGCACATCCACTTCACTGTCCCCCACGTAGATGCATCGCTCAGCAGGCAATCCCATGGCATCAAGTGCGCGATACACCATGTCAGGTGCAGGCTTTCTCGGACAGCCATCAATCTCACCGGTGGTGACGGCAAACAGCTCCACGCCAAAATGCTCCTGACAAAGGATCTTGACGGCAGAATCCGGCTTATTTGACACCACTGCCATGGGATACCCCATCTGCTTCAGCTTCGCAAGCAGGGGCATGATCCCCCGATAGGGGGCAGTTTTCACCCGACAGTGGGCATCATAGTAGCTTTTAAAGCAGGCAAATACCTCCTGCCAGTCAGGATCACCCTCCTGCCCCGGGAGCGCCCGCCGAATCAGCAGACCTGCACCATTGCCCACAAAGCTGCGGACCTCTTCTATGCTCCTTCCGGGGCAGCCGAAGCATGCCAGCGCATAATTCACAGCATCGGTCAGATCCTCCAGTGTGTCCAGAAGGGTTCCGTCCAAATCCCAAATAATACCCGTTTTCTGCATATTACCCCCGATTTTTGATCAGCCGGATGTCCTCACCCACAAAGGTGACCCGGCGGTAGCTTCCTCTCAGACGGGATGCGATCTGCGGATTATAACGATTGCACAGCTCATCCACCGTCAGATTGGTGGAGATGATCGTGGGCTTGGCCTCCAAAAGCCGATCATTGACCAGAGCGTACAGTGCTGAGGTCACAAACTGTCCGGCAAGCTCCGTACCAAGGTCATCAATGACCAGCAGGTCACACACATTGTACTTCGCCGCAGCACTGCGGCTTTCCTCTGACTTGTCGAATCTGGCACGCTCCAGACAGTTGAACAGGTGGGTGGCACTCTCGTACACCACGCTGTAGCCAGAGTCCGCTACCGTCCTTGCAATACAAGCAGAAAGAAAGGTCTTTCCCAATCCGGTATCGCCGGAAAACAGCAGGTTGCCGGATCTGGGTGTGAAGCTGTATGCATACCTTCTGCACGTCTGAAAGGTCTTCTCCATAATGGTTCTGGGCGCAATCCCCAGCTTTGGATCGATGCTGCCGGGGTAGTATTCCAACCGGAACTGATCAAAGCTCTCCCTTCCGGCAGTCAAAAAGGTCAGCTCCTTCCGCTGTTCCTGACGGCACAACTCCTGAAGGCATTCACACATGGTGCTGCCCACATAGCCGCTGCCGCCGCAGATCGGACAGATCGGGGATTCATCCAAAAATCCCTCCTCAAAGGTGGAATCCAGTATCCATTGCCGCTCCTGCTGCAATTTCTGGTTCTCTTCTCTTGCCTGTGCCATCAGCGTCTGTGCATCTCCGCCGGCAAATACCGCCTGAGCCGCCTTTGCCATGGTCAGCCTCAGCTGACGGTCGATGTCTTTTAATCTGGGCACCATGCGATAGGCCTGCTCCAAATGCTCACGGTTTTCCTGCTCTCGGTCGTCCTTCGCCTGAGCCAAACGGACTCTGGCCCTTTTGACCACTTCAGAACTATATGCCATTGATCAGTCCTCCTGCATCATTCTGGCAATCGCTGCCAGCTCGTCCTCGTCCAACTCCCGGCGTTCCTGCTTGGGCATCGTCTTGCGATCCCCCGCAGTGATCTGCTCGGCCGTGTGCAGCCCCGCCTCATGCCAGCGCCTGAGAATGCTGTTCATGTAGGGCCATTTCAGTCCCCCGGTATTGAGGCAGGTCCGCTCATAGGCCATGGTGATGGCCGCATCATCAAATCCCATCTGCGCCCACTCCTTTGCGTACCGCTCCTCCGCCGCCGTAAGCCTGCGGCCTCGGATCTGGACCAAATGCTTGATATGCGCCATGGAGCTGTTATAGACATTCTGAGTTTGAATAAATGCGGCAGCCTCTTCCATGGTCTCGATCCCCTGCTCAGCCCATGCATAGGCCTCCTTCTCTATGGTTCGCAGGGATGGGCTGCGGTTGCTGCCCCGCTGGCGGATTCGGTCCTTGCAATAATTGACCAGAACCGAGATCACGTCTGGCGTCAGTCCCAGATATCTGGTGAAGCCAAGCAGGATCTTCAGCTCCTCTGTGTTCAGCGTCTTTCCCAGAACACGCTGCACTTCCCCATATAAGGAGCGGAAGGATGTATCCGAGTCCATAGCCTCAAATACATCCCGCTCTGTGTAGTTAGGCCGCTCCCCCGGGTGGATCACCATTTTTTTCTCGGTAGGCCAAAGCCCCATCTGGCGCAGGGTGGCACTGGCGCAGCTGAATCTGGCCTGCGTCATTCCCAAGGCACTTTCGGCTTCAGCCGGGTCATTTCCACACTGTATGTACAGATAGAGGATGGCTGCATCGCCGCTGGCGGTTGCCAGGATCTTTCTTGCGTCTTCTCTTGTTATGTTCAAATCGGTCACAGTCATCTCGTCACCTTCTTATTTCTCTATTTTGTCAAGTTCTATCATTATACCACAGCTTTCCCCACCAGACAACCCAAATGCATCCACAAACATTTGAAAAATTCTTCCTGAGCCGATGGATGTTTTCCACCCCGAACCAAAAAAAGAAACCGAATCCCCGGACAGGGACTCGGTTTCTTGGGATTATGCATATGTTTTTTCCTATGATGTACTGGCGGGTGATATCCCCCGCCCTTTCGCATCTTTTCCATCAGCTGCTGTAAGATACACTTGACAAAAAATCGGTGATGTATGGTATATCGTCATATTCCGTTTCATCTATCCTTTTTCTTGTCCACTACCATCTTACCCATTCTCATGAATTATATACGGAGGTCATCATGGAAAATTTTTTCAGCATATTGATACCTGCGGCACTGGCCTTTGGCTTTTTGCGCCTGTGCCTTGCTCAGGTAAAGTGGATCTGGAAGCTTGCCATCAATTCCTTGTCAGGCTTTGCCTGTCTTTGGCTGCTGAACCTGATCTCCGGATTCACCGGGATCTTCTTCCCGATCAATTTTATCACCGCATGTATCGCGGGCTTTCTGGGCGTGCCGGGCATCATCCTGCTGATTGTCCTTCCGCTTATCCTTTAAAATAGCGAACCGCAGACTCAAACAGCTTCATGTCGAATTCGCCGGGGACATTTTTGTAAAGGCCGCTGCCCTTACGCTCGGAATGGCCCATCTTGCCAAAGACTCTTCCGTCGGGGGAGGTAATTCCTTCGATGGCGAAAATCGAACCGTTGGGGTTGAAATGTACATCTGCCGTTGCGTTCCCATCCAGATCCACATACTGAGTGGCGATCTGCCCCTTGGCTGCCAGTTCTCTTACGAAGGCCTCGTCAGCAAGGAAACGACCCTCGCCGTGGGAGATCGGAACGGTATAAACATCCCCCACCTGTGTGCCGGACAGCCACGGGCTCATATTAGAGGCAACGCGGGTGCGTACCAAGCGGGACTGGTGTCTGCCGATCACGTTGTGGGTCAGCGTGGGGAAGTCGGCATCTGCATCCAAGATCTTGCCGTAAGGCACCAAGCCCAGCTTGATCAACGCCTGGAAGCCATTGCAGATACCCAGCATCAGACCGTCGCGGCGTTCCAGCAGATTCTCCACCTGCTCCTTGACCGCGCCGTTGCGGAAGAACGCCGTGATGAATTTACCGGAGCCGTCGGGCTCGTCACCGCCGGAGAAGCCGCCGGGGATAAAGACCATCTGAGCATGCTCAAGCTTTTTGGCAAAATCCTCAACACTTCTGGAAATTGCGTCTGCTGTCAGGTTGCGGATCACAACGATTTCAGCATCAGCACCGGCATCGGCCATTGCCTTTGCAGAATCGTACTCACAGTTGGTTCCCGGGAACACCGGGATCAGCACCTTAGGACGTGCCGTCTTTACCGCAGGTGCGACACGGCTTGATGCCTCAAAGGAGACATTTTCAATGGGAGTCGCCACATCCGGGATATTACAGGCATACACGCTCTCCAGTTTATCCTCATAGGCTCCTTGCAGCACATCTGCTCGGACAGACTCATTGCCGTAGGTAAATGCCCCTTGCTCGGTGATCACACCCAGAAGCTTGCCTTCCGCTTCACCGGACATTTCCAGAACGAAACTGCCATAGCACAGGCCAAACAGCTCCTCCATGGTGCAGCCTTGGTCGAAGGCAAAGCCAAAGCCGTTGCCGAAGGCCATCTTCATCACGGCTTCTGCCGCACCGCCCATTCCAGGTGTGTAGGCCGTTACCGCCTTGCCGCTGCGCAGCAGCTCGGTAACATAGCGGAACAGTGCCAGCTGAGATTCTGCCTCAGGCAGGCCGTTTTCGTCGTACTCCGGCTTCAGCAGGCAAACCTTGTTCCCTGCACGCTTGAATTCGTTGGATACGATATTTTGCACCTTTTCGGTGGTCACCGCAAAGGATACCAGTGTGGGCGGAACATCCAGATCCTCAAAGGTTCCGGACATGGAGTCCTTTCCGCCGATGGCAGCGATCTTCAGATCCATCTGCGCATTGAATGCACCCAGCAATGCGGCCACAGGCTGACTCCACCGCTTGGGATCATGACCGACTCTCTGGAAGTACTCCTGGAAGGTCAGATACACATCCTCGTAGCCTGCGCCGGTGGCGATCAGCTTTGCAGCAGACTCCACGACTGCCAGATAGGCTCCATGATAAGGGCTGTGCTCGGTGATAAAGGGGTTATAGCCCCAGCTCATCACAGAGCAGTCGTCCGTGTGCCCCTTTTCAAGGCTGATCTTGTGGACCATTGCCTGAATGGGTGTCTGCTGATGCTTGCCGCCAAAGGGCATCAGGACTGTGCCTGCACCGATGGTCGCATCAAACCGCTCTGAAAGGCCCCGCTTAGAACAGGTGTTCAGATCCGTGGCCAAGCGGTTCATATTCTGCTCAAAGGAGCCGCTGATCTCCTGCACATATTCGCTTGCAGGCTCCAGCTCCACGGTGATATGCTTTTCCGCGCCGTTAGAGTTCAGGAATTCCCGGCTGACGTCGCAAATCGTCTCGCCGTTCCAGTGCATGACCAGTCTGGGCTCCTCGGTAACGGAAGCGACAACTGTTGCCTCCAGATTCTCCTCACTGGCCAGTTCTAAGAAGCGATCGACGTTCTTCGCCTCAACGACCACTGCCATACGCTCCTGAGATTCCGAGATCGCCAGTTCCGTTCCATCCAGACCCTCATACTTTTTGGGGACCTGATTCAGGTCGATATCCAGACCGTCTGCCAGCTCACCGATGGCAACCGATACGCCGCCTGCACCAAAGTCATTGCAGCGCTTGATCATCAGGGTTGCCTCACCGTTGCGGAACAGACGCTGAAGCTTGCGTTCCTCGGGCGCATTGCCCTTCTGCACCTCTGCACCGCAGGACTCCAGAGATTCCACCGTATGGCTCTTGGAGGAGCCGGTTGCGCCGCCGCATCCATCACGTCCGGTCCGTCCGCCCAGCAGGATGACCTTGTCACCGGCAGCAGGAACCTCACGGCGCACATGACTGGAGGGAACCGCCGCTACAACGGCACCGATCTCCATACGCTTTGCCGCATAGCCGGGATGATAGATCTCATCCACCATGCCGGTAGCTAGACCGATCTGGTTGCCGTAGGAGGAATAGCCCGCAGCCGCAGTTGTGACGATCTTTCTCTGGGGCAGCTTGCCGGGCATAGTCTCTGCCACGCTCTTCAGCGGATCTGCTGCGCCGGTGACACGCATTGCACCGTAGACGTAGGCACGGCTTGCCAGAGGATCACGGATCGCACCGCCAATGCAGGTAGCCGCACCACCGAAGGGCTCGATCTCGGTGGGGTGGTTGTGGGTCTCGTTCTTAAACAGCAGCAGCCAAGGCTGCTCCTCACCATCCACGGTGACGGTCATATGCACCGTGCAGGCGTTGATCTCTTCGGACTCATCCAATTTGTCAAGATACCCATTTTTGCGAAGATATTTTCCGGCCAGCGTGCCGATATCCATCATGTTGACGGGCTTTGTCCGGCCAAGCTCCTTGCGGGTCTGCATGTATTCCTCATATGCGCTTTGAAGCAGCGGGTCAGCAAACTTCACCTCGTCAATGGTTGTATTGAAGGTGGTATGACGGCAGTGATCCGACCAATAGGTGTCGATCATGCGGATCTCGGTAATGGTGGGGCAGCGTCCCTCCGTGCGGAAATAGCTCTGGCAGAAGGAGATATCATCTGCATCCATCGCAAGACCCAAAGTCTTTACCATCTCCTCCAGTCCTGCACGGTCCAGATCCAGAAATCCATCTACAACGGCGACCTTTTCAGGGATGGCATATTCAACGGCGAGGGTCTCAGGCTTCTCCATGGAGGCCTCACGGGCTTCCACAGGATTGATGACATATTTTTTGATGGCTGCCACATCCGCTTGGCTGAGGCTGCCTTCCAGAACATAGATTTTTGCAGTGCGAACAACAGGGCGCTCCCCCTGCGAGATGATCTGAATGCACTGGGCCGCAGAGTCTGCTCTCTGGTCAAACTGACCGGGCAGGAATTCCACTGCGAACACGGTCCCCTCTGCCTTCAGCTCTTCTGACACCACATCCACCTGAGGCTCAGAAAATACGTTCTTCACAGCGGTCCTGAACAGGCCCTCGTCGATGTTCTCAACATCATAGCGGTTGATCACACGGACACCGGTCAGGCTCTTGATCTGCAGCAGCTCGTTTACTTCGTGGAGCAGATCGTGTGCTTCCTTTGCAAGATCAGGCTTCTTTTCTACAAAAATACGATAAACCATTCTTTCCTCCTCGTCCTCAGGCCTTCAATGCCCGCTGACCAATGTCGTTTCTGCGGTAAGAATTTTCAAACTTCACCCCGTCAGCCAGACGGTAAGCTTCTTGGATTGCCTCTGCCAACGTGTCTGCAACGGCAGTGGTTCCGGCAACACGTCCGCCGGACGTAACCAGAACATCCCCCTCCAGCTTGGCACCGGCCACATAGGTGTGGGCTGCGGCCTCCTCCGTCATGGTGATGGGGTATCCCTTTTGATAGGCCTCCGGATATCCTGAAGATGCCGTGATCACGCAGCATGCGCTCTTTTGCGAGAAGCACACCTGTGTTTCTGCCAGTGTCCCGTTTGTACAGGCCTGCATCACGGTCAGAAGATCACTCTCCAGTAAGGGCAGCACCACCTGCGTCTCCGGATCGCCGAAACGGCAGTTGTACTCAATCACCTTCGGCCCGTCATTAGTTAACATAAGTCCAAAATACAGGCATCCCCGGAATGTTCTCCCCTCCGTCTCCATGGCCTTGATGGTGGGCAGGAAGATCTCATCCATACAACGCTCCGCTACATCATCTGTATAGTATGGGTTGGGGGCAACAGTTCCCATACCGCCGGTATTCAAACCCTCGTCGTGATCCTTTGCACGTTTGTGATCCATGGACGATACCATGGGCTTGACGCACTTGCCGTCGGTGAACGCAAGCACAGAAACCTCCGGCCCCTGTAAAAACTCCTCAATGACGACCGTGGTACCGCTCTTGCCGAACTTGCCTCCGGCCATCATTTCCGTGACGGCTTCCTTGGCTTCTTCTCTGGTTTGGGCAATGATAACGCCCTTGCCCAACGCAAGGCCGTCCGCCTTCACCACCGTGGGGATCGGTGCGGTTTCCAGATAATCCAGTGCAGCATTCATATCCGTAAAAATCTCATATTTTGCGGTAGGAATGCCGTATTTCTTCATCAGATCCTTGGAAAATGCCTTGCTGCCCTCGATGATGGCCGCTTTCGCATCCGGTCCGAAGCAGGGTATCCCCATGGCAGACAGGCGGTCAACGCAGCCCAATACCAGAGGATCATCCGGCGCAACCACCGCATAATCGACGTGATGCTCAGCTGCAAACTTCGCAATACCGTCGAGGTCCGTTGCACCGATCCCGGTGCAGACAGCCTCCTCCGCCATGCCGCCGTTTCCGGGAAGCATGTAGACGGTCTCAACCGAGGGATTCTTTTTCAGGCTGCGGAGGATCGCATGCTCCCGTCCGCCGCCGCCAATTAGCATAATGTTCATATAAACCTCTATATTCTGTAAGAAACGAAAAGACCGGCAATTCCCAATGACAGAATTCTGCCATTGGGAAAAGCGTACGTTCTATGATGTTCGTTAGTGATGGAACAGTCTCATGCCGGTAAAGCTCATGACCAGACCATGCTTATCGCACTCTTCGATCACCAGATCATCCCGAATCGAGCCACCGGGCTGTGCAATGTAGCGCACGCCGGATTTATAAGCCCGCTGAATGTTATCGGCAAAGGGGAAGAATGCATCGGAGCCGAGTGCTACATCCTGCCGGCTTGCAAGGAACTCGGCCTTGTCCTGAGCCGTCAGATACTCAGGCTGTCTGGTGAAATACTTCTGCCAGTTTCCGTCTGCACAGACATCCTCCTCATTCCCATTGATATAGCCATCGATGACGTTATCTCTGGTGGGTCTGCCCAGATCCGCCCGGAAGGGCAGATTCAGCGTCTTGGGATGCTGACGCAGGAACCATGTGTCAGCCTTGGTGCCTGCCAATCTGGTACAGTGGATTCTGGACTGCTGTCCGGCACCGACGCCGATCGCCTGTCCGTCATAGGCAAAGCAAACCGAGTTGGACTGGGTGTATTTCAGCGTGATCAGCGCAACGATCAGGTCGATCTTTGCCGACTCCGGCAGCTCTTTATTCTCTGTCACGATGTTGGACAGCAGTGCTTCATCGATCTTGAAGTTGTTTCTCCCCTGCTGGAAGGTGATGCCGTAAACGACCTTCGTTTCCTGCTCTGCCGGAACATAGTCAGGATCGATGGCCACCACATTGTATCCACCCTTGCGCTTTGCCTTCAGGATCTTCAGTGCTTCATCCGTGTAGCCCGGAGCGATGACGCCGTCAGAAACCTCACGGGCGATCAGCCTTGCAGTCAGTGCATCGCACTCATCAGACAGGGCCACCCAGTCGCCAAAGGAGCACATACGGTCGGTGCCGCGGGCGCGGGCATATGCACAAGCCAGAGGGCTTTCATCCAGTCCTTCGATATCATCCACAAAGCAGGCCTTCTTCAGATCCGCCGGAAGTACCTTGCCGACGGCTGCGGAGGTGGGAGATACGTGCTTAAAGGAAGTGACCGCGCACAGCCCGGTTGCCTCCTTCAGCTCCTTTACCAGCTGCCAGGAATTCAGTGCGTCCAGAAAGTTGATGTATCCGGGACGTCCGTTAAGGATCTGAATCGGCAGGTCACTTCCGTCCTCCATGTAGATCCTTGCGGGCTTTTGGTTGGGATTACAGCCATATTTCAGAGCAAACTCATTCATCACTAGAATCTCCTTAGTTATTCTTGTTGACGATTCGTGCTTCCACGGAGCCGTCGGTCAAATCAATAAAACGTGTGTACAGGCTCACCTTGTTCTCTTCGTTCATGTTTTCCCACAGCATGTCTGTAAAGTTGTCGATATCTCCGTCGATCTTCACAAGCTTCGGCTCTCCCTCGAAAGAGGGCAGCGGATCGCCGTCCTCGCGGTAGGTGTGGATAAAATGTCCGGTACCGGCTTTCGGCGCATCATAGGTGAACACATTGCGCACGCAGCAGTCAGGATCACCGTAAAAGCTTTTCAGAATCGAGAGCATGTAGTTGCCCTCGGGAAACACGACACCGGAAATTCTGGGTGTGTAATTGGGTCCGTCCGGCTCAAACTCACGCTGCATCAGCGCAGGCAGATACCCTTCCCCTGCCGACATCGTGTCTCGGATGGTATCGGTCTGGTCGCCGTTGGTCACGATCGTCCCCTGAGACAGCACCCGGACCGGATGATAAATGATCAGGGAAGGATCGACCATCTTACTGGGGTCATGGGCCTGCGTACGGATACCGTCCTCTGTCTCCACAAAAATACGGTTGCGGCTGTTAACACTGCGTCCCATGATAAAATAGGCGATCACAGCCTTCTTGTTATCTGCACTCCTGCCCAGAACGATTCCCCGTCCCGGATAGGCGTTTTCTTTCAGCAGGTTGGAAAGCTCGAACATTTCACTTACCCTTTCTTTCGTTATAAAGCTTCAGACTTACCATCTCGGCCGCCTCGGGCAGCAGGAGCCACTCTGCCTGCTCCATGACACGGCGCTGCAGGGTCTCCGGCGTATCGCCTTCTTCCACTGCAACTGCCCGCTGTGCGATGATGGGGCCTCCATCCGGAATTTCATTCACAAAATGAACCGTTGCGCCGGTGATCTTCACCCCTCGCTCCAGTGCCGCCTCGTGAACCTTCAGCCCATAGAAGCCCTCACCGCAGAAGGCGGGGATCAAACTGGGATGGATGTTCAAAATACGGTTCGGCCACTTTTTTGTAAAATTTTCCGAAAGAATACACATGAATCCGGCCAAAATGATCATATCGATCCCGCCCTGCTCCAGAACAGACTGGACCTGCGCTTCAAAAGCCGCCTGACTTTCAAAGTCCTTCTTGCGGATGACCGTTTGGGGAACCCCTGCCTTTTGGGCACGCTCCAATGCGTATGCCTTCGGGTTGTTGGAGATCACCATAGCGATCTGACCGTGGGGGATGCGTCCGGCTTGCTCTGCATCCAACAGAGCCTGCAAATTTGTGCCGCCGCCGGATACAAACACGGCAATTCTGGTTTTCACTCCAAAATCACCTTCTCCTCGGAAGTCACGATCTGACCGATGACATATGCATCTTCACCATGAGCCTTCAGGATCTCCAGTGTCTTGTCTACATCTTCCTTAGCAACCACAACACTCATGCCAACGCCCATATTATAGGTATTGTACATGTCACGCTCCGGAATGTTTCCGGTCTTGGCGATCAGGTCAAAGATCGGCAGGACCCGGATGGCAGACTTATCGATCTTTGCACCCAGACCGTCGGGAATGGCACGGGGAATGTTCTCATAGAAGCCGCCGCCGGTAATGTGGCTGACACCCTTCACCTGCACCTGTTCAAACAAAGCCAGCATGGGCTTTACATAGATTCGGGTAGGGGTCAGCAGGGTTTCGGCAATGGAGGCACCGCCCAGAGCCTCGCAGGGCTCTGTCAGGTGCTTGTTGTTTTCTACATCAAACACCTTCCGGACCAGACTGAAGCCGTTGGAATGGACACCCGTAGAGGGCAGCGCGATGACCACATCTCCGGCAGCCATCCTGCTGTTGTCGATCATCTTCTTTTTGTCCACAATACCCACGCTGAAGCCTGCAAGGTCGTAGTCATCCTCAGCCATCATGCCGGGATGCTCGGCAGTTTCGCCGCCGATCAGCGCTGAGCCGGACTGGACACAGCCCTCTGCAACGCCGGATACCACCTCAGCGATTCGTTCCGGAACATTTTTGCCGCAGGCGATGTAATCCAGAAAGAACAGCGGCTTTGCACCGCAGCAAATCACATCGTTGACGCACATGGCCACGCAGTCGATGCCGATGGTGTCGTGCTTATCCAGAATCATTGCGATTTTCAGTTTGGTGCCGACACCGTCCGTGCCGGAAACCAGAACGGGCTCCTCCATGCCATGAAGGTTCAGACCAAAGCAGCCGCCAAAGCCGCCTACGTCATCCAGACAGCCCTCATTTTTGGTGCGGGCAATGTGCTTTTTCATCAGTTCAACGGATCTGTATCCTGCAACAATATCAACACCGGCAGCCGCATAGCTTGCAGAGTGAGAATTTTGATGTTCCATTTTCTAGCTCCTTTGAGAGTTTTTATTGATTAAGCGAAGAACAGCTTGTTCAGGGTCATGGGGTCGATGTACTTGCCGTCTTTGTAAACGCGCATGTTGCCGGAGGCGATCTCGTCGATCAGCATGACATTGCCGTTTGCATCGTAGCCGAACTCGAACTTGATATCATACAGCTCCAGGCCCTTCTCCTTCAGGTCGTCAGCAACGATCTTGGTGATCTTCTGGGTCATATCCTTCAGAGAATCGTACTGCTCGGCAGTCATAACGCCCAAATCGATCAGGCCGTCCTTGGTGACCAGAGGATCGCCCTTCTCGTCGTTTTTGAAGGTAGTCTCAACGTAAGCAGGCAGATCTGCGCCCTCCTGGCAGTAATCGGAGTAGCGGCGGAAGAAAGAGCCCACGGCCTTGTAG
>DYCR01000034.1:0-1730 GCA_019418025.1 Clostridiales bacterium | reverse complement strand
ACCTCCAGGCCCTTGCCGAACACCTTTGCAGGCAGGACTTCCATGGTGGTATTGTCAAGATCTGCGCTGACATAGTGGGTCAGGATACCGGCTGCGTTGATTTTCTCAAAGAAATAAATAGACATGCGCAGGTTCACATCACCCACACCCTCGATGGTCAGACCGACACTGTTTTCACCGGGATCGAACACACCGTCCTTGCCGGTGCAGTCGTCCTTAAACTTCAGCAGGTAGTTGCCATTGTCCAGTGCATATACGTTCTTGGTTTTTCCGGTATAAACGAGCTTCAGGTTTTCCATAATCAGTGACCTCTTTCTGTAGTGAAAAAATATAGTTGTGGTTACCCACTGGGTTTACTTGTTGAATTCGGCTTCCACAGCCGCATTTTTGGAAAGAACTGCCTCAGTATCGGCGAGCCGCTTGTCCGAAAGCTTCTTGGCAAGCGCATCATCAGAGATCGCCAGCATCTGCATTGCCAGCAAAGCCGCATTTACAGCCCCTCCGATGGCAACCGTTGCCACAGGGATGCCGCTGGGCATCTGCACCGTGGAAAGCAGCGCATCCATGCCGCCCAGATTGGCAGAGCTCATGGGGATGCCGATCACAGGCAGGGTGGTGTTGGCAGCGACCGCACCGGCTAAGTGTGCCGCCATACCGGCAGCGCAGATGATAACGCCGAACCCATTTTCACGGGCAGATGCAGTAAAGCTCTGGGCCTGAGCAGGGGTTCGGTGTGCAGAATATACGTGTACCTCATAGGGGACGCCGAAGCTGTCAAGGGTATCGGCAGCCTTGCGGACGACAGGCAGATCGGAATCGCTGCCCATGATAATACCAACTTTTTTCATGTGGACCTCCTTAAATGCATAAAGGGCGCACCCGTCCCTAAAGACAAGTGCGCCCAGACGGTCGGCATTTTTCTCAATTCTGGATTCCCCGGTGGTCATCCACCAATTTCCGTCAGTCGTCCAGAACATTATTTACAAGAGCATAGTATCATAATACGAATGATTCGTCAATCAAATCAAACTGGATTCATGTATAAAAATGAAGAACATCCGCCGTAAAAACCGTTAATTTGACGAATTTCTCCCCTATGTTCAGAATTTAGCCTGCACAGTTCGCACACCGTGAAAAATCACCGATTCACAAGTCTCCCCCAGTGTTTCCTTCAGGTGTGCATATTCATCCAGTCCTCCCTGCACATGGGGCACAGCCCATGCCCCTGCATCCGATCCGGGTGCAAGGATGCCGCCCATTTTCACATAGCTGCGGATATTTTCCTGAGCACTGCGGTAGATCGCGGCGACCTGCTGCTCATCAAATCGGTCCTTTCCCATCAGGTTGCCGATGGCAGATAACGTCGGGCACCACACCGTTCCGGCCTCGACCATGGCATGCATGGCATCTGCATCCAGATACGCACCATGCTCCACTGACTCTGCGCCGGCTCCTGCCAGTGCTTCAACCGTTCTGGCCCCATTGGCATGGGCCATCACCGGCATTCCCTCTTCATGTGCAATGTGTACCATCTGCCCGATCAGCTCCGGAGAAAGCCCATCCTCGGTCAGCACGCCGCAGTGGTCAAAATCCATCAGTCCCGATACCATGATCTTGACAAAATCACCGCCTCGCTGACGGGTTTCTGCCACCAAACGCGCATACCCCTTCAGGTTTTCAAACTTTTTTCCGATAAATGCGCCATAGTGCCCCGCTCGGCACAGCGGCGA
>DYCR01000033.1 GCA_019418025.1 Clostridiales bacterium | reverse complement strand
ACTTTGAGTAATGTATGTTTGAGGTTTTCTTACGGAACCTTTTAAATTAATTTCTAGTAGATGTATGCAGAACGTTTAACTTTTCTACATATGTGTAGTAGAAAGGAGTGGTATTTTTGCACACTATTGCGATTCCGTCAAAGACTATCTCCAAAGCGAGCGCATCTTATTTCCGGCGAGTTACAGCGGCTGGCGAATTGCTGTGCGAAAGAATACAACCTTAAACAGACACCAATACTCAGAGTATCACCAAAAGTGCAAGGTCCGATGCTAATCGGATTCTTAAAACCGATTATTGTGATCCCTGCTGAGGAACTGGCCTCGGAAGATGCACTGATGATCCTAAAACATGAGCTGGTACACTTCAAACGGCATGATCTGTGGTGGAAGCTGCTAGGTACTGTTTTACAAACTGTTTATTGGTTTAATCCCATTGTGTGGCTGCTGTGCAAGGACTTTGCGTTCTGTGTGGAAACATCATGTGATGCTGAAGTGGTTAAGAACCTCGACCATGACGAGCGAAAGCATTATGGGTACCTTTTGATTTCGTATGTACAAACACATCGCAATTTTAAACCGGTGTCAGGGATTTCATTTACCCTTGCACATGAAAAAATGAAAAGGAGAATTTCTGTTATGTTGAAGGAAAGCAAATCCAGAAAAGCGATTGCAGCTGCAATTGTTTATGTATTGACGGTAAGTAGTTTTGCGTTATCCGCATTTGCTGCTGGAAATCAGAAAGAGACTCCATGCACAATTGATGGAATTGTTGCTGATAAGGATTCGACCACTGCTTCAAGTGATATGACCCTCAATATTAAGATGGCTGTACAAAAAGCATCATAGTGTAGTAAGGACCTCCGGTAGAAGGCTATATCTTCTACCGGAGGTCCTTTTATAATTTAGGAAAAAGCGGCACTATACAAGCAGCTGCTCTCAATTTTCTCCAGTGATTTCTTGTTGCACAGAAAACTTTGCATTTTATATTGACAAGTAAGCTTGGCAGTGCTACAATTGGAATGCAAAGTAAACTATGCAATATAGCAAAGGAGTATGTGATATGAACAGAGAAGAAGTCTTACGAAAAGTACAGAATCAGAAGCCGAATAAAATGGATGAAATGGAAATGGACATTATGCTGAGGGGAAACCATGTGGGACTGATAGTCGGGCTAGTCACGTGTCTGATTATTATGGGGATTAAACTCCTTTTAGATCAGCCATATCAGGATGTATATTCAGTTTTTTCCTCGATTCTGTGCGGGCAGCTCCTTTACAAGGGGGTGCGCCTGAAGGATAAAGTTTCAACCATCATTGGCGTAGTCTGGGGCGTTGTTTCAGTGCTTCTTATCATTGGATATTTTATGTAAAAGGGAAGTATAAGTATGGATGACACGCTGATTCTAAAAAATCGATTAAAGGATGCAAGGAACGAAAGAAAGCTTTCTCAGGCGGCTCTGGCTGAGATGGTTGGTGTTTCACGCAACACCATCAGTTCAATAGAGACCGGACAATTCAATCCGACAGCTAAGCTGGCGCTTATTTTGTGCATTGCACTGGACAAAAAGTTTGAGGAATTATTCTATTTTGCAGACTGAAAAGCAAATTCAAAAATCCCCATTGTACGAACACCTGGACGTACAATGGGGATCATTTGGCATATTACTTTGTTTTTTTGACCATGTCGATAATTTTCGAAAGCTGCGACATGACGTATGGGTAGTTTTCTCGTTTGTGGGGGAGCAGACACTGGGAACAATCCTTGATCCCGTCATCGGTGCGTTTAAAATTACCGCCACATTCGTCCCCTAATGCGTACAGGGGGCAATAACAGAAGATACAGCTGAATCGGTCAGGCTCTGCACAGGAATGGCAGGGGAAATATTCACATTCTTTGTTCTGAAAAAAATCATAGTGAGACATTGTAACACCTCTTTAAAAGCTCGTCCACGGATAGTCAGAAGGGGGCGGAGCAGAGAATTCAACCAATTTCCCGGAAGCAGGATGCTTAAATGCGATGCTGTGGGACCAGAGTGCGATTTCACATGGATCATCGTTAAGACTGTACTTGCGATCTCCGACCAGAGGGAGATTTCGTGCCGAGAACTGGCAGCGGATCTGGTGGGTACGTCCGGTAATTAAATGGATCAGTACCTTGGACAGGGCATCGGTTGAAGCAAGAACCTTGTATTCAAGAATCGCCTCCTGAACCCCTTTGTCCGGCCTTGCAGCCACATAGGTTTTGCGTTCCTTCTTGTCCCGTGCCAGCAGATCTCTCATCTGACCGGAGCTGTCATCAGGAATGCCGTGAACAACAGCCATATAGGATTTTTGGAATTCATTTTCACGGATCTGCCGAGACAGCTCTGAAGCAGCGTAAGGGGTTCTGGCCAACACCATGAGGCCTGAGACAACGCGATCCAATCGATGGACGGTACGCACACATGCTTTGGGATCGCCCAGCTCACTGCGAATCAGGTCAGGCAGCCCGCCGGGCTCGTCTGTGGAAAGGACACGGGCAGGCTTGATACAGACAAGGATCTGCTCATCTTGAAAAATGATTTGTAGATGGTCCATAGATTTTCTCCATTGATTCATATTGTAACATGAATATATGTGTTTGACAATAATAGAAAAAGAGGACATCAAAAAGATGTCCTCTTTTGGTGCGCGAGGCGGGAGTCGAACCCGCATGCCCGGAGTGAGCACTAGAACCTGAATCTAGCGAGTCTACCAATTCCACCACTCGCGCATATCGTCGCCGACTATTGCCTGACGACTTGCTTATAATAACATGCGATACGCTATTTGTCAACAATAATTTTATAATTTCCAAAATTTTTTTGACACTCGGCCAAATCGGACATTATGTTATCCGGATGTTACCCATGATCCGAAGGTTTACCTCCTTGGCGGTTGCAATAATGGCATCACGGAGCGGATGTATCCCCATGTTACAGAATAGGGGGGATCAACCATGGCGTCATGAGTATGGGGACTGAACATGGTAAGGAAAAAACCGAAACACAGAGATTTGACGGAGCGTATCCGCAATCAAATGTGTTTCGGTTTTGGTGCGAGAGATGGGACTCGAACCCACACGGCGTAACCACACGCACCTCAAACGTGCTTGTCTACCATTCCAACACTCTCGCAAGTGCTTTGATATTATACAGCGACATTTCGATTTTGTCAACTGATTATCTCAAATTCTTACATGAAAAATATTTCTCGAGAAATATAGATTCCTGACGAAATATTGTCTTGGGAACCTTGACAAATAAAAGAAGATGTGGTACCATAGTACTCCATACTGTGATAGTATGCCCTTATGGTGTCCTCATCTTTCAGGGACATATTAGCACAGAGGCAGGAGGTTGTCAAGTAGCTTCTTTTGAAAACTTGCAACGCATCCTTGTGTATCAAGTCAATAACACATTATTCCGGCGTTTAGCCGAAAGAAAGGCTGTGATGATCCATATGGCAATGGTCAAGGACCAGTTGTTTGGCAAGACCGTGCGTAAGAGCTACGCAAAGTACGAAGAGATCCTGGAAATGCCCAATATGCTCAAGATCCAGAAGGACTCCTATAAGTGGTTCCTGGAAGAGGGTCTGCGGGAAGTTTTTAAGGATGTTGGCTCCATCACCGATTTCTCCGGTAAGCTTGAGCTGAGTTTCCTGGATTTTTCCATGGATGAAAAACCCAAGTACACCATCGAGGAATGCAAAGAGCGTGATGCGACCTACGCTAAGCCCATCAAGGTGCGTGTTCGTCTGCGTAACACCGAAACCAACGAAATCAAAGAACAGGAAATCTTCATGGGTGATTTCCCCATCATGACCAATGGTGGTACGTTCGTGATCAACGGCGCAGAGCGCGTCATCGTTTCTCAGATCGTGCGTTCTCCCGGCATGTACTTTGGCCATGAGGTGGATAAGGCTGATCAGCACACCTATACCGCTACGGTGATCCCTTACCGTGGTGCTTGGTTGGAGTACGAAACAGATACATCCGATGTGTTCTGGGTCCGTATCGATAAGAACCGCAAGCTGCCCATTACCTGCCTGATCCGTGCAATGGGCGTTAAGACCGATGAGGAGATCAAGGAGCTGTTCGGCGATGACCCCCGTATTCTGGCTACCATTGAAAAAGATCCCTGCAAGACCCGTGAGGAATCTCTGCTGGAAATCTACCGCCGCCTGCGTCCCGGCGAGCCTCCCACGGTTGAAACTGCAACCGCTCATCTGGAGGGGCTGCTGTTTGATGCACGCCGCTATGATGTCAGCAAGGTCGGCCGCTATAAATTCAACAAGAAGATGGACATTTGGAGCCGTCTGTCCGGTCAGATCGTGGCAGAGCCCATTGTTGACCCCATGACAGGTGAGATCTTGGTGATGCCCGGTGAAGTCATCGACCGCAACCGCGCCCATGAGATCAGCGACCGCGGTGTCAACAGTGCAGTGCTGCAGGTTGGCGATCAGCTTGTGAAGGTGTTCTCCAATGATATGGTGGATATGTCCAAGTTCGTCTCCTTCGATCCTGCTGAGTACGGCATCCACGAGAAGGTCCGCTTCTCTGTGCTGAAGGAAATGCTGGAAACCGTTCCTGAGGGCGGTTGGGCTGACGCCATCGAAGAGCGCATGGATGACCTGATGCCCAAGCACATCATTGTTGATGATATCCTTGCATCCATCAACTACCTGAACTGCGTGGCCATGGGTGTCGGTATCCCCGATGACATCGACCATCTGGGCAATCGCCGTCTGCGCTGCGTCGGTGAGCTGCTGCAGAATCAGTTCCGCATCGGCTTCAGCCGTCTGGATCGCGTTATTCGTGAGCGTATGACGGTTCAGGATCTTGACGCAGTCACGCCTCAGAGCCTGATCAACATCCGTCCTGTTACAGCGGTTATCAAGGAATTCTTTGGTTCCAGCCCCCTGTCTCAGTTCATGGATCAGAACAACCCTCTGGCTGAGCTGACGCACAAGCGCCGTCTGTCTGCACTGGGCCCCGGCGGTCTGAGCAGAGAGCGCGCATCCTTTGATGTTCGAGACGTCCACTACACCCACTACGGCCGTATGTGCCCCATTGAGACCCCTGAAGGTCCCAACATCGGTCTGATCAACTATCTGGCAACCTTTGCAAAGATCAACGACTTTGGCTTCGTTGAGGCTCCTTACCGCCGTGTGGATAAGGAAACCGGGTTTGTGACCAAGGAAGTTGCATACATGACCGCAGATGTGGAGGACGATTTCTATATTGCACAGGCAAATGAGCCTCTGGATGAGAACGGCTGTCTGGCAAATGCACGTATTACTTGCCGTCACCGCAATGAGATCATTGAGGTTGACCGCGAGGTGATCGACTATATCGATGTTTCTCCCAGAATGATGGTTTCCGTTGCGACTGCGTTCATCCCGTTCCTTCAGAACGATGACGCAAACCGTGCACTGATGGGCGCAAACATGCAGAGACAGGCTGTTCCTCTGCTGACCACCGAAGCACCCGTTGTTGCTACCGGCATGGAGCATCGCTCCGCTGTTGACTCTGAGGTCTGCATCAAGGCCAAGGGCGATGGCGTGATCTCTTCTGTTTCTGCTGACTACATTACCGTTCGTTATGATGACGGCAATGTGGAGACCTACAAGCTGACCAAGTTTGCCCGCAGCAACGCAGGCACCTGTGTCAACCAGCGTCCCATCGTCGAGGCCGGTGAGCGTGTTACCACTGA
Organism: Clostridiales bacterium; assembly: GCA_019418025.1. Lineage (GTDB taxonomy): Bacteria > Bacillota > Clostridia > Oscillospirales > Oscillospiraceae > Faecousia. The sequence goes on along the minus strand of DYCR01000033.1, from coordinate 15,664 downwards.
GCAGATCATTGCCGACGGTCCTTCCACCTCTCAGGGTGAGGTCGCACTGGGTAAGAACGTCCTGATCGGCTTTGTTACTTGGGAAGGCTACAACTACGAGGATGCCATCCTGCTGAATGAACGACTGGTTCGTGAGGATGTCTTTACTTCGATCCACATTGAAGAGCATGAGACCGAGTCCCGCGACACCAAGCTGGGACCTGAGGAAATCACTCGGGATATCCCCAACGTGGGTGAGGACACCCTGAAGGATCTGGATGAAAACGGTATCATTCGCATTGGTGCTGAGGTCCATTCCGGCGACTATCTGGTCGGTAAGGTCACCCCTAAGGGCGAAACTGAGCTGACGCCTGAAGAGCGTCTGCTGCGTGCGATCTTCGGTGAGAAGGCAAGAGAAGTCCGTGATACCTCTTTGAAGGTGCCTCACGGCGAGAGCGGCATCGTTGTGGATGTCAAGATCTTCACCAAGGAAAACGGTGACGAGCTGGCTCCCGGCGTGAACAAGTCTGTCCGTGTTTACATTGCCCAGAAGCGTAAGATCTCTGTGGGCGATAAGATGGCAGGCCGTCACGGTAACAAGGGTGTTGTTTCCCGTGTTCTGCCGGAAGAGGACATGCCCTTCCTGCCTGACGGTACACCCTTGGATGTGGTTCTGAACCCTCTGGGCGTTCCTTCCCGTATGAACATCGGTCAGGTTTTGGAGGTTCACCTTGGCTACGCTGCCAAGACTCTGGGATGGAAGGTTGCAACCCCTGTCTTTGACGGTGCAAACGAGAAGGACATCCGTGACACTCTGAAGCTGGCAGGCCTGCGTGAGGACGGTAAGACCGTTCTGTATGATGGCCGTACCGGTGAGCCCTTTGACAATCTGGTCACGGTTGGCTACCCCTACTATCTGAAGCTCCACCATCTGGTTGATGATAAGATCCATGCCCGTTCCACTGGCCCGTACTCCTTGGTTACCCAGCAGCCTCTGGGTGGTAAGGCTCAGTTCGGCGGTCAGCGTTTCGGCGAAATGGAAGTTTGGGCGCTGGAGGCTTACGGCGCCGCATACACCCTGCAGGAGATCCTGACAGTCAAGTCTGACGACGTTACCGGTCGTGTCAAGACTTACGAAGCAATTGTTAAGGGCAACAATATCCCCGCTCCCGGCGTTCCTGAATCCTTCAAGGTTCTGGTCAAGGAACTGCAGTCTCTGTGTCTGGATATCCGTGTTCTGGACGAAAACGGCAACGAGATCGAGCTGAAGGACGAGGATGAGGATGAGGATATCATCTACAACGGTGACAACCGTGAGGAAATCGTGACCGACACCAATGAGGTCCTCGATTCCGGATTTGTTATCGATGAGGATAGCCCTGAAGATATTATGGACGTGTTCGGCGGTCTGAGTGAAGATGACGCTGACACCACGGAAGAATAAGGAGGCGTGACAATGGCAAATGCCACCTTTGATGCAATTAAGATTGGCATCGCTTCGCCGGAAATGATCCGGCAGTGGTCTTATGGTGAGGTTAAGAAGCCTGAGACCATCAATTACCGTACCCTGAAGCCCGAGCGTGACGGACTGTACTGCGAGCGCATTTTTGGACCGAACAAGGACTGGGAGTGCCACTGCGGCAAGTACAAGAAGATCAAGTACAAGGGCAAGATCTGTGACCGCTGCGGCGTCGAGGTCACCAAGGCTAAGGTCCGCCGTGAGCGCATGGGTCATATCGAGCTGGCGGCTCCCTGCAGCCACATCTGGTATTTTAAGGGAATCCCCTCCCGTATGGGCTTGATTCTGGACATTTCTCCCAAGATTCTGGAGAAGGTCCTGTACTTCGCTTCCTATATTGTTACCGATCCCGGCGATACGCCTCTGGCGGTCAATCAGGTTCTGACCGAGAAAGAGTACCGTGAGATGCGTGAGAAGTATGAAAATGACTTCAAAGCAGGCATGGGTGCCGAGGCGGTCAAGGAACTTCTGGAGCAGCTTGATCTGGACAAACTGTCCGATCAGCTGCGCAGCGAGCTGGTAACAGCTTCTGCACAGAAGAAGCTGCGTATCGTGAAGCGTCTGGAGGTTGTCGAGGCATTCCGTGCCTCCGGCAACAAGCCCAGCTGGATGATCATGGACGTTCTGCCGGTCATCCCTCCCGACATTCGCCCCATGGTTCAGCTGGATGGCGGTCGTTTTGCTACATCCGACCTGAACGATCTGTACCGCCGTGTTATCAACCGCAATAACCGTCTGAAGAGACTGATCCAGCTGAATGCGCCTGACATCATCATCCGCAACGAAAAGCGCATGCTGCAGGAAGCAGTTGATGCACTGATCGATAACGGCCGCCGCGGCCGTGCGGTCACCGGTGCAAACAACCGTGCGCTGAAGTCGCTGTCTGATATGCTGAAGGGTAAGCAGGGCCGCTTCCGTCAGAACCTGCTGGGTAAGCGTGTTGACTACTCCGGCCGTTCCGTTATCGTTGTTGGTCCTGAGCTGAAGCTGTATCAGTGCGGTGTGCCCAAGGAAATGGCAATCGAGCTGTTCCGGCCCTTCGTTATGAAGAAGCTGGTTGCAGATGGTCAGGCAAACAATATTAAATCCGCTAAGAAGATGATCGACAAGGGCAAGACCGAGGTTTGGGATGCTCTGGACGAGATCATTAAGGATCGTCCCGTCATGCTGAACCGTGCGCCGACGCTGCACCGTCTGGGTATTCAGGCGTTTGAGCCGGTTCTGGTTGAGGGTCGTGCTTTGAAGCTGCACCCCCTTTGCTGTACCGCATTTAACGCCGACTTTGACGGTGACCAGATGGCTATTCACGTGCCCCTGTCCTCTGAGGCTCAGGCTGAAGCCAGAATGCTGATGCTTTCTGCTAATAACCTGCTGCGTCCTCAGGATGGCAAGCCTGTTACGGTTCCCTCTCAGGATATGATTCTGGGTGCCTACTATCTGACCTATGTTCGTCTGGGCAAGGTCGAAAAGGGCGCAGAAGAGGTATTCGTGACCAACGCAGGTGATACTGATCTGCCTGTTGGCGAGCTGGTGGACGCTGACGAGTTCCTGTCTGCCAATGCAGCAGCCAAGGCTGAGGGTAAGGCAGAGGCAACCTTCCGTCCCAAGCTGGCATACTCCAGTGTAGACGAAGCAATCGCCGCATACGCCAGTGGAGACGTGGCGCTGCATGCACCGATCCTGGTTCGCTACGGCAAGGAAATCGACGGAAAGATGGAGTATCGCGTTATCAACGCTACCATCGGTCGTCTGATCTACAACGAGCCGATCCCTCAGGATCTGGGCTTTGTGGACCGCAGTGATCCTGCAAAGGAATTTGATCTGGAAATTGACTTCCTGGTTGGCAAGAAGCAGCTGGGCAAGATCATCGACAAGTGTATCCGTAAGCACGGCTTCACCGTCGCTACCGAGATGCTTGACCGGATCAAGGCCTTGGGCTATAAATATTCCACCAAGGGCGCTATCTCCGTTTCCATTGCGGATATGGTCGTTCCCAAGAAGAAGTACGATTTGGTTCACGAATCTGAAAAGGTGGTTCTGGAAATCGATCAGTTCTACCGTCAGGGCCTGATCACCAACGACGAGCGTTACCGTCTGACTGTTCAGCAGTGGGAAAAGACCACCGCTGATGTTACCAATGCCCTGCAGGGCAATCTGGATCAGTTCAACCCCATCTACATGATGGCTGACTCCGGCGCTCGTGGTTCTATGGCACAGATTCGTCAGCTGGCCGGTATGCGTGGTCTGATGGCCGATACCGCCGGTCGTACCATCGAAATTCCCGTTAAGGCAAACTTCCGTGAAGGTCTGTCTGTTCTGGAATACTTCATCTCCTCCAGAGGCGCTCGAAAGGGCATGGCCGATACCGCTCTGCGTACCGCTGACTCCGGTTACCTGACTCGCCGAATGGTCGATGTTTCTCAGGATGTTATCATTCGTGAGCACGACTGCGGCACCAGCAAGGGTATCTGGGTTGGAGCAGTTGTTCAGAACGGCGATGTCATCGACTCCTTCGGCAACCGTATCCGCGGACGTTATCCCGTCCATGATGTGGTCGATCCCGTTACCGGCGAGCTGCTGCATTCCAAGGATGAGCTGATGATGCCTGAGGATGCCGAGAAATTCGAGGCTCACGGCATCGATAAGATCTATATCCGCACCATTTTGGGCTGCCGTGCAAGAAGCGGTGTCTGCGCAAAGTGCTACGGCATGAACCTTGCAACTTCCAAGGAAGTCAATCTGGGCGAAGCTGTCGGTATCATTGCGGCACAGTCCATCGGTGAGCCCGGTACTCAGCTGACCATGCGTACCTTCCACTCCGGCGGCGTTGCCGGTGACGATATCACTCAGGGTCTGCCTAGAGTTGAGGAACTGTTTGAGGCACGCCGTCCCAAGAAGATGGCTCAGATCTCCGAGATCACCGGCGTTGTCAATATTGATAACACCCACCGTACACCTCTGCGTGCCATTACCGTGACCGCTGAGGACGGCGAGGTCAAGGTGTACAATGTGCCTTACTCCGTTGGTCTGAAGGTTACCCATGGCAAGGTCGTCCGTAAGGGTGAGCCCATCACAGACGGTGCCCTGTATCCTCAGGATGTTCTGCGTATTTCCGGCACGGAAGCAGTTCAGGATTATCTGGTCCAGTCTGTTCAGGCAGTGTACCGTCAGCAGGGCGTTGAAATCAACGATAAGCACATCGAGGTCATCATCCGTCAGATGATGCGTAAGGTTCGCGTTGAGGATGCCGGCGACAGTGAGCTGCTGGCAGGAACTGTGGTCGATACCTTCGAGTTCGAGGATGCAGAAGCAGCGGTTCAGGCCCGCATTGATGCAGGCGAGACAGATCTTGTCATGCCCACCTGTTCTGCAATGCTGTTGGGTATTACCAAGGCTTCTCTGGCTACGGATTCCTTCTTGTCTGCTGCTTCCTTCCAGGAAACCACCAAGGTTCTGACTGATGCAGCGATCCGCGGTAAGGTTGACCATCTGGTTGGTCTGAAGGAAAATGTCATCATCGGTAAGCTGATTCCCGCTGGCTCCGGTCTGATGGCATATCGTGACTTCCAGCCCGGTGTCACCCCCGAATCCCGCGTGGCAGAAGAGTCTGCAGAAAGCACCTTTGAGGCATAATGAAATATTTACCCCCTCACCTCCCATATGGGAAGTGAGGGGGTTATCCATTATGTGATGGATTTTTGCAGCTTATTCAGAAAAAAGTGCGGTAGAAAGGTAGCGTTCACCGGTATCCGGCAACACCACGACAATGGACTTTCCGGCATTTTCCGGACGCTTGGCAATTTCGGTTGCCGCGTGCAGTGCTGCTCCCGAGGAGATACCCACCAGAAGGCCCTCTGTCCTTGCGATACTGCGCCCGGCGGAGAGTGCATCACTGTCTGTGACGCGGATGATTTCGTCATAGATGGTGGTGTCGAGGACCTTGGGGACGAAATTTGCACCAATGCCCTGAATGGCATGGGGACCGGCGACACCTTCGCTCAGCAGAGGAGAGCGGTCAGGCTCAACAGCAACGACCTTGATGTTGGGATTTTGCTCCTTCAGGTATTTTCCGGCGCCGGAAATCGTACCGCCGGTACCAACTCCGGCTACGAAAATATCGACCTTACCTTCGGTATCTGTCCAGATCTCTGGTCCAGTCGTCGTGTAATGAGCCTGAGCATTGGCAAGATTGTCAAACTGACCGGGAATGAAGCTGTTGGGGATCTCCTTGGCCAGTTCGTCTGCTTTTTCCAGTGTGCCGCGCATTCCGGCAGAGCCGGGAGTCAGGACAAGTTCGGCACCGTAGGCGAGCATCAGCTTCTGGCGCTCAACACTCATAGTCTCGGGCATGACGATGATGCACCGATATCCTCTTGCAGCTGCGACCATAGAAAGGCCAATGCCTGTGTTGCCGGATGAGGGTTCGATGATCGTGGTGTCCCGATTCACAAGTCCCTTTGCCTCTGCATCATCCAGCATTGCTTTTGCGACGCGATCCTTTACGGATGCTCCGGGATTAAAGCGCTCTAGCTTAGCGTAGATGGTGGCTTGAAGCTGATTGCGGCTCTGCCATCTGGATAACTGCACCATGGGGGTGTTTCCAATCAGTTCTTCCACGTTTTTGTATATCTTTGACATAGGTAAAACCTCCAAAATCTAAATTTACTTTTATGATACGAGTAAAACCTGTCCTTGTCAAGATAAAAGATATGGCAGAGCCATCCGGACGGCAGCGGCAAAGGCCCCCGTTTATCCGAGAGATCACAGGATAAACGGGGGCGTGATTGGTATTGTACGGATGTCAGTCACCGTCTTTGCTCGTATTCAATTTCGTAAGGCTGCTTCGGCTTGTACTGCGGGGCGAGCTTGACGATCACCTGATCTCCGTGGACGATCACACTGCCGTCATCAGGATACAGGGGCATATTCCGGAAGAAATTACTGTCTGATACTTCGATCATGGTGCTTTCAGTCGGCTCCTCCCACGGCACATTCAACCAATCGTTAAGGTAATAGTAAACATGCTTGTTCAGAGGCATGACGCTGCCTGACAGACAGCTGTAATGCTCGACCAGATCGAAAGCAGAGATACTGCTGTGGTAGATCTCGTCGGGGAAAGAACCGATGACCACAACTTGCTTGTCTGAGGTGTACCCCGGAGACTGCTCCACTCTGGACACGAGATTTGTGGCAAAAGCTTGAGTAGCACGGTGCGCAGTTGCAGAGGAGGTATATGCCAGATTGCAGATTTGGGTGCTGACAAGTAAAATGACGATACAGGAGCTTCTGCTGAATCCTTCCAGAAGCGCAGAACCATGTTCTGCCCGCTCAAACAGAGCAATGGCAAGCATATATGCCAAAACAAATGAGATGCGCATATTGGGGGAGGAGCTTGACAGGAGCTGAGTAAAGTTCAGCGCAAGGGGGAGGATCAGAAATCCGACCAACAGCAACACGAGTCTGCTGTGCATACCTTCCTTTATCCAAGAGCGGACCATGATGCCCAGTGATATCAGTGTTGCGGCGGCCAAGGCCCAATGTGCAGCGGTGAGCAGTGTGGTATTATAGGATGCAGAATAGGGGACGAGGAAATAGGTAAAAACCTGTTTGTACGCCACTGCGATGGAAATGAGCAGGGATTTTAAAGACAGCGCACTGCCGACTGAGCCGATTCCACGATAGTCCAGCAGGGTCAATCCCTTTACATGCAGAAAAATCTGAAGAACACCATAGTAAACTGCCGCCGAAATCAGGAGCATGCCGATCATTCGGAAGCCGTCCTTCACAGTTGTGCTGACGGCGATGTCCTTGTTCAGCAAATCCAGAAGCACGCAGATCAGACCGATACTGACGGCAACGGCAAAATACGCCTGATAGGTTCCGACTGCGCAGGCCAACAGAATGGCGGCGGGGAGAAATCCGTGTTTCCATCGTCTAAAGATCCATATGGAAAGAACAGCCAAAAGGATGCCAAAGGCGTAAGCCGAAGCGGTGAACATGTATAGATATGTATAAGCCATTGCGGGGAAGGCAATGAGTAATCCGCCGAATAAAATGGCAGGAGTGGTATGTTTGATCTGAAACAGATCGGCGGTCAGAGCGGCACTGATGCCCATAAAAATCAAAGACAGGACTCCGATCAGTGCGGGAGCCTGAATATAGGCGTGGAACATGGACGCATAATGCAGGAACCATCTGCCGGAAATGGTCATCTGCTGTGTATCATACATCCGGCTGAGTCCGTCGGAATTTGGGATGAGATTTGTGAATGCAAAGAGATGTACCAACAAACCAATGACAAAGCACGATAAGAATGCTGTACGCATGGGCTTTGGTATGCGGTGAAACGCCCGATCCCATCTATCGGTGTAGTTGTGATTCATGTGGTGTCCTTTCCTTATCTGAAATTAGTTCAAAAGACCGATAATCGTATATATTATAGCGAATTTTCCACGGAAAAGCAATTGCCGCAGGCGATATAAAACGGGAGAAGAACCAAGTTCCTCTCCCGTTTATGCAATAAGGACTGTGTAGATCCAATAGATCACGCCATATACAACACTGGCACCGACACCATACACGATGACCGGACCCGCGATGGTGAACATTTTTGCGGCGACACCCAGAACAAACCCCTCTGTTTTGAACTCGATGGCCGGGGCGGAAACGGCATTTGCAAAACCTGTAATGGGAACAAGGGTTCCGGCGCCGGCGACCTTTGCAATGTCATCATAAAGGCTTAACCCGGTGAGCAGAGCAGAGAGTGCGACTAAGGTCATCGATGCGCCTGCTGATGCATTCAGCTTTTCCGCACCAAGCCATAAATACCAGTTCTGCAAAGATTGCCCCAGCATACAGATCAATCCGCCGATCCAGAAAGCGTTAAAGCAGTCCTTTGCCACAGGGGATCTCGGAGAAAGCTCCTTCACAAGTGCGTCATATTCCTTTTCGGTCATATCCATCCCTCCGATGGATAATTTGCCCGAAAATGGCGGTAATATTCACCCAAATGCAGATTTATTTTTCCTTGTAGTAAAGCAGGCAGTGACAAAAACCTTCAAAATCGGGGTCTTTGATCTGGTCACGAAATTCTTTGCACATACATTTGGTATCTGCGGACTGCTCCAAACGACAGGGGCAGTATCCGTTTTTCTCTTTCAGTCCGTCCTGGACCATCTTGACGATCTCCTCGTCGGGATTGAATCGAATCTTGCTCATGTTTGCTCCTTTTACCATATGGGGACACATTCTGCGCGCATGGGCAAGGTGCGTATGATCTCGTGTTGGATATTGCAAAATGTATCAAAATCAGTGGTTTTTCTCAGTTGTTTCCAATGCTTTTCGCAGCCGTCGAACATGGCAATCAGGTAGTGCCAGTTATCCTTCAGCCGGAAGAGGGCATTTCTTTTGCTGCCAAAGGCAATGGCATATCCCTCAGTCAGATCGTCCAGAAAATGCTCCAATTTGACTGGGGTAAGGCCGTCTGGGGTCAGCATTCCGGGATTTGCGACAAGTCCTCTGCCGATCATCAAGGTATCGACGGTTGGGAAGCGTTGTGTAATGTTGTGGATGTCCTGCCGAGTATTCAGGTTCCCGTTATAGCACAGAGGGAATTTGCAGGAATCCACGGCCTGCTGAAAGGCTGTCAGGTCACATGCCCCGCCATAGAAGGCCTTGCGAACCCGGGGATGAATGATCAGCTCTGCCAGAGGATATTGATTATAGATGTTGAGAATTTTGGAAAATTCCTCCGAATTCTCTATGCCAAGTCTCGTTTTTATGGAAATTGGCAAGGTGGCAGATGCGTACAGCTTGTCTAAAAACTCGTCCAGAAAATCCGGATCAGCCAGCATACCGCTTCCTTTTCCTTTGCTGACCACAGTACCGGAGGGGCATCCCAGATTGATGTTGACAACGGAGTAACCTCGATCCCTGCAGACATCGATGGCCCACAGCATATCGTCAATATTTTTGCCCAAAAGCTGAGGGACGGCAACAAAGTCCACAGAGTTTGCCTCGGGCAGCTCCCGTGCTTCACGACTGGTCAGACTGCGGTGTATGGTGGGGGAAATGAAGGGCATATAGTACCGGCTTATGCCGGGGAAATGCCTGTGATGAACTTGTCGGTAGGTGGCATCGGTGATTCCCTCCATGGGGGCAAAATCGTACTGCATCAGACCTCCAGATAGCCCTTCAGGACAAGCAGGGTGTTGTAGACCCCGTCAATGTGGCTGCGCTCGTATCCGTGGCTTGCGTAGACACCGGCGCCAATCAGACCGTGGCGGATGTCGTTGCCGGCCCGTAGGGTGGCCTCGACGTCTGAGCCGTAATGAGGGTACACGTCCACGGCGTAGGCGGCATTTTGGGCCTTGGCGGCATCGATCAGCTTCCCCACAACCTCATAAGAATAGGGGCCGCCTGAGTCCTTGGCACAAATGGAGCATTCACGTTCGGTGCAGGTCAAGCCGTCGCCGACACAGCCCATATCGATGGAGATGGCTTCGGTAATATTTGCAGGAACGGAAGCACAGCCGCCGTGTCCGACCTCTTCATATACGGTGATATGCGCCCATACACGGCGATTGGGAACGATATGCTTATCGGACAAATATTTGGCAAAGCCAAGCAGGATACCCACTGAGAGCTTATCGTCCAAAAAGCGGCTCTTCAGATAGCCGGACTGGGTCCGTTTGGTCCTTGGGTCAAAGCACACGATGTCACCGACCTGAATACCCAGTTTTTTTACGTCATCGGCAGAGGAAACGACCTCATCAAGAAGGATCTCGATGGTATCAAAGCTGCGCTTGGTGTTGCTGTATTCACCGTTGACGTGAACGGATGCGTTGCAAAGCTGTGCTGTGCCCTCGTAGATTCTGCCGTCTCTGGTGTAGACACGGACATTTTCAGCCTCGGCATTATTGGCGTTCAGACCGCCCAGAGGAGTGATCCGCAGGCAGCCATTGGATTTGATCTGGGCAACCATTGCACCCAGCGTGTCGCAGTGAGCCTCCAGCAGCAGCCCGTCGTCGTCCTTGCTGCCGCCAAAATCGACGATCACGCCGCCTTTGGTTGTGATAGATGCGGCAAAGCCAAGGGCTTCAAACTCTTTTTTTACCCAAGCAGCGGCTTCCTTGGTGAAGCCGGAAGGGGAATCGATGGCGAGCAGTGCAGCAGCCTGCTCCCAAGAATAGTCTGCGTAATATCTTTCTAACATTTTGTCAGCCTCCTAAAATAGCATAATACCATACGGCAAAGATTTCTCTCAAGTAATAATTCCAGCGAAGAGGGAGGATCGATGTGGCAGCGGGGACCAGTTCGGCGTCAAGATCAAGCTGACGGGCGAACATAGCCGCTCGGTGAAGATGATATTCACTGGAAACGATTGCGATTTTTTCAGGTCGGGTACCCTGATGTTCCTCTATGACATCCATGGAATAGCGAATGTTTTCCAGTGTGTTTGTGGCATTTGGCTCCATCCAGACACGTTCCGGATCAATGCCGGATGCGACCATGACCTGATACATGCACTGAGCTTCGGTGATATTTTCGCCTTCGCCCTGACCGCCGGAAACGATCGCAACGGCATCAGGATGCTCATTCAGGTATACGATCGCCTGATCGATACGGTCCTGCAGAGACAAAGAGGGAACATCTCCATTCACGCCGGCACCCAGAACGACAAGATACTTTGCATCCGGATTTTTCGTCCCGTGGGCGGATCTGATGATATAAGCGCCGGTGATTGCCATAGCGATCAACAGTAAAATGCAGAAAAAGGACTCAAGCATCAGCATACCCTTTTTCAGGTTGATGTCCGAAATGAGACAGGTGACATGCCAAATGGGAATCAGCATAGAGGCCGATACGATGAACAGACCGGAAAAACGGTAGCCGCTGAAAAAAAACAGCAGGATCAGTCCAATCGCGGCAAGAATCAGAAAGGCATACCACTTTGGGTGCAGTTTTTTTCTTGTATGAGTCATATAATCTCCTTTCAGCTATGATGTTACATTTTATCATAAAGACACGCTAATGTCACGGATTATTAAGCGCGGAAGGGAGAGTGGAGAGGTGGATCATATCTTTTCGTATTCGTAGTTTTCAAATTTCAGTCGATCCCCAACATCGATTCCGACCGGTAGCAGGGCCACTGCAACCTCGGATTCGATCCCGGTATCGTCATAGCGGACTGTTGCGTAGTCGCCCCGAATATCTGTTACAGTACAAAACATCGTAATCACTCCTGTTGTAAAAATTCGCCCCTGGTTACCCAGGGGCGAATCGTGTTATTGAAACGAGTCAGGAATTAGTCCTTGTACAGCTCAACCAGCTTAACCAGATGGTTGTAACGCTCCTTAGCGGCAGCCTCGTTCTTAGCGAACAGCTCGGATGCGCGCTCGGGGAACTCGCGGGTCAGACGGCTGTAACGAGCTTCGTTCATCAGGAACTCCTGATAGCCATCCTTGGGAGCCTTGGAGTCCAGAATGAACTTGCCGGTCTCCTTGCTGGGATCGAAGCGGAACAGGTTCCAGTAGCCGCACTCAACAGCCTTCTTCATCTCAGCCTGGCTGTTGGTCATGCCGCCCTTGATGGAGTGCATCTCACAGGGAGCGTAGCCGATGATCAGAGAAGGACCGTTGTAAGCCTCAGCCTCGGTGATTGCCTTGATGGTCTGAGTGGGGTTAGCACCCATAGCGATCTGAGCAACATAAACGTAGCCATAGCTCATTGCGATCTCGGACAGAGACTTCTTCTTGGTCTCCTTACCGGAAGCTGCGAACTGAGCAACCTGACCGATGTTGGAAGCCTTGGAAGCCTGTCCACCGGTGTTGGAGTAAACCTCGGTATCGAATACGAAGATGTTTACGTCCATGTTGGAAGCCAGAACGTGGTCCAGACCACCGAAGCCGATGTCGTAAGCCCAGCCGTCGCCGCCGAAGATCCAGATGGACTTCTTGGACAGGTACTCCTTCTTGGAGAGGATGTCCTTAACGGTGTCACAGCAGACGTTTGCTTCCAGATCAGCAACCAGAGCCTTGGTAGCAGCCTTGTTAGCCTCGCCGTTGTTGAAGGTGTCCAGCCAGTTCTGGCAGGCAGCCTTGCGCTCTTCGGAAACAGTGGACTCCATAACGGTTCTGACCTTGTTAGCCAGAGACTCACGGATCACTGCCTGAGCAGCGTACATACCCAGACCGTGCTCGGCGTTGTCCTCGAACAGGGAGTTAGCCCATGCGGGACCATGGCCGTCAGCGTTCATGGTGTAGGGAGAGGAAGCAGCAGGACCGCCCCAGATGGAGGAACAGCCGGTTGCGTTGGAGATATACATACGATCGCCGAACAGCTGAGTGACCAGACGAGCGTAGCTGGTTTCAGCACAGCCAGCACAAGCGCCGGAGAACTCCAGCAGAGGCTTGCGGAACTGAGAACCCTTAACAGTGTTGTCCATCATGTCAGCCTTGGGCTCGACCTTTTCAACCATGTAGTTGAAAACTTCCTGCTCAGGCAGCTGAGATTCCTGAGGAACCATTGCGATGGCAGCAACAGGGCAGACGTTAACACAAACACCGCAGCCCATGCAGTCCATGGGGGAGACGGAAATTGCGAAAGAGTAGACACCCTTGCCCTTGCCGGCCTTGACAGGAACGACCTTGGTGTTTGCAGGAGCTGCAGCAGCCTCGGCCTCAGTCAGAGCGAAGGAGCGGATGGTAGCGTGGGGGCAGACGTAAGAACAGTTGTTACACTGGATACACTTGTTCTGATCCCACTCAGGAACGGTAACAGCAACGCCGCGCTTCTCGTAAGCGGATGCGCCCATTGCGAACTGACCGTCTGCGTAGTCCTCGAAGGCGGAAACGGGCAGGGTGTAGCCGTCCATCTTGCCAACGGGGTTGAGGATGTTTTCGACCATTGCGATGGTAGCAGCCTGGCCTTCCAGTGCGGGAGCAGCGGAATTGCTGGTTGCATTTGCCCATTCAGCGGGAACATCGACCTTAACGTAAGCGGTAGCGCCTGCGTCGATTGCGTTCCAGTTGGCGTCAACGACATCGCGGCCCTTCTTCAGGTAGGATGCCTCAGCTGCGGCCTTCATGTAGCCGATTGCTTCCTCGCTGGGCATGACCTTAGCCAGAGAGAAGAATGCAGACTGCAGGATGGTGTTGGTACGCTTGCCCATGCCGACCTTGATAGCCAGATCGATTGCATTGATGGTGTACAGCTGAATGTTGTTCTCGGCAATGTAGCGCTTGGAAGCAGCATCCAGATGGTGGCCCAGCTCTTCAGCATTCCACTGGCAGTTGATCAGGAAAACACCGCCGGGCTTAACGTCCTGAACGATTCTGAAGCCCTTGGTGATATAAGAGGGGTTGTGGCAGGCAACGAAGTCAGCCTTGTTTACATAGTAAGGAGACTTGATTTCCTTGTCGCCGAAACGCAGGTGAGAAACGGTGATACCGCCGGTCTTTTTGGAGTCATACTGGAAGTATGCCTGAACAAACTTGTCGGTATGGTCACCGATGATCTTGATGGAGTTCTTGTTAGCACCGACGGTACCGTCGCCGCCCAGACCCCAGAACTTGCACTCGATAGTGCCTTCTGCAGCGGTGTTGGGAGCGGGCTTCTCCTCCAGAGACAGGTTGGTCACATCGTCAACGATGCCCAGAGTGAACTCGTGCTTGGGAGCGTCCTTGGACAGCTCTTCAAATACTGCAAAGATGGATGCAGGAGGAGTATCCTTGGAACCCAGACCGTAACGGCCGCCAACGACCTGTACGTTGTTTCTGCCGGCCTTGGCCAGAGCCATGACGACATCCATGTACAGGGGCTCGCCCTGAGAGCCGGGCTCCTTGGTGCGGTCCAGAACAGCGATCTTCTTAACAGTCTCGGGGATAGCTGCCAGCAGCTTCTCGGGACAGAAGGGACGGAACAGGCGGACCTTGACCAGACCGACCTTCTCGCCGTGAGCGTTCAGGTAGTCGATCACTTCCTCGGCCACGTCAACCAGAGAACCCATAGCGACAATGATGCGGTCTGCATCGGGTGCGCCATAGTAGTTGAACAGCTGATAGTTGGTACCCAGCTTTTCGTTGACCTTGTTCATATACTTTTCAACAACTGCGGGCAGTGCATCGTAGTACTTGTTGCAGGCCTCGCGGTGCTGGAAGAAGATGTCGTCGTTCTCGTGAGAGCCGCGCATGGAGGGGCGCTCGGGGTTCAGGGAGTGCTTGCGGAATGCGTCGATAGAATCCATATCGACCATTTCCTTCAGATCCTCGTAATCCCAGATAGCGACCTTCTGGATCTCGTGAGAGGTACGGAAACCGTCAAAGAAGTTGAGGAAGGGAACACGGCCTTCGATTGCTGCCAGATGAGCAACAGCACTCAGGTCCATAACTTCCTGAACATTGGTCTCACATAGCATTGCAAAACCGGTCTGACGGCATGCATAAACGTCGGAGTGGTCACCGAAGATGTTCAGAGCCTGAGTTGCAACGGTACGTGCAGAAACGTGGAACACGCAGGGCAGCAGCTCGCCGGCGATCTTGTACATGTTGGGGATCATCAGCAGAAGGCCCTGAGATGCGGTGTAGGTGGTGGTCAGAGCACCGGCTGCCAAGGAGCCGTGAACGGTACCGGAAGCACCGGCCTCAGACTGCATCTCGATAACCTTGACAGTGTCACCGAAGATGTTCTTACGGCCTGCAGCGGACCACTGGTCAACATAGTCGGCCATGGGGCTGGAGGGCGTAATGGGGTAGATGCCAGCGACCTCAGTGAAGGCATAGCTGACGTGGGCGGCAGCAGTATTGCCGTCCATTGTTTTAAATTTTCTAGCCAAAATGAAATACCTCCTAAAGTATTACAACTTTTGTCCCATATATAATACCATCAATTTGTTCATTTGTAAAGCCGAGATTTTAATATAAATGACGAATTAATGGGTTTAAAAGAAGATGATTTGGTGCAAACATGTCATATATCGGCATGGACGGAGGGAAAAGGGGATTGCCTTTTTGCGGTGGGTGGGGTATGATGTAGGAAATGTTTGGATTTGGAGGGATCGTCGTGATATGCAGTATCTCGACTTTGGCGATTACAGGGATTCAGGGGGCAGCGGTAACGGCTGAATGTTATATTTCCAACGGTCTGCCCGGATTTGACATCGTCGGC
>DYCR01000032.1 GCA_019418025.1 Clostridiales bacterium | reverse complement strand
CAGATGTGTATAAGAGACAGGAACGGTATTGCTGTGATTGGTGGAGAACAGGAAACTTTTTATGGTGGTAAATTAGAACTCAAAACAGATGATTTCAAAAACATTTCTGGATATATCTTTAAATATTATATCGACAATGGCGGTGAAGATCATACGGTTATGAACATGGCCACGGTAAATGATAAATCGACATTTGATTTGAAAAATCAAGAAATAGGCCAGATATCAGCAGCGGTATTAAATTCCAATATAGATATTTCTAAGTTTGAACATAATTTATTTTTTGAGCTTTCTGTTACCGATGAGAATGGACAAGATATAACGTTTACCATTCCGATGGAGGTAAAGCAGGTGACCGGGACGATTGACACGGAAAAATAAACGGTTTGACCCGTCCTGATTATCCGGATGTATAAAGAACACCAGACCTTGAGGGGCAAAGCCTCTCAAGGTCTTTTCTGTTTTGTGGCAAATAGCACCGGAATCGCAAACTTCCAAGCAAGCTGCTTCGGTTTGGCTGTACGATGCCTGCAATGGGGGATTTGGTTGAACGGATTAAGGAGCTGTGCGGAAATTAGGATAAATGTGGAGAATCAGAGACAAAATCAATGGGCGCAGGAGGAAAGGTTTGTATTTTCTATGAATTGACAACTTTCGCAATCCATTTTATACTTATAAAAAATTCAACACAAGGCAGGGGGAAGAAATATGATGACCAAGATTAGGAGAAATACTGCGGTCTTCGTATTACTGATATTATCGGTGGCAGGTATTGTTCTGTCGGTTTTTTATTATCGCAGTTCCATTGAACAGCTGGAAATGCAGAAATTTAAGGAGAGCGTCCGTGATCAAACCAGCATCAGACTGGAAAATACATCATCTTACATCAGCCTTCTTGTGAATGATCTGCGGGAGACGGCGGATATGATAGAAGCGTATGACACGATATGGGATGACGAAGTTTCCAATATCCTAAAAATCGCCAACCAGCTGGACTCTTTCACCTTTACCTCGGTCGTTGATTCCACGGGAAACGGATACAGCAATATCGGCACGAAAATCAATGTGGCAGAGCGGGAATATTTTCAAACGGTGATGACCGGAACCGTTGCCTTCTCTGAGGTTTACCCGTCTCAGGCACTGCCGGGACGGTATGTTCAGATTTTCGCCTGCCCGATTTGGGACGAGGATCATCAGGTCAAGGGTGCAGTTCTGGGGGTTATCGATCTGGAACACATCAATGAGGCGATTCGAAAGAAATATATGAAAACGGATGGAAACCTCTATATTGTGGATTCCAACGGCAATTACATCGGTATTTTTCAGCTGGAAACGGATGACAGTGAATACCAGAATTTCTGGGAGGATCTGGAGGCACTGACCGATATTGACAAGGATATCTCGCAGATCAAGGAGGATTTTGCCCAGAGACAGGAAGGGGAATTTTCCTATAGTGAAAATGGCCACAACCGGTACGGATATTACATGCCCATCGGCACACGAAACTGGCAGGTGGTCTACACGATGGAGGATACTTCCGTGGGCGAAACGCTGAACAGCCTGTTTCGCATGGACACCAGGTACACCCTTTTCCTGAGCACATGCTATCTGATATGGGTGATCTGTGTTGCACTGTATTTCCGTAAGGCAAACAAGGAGATCCAGCAGGCTCATCAGGAGGTGAGCAACAATCTGGAGATTCTTCATATTGCGCTGGAGTATTCCAAACAGCCGATTTTTGAATACGATCAGAAGTGCAGAGAATTGAAACTCAAAACAGATTTTCCCAATCCGCTGTTTCAGGGGATTTCGGAAAGCATGACCCCTGAGAGCTTTGTAGAGCAACAGATCATCGCCCAAAACAGCGTCGGCGATTTTATGGATCTGTTTGCGGCAATAAGGACACAGTCATCGGCGACAGCGGACATCCAGGTCAACAACGGTCTGGATGTGACATGGTGCCGGCTCTCTCTGCACAATGTTTATGAATCCCGCAAAATCGTGGGAACAGTCGGTTTTCTGGAGGATATCACAGAACTTAAAAAAATAGAACAGCAGTCGAAACGGAAGCAGGAGCTTCAGGATGCGCTGATAGCCAAGGCACTGCTGATTGCAAAGGTGGATCTTGAGACCGAGCGTCTGCTGGAGCGGAACGGAAAGGAATTGCAGATCCCGTACACCCGGTTTCTGGAGGAAGAGATCATCAAATGGGTCCGTCCGAACGACAGGGAATTTGTCGTCAAGGAGCTTTCTCTTGAAAATATAAGAAGCAAATTCCATCAGGGGATGGACACGATAGATACGCACTTTCTGATGGAGCAGGAGGGAGGCTTCAGGTGGGTGTCCTGCATCGGATATTGTCACCCCACGAAGCCCACGAGGATGATCCTGATATTCAAGGATATCGATCGCCAGAAGCGAAAGGAAATTGCGCTGCGGCAACAGGCGGAGCGGGACGGACTGACGGGGCTGTACAATGCGGCAACCGCCCGGAAAAAGATCGAAGAGGCTCTGGCCTATGGCTATCTGTCCGAAGAGAAACAGGTGTTTATTTTGTTCGATCTGGATAACTATAAGCAGATCAATGACACATTTGGTCATATCTGCGGAAATCAGGTACTGGTAGACGTGGCGCAGATGATGCAGAAGCGTTTCCGCTCCAGTGATATCATCGGAAGGGTCGGCGGAGATGAGTTTGTTGTCTTTTTGCGGAATATTACATCTTATCAGTATGCAGAGTCCTTGATTCAGGAGCTTTGCGATATGATCCATAAAACATATATTCAGGATGGCAAGGAGGTTACGCTGTCGGCCTCGGTGGGTGTTACATGGGCGCCGGTTGACGGACATACCTTCACAGAGCTGTATCAAAAATCGGATATAGCACTTTATCAGGTCAAGAGGAATACCAAAAACGGATACAAGCATTATGAGGAGGATCAGCAGGCAGAACAGATGCAGCAGTCGTAAAAATACCCGCTGACAGTGGCAGGCGTTTTTGCATCATGCAGATTGATAATCGGAGGGGAAGCGAGTGAGAGGAAAAGATAAAACCGGTAACACCAATGAGCGAAACAAGCACATATACGAAAGGCTCCGGCAGTATATCGAGGCAGCTCAGTTTTTTGATGATGGCTTGGATGAATATATCTACATCTATGATCTGACTTCCGAGCGTGTATTTTTGACGGATAAAATCCGAGAAAAGTATCCGATTCCGCCGGCAGGAGAGGACGGCAATGATTTCAGTGATTGGAATGATATCGTCTATCCGAAGGATCGGGAGCTGATGGATCATTACTACAGGCTGATTCTCGACGGCAAGATCAAATCCTTCAATATTGCATATCGGATTCTGGACCGCAGAGGAAATAAGGTTTGGGTCAGGGTCAAGGGAGTGCTTCGGGAGAAAGCGGATACCCATTCCCTGCTTCTGGTGGGGCGGATCTCCGAAATGGAAACAGGCGGAATGATCGATGGACTGACGGGACTTTGCGGCACGGAAAAGCTGACCGAGGATATGAAGCAGCATCTAAAGACATCCGACGGATACCTGATGATCCTTGATCTGGACAATTTTAAGAATCTCAACCTCAGCTGGGGCAGAGCCTTCTGCGATGATATCCTGAAATGGATCGCGGGAACACTGGATGCCAATGCCCAATATCCCATGGGGCTGTACCGTCTGGCAGGGGACTGCTTTGCGGTGAACTTCATTCAAAAGCAGCGGGAGGACGTTGTGTCCTTTTACGCCGCCATCCAAAAATCACTGGAGCAGATCTGTACGGTTTCCGCCGGTGTGGTGGGCTATTGCCGTGGGGAGGGCACAGACAGCGGCGAGCTGTACCTGTATGCGGAGAATGCGTTGGATCAGGCCAAAAGAGAGGGCAGGAATCGCATGATTTTCTTCTCTGCTGATGATTACCAGAGAAATCTCAAGCAGGTGGAGCTTGTAGCGGAGATGAAGGCATCGATCATGGATGGGTTCAGAGGCTTCCGTCTGGAGTATCAGCCGCAGGTCAACGGACGGGATTTCAGTCTCTATGGCGTGGAGGCCCTGCTGCGCTATGAATCCTATTCAAGAGGAAAGGTCAGTCCCGATGAATTTATCCCACTTCTGGAACAGACCGGGCTGATCTGCCACGTAGGGAAGTGGATATTGGAAACGGCGGTCTCCCAGTGCCGGAAATGGAGACAATACATTCCCGATTTGCACATGAGCGTCAACATGTCTTATGTTCAGCTGAAGAAAAACTATGTGACGGATATGGTGCTGGATATACTGAAGAAGGAAGGGCTGCCGGGGGAGGCGTTGACTCTGGAATTGACAGAGTCCGGACAGCTCCAGAATTATCCCCATTTTAACAAGATCTTCTATATTTGGAAGCACCACGGCATCCGGATCTCCATTGATGATTTTGGAACGGGATATTCCAGTCTCAGCTATCTCAAAAGCATTGAGATCGACGAAGTGAAAATCGACAGGTGCTTTGTCGAGCATGTTCAGTACAATTCCTACAATTTCCATCTGCTGAAAAATATGATCGAGCTGGCCCACAGCGCAAATGTTGATGTCTGCTGTGAGGGTGTGGAGACGATTGAGGAGCTTGCGGCACTTCAGGAGCTGCACACGGATCTGATTCAGGGATTTTTCTTTGCAAAGCCATGCACCGCTTGGGCCTTTGAAGAGCTTTATATCCGGAAGGAATCCGAGGCTTATCAGGAGCGTCTGAAAAAAGAAGCGCATATTCGGTCGATAGGGTTCAGCGAGAACAAGCAGCGATTGAAGGGGCAGTGCAATGAAGGCATATGCAATATTACCGAGAGCATGGATGAGATCGTCTATGTCAGTGATCTGAACACCTATGAGCTGTACTATCTGAATGAATCGGGCCGGCGGGTGACAGGCGTGTATGATTATAAAGGCAGAAAATGCTACAAGGTGCTGCAAGGCAAAGACAAGCCATGTGATTTCTGCACGAATCAGCGGCTGAGCAAAGATCGGTTTCTTGTATGGGAACGGGAGAATAAGTTCCTGAATAAGCATTTTATACTGAAGGACAAGTTGGTCCCATGGCGGGGGAAAACGGCACGTGTCGAAATCGCTGTGGACATTACGGAGAAAGAGGCCTCCAGTCAGGAAATTCAAAACAGACTGCGGCTTGAGCAGGCTGTACTGGATTCCTGCCGGATCTTGGTCAGTGCCTCGGACCCGGAAAAGGCAGTCTATGAGGTGCTGAAGATCATGATAGAATTCTGCGAAGGTGACAGAGCGTATATCTTCCGGCCCGACGGTGGGCAGGATCGTTGGAACCTGACTTGGGAAAGGTGCGCTGAGGGACAGGCACCCTCCCAGAGCCATTTTTCGGGCAGCCCGGAGCAGCTCCATGACGAAAGCGGTGCGGTGAGGATCGTATATCCGATTATCCGGAACCATAAGACCGTTGGCTTTGTGGGTATTGACAATCCGGGCAATACGGAAATGGGCAAAGAGCTTGTGAAAACAATTGCGTATTTCCTCGGCCATACCGTCGTGGGAGGCACCGAGCATCTGCTTGTTTAATTTTAAATATTCCCATCATAGCATCCGGCAAAACCATTGCAGCATCACATTGAGCTGTAATGGTTTTTTGCTTTTACAGAGCGGCCGCAGGCTTTCCAAATAAGTGGAAAAATTTAACAATATTAGTGTAAAAATTTAACAATTTCCATTCATGATTTGACGAAATGTAATGATTTGTGTAATGGGTGGTTTTGTATAATACATCCACGATCATATAAATTCCAAGAATATACGATTCAGAACGGATAAATATTTTATACAGGTGAAAGCAGATATGGTGGATAAGGAATTAAGAAGAATGAAACGCGGAGAGCTGTTGGATATTCTGTTACAGCAGAATCGCGAAATCGAGCGCCTTCAGCAGGAATTAACAATCGCAAATCAGAAGCTTGCCGATCGGCAGATCAAGATGGAAACCTCCGGCTCCATTGCAGAGGCTTCGCTGGCGCTCAACGGCGTCTTTGAAGCGGCACAGGCTGCCTGCCAGCAGTACGTTGACAGCGTAAAGCTGCGCAGCGAACAGCAGGAGCAGATTTGTGCCGAAATGGAACGCAGGACAAAAGAAAAATGTGAGCGCATGGTTGCTGATGCCCGGAGACAGGCAGACGACCACTGGGAACAGACCAACCGGAAAATCAATCAGGTGCTGCAAGAGTCAGAGGGCCTGAAGAGGCTGCTGTCACTGAAATAAGGAATGAGCAATGCTATGAAAAAAGATGATCTTCCCGGAATCCCCACGACGGAGGCACTGGAAGCGGAATTAAAAAGAGTGCAAAATAAGGATCGCTATCACGCTTCGCTGAGACGGACCGTGTATATCCTGATTACGGTTGCGGCCGCGGCGGTGTTACTGGCGACTCTTTTTCTGCCTGTATTGCGGATTTATGGCACATCCATGGAACCGACCGTGCAAAGCGGCGATATTGTGGTTGCGATCAAAAATTCGGATATCGATTCGGGAGATGTGATCGCATTTTACCACAATAATAAAATTCTCGTGAAGCGTGTGATCGGACGTGCAGGAGACTGGATCGATATCGATGAAGCAGGCACGGTCACGGTTAACGGAACGGAATTGAATGAGCCGTATCTTTCCGACCGGGCGTTGGGGCATACCGATATTGAGCTGCCCTTTCAGGTGCCCGATGGGAAATTTTTTGTAATGGGGGATCACCGCGAGACATCGGTAGATTCCAGAAATACAGCGGTTGGCTGTGTCTCACAGGAACAAATTGTTGGAAAAGTCGTGTGGCGTGTTTGGCCCTTCGCGCACATCGGCAAGATCCGCTGAAAGGAGCAGCATCCATGGATAAATGGAAAAATCATAAGCATCAATATACATGGAAGTCGATTGCTGCGGGGCTTTCCGGTGTTGTGGCGGTTTTGACGATCGGTGCAATGACCCTTCCGGCAATTGCGATGGATAACAAGTGCGGTCTGGAGGAACACCGGCACACAGAGGCCTGTTATGTGCAGGGGACTGACAATCAGCAGGAATACGCCGCTCAGATTGCAGAGGGCGCACAGCCAATGCAAAACACAGAGCCGGAGAAATCACAGGGGACGGAAAAGATCCTGATTTGCCAGCTTCCGGAGCATGCCCATACAGAGGCTTGCAGAAAAAAGCAGGAGGATATTCCGGCAGAGACTGTGGATGCAGAGGAGCCGACTGCCACGGCACAGACAGAGCCGGCAGAGGTGCAGCCCTCTGCATCTGAGCTGGAGGAAATGACTCAGGAGCAGGAATCGCCCAAGGCTGCTGAGGAAACGGCAGCCGAACCTACGGAAACGGAGCCGGAGGAAACAACGGATGCGGCATCTGCGGATGTGGATGACGATGATGACGATGACGACGAGAATACGCCCATCGATGTAGAGCAGTATGTGAACAAAGCAAGGCTGCGTTACAAGGATAAGGCAAGCGCTTCCGGTTCCGACTGGAAGGAGATGCAGGAAGGTGTGGAGATTCCCGGCGATGCAAACCTGCGGCTGGATATCGAATATAACCATGTGCCGATCAAGCGGCTGATCAACAGCGGCTCCCAGATGAGCTTCCAGATTCCGAAGATCATGCGAAATCCGGTGGCACAGGGCGAGATCAAGGATGATTCAAATCATACCGTCGGCACCGTCACCAGCGCCGGGCATGTTATCACACTGGCCTTCGAGCAGTCTTGGCTGGAAGAGCTACAGAGCAGCAACGACGGCTTCCTGGACGGTACGTTCTATGTGCAGAGTGAAATCAATCTTTCGGAAGTTCCGAATGATGGTGCTTCGATAGATATTGTGTTTGGAGATGTCCACATCAAGCCGACCTTTGGCACGGACTCCATCGCACAGTACGGCGAGCTTACCGTAAAGAAGGCGGTTTCCAGACATGTGATTGCGGAAAACAAAGACCATTTTCTGGAGTACACCCTGACAGTGACCGCCGGTGAGGACGGCAGTCCGGATGTCAAGGTGGTAGACCAATTTGTTATCAACGGCGAGTATGCAGAATATGTGGGCATTACGCCGAGCCCCGCAGTATTGACATCGCAGGGATTTCCCCGTGAGGCAATTGCCGAGGGTAAGGCCCATGGCGAGATCTATCAGGGCGCTGCCCCCACGGATGATCAGCCCATCCCTCCCGAAAACGGCACGGAGATCGTGAAGCCGGGCAGTATTGTCTGGAGGATCGGCAATATGGAGGCCAACGAGCAGAGAATCCTGACTTACCGTGTGAGGCTGTCGGATCAGCAGGCAGATAAGATCACAAACAAGCCCCTGCGCAATAGGGCAGAGGTTTTCAGCAAGTCCTTTAAAAAGAACGATTCTGTTGTAGATTTTACACCAAAGGCCAATCTGGACATGAGGAAATCCCATGGTGCGCCGGTGCGCGACCCGGAGGATGGAAGCCACAGGCTGACCTATACGGTATGGTTTGAAGCATTACGCAGCAATAACCACGTTCTGGGCGAGCTGACATTAACGGACAGCCTGAAGCGTACCAATGAACAGATCCTTCCGTATATCCGCTACGATGAGACCTCCTTTAAGCTGTATCGCTCTAAGCGGGCAGAAGGAATGCCTATTGCGTACAATAAAGAGGATGGTTCTGAGCCAAAGCTGCAATTTACAGAGGATAAGAAGGAATTTACCTTATCGGTGGGCGATATGGCTGCAGGAGAAGTTTACAGCATCCAATACGATGTGATCGTAGATGCAAAAGCATTCGGCGCTGCAAATGCAGATCAGCTGACGATCAGGAACAGAGCGGAGGCTAAGGCTGACAATGCTACCCTCCCCGGAAAGAATTTTATACAGGGCTATCAGGATGACGCAGATATCTCCTACAAAAACTGGATTCAAAAAGGTGTATCAGATCCGTTGGCCGAGGACTTGACGATCGACCTGCCTCAAAGCCATGTATATGACGCCACAGGCGGCAACATCGTCACAGACACGGCTGCGCCCCGGAGTTTTAAGGTCCCCGCAGGAAGCTATCCCTATACGGTTACCTTCAACCGTTTGGGGGATTGGGATATTACAGAGGCAGAAATCAGCGATACCCTGAGCCGAAAATATGTCCAGTACAGCGGATATCTCCGCGTCGATGCGTTCAATACCAAGGCACAGGGGGGTGATCCCCTTGGGGAACTGGTAAAGACCCATTGGGTCAAGATCGACGGACTGCAGTCATTCCGACTGCGCCTGACGGATATTGGATTTACGGACAATTCCTATGCCTATCGCTTTACCTATCATGTAACGCCTGTGGATACCGATTCGATTTCCAAGGTGAATGTGGGCAACAGCGCAAATATCGCCGGACAGGTGGGCAAAGACGGAGAGGAGTTCCAGATTGGTGATTTCAGCTCCAAGGTCGAGATTACCGTTCAGGGTGGATACTCCATTCAGGCCGGTCAGGAGCCGTGGTATCACGAAAGAGCCAACATGACCAGAAGCACATGGTCAAAGGGCGCCATTCATTGGGGAATCAAAATCGATGGCACGGAGCTGCGTGAGGGAACGATCATCAAGAACTTCGTCAAAAATGAACATCCCCACCGCGAACGAGGAAAACTCTATTTTCGGGAGGATTCATTTGTCGGTATCTTTAAAGGAAAGTTTCCGGATGGAGTTCAGTTCAACGATTATGCAGGTGTTCAGGAGCTGGCAAACAGCGGCTATGTAACGCAGCTGCCGACCAATGAGTACCTTGAGGTCACTTACAAGGACGAGCTGAGATTCAATCAGGAAAACACATACAGCGCAGTTTATATGAAGATGCGCAAGAGCGTTCCGCTTGAGAATGGGGAGTCTATATACCTGATCGTGAAAACGGAGCCGGACCCGCTTCCAAGCGGCGTGCGGACCAAGAAGGTCTATACCAGTTATCTCGATATCGGAACCAGTGAAGACACCATGGTCAACTACGGATTGGCAGTAAAGGAGCTATACGGCGGACAGAATATTTTAAAGGAATTCGGAACGTATTTCTCCTTTGATGGCAAGAAGATCACCAACATTAAAAACGGAACCCATGCCACATATGTGCCGCAAGCAAATTTAAAGGAAAACGGACATTACATCGCCTGGGCCTCCAAGGTCAATTACGGCGGAGATCTGTCCGGACGATACCGTGTTGTGGACCGAATTCCCAAGGGAACGGAAATTGCCTTTGCCCGTCTGAAATGGATCGGAGAGGAAACTCGGGACACTGGGATTCAGATGGCGCAGATCCCGAATTACAAGGAGACTCTGGGCGCGGATTGGACAGAACATACAATCGAGGCTGAGCTGGACGAAAATCTGGGAAGCAGGACCAGCTATTACTACACCAATGGCGATCAGGTGCTGTGGGAAGTGGAGAATCTGAAGGCCGGCCATGAGATGGATGTCTACGCTGTGGACTTCCAGATCGTGTGCCGTGTGACTGATCCTGAGGTCCTTCAGGGCGGTGTTGAAAAAGAATTTGTCAATCAGATCGATCTGTATCAGACCGATGGGACTCATGTGGATGCCTCTTCCAGCGGTGTGCGGGTGTCTGTCCGCAATATCGATAAGACAGCCGATGCACAGAAAAATCGCGTTCATTTCACGATCGAGGTAAACCAGAGCGGCGAGGACCTGATCCTGAACGGAGATACCGTTACACTGGTGGATGAAATGAGCGAAAACCTGAGTCTTGATGTTGAGAGCATTCAGGTCGTGAATTCGGTGACAAAAGAGCCGGTTTCGGCGAAGCCAGCCCTTGACGGACAGACCCTGATGATCCAGATTCCTGACGATCAGGCACTGACGATCACCTATACAGCGCACATCCACGCAGTCCCCGATACCAACATTACGCTGTCAAACAAGGCCTACTGGATGGGCTACCCCAAACAGGGCGGCGACAGCATTGTCATTGAGGACTTCTTTTATCAGATCGGCGGCACGGCCGGAGGCTCCGGAACGCCTAAGGTCCAGATCCTGAAATACAATCAGAACGACATCACCGAGCATCTTCCCGGTGCGCAATTCCGAATGGAGGAAGGCACCATGGAAAACGGTGCGTTCCGTGGAAACGGAAGAGTTTGGGTCGGTACAACGGGGGCTGACGGAACGATTACCTTCGGAACGGGAAACCATTCCGGCAAGGCCATGCAGTACAATACGGTCTACCAGATGCGGGAGACCCGCGCGCCGGAGGGCTATGTTCTGGACGAGGAGCCTCACTATTTTATCATCGCAAAAAAAGTGGGCGATACATATCCGGAATATCCCGAGGGGGTCCATGTGCATTATGCTTCTGAAACCCATGTCTATAAAGCGCCCAACAGAAAGGGCGAGGCTGTGGTTGAAAAGCGGTTTGAGAATGTGGACGGAACCCACATCAAGCCCATCCCCGGGCAGTATCACTTCGGACTGTTTGACAATCCGGAGGGAAGCGGAAAGCCCCTTCAGACCGTCATACTGAATTTTACTGAGACATCATCCGACCAGAAGGGAACCTTTACGGATCTGAATCTGGATCAGCAATATTATGTGTTTGAGCTGGACGATGCATTTCAGCCGATCCGAGCGGGTGCGATCGGATATGTGAACGGAACACCGTTTGATGTTTCGTATCAGTCAGATTCAGGCGCACAGGGCCATGCGGTGACGAATGGTTCTTCGATCACCGTTACAAACAAGCTGTGCATCGACAGCCTGCCGGAAACCGGCGGCATTGGCACAGACGCCTTTGTTTTTGCAGGGGCGATGCTGATGTTCAGCGCAGTGGGAATGGCATTTTGCCAGTCCCAAAAACGAAAGAACAGTAACTAAAGCGTGCTGCAGCACGTAATTTAAAGAATGAAAGGAAAGAGACTTGTGAAACGTTTTCTAAGTATGATCATGGCATTTACCATGGTTTTCGCACTGGGCATGACTGCCTATGCAGCCGAAGGACCGGCTGCCGAGACTCCCAAATTTTCGATCACCATCAACAATGAGCAGACCGGCCACACCTATGAGGCCTATCAGATCTTTGGGGCAACGCTGTTTGTCAATGAAAAGCAGGAGAAGGTCCTGTCTGATATCAAGTGGGGCTCCGGCGTGACGGCAGGAGCTGAAGCAAGGTTTGGTTCTGCCGCGGAAAAGGCCAAGTCCCTGAGCGATTCCGATGCGGCCCGTGCATTTGCAAATGAGCTTGATGCTTACCTGAATGCAGCAAATGTCAAGACCAGTGTTCCCGGTGAAGGCGGGTACACCATCAGCGGCTTGGAAGCCGGCTACTATCTGATCAAGGATAAGAATGGCTCCGTTTCCGGCCATGACGCCTACACGGCCTATATCATGGAGGTGGTGGGCAATGTATCTGCCAAACCCAAGTCCGGTGTTCCTCAGGTAGAGAAGAAGGTCAAGGATACCGACGATACCACTGGCGTGACCACCGAATGGCAGGATTCTGCTGACTATGATATCGGTGACGATGTTCCTTTTCAGCTTACTGCAACTCTGGCAGGCAATGTCTCCGGCTACAATTCTTACAAGATCGTTTTCCACGATACCCTGTCTGTGGGTCTGACCTATAACAACGACGCAAAGGTCATGTTCGACGGCAAGAATGTTACAGAGCATTTTACGATTACACCCAATCCCACGGACAACACCCTTGAGATTTCCTGCGACAATGTCAAGAAATTCGGTGCAACCGACAATTCCGTCATCACGGTGGAGTATACCGCAAGACTGAATGAACAGGCAGCTGTAGGTTCCGCCGGAAACCGCAATGAGGCTTATCTGAAATATTCCAATAACCCCAACCCCAGCGGTGCAGACAATGTCGGCAAGACTCCGGCAGATCAGGTCATCGTCTTTACCTATGAAGCAGTTGTCAACAAGGTCAATGAAGAGGGGCAGGCTCTGGAGGGTGCAGGCTTCACCCTTTACAAGAAGGGCAAGGATGGACAGTTCCAGGCTGTTGGTCAGGAAGTTAAGGGGGACAAGATGACCACCTTTACTTGGAAGGGCCTCGACGATGGCGAATACATGCTGGCAGAAACCACCACCCCCAAGGGCTACAACACCATGGAGCCGATCACCTTCACCATCACAGCAGACCATGATATGGACGCTGCTGCTCCTCAGCTGACTGCACTGAATGCCGATCAGGTCTTTCAAGGCGATCTTAGCACCGGAAAGCTGACGGCGGAGATCGAAAACCGCCCCGGTCTTGTCCTGCCCAGCACCGGCGGTGCAGGCACCACCATGTTCTACACAGTCGGCGGCATTCTGGTTCTGGCGGCAGGCGCAATGCTGTTGTTCAAGAAGCGCAGCACCGGCAACGCATAAGTTTCATCGTAACAGAAAGTTTGTATCCTTGGGGAGTGTAAGCTCCCCAAGGGGCAGGCGTAAGGAGATCCCAATGAAAAAGAAACTATCCAATATTTTCCTCATTTGCATATTTTTGATTGGCGTGTCCTTACTTCTGTATCCAACCGTCAGCGAATTCTGGAATGCAAAACACCAGTCCCGCGCGATCGCCTCCTATGAACAGCAGGTCGAAAATCTGGGCAATGACCGTTATCAGGAGCTTTGGGATGCCGCAGAGGCATATAACAAAGCGCAGCGGTACAGAGAGAATATGTTCAGACCCACCGATGATCAAAAGGCGGAGTACGAGAGCCTGCTGAACGTGGGCGGAACGGGCATTATGGGATATATTGAAATTCCCTCCATCGATGTAAAGCTTCCCATCTACCACGGAACCGGCCACTCAGTTCTTCAGGTGGCGGTGGGGCATCTGGAGTGGTCCAGTCTCCCCATCGGCGGAGCCGGCACCCACAGTGTCCTTTCCGGACACAGAGGCCTGCCCAGTGCAACCCTGCTGACGCATCTGGACCGCATGGTAGAGGGGGATATTTTTCACATCCGTGTATTGGACGAGGTCCTGACCTATCAGGTTGACCAGATCCTGATCGTGGAGCCTGATAATGTTCAGCCGCTGATGCCGGAGCCGGGAAAGGATCTGTCTACACTTGTGACATGCACCCCGTATGGAATCAATTCCCATCGGCTTCTGGTTCGGGGACACCGAATCGATCACACGGAAGATACTCAGGTACACGTGGTCAGCGATGCCGTTCTGGTGGATTCCAAATTTGTGGCAGTGGCAATTGCAGCGCCGTTTTTACTGGCTCTTGTAATTGTAGGGGCGCTGTCCAAGCGCAAGAAAAAGTAAGGAGACAAAGACCGTGGGAAAACGAATGACAACTTTTCTTTTTGCGATCCTTGTGATTTGTATGACGAGTGCTTCTGTTTTGGCGCATGATGTGCCGGATTTTGAACGATCCGGTTCCATCACGGTTTATTTAGAGGACGAGGCAAGAAGAGCATCCTCCGGAACCATGATATTCTACCGCGTGGGCGAGATCGTCAGCACGGATGGGAACTATTCTTTTCGTCTTGTGGAAGCCTTTGTAGACAGCGGAGAAACGCTGGAAGATCTGGGCGCTCCGGAGCTGGCAAGATCGCTCCTGAATTTTGCCCAAAGAAAGAATCTCTCAGGGACGACCGTGGAGATTAACGCGGGAATTGCACGATACGAAGTCGAAGGCGATCAGCTGGGGCTGTATCTTGTGTCGCAGAGTGAGACAGAGATGGGCTATAATGCCATTGATCCGTTTTTGATTGCAGTGCCCAATTGGGATGTGGGTACGTATGTGTATGATGTAAATGCAGCTCCGAAGGTGGAGAAGATCGTGCCGATGCCGTCGAATCCGCTACCCACAGAGCCACAGAAGGATTCGGTCCTTCCCCAGACGGGGCAGCTGAAGCTGCCGGTCCCTGTGCTGGCAGTTCTGGGATTGCTCCTGATCGGAGGCGGTGTGATGATGCGTATCGGGGTGAAAAATAAAGAAAATGAAGCATAACCTGTCAAATATATTAATCGGAGCGGGAACGGTTTTGATTCTGGCGGCCTTGGGATTGTTTTTCTACAATCAGCAGGAAGCTGCGGCGGCAGACCGATCGGTAACGGCGCTGCTGCCGGAGCTGAGGACCCAGATCGAGTCCAACCAATCGTCTGGTCGGGAGTCCGGAGCTGTGACAGATCCCTATTCTTTGGAGATGGATACCCTGTCAGTGGAAGGGCATGATTATATCGGTTACCTGATGATCCCAAAGCTGGGCATCGAAATGCCGATCATGTCAGACTGGAGCATGGAAAAGCTTCGGATTGCACCAACCAGATATACAGGCTCGGTCAACGGGAGTGATCTTGTCCTGATGGGGCATAATTATGACCGGGGGTTTGGTCAGCTTCCGAAAATGGAACTGGGAGATGAGGTATATTTTCGTGATGTAACGGGTGTTGTCACGGCCTATCAGGTGGTGGCAAAGGATATCCTGTCAGCAGATTCTGTGGAAGAAATGGTATCGGGGGAATATGACATGACATTGTTCACCTGTACATACGGCGGACGGGATCGTCTGACCATTCGCTGTGACAGGATCGTCTGACAGCGGCCACAGTCATAGTAAACGAAAAGCGGAGCTATCCATAAGGGGATAACTCCGCTTTTGCATACATGTTCCGATCATAAAATCAGTCATCTTCGGATACGGAAAAGACACTGTATTCGATGTACTTTTTCCATGATTGATGTCCCTGAGTAAAGGCGTTTACAATTCGCTTGTAAATGATCTCACAGTTTTCCTGATTTGATCCGACTACGAGGATCAGAAACTGGCTCGGGCTGTACTTGGTGAAGCAGTCTCCCCGACGGAGGCTGCTGCGAATTGCCTTGTGCAGGCTTTCAGACAGGACTTCCAGCTTTTCTTTGTTTTCCAGAGGGTGCCCGTAACCGTCAGTCAGGGAGCAGATCATCACCTGAACAGCAAGATCGATTCGGTTCAGAAGCCGGCGGATCAGCCGGTAGTTGTCACGGAAACTGGGAAGATTGCAATAAAACGCGCCGGTTTTGTAATCAGAGACGGAAAGCGCTTCTTTGATCTCCTCGGTGGTCTGGCGGGTACGGCCCATTTTCAGACTCATTTCCTCAAACAGGTTCATCATCTTTTCCGACGGGCTGATTCCAAGCTCTGCAAAGAACATTTTAGACGTCTCTTCGTAGTACTGCTGGGCCTCCTTGTAGCGATTGAGTGCCAGCAAGGCATCCATTTTTATGGTCTGCCATTCTTCAAACGGATAGAGCTGAACGGCGGCGGTGGTGAGATCTATGATCTTTTCATACTCCCGACGGTGTTTCAGGAAATCGCAAAGCTGAGTAAATGCGTACTCATAGAGCTTTTTGTGCCGGATACTGTTGACGATCACCCAGTCATCCTCCGACAGGGCCGGCAGGAAAACACCTCGGTATAAGGTACAGGCTTGAGTGCAGAGCTCTGCCTGCACCTCAGGATCGGATGCCTCCTGTGCGGCATGAACCAGCTGTTCAAACTCGATTGCGTCGATTTTGGTCGGCATTGGGCTGTTCCAGCGATAGGTTCCGTTGTCAATCTGGATGTAATCGTATTCGGGCAGACCGGCCTGAAGCAGCAGCTTCTTCAACCGATGAACGGTGACACGCAGATTATTTGCGGTGTCGCACAGCTCTTCCTGATAATAGAGATTCTCCAACAGATGGGAGCGGGAGATCCCTCCGTTTACAGCGGTTGCGTACAATAGCAGCTGGAGCAATTTGAGGGATTTTGTCGTGGGATTGGTTTTAAAAGAGATTTGTTGACCTCTGTAAGTCATCATAAACCGACCGAGCATATTTACATATAATACCGGTTCTGCCTGTTCCATTGTGCCTCCGAATCAAGTAGTTAGTAAAAAGAAAACCTTAAATTGTGTGCTCATATAATAGAACGGATCTTTGCTTTTGTCAATAAAGGGAATCTCTGGTCAAATCAGAGGATTACAGGTGATGGCGGCTTTTCTCCCGACTGTACCAAGGATTATTCATTGGTGCTTCATATCGTTGTGTGTGATCGTGGCGGTGGTGTTAGCACTGCTGTATGTGTGCAGCAGTCCTTATCTGGGATGGGATTATACCAGTCCGGAAACTGCCGTAATCGGTGTCGGCATTCATTCGCTGGAATGGCTGTTTGTGAGGATCGCACCTTTTGTGTTTGTCGGAGGAATTGCCGGGGCCGTCCTCACAAGGAAAAAGGGCTGATCAGCCGGAATCGGAGTCTCCCGATGGTGCATGATCCGTAAAAATAACAAGACCTTGAGGGGCTCCCAATGCCCGTCAAGGTCTTGTTTTGTTAAGGATTAACAGGGGCGCATCATTCAGTCGTACAAAAAGTTCTTGATATTTTGCACAGCGGCCTCACGGAAACGGGGGGCCGTAACCAAACGGATCTGGTCAAAAATATCCGATTCACGCAACTGGGCATTGTCGGGGAATTTCTGGATCAGCTGCTGAGAAAACTGCTCGGCGGCCTCCGGAATGAGGGTGCTGAGATAGATCGCCAGTGCTTTTTCGGCCTTTTCGGTGAAGGTGAAGGTTCCGATGTGCGGGGGATCATAGGAGGCCTCTCCGGCAATCAGTGCATCATCCGGGATGGGGCCGTCCTCCGGCAGACCCAGACGTTGGTACTGCTCGGCGGGGGCATCACTTTCATGCATGGCCCTGCGCAGCAGCTCTGCCATGGTGCGGTTTAATGTAAGATCAGTCACAGGATGCAGCTGCTGCGGGTCTTTTTCCAGATCATACAGGCGTGTGCCGTACCAGTAGCTGTTGTTTCCTACTCGGGCCTCCACCTTCAGCAGCGGGCAGTGCTGTGCAAAGGGGAAATCCTGCTGTGACAGGCTGGCGGTCCGCAGCTCATCCGTACCGAATGGGCCGTTCATATGGCAGGGCATGAGGGTATAATCATACAGCGGTCCATTGCCGCAGCTTGCTGCGGCGCGCATGTAGACATAGCGTCCGTCTGTGATGTTTACGTGTCCGCCGAAGATGCCGAACAGTGCTTCGCTGCGCACCGCTTCTCCGGACCGGATCGCAGGCAGCAGGGAGACACCCTGAGCATGCTGCAAGGGCGGGGCTTGGAAATACTCGGCAACGGTGACGGGGATATCGATGGTCTGGGCCAGAGCATCGCAGCGCTTTCCGTCTGCGTCGGGGCATCGGGGATCATGGATGAAGAAGGGGAGTTGAATCAGCTCGTTGTAAAAGGGCTGAACATTTTTACCCATCCATTCCTTTTCGCCCAGCATGAAGCCGTGGTCGGTGTTGACGATCAGCATCGTGTCCTTCCACAGGTCATATGCGTCCATTTTGTCAAGCACCATGCCAAGATGCCGGTCGCACATGCTCATCAGTGCGGCATACTCCAAGCGGACATGCTCGGTGGCGGAGTCGTCCAGATCGTTGCGTCCGTAATTGGGCCAGTCCATCTGCTTGCCATGATAGGAATGGGGATAAAGATCCTTGTATTCCTGCTGAGAATAAAAGGGCTCGTGGGGGTCGAAGGATTCTATGGTCAGAAACCAGTTGTCATTTTCTGCATTTTGGTCAATAAAATCCAACCCATTGCGGAAAGTAACGGTCTGGGGCATGGGCGCACCCTGATCAAAATAGGCACGGTTGGCCCAGTCGTGCCGCCAGTTTGCGCCGGCAGTCCGGTTGGAGTAGGTGTCTGGCCAGAAGGGCTTTTCCACACAGGGGACCCACGGGTCACCCTGCTGACCGCGGTTCATCTGAAAGCTGTCGTATTTGCTCAGATAGCAGGAGCCGCCGTCCTCCCAGTAGTGAAAGTGGTCGGTGGAGATGTGGGAATAGACCCCGGCAGAGCGGAGGTTCCGGCAGACGGATTCATCATAAGGCTCCATGGGGGACCAGCTGCGGTGCAGGAAATTATAGCGGCCGGTATGCAGCTCCCGACGGGCGGGCATGCAGGGCATACTGCCGCCGTAGAACCGGTCAAAGGTGAGTGTACGCTGACCGAGCCGTTCGAAATTCGGCAGCTTGGTCCAATCACAGCCATAATTTGGAAGAAAATGACGATTGAGTGAGTCAAACATCACCATAATTGCTTTCATAAAAAACGGACTCCTTTGCAGATCGTGTCGTATTCGGAACAGGCCGGTCCGGATGCCGGAAGGGGTGGACCGGCGGTGAAGTAACAAGCACAGTATAGCATGCACAGATGCTGCATGCAACGGGCAGAGGCGTGCAGATGGGGAAGGGGCAGGGGCGTAGATGGGGAATCTGCAAGATATTTGTTGAAATTTTCGGGAAATAATGGTAACATGAGCATATATTGCAGAGTAAAAATATGTGTATATCTTGGAAGGAAATTATATTGAACGAACTGGAAATTGTGGAACATCGTCAGGTGGAGGGGCTGAGTATCTTTTTTGACACGGTGGACTACCGCACTGCCCACTTCCATACGGAGTGGGAGCTGCTGTGGGTTCTGGATCAGCCCCTGTGCGTGACGGATCGGCAGGGGATGCGGACCTTGCAGCCGGGGGAGCTGGCACTGTTTGCCCCGAATGAGCCCCATGAATTTCATAAGCTGGATCGGCAGGTCACGTTTTTGTGCGTGCAGATCTCGTCAAAACGTCTGCCGTCCCTGCCGCCGATCATTCTGGATGGGAACATAACAGGGGAGCATTTCTCGGAAGCGGAGCTGTCCCAGATCAAGCGCAGGATCGCAGTGATGACAGAGATCTATCTGCATCAGCAGGGGCACTATGGTCTGTACTGTGCGGGAGAATGCTGCCTGCTGCTGCATCGGCTCCTGTCGAAGCTGCCCCACCGTGTCCTGACCCCGGAGGAGGCATCCTGCATCAGCAAGAAGAACGCTCGGATGGAACGGCTGATCCGCTTTGTGGATGAAAACTATATGCATAAGATCCGGCTGACGGATTTTGCAGAAGCAGAGCAATGCTCGGTCAGCTATCTTTCTCGATTCATCAAGGAAACCATGAACCAAAGCTTTCAGGACTATGTGACCTCGGTGCGGTTCAACTGCGCGTGCAAGCTGATCGCAGCCGGCGGCATGAAGATGCTGGATGTGTGCATGGAGTCCGGCTTTTCCGACTACCGATACTTTTCCCGCGCGTTTCAGCAGCAGTACCACATGACCCCGGAGGAGTACAGCGGATACAAGCGCAGCCATCAGACACAGCCGGCAGTCATGCATCACAGCCTCCACTCTATCGAGCGGTTTTATTCCAGAGATGACAGCCTGAAGCTGCTGCAAAAGTATATGACCTGATCGGATCACCCTCGCCTGAAATGCACCGTTTCGGGCGGGGGTGTTATGTTTTACAAAATTCTGACTTGAAAATTAGTGAATATGTGGAATTTCCAAAAAGGTCAAATTAGTCTAATTGATAAGTATGTTTGCCCTAGATAATCAAGCATTGATTCGCTATACTAAAATAAAGACAACAAACAGGAGTGATGGATATGAAGCTGTTTATCGGAGTTGATTTGGGAACCTCGGCTGTCAAGCTGCTGCTCATGGATGGGCAGGGGGAAATCAAAAATGTGGTATCAAAGGAATATCCGTTGGAATTTCCCCAGCCGGGCTGGAGCCAGCAGAACCCGGAGGACTGGCGCAGAGCGATCATGGAGGGAATTCCGGAGCTGCTGACAGGCTTTGACGGTACCGACGTGGCGGGGATCGGCTGCGGCGGTCAGATGCACGGTCTGGTGATCCTGGATGAAAATGACAACGTCATTCGCCCTGCTATTTTGTGGAACGATGGAAGAACCGCCAAGCAGGTGGACGAGCTGAACAACAAGATCGGCAGGGACAAGCTGTCAGAGTGGACGGCAAATATTGCCTTCGCCGGATTTACGGCCCCCAAGCTCCTGTGGGTGCGGGAGAATGAGCCGGAACATTTCCGTCGAATCGCAAAAATTATGCTGCCGAAGGATTATGTAAACTATATCCTTACTGGAGTCCACGCCTGCGATTATTCGGATGCATCCGGCATGCTGCTTCTGGATGTTCGGAACAAGCGGTGGAGTCAGGAAATGCTGAATATCTGCGGTATTTCGGAAACCCAGATGCCCAAGCTGTTTGAAAGCTATGACTGCATCGGCACGGTCCAGCCGGAGGTTGCCAAGCGTCTGGGGCTGGGGGAAAACGTGAAGGTGGCGGCAGGTGCCGGAGATAACGCCGCAGCTGCCGTTGGCACAGGTGTGGTCGGTGAAGGCGGCTGTAACATTTCTCTGGGAACCTCCGGTACGGTGTTCATCTCGTCGGAAAGCTTCGGCGTGGATCAAAACAACGCGCTGCACGCCTTTGCCCATGCAGACGGCGGCTATCACCTGATGGGAT
Organism: Clostridiales bacterium; assembly: GCA_019418025.1. GTDB lineage: Bacteria > Bacillota > Clostridia > Oscillospirales > Oscillospiraceae > Faecousia. The sequence goes on along the minus strand of DYCR01000032.1, from coordinate 2,938 downwards.
GCATGCTCAGCGCCGCCAGCTGCAACAAGTGGCTGATGGACGAAATTTATCAGACTTCCGATTATGCTGCGGAGCAGACCCCCATCACCGAGGATAAGCTGGGGGAAAATCATGTTTATTTTCTGCCCTATCTGATGGGGGAGCGCAGCCCCATCAACGACACCAATGCCCGTGGCACCTTCATCGGCATGACCATGGACACCACCAGAGCGGATCTGACTCAGGCGGTCATGGAGGGTGTTGCCTTTGCTATCCGAGACAGCGTAGAGGTTGCAAGAAGCTTGGGGATCACCATTGATTCCTCCAAGATCTGCGGCGGAGGAGCCAAAAGCCCCCTGTGGAAAAAGATGATCGCCAACATCCTGAATGCAGAACTGGAGTGTCTGGAGTCGGAGCAGGGCCCGGGAATGGGCGGCGCGATGCTTGCGATGGTGGCCTGCGGAGAATATGCGTCGGTTCAGGAGGTCTGCGGCAAATTTGTTCATGTGGCTTCTACCGTCCGGCCTGAGCCGGAGTTGGTGGAGAAGTATGAAAAGCGTTATCAGCAGTTTAAGAAAATTTATCCTGCCTGCAAGGAGCTGTTTGCAGAGCTTGTAAAGGAGTGAGTGCATGAAGATCTATTCTGTTTTGGATGATGAGTTTCGGGCATACGGTCGGGTCGTCAGTGGCATGGAGGAGACGGCTGCGGAGATCCTGTCTGTTCTGAAGGATACCCCTCAGCCGGAGGGCGTGGACTATGTGGCGGAATATGAGCCGCTTCAGGAGCTGCCTGCCATGATCGAGGTCAGCGAGCATCTCTATGGCGGCATGCCCGTTCAGCTGGGATGGTGCAACGGCCACAACACAAAGCTCAACTGCCTTGAGTACCATCGGGACAGTGAGTACAATCTGGGCACGGAGGAGTTTATCCTGCTGCTTGCAAAGCAGGATCAGATCGTGGACGGTGTACTGGATACCGCCAAGGTCAAGGCCTTTTCCGTTCCGGCAGGCACTCTGGTAGAGGTTTATGCAACAACGCTGCATTACGCACCCTGCCATCGGGATGCCGCCAAGGGCTTCCGGGTTTTGGTTGCCCTGCCGCAGGGAACCAACACGGAAAAGCCCATCATGACCCCTAAGACCGAGGAGGATGCATACATGACCGCACGGAACAAGTGGCTTCTGGCGCATCCTGAGTCCGATGAGGCCAAGTCCGGCGCGAAGGTCGGACTGTCCGGCGAGAATATCGACATTGCAAATTTCATTTGACAGATAAAGGAGATCATAAATATGAATATTCCAGAAGTAAAGCTCGGCATTATTGCCGTATCCCGTGACTGCTTCCCCATCAGCCTGTCCACAAAGCGCCGCCAGAATATCGTGGCCGCATATGGCGAGGGGCTGTATGAATGTCCCATTACCGTGGAAAACGAAACAGATGCCGTGGCAGCCATCGAGGACGTGAATGCCCATGGAGTCAATGCTCTGGTGGTGTTTTTGGGCAATTTCGGTCCGGAGACACCGGAAACCCTGCTGTGCCAAAAGTTTGACGGCCCCGTGATGTATGTGGCAGCCGCTGAGGGCGACGGCGATCTGATCAATGGCCGCGGCGATGCCTTCTGCGGTGTGCTGAACTGCTCTTACAATCTGGGGATGCGCCATCTGAAGGCATATATCCCCGAGTATCCTGTGGGCACGGCAGAGGAGTGCGCACAGATGATGAAGGAGTTCGTTCCCATTGCCCGGGCGATCATCGGTGTCAAGAATCTGAAGATCATCACCTTCGGCCCCCGTCCTCAGGACTTTTTCGCCTGCAATGCCCCAATCAGTGGTCTGTATGAGCTGGGGGTTGAGGTGGAGGAGAACTCCGAATTGGACCTTCTGGTTTCTTATAAGGCCCATGCCGGAGACGCCCGTATCCCCGAGGTCATTGCGGATATGGAGCAGGAAATGGGGGACAAGAAGATCTATCCTGACCTGTTGGAGCGCATGGCGCAGTTTGAGCTGACACTGCTTGACTGGGCAGAGGCGCACAAGGGCGCAAGAAAGCATGTGGCCTTTGCAGACAAGTGCTGGCCGGCATTCCCGGAGCAGTTCGGCTTCGAGCCTTGTTATGTAAACTCCAGACTGGCTTCCCGTGGGATTCCGGTTGCCTGTGAGGTGGATATCTACGGCGCACTGTCTGAGTACATCGGCGCATGCATCACCGGAGATGCCATCACGCTGCTGGATATCAACAATTCCGTCCCCAAGTACATCTATGACGAGGATATTGCGGGGAAATTTGATTACGATATCAAAGACACCTTTATGGGCTTCCACTGCGGCAACACACCCAGCTGCAAAATGTGCGGTGAGTGTGCAGTCAAGTATCAGCTGATCCAGAACCGTCTGCTGGAGAATGGCGGCACTCCCGATATCACCCGTGGAACTCTGGAGGGCGATATTGCTGCATCCGATGTGACCTTCTATCGTTTGCAGTGCGACTCTGAGGGACAGCTGCGTGCATACATTGCAGAGGGAGAGGTTCTGGATGTGCCAACCCGCTCCTTCGGCGGTATCGGTATTTTCGCGATCCCCGAAATGGGCCGCTTCTACCGCCATGTGCTGATCCAGAAGCGCTACCCCCACCACGGGGCGGTGGCATTTGCCCACTGCGGCAAGAGCCTGTTCGAGGTGCTGAAGTATTTTGGCATTGCAGACATTTCCTACAATCAGCCCAAGAGCCTGCCCTATGCAACGGAGAATCCCTGGGCTTAATTCAATAGTATATAACGGTCTGCCGCAGGATATCCATCCTGCGGCAGATTGAGACTGCCCGAAACCCCCTTTCAGGGCTTTCGGGCATTTTTGCAGCCTGACCCGCGCATAATTTGTCCGTCAATAACGGACAAATTCCACACTCTCAGGCAGAGCAGTATTTTCCCCGAGGTACACGCCCCCGTGGAAAATGATTTTA
>DYCR01000031.1:2189-25335 GCA_019418025.1 Clostridiales bacterium | reverse complement strand
ATTCTACTGATTGGGTGTATTCGCACGATTTTCGCCCAAATTATATTGTTTTGTATTATCATTTTTGTGGAGGTACAACATATGTCCGAAAAAACTCTTGTTGGTTCTCTGATCATCGGCCAGTCCGGCGGTCCTTCTTCCGTCATCAACTGCTCGGCCTACGGCGTTATCAAAGCCGGTCTTGAGAATGAGAACATTACCACTGTCTATGGCGCACATCATGGTATCAAGGGCGTTTTGAACGACGAACTGATGATCATGAATGAGGAAGATGCAGCCGAGCTGGAAAACATGCTCTACACACCTTCTTCTGCTCTGGGCTCCTGCCGTTACAAGATCGCAGATCCCGATGTTGATGATACCGACTATAAGCGTATTCTGGAAATCTTCAAGAAGTATGACGTCCGTTACTTCTTCTACAACGGCGGCAACGATTCCATGGATACCTGTAACAAGATCTCCAAGTACATGAACCGCGTCGGCTACGAGTGCCGCGTCATGGGTGTCCCCAAGACCATCGACAACGATCTGGCCGGCACCGATCACTGCCCTGGCTTTGCTTCTGCGGCTAAGTACATTGCAACCTCCGTTATGGAAGTTTCCCGTGACAGCCACGTCTATGACACCGGCATGGTCACCATCATCGAGTGCATGGGCCGCCATGCAGGCTGGCTGACTGCCGCTGCCGCTCTGGCCGGCGTCAAGGGCGACGGTCCCGACCTGATCTACCTCCCCGAGGTCGATTTCGACATGGACCAGTTCGTCTCCGATGTCAAGCGCATCTACGAGGAAAAGAAGAACTGCATCGTCGCTGTTTCCGAGGGCGTTCACTACGCTGACGGCACCTTCGTCTCCGAGGCTAAGACCTCCGGCACCGACGGCTTCGGTCACGCACAGCTGGGCGGTCTGGCTGCCCGTCTGGCAGATGTTGTCAAGTCCGCTACCGGCGCAAAGGTTCGCCCCATCGAGCTGAGCCTGCTGCAGCGCTGCGCTGCTCACTGCGCTTCCGGCACCGACATCGCCGAGTCCTTCATGTCCGGCAAGACCGCTGTTGAGGCCGCCGTTGCCGGTGAAACCGACAAGATGGTCGGCTTTGCCTGCACCCGTGACGAGAACGGCTACAAGTGCGAGCCTAAGCTGTTCGATCTGAGCCTCGTTGCCAACACCGAGAAGAAGGTTCCTCTGGAGTGGATCAATGAGACCCACAACGGCGTGAACCAGGGCTTCATTGACTACTGCCTGCCCCTGATTCAGGGTGAGACCGGCATGGTCAAGGAGGACGGCCTGCCCCGTTTCGTCCACCTGAAGAAGGTCTTTGCAAAATAATTTCACACTGTCAGCCCCCAAGCCATTGCGGCTTGGGGGCTTTTTGTACCGTCGTCCCCCTTCCGGCTTCCACCGCTGCTGAATGTATCAAAAGCATGTTTATGCAGGATTTCAATGAAAAGTGCTGTCCTGTTTCAAGATTATGCAAATTATCCGCCATTATCGTATATTGCTTTTTGATTTTGCCTATGATATACTTCTATTAGATAAAATTCAATCATTTTTTACCGAAACAGTGTCCTGTTTCGGTAAATTTCAAAGCAGAGGTTGGTGGATTCCCTTTATGAAAATCGCGCTTTTGGGATTCGGTGTCGTCGGCCGAGGTGTCTATGAGCTGGCGGCTGCCCGATCCGATATTCAGGTTACCCACGTCTTATCCCGCAGGGATCTGTCCCTGCCCGGTGTGGTCGTTACCAATGACTTCCAGGAGATCCTCCTGGATTCTTCTATTGATACCGTTGTTGAGGTCATGGGTGGTCTGCACCCGGCGTGGGACTATGTCCGTGCATCTATTGAGGCCGGCAAAAATGTAGTCACCGCCAACAAGGCGATGGTTGCAGAGTTCTACGATGAGCTCGTTGCCCTGATCGAACGTCACAATGTCAAATTTCGCTGCACCGCCGCAGTCGGCGGCGGTATCAGCTGGCTCAGCGAGTTGGAACGTGTTCGCCGCTGTGAGTCCATTCGCATGGTGGGCGGTATCATGAACGGAACCTGCAATTTTATTCTGGACGCTATGACCAAGGGCGGCCTTACCTATACCGAAGCCCTCATGCAGGCACAGCAGCTGGGCTATGCCGAGGCCAATCCATCTGCTGACGTAGACGGGATCGACACATGGCATAAGCTGATCATCTCCTGCAACGTGGCATTTGGCGTCAGCCTTAACAGGCACCAGATCCCCGTCTGCGGCATCCGAAATATCCTTGCAGAGGACGTTGCTCAGTTCCACAACCACGGCCTTTGCTGCAAGCTGGCCGCCACCGGACTGATGCAGGGCGGACAGTTCAGTGCCTACGTGCAGCCCACATTGTATCCCCACAGCGATATCGAGGCCACCGTTCCGGAAAACTATAATCTCATTACCTTTGAAGGGAACACCTCCGGCCGCCACAGCTTCTACGGTCAAGGAGCAGGCCGCTACCCTACTGCGTATAATGTGGTGCAGGACTGTGTCGACTTTACGCAGGGTCGCGGATTTTATGCCCCACTGCACAGTGCCGAGCAGGTATGCAACCATCAGAAAATGCGCTATTACGTCCGCGGCGCCGCTGACAGCTGGCTTGAGTCCCATACCTCCGATCGTTGGGGTAAGGCCGTCATCACGCAGCCTGTTTCCGTTGAAGATATGCACGCATGGTGTGCAAAATATCCAACTGTGTTTATTGCAGCTCTATCTGAAAGGAAGGATATTCCGTGCTGAAAGTAACAAAATTTGGCGGCTCATCTATGGCAGATGCCGGACAGTACCGAAAGGTTCGTGACATCATTCTGTCTGATCCCGCCCGAAAGATCGTGGTTGTATCCGCCGCCGGAAAGCGTGACAGCCAGGACCATAAAATCACAGATCTGCTGTACCTGTGCTATGCCCACGTACAGTACGGGGTGGACTGCTCCGGGATTTTTGAGATGATCGCCTCCCGCTATTTGCAGATCCGTGACGAATTGGGGCTGAAGCTGCCCCTTGAGGCCGAATTGCAGGAGCTGAAATGTCGATTGGATGCCAAGAAGGTTTCTCAGGACGAATTGGTCAGCCGCGGCGAATACTTTTCCGCAAAAATTCTGGCGGCCTACTTGGGCTTCACCTTTATCGACAGTGCAGATTGGATCACGTTTCGTCTGGATGGAACCGTCGATCAGGAAACCAGTTACAATGTGTTCAAGGCCATAGCCACCGGTCACGGGGTCGTCACACCCGGGTTCTATGGCAGTATGCCGAACGGCCACATCAAAACCTTCACCCGTGGCGGCAGCGACATCACAGGGGCGCTTGCTGCAGCTGCAGTGGATGCAGATGTCTACGAAAACTGGACCGACGTTTCCGGCATACTGATGGCTGATCCCAGAATCGTAGCCAATCCCCAAACCATTCCCGAGGTTACTTACGATGAACTCCGCGAGCTGAGCTACACCGGCGCTCAGGTCCTGCACGAGGGAACCATTTTCCCTGTGCGTGAGAAAAATATCCCCCTGAATATCCGCAACACCAATGATCCCCAGCATCCCGGCACCATGATCCGGGAACATTTCGATTCTGACAGCGCACCTGATCGATTCATCACAGGGATCACCGGAAAAAAGGATTTTTCCATTGTACACCTATGTAAGCGCGGTCTGTCCAACGAGGTCGGCCTGCTGCGCAAGATTCTGAGCATTTACGAACGGCACCATATCTCTGTTGATTATGTGCCAAACGGCATTGACAATGTCTCTGTTTTGATGCAGACGCAGGCCATCGAGCCATATCTCTACACCATTCTTGCAGAAATTCAGCAGGAGATCGAGCCGGATCGTCTGACCGTATTTGATGATATTGCGATCGTTGCAGCTGTTGGACGCAAAATGGCATCCCGCCCGGGTATTTCCGGCAAGATCTTCGGTGCAATGGGTCAGGCAGGTGTAAACATCCGTATGATCACTCAGGGCCCCGATGAATTGAATATTATTTTCGGTGTCGATAATCAGGACTTTTCCAAGGCCATTCAGGTCCTGTATGACAGCTTTGTAAAATAACGGCCTGCATAAGGCAGCTTCTTCCTTAGTCCTGCCTGCATTTTAGGAGGTTAAACATGAAAAATTATACCGTCGCTGTTCTGGGCGCTACCGGTGCCGTCGGACAGGAAATGATTCACATTTTACAGGAGCGGAATTTCCCCGTTGAACGGCTGATCCCCCTTGCCAGCGCCAGAAGCGCCGGAAAAACCGTTGCCTTCCGGGGTGAGCAGATCACCATTCAGGAGGCAAACGCCGAGGCATTTCACGGCGTTGACATCGTGCTGGGTGCAGCGGAAAATGATATTGCAAAGGCTTTGGCCCCTGCCATTGTGGCATCAGGAGCCGTATTTGTCGATAACTCCTCTGCCTTCCGCATGGACCCCAATGTCCCACTGGTAGTACCGGAAATCAACCCTGAGGATGCCAAAAATCATAAGGGCATTATTTCAAATCCCAACTGCTCTACCATCATTACAGCAACTGCTGTCAATGCTCTGAACGCCCTCTCCCCCATTCGTACCATGACCGCCTCCACGTATCAGGCTGTCTCCGGCGCAGGCGCAGGCGGCCCTGTGGAGCTGATGGCAGAGGTAGACGCCTTGAGCAAGGGGGAGGCTTATACCCCCAGTGTGTTTTCCCATCAGATCGCCTACAACCTGATCCCTCAAATTGGCGGTGAAGAGTGGGAAGGCTACACAAGCGAGGAGATGAAGCTTCAGAACGAGGGCAGAAAAATCATGCACCTGCCTGATTTGAAGGTCAGCTGCACCTGTGTTCGGGTCCCCGTGATCCGCAGCCATTCCATCTCTGTCTCCATGCATTTTGACGCACCTATTTCCGTAGAAGCCGCCCGATCCGCAATTGCCAAAGCTCCCGGGTGCAAATTGGTGGACAACTTGAGTGCAAAGGAATATCCCATGCCTCTGGACACCAGCGATCAGGACCTTGTATATGTGGGACGCATCCGTCCCGACCTCACCGATCCCAACGGGCTGTGCCTGTGGTGCTGCGGCGACCAAGTCCGTAAGGGTGCGGCAACCAATGCGATCCAAATCGCAGAGCTTTTGATCAAATAACGAACGATCCCTCACTGATTCACGTGAGGGATCGATTTTTACATTTTCGCCACATCGGAGGGCACTTCCGGATGTCTCCAAGATGCAGAAAGAGGCTGTTCCGCAGAACAGCCTCTTTGTTTTAAATTACTTGCCTTCGCCGGCCATTTCCTTCAGTGCGTCACGACGGCTGAAGTTTGCACGGCCCTTCTCGTCGAAGCCCATGAACTTGACCCAAGTCATGTCGCCCAGATTCAGGACATCCTCGACCTTTTCCACACGGTGATTCTCCAGCTTGGAGATATGCACCATGCCGTCATGGCCGGGAGCGATCTCGACGAATGCACCGATGGGCAGGATGCGAACGACCTTGCCGTAGTACAGCTTGCCAACCTCGGGAACAAAGCAGATATCGTCAACCATCTTCTTTGCAGCGTATGCAGCAGCAGAATCAACTGCGGAGATGAACACGGAACCATCGTCATCGATATCGACCTTTGCACCGGTATCGGCGCAGATCTTCTGAATGGTCTTTCCGCCGGAGCCGATGACCTCGCGGATCTTCTCCACAGGAATCTTCAGAGACAGCATCTTGGGAGCGAACTCAGAGACCTCAGCACGGGGCTCTGCGATGCAGGGCAGCATAACCTCGTTCAGGATCTCCAGACGGGCCTTGCGGCAACGCTCCAGAGCGTCAGCAATGATCTCCATGGTCAAGCCCTTGTTCTTCAGATCCATCTGGATCGCAGTGACGCCCTCGGTGGTACCGGCAACCTTGAAGTCCATTTCACCGTGGAAGTCCTCAACACCCTGAATGTCGGTAAAGGTTCTCCACTCACCGGTTTCCTGATCAGAGATCAGGCCGCAGGAGATGCCGGCAACAGGACGCTTGATGGGAACACCTGCATCCATCAGCGCCAGAGTGGAACCGCAGATGGAGCCCTGAGAGGTGGAGCCGTTGGAGGACAGGACCTCGCTGACCACACGGATTGCATAGGGGAACTCCTCAACAGAGGGAATCACAGGCAGCAGAGCCTTTTCTGCCAGAGCGCCGTGACCGATCTCACGACGGGAGGTAGAACGGGCCGCACGGGCTTCGCCGGTGGAGAAGGAGGGGAAATTATAGTGATGGATATAACGCTTGCTTTCCTCAGGATAGATGGTATCCAGCTTCTGCGCAGCAGACAGTGTGTTCAGCGTGCAGATAGACAGCACCTGAGTCTGTCCGCGGGAGAACAGGCCGGAGCCGTGAACTCTAGGCAGGAGACCGACCTCAGCGTCCAGAGGACGGATATCGTCCATGCCACGACCGTCAACACGCTTGCCCTGCAGCAGCCACTTCTTAACGACCTTCTTCTGCATCTTGTACAGGCAGACCTCGATATGAGTCTCGAAATCCTCGTACTTCTCGGCAAACTTATCGGCAAAGTCCAGACGGGCAGCGGTCAGACGCTCCTCGCGGACATTCTTGTCATCAGTATCCAGAGCATACTCGATCTGACCCAGACCGTACTCCATCAGCTCATCCAGCAGCTCATGGTTAACAGCAGCCTTTTCAAAGGTGAACTTGGGCTTGCCGATCTCTGCAACGATACCATTGATGAACTTCACGATCTCCATGTTGGTCTCGTGTGCCACACGGATGCACTCGTAAACGATATTTTCGGGAGCCTCGTTTGCCTCAGTCTCGATCATGACGACCTTTTCAAAGGTGGAAGCGATGCAGACGAAGCACTCGCAGGCATCACGCTGCTCTGCGGTGGGGTTGATCACATACTCGCCGCCGACATAGGCAACGTTGGTGGTTGCGACAGGTCCGTTCCAAGGCACATCGGAGGATGCGATTGCAATAGATGCACCCAGAGATGCAACGATCTCAACGGGATTTTCGTAATCATTGGCCAGAACCGTGCAGGTAACGACGGTGTCGTTACGCAGTTCCTCGTCAAACAGAGGACGCATGGGACGGTCGATGATACGGCTGTTCAGGATGCCGCGCTCAGAGGGCTTGCCCTCACGGCGGTTGAAAGAACCGGGGATACGGCCCACGGCATACATTCTCTCCTCAAACTCAATGGTCAGAGGGAAGTAGTCAATACCGGCCTTGGGGATGGGATTGCAGGTACAGGTGACCAGAACCACGGTATCGCCGTAGCGGCAGATGCACTCTGCGTTGGCCAGCTCAGCGACCTTACCGGTTTCAACGGTAAAGGGGCGGCCGCCGATTTCCATCTCATACACCCGATGATTGGGGTAGTTCTTACGAGTAATCATTGGTTTTCCTCCTAGTAAAATAGAATGATTTCCGGGAGGTTTAGCACTTGAAACGACTGCCGAACAGATCAGCCGCCCTTTCAACTGCTAAAGGCGCTCCCGATTGTGCGAGAAAAGTTTGGATGTGCGAAAAGGGCGACGGTATCCGTCGCCCTTCTGAAAGATCTTACTTACGGATACCCAGCTTAGCGATGATTGCACGGTAACGGTTGATGTCCTTACGTGCCAGGTAGTCCAGCAGGTTGCGGCGCTTACCAACCATCATCAGCAGGCCACGACGAGAGTGGTTGTCGTGCTTATGCACACGCAGATGATCGGTCAGCTCGTTGATACGAGCGGTCAGGATCGCGATCTGAACCTCGGGAGAACCGGTATCGCCCTCATGAGTAGCGTTGTCCAGGATAACCTGAGTCTTTTTTTCCTTCAGAATCATTGTGATTTCCACCTTTCAAAATATTACCCGGGAGCTAAGTAGGGGTCAGTGGAATACCGAAACGGTCTTTTCCCACAACTGAGCAACGGGCGTCAAAACGCCGGATGAAACCAGCTTGAATATGATATCACGCTTTTTCATAAAAGTAAAGGGAAACTTTCAAATTACATCCCTGATTTTGCTGTTTTCCCAATTCAAATCGGAAAAATATGCCCTTGCCTTCTTCTCATCCCGGTAGATCGCTGCCTTCAGCTCTTCCAGTGAAGAAAACCGCTGCTCCGGTCTGAGAAATCTGTGAAAACTCAGCCGGATATTTTTGCCGTAAAGATCATCGTCAAAATCCAGAATCCACGGCTCGATGGTAACATGGTGGCCGCTGACCGTGGGACGGGTCCCCACATTGGTCACCGCCGTGTAATATCCATCCTCCACGTGAACCCTGCAGGCATAGACACCGTGCTTCAGCTGCACCAGTCCTTCCTGCGGGATCAGATTTGCCGTTGGTATCCCAAGGGTCCGCCCCAGCTTCCTGCCGGAAACCACCTGTCCGCTGACCATGTGATAATGCCCCAGAAAGCGGGCCGCGTCCTCTACATTCCCATCTGCAAGTAATTTTCGGATATGCGTTGACGAAATGGTGATGCCGTCCAGCTTCTGCTCGGGGACCACTACGCAGGGCATCCCTCGCTCTGTGCATACCTCCTGCAGGCGCCGAGAGTTGCCTTCTCCCCTTGCGCCGAAGCAGAAATCATGGCCGCAGACAATCCCTGCTGCCTGATAATCACGGCACAGCATGTCAAAAAAATCACGCCACGGCATATTCATCATCTGATGGTCGAAGGGCAGCGTCAGCACCTCATCGATGCCGCACTTTCGCTGCATCAGCAGGGCCCTGTCTGCCTCGGAATTGATCAGCTCCGGACTGGTTCCAAACACAAGACTGTCCGGGTGTCTGGAGAAGGTCACCGCCGCTGCCTTGCAGCGATGCACGTCCGCCAGATGCCTGCATTGCGACAGCAGCTCCCCGTGGCCCAGATGGACACCGTCAAAAAATCCCAATGCGATAATTCTTTTATCTATCATATCCGGTCATACCTCGAAAAAGCTTTTGATCGTGGACATTACGCCATCGCGCAGCTGCCCCAGTGCCAGAAACTCTCCGGCATCGCTGTACAGCCGGTACCTGCCGCTTTGTCCGGAGTGAGAAAATGCATTGCCGTTGCGGACACGTTTGGTCTGATTCGGTGTCAGGGTCATCGCCGGATAAGAAGCAAACATGGAATCCACAGGCTTCAGATAACGCTCAACGTCATCCCCCTGCTCTGATGCAGACAGCAGCTGCTCCAGAGGAACGGAATCGGCAATGGTATACTCCCCAGCCTGAACTCTGCGCAGGGCCGCCATGCATCCCCCGCAGCCCAGAGCCTCACCGATATCCTTGCACAGGGTCCTGATATACGTCCCCTTAGAGCAGTGTACCCGCAGACGGGCCTCATGACCCGAAAAGGCAAGACACTCCAATTCGTAAATGGTGATTGGACGGGGCTGCCGCTCCACCTCTTTGCCTGCCCTTGCCAGATCATAAAGCTTTTTCCCATTGACCTTCAGAGCAGAATACATGGGCGGGACCTGCATGATCTCCCCACGGAACTGCTGTAAAACCGCCAAAAATTCCGTTTCTGTCACGGAAACCGGCTTTTCCGATAAAACCGTCCCGGTAATATCCTCTGTGTCCGTAGCGACGCCCAGACGTATGGTCGCCTCGTAGATCTTTTCTGCATGCTCAAAAAATTCCACACCGCGGGTTGCCCTGCCCACAAAGACCGGCAGGACACCGGTGGCCAGCGGGTCCAGTGTTCCTCCGTGGCCGATCCTGCGCGTGTTGAACACTCTGCGCAGCCTTGCCGTCACGTCCTGACTGGTCCAGCCCTGAGGCTTATCGATCGAAATAATACCGTTTGCCATTATATTTTCTCCTTTCTGGAGAATGCGGCGCTTTCACAGGGACACCGCTATCATCTTTCTTTTACAGGTAACCCTGCTTTTTCAAAATATCCAGAATCCTTGCCCGGGCCTCTGCCTGATCGCACTCGACCTTTGCTCCGGCAGCAGCCACATGACCGCCGCCGCCCAGCTCTGCGCAGACCGCGGATGCGTTATACCCCGGTGCGCTGCGAACCGACAGCTTAGTCCCGCCGCTCTTGTCTGTGCGGAAGGTCACAGCCAGCTGAACGCCCTCGATATTTCGTGCAAAGTTAGAGATGCTCTCCATGTCGTCGGCATCCACTCCGCAGGCCTGCTCCGCCTCAAAGGGGATCAGCGCCAGAGCAATGGTGCCGTCTGCAAAAAATTCCAGATTCTGCGCAAGATAAGCCTCCATCCGGAGCCGTGACATCCGATTTGTCTCAAACAGTGCCTTGTTGATGGGATAAGTGTCGGCCCCTGCCTCCAAGCAGGCCGCAGCAGCCTTCAGCGTGCGGGCCGTTGTGTTTGAATAACGGAAGCAGCCGGTATCCGTAGCCAGCGCCGTATAGATCGCCTCCGCCGTGAGCTTGTCCATCCGGACCTCAAGCTCTGTCAGGAGGTCATAGATCAGCTCCCCCGTCGCCGCACTCGATGGGTCCACGATCCCCTGAGGTGCAAAATGCGTGTTGGAGCCGTGGTGGTCGATCAGCAGGGCAAGTCGGGGCAGCAGGGCTGCAAAATCCGGATTCAGCAGACTCTCTGCGGCAACGTCCACGCTGACGATCGTTGCCCCCTCCGGGCAGGTGGTACAGGTCAAGCCCTGATGCAAATTGCGGTATTTATCGGTAATCTCAGGATTTTCCAGTATGACTGCATGCTTGCCGAGGAGGCGCAGTCCACGGCACAGCGCCGCAGCAGAGCCCAAGGTATCCCCATCCGGACGGCGATGGCTCAGGATGCAGTAGTTATCGTGATCCCGCAGAAACTCTGCCGTCTCAGTTCTCGTCAGTTCCTTCATCGTCAGGTTCTCCACAATCCAAAGAATTGATCAGCTTCAGCATTTTTGCACCGTAGGTGATGGAATCATCCAGCGCCCACTGCAATTCCGGAGTATAACGGAGCTGAAGCGCTCTTCCCAGCTCCCGGCGCAGGTAACCGCCGGCAGATTTCAGACCCTTGATGGCGTCCTTTGCCCGGTCCTCCTCCAAAAAGCTGACATAGACCTTCGCCCAGCGAAGATCAGGAGTCGTCTCGACCCGGGTAATGGAGATCATGGTATTCTGCACTCTGGGGTCTTTCAGATTCCGCAGAAGATCGGACAGCTCACGCTGAATTTCTTCATTGATCCGGCCAATTCGATTCGATGCCATATATAACTCCTCCTATTCCAAAATAAACAGTAAATCCCGCTGTACCGCTGAAGCGGCACAGCGGGGACAAAATTATCTCTTGATTTCCTGCATGGCGAAGCACTCAAATACGTCGCCTTCCTTGATATCGTTGAACTTCAGGATGCTCATGCCGCACTCATAGCCGGCAGTGACTTCCTTGGCGGCATCCTTGAACCGCTGCAGGGAGCCCACTTCACCCTGATGGATGACGATGTTGTCACGCAGTACGCGGACCTGTGCATCACGGGTGACCTTGCCGTCCTTGACCATACAGCCGGCAATGGTGCCGATGGCGCTGACCTTGTAGGTCATGCGGACCTCTGCGTGGCCGATTACGACCTCCTCGAACTTGGGAGCCAGCATGCCCTTCATAGCAGATTCGATCTCATCGATCGCATCGTAGATGACACGGTAGAAACGCATATCCACGTTGGCGCGCTGACCGCTTGCCTGAGCCGCAGCGTCCGGACGGACATTGAAGCCCACGATGATGGCACCTGCCGTAGATGCCAGCAGGATATCGGATTCGTTGATCGCACCCACGCCGGTGTGGATCACCCGAACACGGACTTCCTCGTTGGAGATCTTCTCCAGAGAAGCCTTCAGTGCCTCGGCAGAGCCCTGAACGTCAGCCTTGACGATCAGAGGCAGCTCCTTCATCTCACCCTCCTGCATCTTTGCAAACAGGTTATCCAGAGTGACCTTGCTCATAGCATTGGCAGCTGCATCCTTTTCAGCCTGACGGCGCTGCTCAACCAGAGTACGTGCCATACGCTCATCGGTAACGGCATTGAACTCATCACCGGGAGAGGGCACATCCGCAAGACCCGTGATCTCCACAGGCATGGAGGGTCCTGCTGTCTTAACGGTACGGCCCTTATCGTTGGTCATCACACGGACACGGCCCACAGCGGTGCCGGCAATGATGATATCGCCCTGATTCAGCGTACCGTTCTGCACCAGCAGCGTTGCAATGGGTCCGCGGTTCTTATCCAGACGGGCTTCGATCACGGTGCCCTTTGCCCGGCGGTTGGGGTTGGCTCTCAGCTCCTGCACCTCGGCAGTCAGCAGGACCATCTCCAGCAGGTTGTCAAGGCCCATGCCGGTCTTGGCAGAGATCGGGCAGATGATGGTGTCGCCGCCCCACTCCTCGGGGATCAGCTCGTACTCAGTCAGCTGCTGCTTGACTCTGTCGGGGTTGGCGGTGGGCTTATCCATCTTGTTCACCGCAACGATGATGGGCACGCCTGCCGCCTTTGCGTGGTTGATGGACTCAATGGTCTGGGGCATGATGCCATCGTCAGCTGCAACCACCAGAATTGCGATGTCGGTGCATCTTGCGCCGCGGGCACGCATGGAAGTAAATGCTGCGTGGCCGGGGGTGTCCAGGAAGGTGATGGGCTGACCGTTCAGCTCAACGGTGTATGCACCGATGTGCTGAGTAATGCCGCCTGCCTCGCCGGAGGTGACGTTCGTCTTACGGATGGCATCCAGAGTGGAGGTCTTGCCGTGGTCAACGTGACCCATGACAACAACGACAGGTGCGCGGCCCTGCAGCTCTTCCTCGGTATCCACGTGATCGTCAATGATCCGATCCTCGATGGTGATGGTGATCTCCTTTTCCACCTTGCAGCCCATCTCGGTTGCGATGAACTCGGCGGTATCATAGTCGATGGTCTGGTTGATCGCAGCCATAACGCCGTTTTTCAGCAGGAGCTTGATGACCTCACCGGCTGTCTTTTTCATGCGGCTTGCCAGCTCACCGACGGTGATCTCCTCAGGGATCTTGACCGTCAGGGGCGCCTTGCGGGCAACCTCCATTTGCAGACGGCGCATCTTCTCCTGCTCTTCATTGCGGGCCTTGTTGCCCTTGAACTTATTGTCGCGCTTGTTCTGCTGCTTCTTACCGCCGCCGATACGCTGCTTGCCGCCGGTGAAGTTCTGAGCACGCTCAGAGATCAGGCTGTCCACCCGATCATCGAAGCGGGCAGAGTTGACCTGAACCGCAGAGGTATCCACCACACGGCGCTCACGCTTGCGCTGAGGCTCCGCTGCCTTTGCAGGCTTGTCGCCCCGCTCCTGATTTGCGCTCTGGCTGTTCTGAGCAGGCTTCTGGGCAGGACGGCTGTCCTGACGGGTCTGCGGATTGCGGTTCTGGGCAGACTTATCCGCCGGAGCCTTTGCGCCTTCCTTGGCAGCTTCCTTCTGGGGCTGCTTGGGCTGGACCGCATAGACCTGCTCCAGAGAATCGATGGGATGCTTCTGGGTCATGCAGTCAAAGACCACATTCAGCTCCTCATCGGTCAAAACCTGCGTATTGGACTTGGGCTTCTCAAAATAATCACCCATGATTTCCGAAATTTCCTTGGGGGTGGTGCCGAAATCCGACGCTACCTCTCGCAAACGATACTTTTGTAAACTCATATACGCACCTCCATAACTCAATTCTTTTTACCGGGAACAGGACGCTTTTTGCCCAAACGCTTGTTGCGCTGATGGGCTTTTTCCTCGTTCTGACGCTGGCGAATGCGCTTGGACTTCTTGTCCAGCTCTTCGGCAGCCTCCCGATAACACTCCGATTCACCCAGAGCCTTGACAAACGCCAAGGCAAGCGATGCATCGGTAAACGCCGCCATCGCAAGACTGGACCGGCCCACGGCCTGACCCAGTTCATCCTTGGTAAATGGGGCCTTGATACACTGTTGACTGGTTCCTGCTACATAGCTTTTGGCACGGCGCCAGGTGTGGTCAGAGGCATCGGACGCAACCACCACAAGCCGGGCATGCCCCGCTCTTGCCGCACCGCCGCAGGGCTCCTCACCCAGTTCAACCAATCCGCCCTTTCGGGCAATAGACAGATAATTCAGCGCTTTATGCATGGTTTCCTGCCTCCATTTCCTGCTCCAGTCGAGCATAGATTTCCTCGGGGATCGGCACTTCCAGACTACGCTCCAGTGCTTTGGAGCGGATGGCCTTTTTCAGGCAGGCCCCGTTGGGACAAATGTATGCCCCACGGCCGGGTGCTTTCCCGTGGAAGTCGAGGCTCACATCCCCCTCCGGAGAGCGAACCACCCGGATCAATTCCCGTTTTTCCTTTCGTTCACGGCATCCCATACACTGCCGCTGAGGGATCTTTTTGGGCATGAACATTCCCTCCTATCCATTCTCAGAAGGCTTGCCCAGCTTACAGCTCGGCAGGCTCCTGTTCTTCCTCTTGCACCTGAGATTCAGGCTTGATGTCGATCTTGTAGCTGGTCAGACGGGCTGCCAGACGGGCATTCTGTCCCTCCTTGCCGATGGCAAGGCTCAGCTGATCGTCGGGAACAACGACCTTGCACGCCTTTGCACCGGGGACCAGAGTGACGGAAACAACGTCAGCCGGGCTCAGCGCAGCGGCAACATACTGGCAGGGGTCCTCGCTGTAAACAACGATGTCGATCTTCTCACCGTGAAGCTCATCCACGACTGCACCGACACGTCCGCCGCGAGGGCCGACACATGCGCCCACGGGATCGACACCCTCAACCGTTGCACGGACCGCCATCTTGGAGCGGGAGCCGGCCTCACGGGCAATGTTGCGGACCTCCACCTCGCCGGATGCAATTTCCGGGGTTTCCAGTTCAAACAGGCGGCGGACCAGATTGGGATGGGTTCTGGACACATGGACCAGAGGCCCGCGGTTGGAGCGGTGGACCTCCAGAACATACACACGGATCATATCCCCCTCCCGGTACTCTTCGCCGGGGATCTGCTCGCTGACGCGCAGCACTGCATCGGATGCCTCATTGCCCTGACCGATGCGGACAAAGATATCGCCGCTGGGGTCCAGACGCAGGACCGTGCCGGTCAGCAGCTCCTGAGCCTTGGAGGAGTAGCTCTCGTACATGGCGCCGCGCTCAGCCTCACGAATGCCCTGGATCACCACCTGCTTTGCAGTCTGGGCAGCGATACGGCCAAAGGCCTCGATTTTGATGGGGATGCGCAGACTGTCGCCCAGCTGGATGTTGGGCTGCAGAGTCTTGGCAGCATCGATGTGGATCTCCAGTGCAGTGTCCTCCACCTCATCCACAACGGTCTTGACCTGATACATGGCAAGGCCGGATTCATTCAGGTCTACGATCACATTCTCCGCAGGAACATCGCGATGGTCCTCACGGTCCTTGCGGTAAGCGTTCATCAGCGCCTGCTTCAGACGCTCCACCATATAGTCCACGGGAATACCCTTGATCTTCTCCAATTCGCGCAGGCTCTCAAAGATCTCTGCACCTACATTTACCTCAGGCTGCTTTGCCTGCTTCTTGGCTCTGGTAGCTTTCGCCATTGTTCTTAACCCTCCTGTTAGAATTCCACACGAAGCCGCACCAACGCAACTTCGGACTTTTCAAATGTGATGGTCTCCTTGCCGCACTCGGCAGTGACTTTTCCGTTATCATACCCCTTCAGCACACCGGGGATCTCCTTCAGGCCGTTTCTGGGACGATAGAGCTTAACGGTGATGGGGCTGCCCATGAACCGTTCAAAATCAGCAGGACGCTTCAGCGCACGCTCAAGTCCGGCAGAGCAGACCTCAAAATGGTAGGATTCACTGATCGGGTCTTTCTCGTCGAGAATGGGGTCCATGGCTCTGGAGATTGCCTCGCAGTCGGTGATATCGACACCGCCCTCTTTATCAATGTAAAGACGCAGGAAATAGTCCGAGCCCTCCCGCACATATTCAACGTCCCACAGGGAGCAGCCGTTGGCTTCCACCACAGGCTGGGCAAAAGATGCTACAAGTTCTGTAATTTTCATATTTCACCTTTCTCAGCAAGAAAGAGAGGGGTGAACACCCCTCTCTTTCGTAACTTATACTCTAGAACAAGCTCATTATATCACCCTTGAATCTGTTTTGCAAGGGTAATTTATCAAAAAGAGGGCTCATTTTTTTAGAATTTGCCTATTTTTTGCACTAGGGATGGATGGAAACGTACTTCCCATCCCATTCCATATCAAACAGCCTGCTGTCTTTTGTCATCGGGCAGCCCTGGAACATATCCGTCGCCAGCTCCTGAAGAGTGTCCCGTACCTCAAGGCATTCCAGATAAAACTCCGGCATTGCCTCGTCTCCCAGACGCGCGCCTTGGATGGCACCGGCCACAGCCCCCACTGCCGCAGAATAGCCCGAGTGGTTCACCGCCGTAATGACCGCCTCGTCCACGCTCCTCGGATGCAGGATGCAGCTGTACAGCGCACCTGCCAGAACCTTGGGGGCCGAGCTGCAATCCAGCTGCTCCATGGCCTCGGTCTGCTTCATATTCGGTGAAATGGACAGGGCAAGGGCCATGCGCAGGCTCTGGCACAGCTCAGCCGTCTGCTTATAGGCTTTGCCGAAACGGTTCTGAAGCATATTGATGGTCTCACGGACCAGCTCCCGCAGATCCGTCTCGCCGTCCCATGCGATCCTGCTGATGATGTGCGCCAGTGCAGCCCCGGTCAGAAACGCTCCGGGATTTCCATGGGTCAGCGCAACTGACTCTGCCCCCAGACGCTGGACCTCCTCACGGCCCATCCGCTCCGGATCAAAAAACAGTCCCACCGGGATCGCCGTAGTCAGCGCCCCCGGCCCCTGATAGCGGTTTTTCTGTTCCTCCATGGTGCCAAAGTCGTTTTTGTTCAGCGTGTCAAGCATCAGCGTATCCATGCAGCGTCTTGCCTGAAGCCCGTCTGCACCGGCTACCCAGCACAGGTTCACCGCACTCGGGTCCTTGCGATACCCCTGCAGTCTTGCCCACTCCTGTTCAGCCATGGCAATATAGCGCACATATGGTGCCATCACCCCGCGGAGCTGCCCTCTGGTCATGCCGATGAGCAGGCCGTTGCAGACAAATGCCGCAAGCTGTGTGTATGATGTTGTGTCTGCATAGCCGTTTGCAAGGTCATATCCCAGCAGACCGTTCGGACCGTAATCGGCCCTGATCTGGTCGAGTGTCTTGTGGTCCACCGTGTATCCCATCGCATCACCGATGGCAAGCCCCAGCAGACAGCCCTTATAGGCCGCAAGGCGCTTTTCCATAGGAACCCCTCCTGAATGTGTGTCATTTGTACATTATTATAATCGGTAACCTGCAAAAACGCAAGTGTTCTGTCTGAAGGATCTGGCAGCCGAATCCTCCTGCCCTGCCCCGCAAAAAGAAATGTTATTGCGTTTTTCGAAAAAAAATGCTATTATTACACGAGCAATCACATTCGCCCTATACCATCAAGGAGGCCATCTATGCACAATCTTTCCCAGAGCTTTCTGGATTCTTTTCGAAAAGGCGACAAGGTCCTGCTGGCACTTTGCATGCTGCTGACTGCCTTCGGCTGCATCGTCATCGCCAGTGCCACAAACTGGATGGGTCCCACCCGATTTGTCATTATCCAGCTGGTTGCCGCCGCCATGGGCATCCTGCTGTATCTGCTGATATCGTCCATCGATCTTGATTTTATACTGGAGCATCGGATGCTGCTTTTCATGTCCGGCATTTTTCTGATCCTGCTGCTGATCCCCTTCGGCTCCGAACGGGGCGGCAACCGCAGCTGGCTGGACTTTCCGTTCCTGCCCATCAACATCCAGCCCGCCGAGATCTGCAAGATCACCTACATCCTGATCATGGCATCTGTCATGGCTGCCCACCAGAACCACATTTCTTCCGTCAAGGCCGTCATGCATATGGTATTCCACGTAGGAATCCTGGCCGGACTGAATCTGGTCGTTTCCAAGGATGCCGGTGTTTCCCTGATTTTCGTTTTCATCTTCATCGGCATGACCTTTGCCGGCGGTGTCAGCCTGCTGTGGTTTGCCGCGGCAGGAGGTGCCATCGCCGTCGGCTTTCCCCTGCTGTGGAAATTCCTGTTCGACGAGTACCAGAAGCAGCGTATCCTTATCCTGTTCGATCCGACCATCGACCCTCTGGCCATCGGCCCCCGGTATCACACCAACCAGAACCTGCTCAGCCTGACCTCCGGCGGGCTCACCGGTCAGGGGCTGTTCAACGGCACACGGACCCAGTCCGGCACCCTGTTCGCTCAGCACACTGACTACGTTTTCTCATCCATCGGCGAGGAACTGGGATTTTTCGGCTGTCTGGCTGTGATCGTTCTGGAATTTGCCATCATCGCCAGATGCATCTACGTCGGGACCCGAACCCCCGATTTTACCAGACGCATGGTCTGCTTCGGCGCCGCTGCGGCACTGATCTTTCAGGTCACCAGTAATCTGGGCATGTGTCTGGGCTTCACCCCCGTCATCGGTCTGACCCTGCCCTTCGTCAGCTACGGCGGCTCCTCGATCCTGACCTGCTTTGCCATGCTTGGGCTTGTTTCCAGTGTATATGCACGGCCTGCCCCCGGTAAACAGGGCATGTATGTACAGCCACCCCGATAACCAAGATCCGCCACCTGAACAGTGGCGGATTTTTTGTATAATCTGGGAGCAGCGGCAAACACTACCTGCGTACACCATTTTCAGGAGGTTTTGTTATGCCCTGCTTTCGCCGAGCTGCCCTTTGGGCGCTCTTACCGGTCCTGTGTACCGCTGCAATGTCCCCCTCGGCACAGGCCGCACAGGTGGATTCTGACCAAGTCTACTGTTTTATGGGAAGTGACTTCACTCCCGAATCCAACCAGCTCACCGGGATCTATATCTCAGCCCTTCCCGATCAGTCCGCCGGAACTGTCCAGTTAAGCGATCGGATGCTCCGCCCCGGAGATGTCCTGACCGCCGCACAGCTGGAAACCATGACCTTTCACCCCGCCCCCACTCAAACAGACATCTCTGCCAAGCTGTCGTATATGCCCATCTTCACTGACCGGGTCGAGCCGGAAACCGTCATGACCATCTCGATCCACGGCAAGGAGGACAAGCCCCCCGTTGCAGAAGATTGCAGCATGGAGACATATAAAAATCTGCCTAACAGCACCAGACTGAAGGTCTCAGACCCGGAAAAGCAGCCCCTGACCTACACTCTGGTGCGGGCCCCCAAGCGCGGCAGTGTGGAGTTTCAGCAGGATGGTTCCGTCCTTTACACGCCCAAGCATAACAAGGTCGGGACAGATTCCTTCACCTATACCGCATGCGACCCTGCCGGAAACGTCTCTCGGGAGGCCACCGTAACGGTCCGCATCCTGAAGCCCACCGATGCCCAGCAGTACACCGATACCGCCGGTCTGTCCTGCCGCTTCTCCGCCGAATGGCTGCGAAGCACCGGTCTGTTCTCAGGCGAGATCATCAACGGTCAGGCCTGCTTCTGCCCCGACGAGCCCGTGAATCGGGGGCAGTTTTTGTCCATGCTGATGGAGGTTCTGGATCTCCCGATTGAGCGGTCGGTCAGCAGCACAGGCTTTATCGATGACGCCCCCAACTGGCTCAAGCCCTATCTGGCCGCCGCACTTCGCTCCGGCCTGATCACCGGATGCCCCACTCCTGACGGCGTAGAATTCCGCCCCGACGAACCCATCACCGCCGGAGACGCCAGAGAAATGATGAACAGTGCGCTGCACTTTTCCGTCCCCACCGTCTCTGACTCAGACGGTCTTGCCGCCCGGTGGGCCGAGCAGGCCCAAGCCGCTATCGATGGGAGCGAATTTCCGTTCCCCGAGGCAGAATGTATATTGACCCGAGGGGATACCTCTGAAATTCTCTACAAACTAAGTCAGTTGAAAGGGAATAATCCGGGAATTTCCATGATTTTCAATTAAATTCGCACGAAAAAAGGCAGGGATATCCCCCTGCCTTTTCACCATATGTCACAAAAAAGCTGAAATAGGTGATTGACTTTTTGTGAAGATGATGTTATCCTTTGTTTCAGTAAAGAAATACTGAAATTATTTCTTTATTGTCCATATGTGCGGTGCGTCATTCCAACGGCAAACCGTATAAATCCTGTATGTGCCTGCGCCACTCCAACGGCAGGGCACCAAACTCAATACAAGGAGATTGATAAAATGGCATTCAAAACAGACATCGAAATCGCACAGGAAACCACCATGCTGCCAATCACCGAGGTTGCAAAAATTGCCGGCGTTGACCAGAAGTATCTGGAACAGTACGGCAACTACAAGGCAAAGGTTGACTACAACATCCTCAACGAGACCGACCGCAAGGATGGCAAGCTGATCCTGGTCACCGCCATCAACCCCACCCCCGCAGGCGAAGGCAAGACCACCACGACCGTCGGTCTGGCCGATGGCATGCGCAAGCTGGGCAAGAACGTTCTGGTCGCTCTGCGTGAGCCTTCTCTGGGACCGGTCTTTGGTGTCAAGGGCGGCGCTGCCGGCGGCGGCTATGCACAGGTCGTCCCCATGGAGGACATCAACCTGCACTTCACCGGCGACTTCCACGCAATCGGTGCTGCAAACAACCTGCTGGCTGCCATGCTGGATAACCACATCTATCAGGGCAACGCGCTCAATATCGACCCCCGCCAGATCACATGGCGCCGCTGTGTCGATATGAACGACCGCCAGCTGCGCAACGTTGTGGACGGTCTGGGCGGCAAAACCAACGGCATGCCCCGTGAGGATGGCTACGATATCACCGTTGCATCCGAGATCATGGCTGTTTTGTGTCTGGCCTCTGATATTACCGATCTGAAGCTCCGCCTGTCCCGTCTGGTGGTGGCATACACCCGTGACGGCAAGCCTGTCACCGCAGGCGACCTGAACGCTCAGGGCGCAATGGCCGCACTGCTGAAGGACGCTCTGAAGCCCAATCTGGTTCAGACTCTGGAGCATACCCCTGCTTTCGTACATGGCGGCCCCTTCGCGAACATCGCCCACGGCTGCAACTCCGTTACCGCCACCAAGATCGCCCTGAAGCTGTCTGACTACACCATCACCGAGGCCGGCTTCGGCGCGGATCTGGGTGCAGAAAAGTTCCTTGATATCAAGTGCCGTATGGCTCAGCTGCATCCTTCCTGCGTGGTTCTGGTTGCAACTGCCCGTGCATTGAAGTATAATGGCGGCGTTCCCAAGGCCGAGACCGGCAGCGAAAATCTGGAGGCTCTGGAGAAGGGTCTGCCCAACCTGCTGCGTCACGTTGAGAACATCACCAAGGTCTACAAGCTGCCCTGTGTCGTTGCGATCAACCGCTTCCCCACCGATACCGAAGCAGAGCTGGCTCTCATCGAGCGCAAGTGCAAGGAGCTGGGCGTCAACGTCGCACTGTCCGAGGTTTGGGGCAAGGGCGGCGAAGGCGGCATCGCTCTGGCTGAGGAAGTCATCCGCCTGTGCGAAGAGCCCAACGACTTCACCTTCTCCTACGATGTGGACCTGCCCATCAAGGATAAGATCGAAGCCATCGTCAAGAAGATCTACCACGGCGACGGCGTGACCTTCACTGCCAATGCCGAAAAGCAGATCAAGACACTGACCGAGCTGGGCTATGATAAAATGCCCATCTGCATGGCAAAGACCCAGTATTCCTTCACCGATGACCAGACTAAGCTGGGTGCCCCCGAGAACTTCACCATCACCGTGCGCAACATCAAGGTTTCTGCCGGTGCCGGCTTCTTGGTCGCATTGACCGGTGAGATCATGACCATGCCCGGTCTGCCCAAGGTTCCCGCTGCTGAACGTATCGACGTAGACGAGACCGGTAAGATCACCGGCTTGTTCTAACGCTGCATTCTCTGAAGCACAGGCGGTACGCCGCCTGTGCTTTTTGCGGTGCGAAATCAAAATAAAACGCCCAATCTCCCTCAATCGCCTTGTGATTGGGCTTTACCCATATTTAAGGAGAGAGTAAAGTTATGGACATGACAATGGAATCCTGTCGCACATTTGTCGAGGTTTTGGCATCCAACGCTCCCGCTCCCGGCGGCGGCGGTGCTGCGGCCTTGGTCGGCGCCATCGGCACCGCTCTGGGCAACATGGTCGGAAGCCTGACTGTCGGCAAGAAAAAGTATGCAGAGGTCGAAGCTGAGATCATCGCCCTGAAGGCCAAATGCGATGCCCTGCAAAAGGAGCTTCTAGATCAGGTCGAAGCCGATGACAAGGGCTTTGTCCCGCTGGCAAAGGCCTACGGCATCCCCAAGGACGATCCCGACCGGGAGCGCATTCTGGAGGAAGCAACCATCACCGCATGTGCCGTCCCCATGCACATTATGGAGCTGTGCTGCGAGGCGATCGACCACATCGCCGTGTTTGCAGCAAAGGGCTCCCGTCTGGCCGTATCCGATGCCGGCTGCGGTGCCGTGTGCTGCAAGGCCGCTCTGCAAGCTGCTTCCTTGAACGTATTCATCAACACCAAGAGCCTGAAAAATCGGGAAGTCGCGGAAGAGATGAATCGCAAGGCAAACCTGATGCTGAGCAAATACACGCAGATGGCTGACGAGATCTTTGATCAGGTCCGCGCAAGCTTCAACTAATCGATACATAATACGGGAGGAAAATTCAATGGCTAAGCTGTTGTTGGGCAAGGAAGTTACCGATGCCCTGAATGCAAATTTGATGGAGCGTACCGCAGCCCTGCGGGAAAAAGGCATCACCCCTACTCTGGGCATCATCCGTGTGGGTGCAGACCCCTCTGACCTGTCCTATGAAAAAGGTGCCACCAAGCGTGCAGAGCTTGTGGGCGTGGATGTGGTCAAGTTCGAGCTGCCGGCCGATGCGTCCAAGGAGCTGGTTTTGCAGACCATCGACAAGGTCAATGCCGACAGTCACATCCACGGTGTGCTGATGTTCCGTCCCCTGCCCAAGCACCTGAAGGCTGACCAGAACGAGATCTGCAACCGTCTAGACCCCAAAAAGGACGTTGACTGCATGACCCACATGTCCAACGCCGGTGTATTCGAGGGGCTGAATGATCTGGGCTACGCGCCCTGCACTCCGGCCGCCTGCATGGAGATCCTTGATTTCTACGGTATCGACTGCAAGGGCAAGTCTGCCGCGGTCATCGGCCGCAGCCTTGTTGTGGGCAAGCCTGCCGCAATGATGCTGATGGCAAAAAATGCCACCGTCACCACCTG
>DYCR01000031.1:0-2179 GCA_019418025.1 Clostridiales bacterium | reverse complement strand
CCACACCAGAACCACCAATACCGCCGAGATCTGCCGCAGCGCAGATATCATCGTATCCTCTGCCGGTGTTCTGAACAGCCTGACCAAGGACTACGTGCGCCCCGGTCAGGTGGTCATCGACGTTTCCATCAACTGGGATGAAAACAAGATCAACTCTAAGGGCGGCAAGGGTGCCATCGCAGGCGATGCGGTATTCGAGGAAGTAGAGCCCATCGTCGATGCCATCACCCCGGTCCCCGGCGGTGTAGGCAGTGTTACCACCTCTGTGCTGATGAAGCACGTGGTCGAGGCTGCTGAAAAAATCTAAATCGTAACCAATCAGGGTATTCAGCAGAAAAGGGCATTCTACTGAATACCCTCGACTTTTTAAGGGGGAATCATTATGAAATCTGCGAGCAAGCTCTCGGATAAGCAGTTTTTGAAGTTGTTTTTCGGCTGTATCTCCTTATGTTTCCTGATTGCTGCCATCCTCATGCCGGACAGGAATCAAATGTTCTCCGGTCTTTGGCAGATCATGACCCAGCCCTCTAAGGTCGCCACCAACTATTTTGCGGTGGGCGGCTATGCGGCTACATTCCTGAACTCGGCTTTGGTGGGGCTGTTCTGTCTGGGGATCTTTTGTCTGCCCCAGTCCGAGCCCAACCAAAAATCCATTCTGGCGTTTCTTCTGGTGACAGGCTTCACCACATGGGGCATCAATCTTCTGAACATCATCCCCAGCACTCTCGGCGTCATGCTGTACTGTCTGGTGAAGCACGAGGTCCCCGGCAAGCAGGTCAATGCGGTCCTGTTCTCAACCGGTGCCGCACCGCTGATCACCGATCTGTTTATCCGCTACCCCTATCAGGAGGTCGTCGGCTTTACATGGTACGGCCTGCTGCTTGGCACCGCCATCGGCCTGCTGATCGGCTTCTCCATGCCCGCGGGCATTGCCCACTCCGGCAAGGTCCATAAGGATTATGACCTTTACTCCGCCGCACTGCCTCTGGGGCTGATCTCCTTTATGCTTCAGGCCATTTTTTACAACACACTGGGACTGGAGATCCCCGCTGTCCCGAACCCCAATACCCTGCAGGTTGCCTCCTCGGTCATCGTCAACAGCTTCTGTGCAGTCGTTTTCATCGCCGCGATCCTGTGCGGCCTGCTGCTCTTTCAGGGAACATGGAAGCAGTATCTGCGCATGATGACAACAGACAATCATCAGGCTGATTTCTTGAAGCTTTACGGTCCCGGTGTCGTTCTGCTGAATATGGGATTGGTCGGTCTTTGCATCCTGCTGTATTACAATCTCATCGGCGTGCCTATGAACGCAATCACCTTCGGCTGCATCTTCTGCGTGGTATCCTGCTGCGGCTGCGGCAGCAATCCCAGAACGATCCTGCCGATCCTTCTGGGCTATGTGGCTGCATCCCTCGGCTTCGGATACATCTCTCAGGCACTGGGCGGCACTTTCTCTGACATCATCTATGCACAGCCCATTGCCGTCGGTGCCTGCTTCGCCACCGGTATGTCTCCCATCAGCGGCAGATACGGCGCATGGGCCGGCGCACTGGCCGGTGCCCTGCATCTGACCATGGTCACGTGCCTGCCCTCTCTCCACGGGGGATTCTGCCTGTATAACGGCGGCTTTACCGCCGCACTGGTATGTCTGATGATGGTTCCTCAGCTGGAGCGTTTCTGCAAAACAAGGGACGAGCGGGTCGCCGCACGATCCTGCCGCAAGGCCCATTTGACGAACAATTCATAACAGCCCCTTCCCCTGTGCCATCCGTTCCTGACCATGAAAAAGCCTCCTTCTGCACGGAGAATGCAGAAGGAGGCTTTCTGTGATTTTGCCGCAGTTAACAGATTCATCCCGGCTGCTGTTGCAGCCGGGATGATGATTTCATAGAAAGACAACCACCCGCTATGCGGGTGAGGCGGAAAAAGTTCTACTTATGCGTAGAAAATAAAAACCTCCAGTGATAGGGTAGTAAGTAGGTTCGCCAACCGCTTACAAACAAAATCAATGGAGGTTATCCGAATGGACAACAGTAGTTTAGCACACACAAAATGGAATTGCAAATATCACATCGTATTTACGCCCAAATATCGGCGACAGATTATATATAAGCAGATTTCAGCGGATATCGGTTCGATTATTCGAACATTATGCGCACGGAAAGGGATAGAAATTATT
>DYCR01000030.1 GCA_019418025.1 Clostridiales bacterium | reverse complement strand
GCCTGCATTGCACAGACAGCAAGCCCTTTCGGTAGCTTGAACAGTATTTGATTAAGAATATTGTCTAACTTTTTGGGGTCGCTTCAAAATTCAGGACGGGGATCGTACTATTTCTTGGAATCTTCAACCATTTTGATGATCAGATCTGCACAGTTCTCAACGCCCAATGCACTGGTATCCAGACTGGCATGGAAGTTCTCAGCCTGCCCCCATGTCCGCCCGGTGTAATGCTGATAGTTGACACGGCGGCGCTTATCCTTTTCATTCAGTCTGGTCTCGGGACTCTTCTCCGATTCACCGTACAGCCGGACGATACGCTCTGCGCGGAACTCCTTATTTGCAAAAACATACACATTCAGGACATCCTCGCGGTCCTTGAGTATGTAGTCAGCATTACGGCCGACAATGACGCAGGGACCTTTATCCGCCAGCTGAAGGATAACGCTGCATTGAATGTTCCAGAGAAAATCCGCAGTGGACAGTCCATTCATCACGCCGGGAACTCCCTGAGGCGCAAAGGCATAGGAAAGACGGCTCATACCAGGAGAGTGCTCACCATTCTCTTCAACAAATTTCGGCGCGAAACCGGATTCCAATGCGATCTGATTCACCAGATCCTTATCATAAAATGGGATGCCCAGTTTGGATGCAACCATACGGCCAATAGAACGGCCGCCGCTGCCAAATTCACGACAAATGGTAATGATTTTCTTTTCCATAATATAACCTCCTTGTACGGGCTATGGATTCGGTGGTGATATTATAGCACTATGCACAAGTATTGTCAATTATATTCGGTTGATTACCGACATAATATTCATTCTTTCTACAACATTCGATATTTCCGTAAGTACAGCACCTCAGGGGTATTATACAAAAAATCCTGCCACAAAGGTGAACGCCATACACACTGCGATCCCGACAATCGTTGGAATGATTGCAGAAAGCGCTGTCCATTTCCAGCTGCCCGTCTCTTTCTTGATGGTCAGCAGCGTGGTGGTGCATGGCCAGTGGTTCAGCGAAAACAGCATCGTACTCACAGCCGTGATCCATGTCCATCCATTGTCAACAAAAAGTGTTTTCATCTCGTCCAGATGATCCAGCTCGATCAGGCTCCCCTGCGCCATATATGCCATGATCATAATGGGGATCACGATCTCGTTTGCAGGACACCCCAGAATAAACGCGATCAAAATGACCCCATCCATCCCCATTAGTCTTGCAAACGGGTCTAAAAAGGCTGCACAACGGCTCAAAACGGTGACGCCGTCTATGGATACATTCGCCATCAGCCATATGATAAGTCCCGCAGGAGCCGCCACGATCATTGCCCTCCCCAAAACAAACAGGGTCCGGTCAAAGATGGATCGGACGATCACCTTCCCCAGCTGCGGCTTTCGGTAAGGCGGAAGCTCCAGTGTAAAGGAGGACGGGACACCTTTCAGAAGCGTTCTCGACAGCAGTCTTGTAACATAGAAAGTAGTCACAACTCCCAATACGATCACCGCCGTCAGCAGCAATGCCGACCAGAGCGTTGAAAATAAGCCGACCTTCGTTCCCACAAAAAACATGGTGATAATCGCAATCAAAGTGGGGAAACGTCCGTTGCACGGTACGAAATTGTTGGTTAGGATTGCAAGCAGCCGCTCTCTGGGAGAATCAATGATCCTGCATCCGATCACCCCTGCGGCGTTGCATCCAAAGCCCATGCACATACACAGGGCCTGCTTCCCGCACGCGCAGCAGCGTTTAAACGGTTTGTCAAGATTATATGCAACCCGAGGCAGATATCCGGCATCTTCAAGCAGGGTAAACAGCGGAAAGAAAATGGCCATAGGCGGAAGCATAACAGAAACGACCCACGCAAGCGCCCGGTACACACCTAAAACCAAAATCCCATGCAGCCACTCCGGCGCATGGAGATACAT
This sequence comes from Clostridiales bacterium, assembly GCA_019418025.1. Taxonomy (GTDB): domain Bacteria; phylum Bacillota; class Clostridia; order Oscillospirales; family Oscillospiraceae; genus Faecousia. Next base: position 25,945 of record DYCR01000030.1, on the reverse strand, counting down.
GAAAAAGTCTGTCAGACGGTCCTGCACCCAGAACAAACCATCCGCCAAGCACTGGGACGGATAGTTCGCCCCCGTGATGGTCAGCCAGAATATCCCCATCAGCAGAAGGATCATCACCGGATATCCCGTTGATCTGCTGGTAAGGAGCTTGTCGATCCTTCGGTCCGATTCCGTGTAGGTGCAATCCTGATACACAACTGCATCCTGACAGATCGCCTCCGCACCGGATACCAGAGACGAAACGATCACATCCTTCAATTCATCAGAATCGTGGATACCATGAACAAAAAGATCTTCCTTCACTCCACGGATCTTCAATTGCAGCTGTTCATCCTGTAAAAAGTCCTCTCCCAGATAGTTGTTGATCTCACGGATGAGTGACTCGTCCTGATCCAATAGCTTCAGGCTCAGCCATCTGCTGTTAAGACGATCCCCTGCATGAGCTTTGACAAAGGGCTCCAGCTCCGCTATGGCATCCTCCACGCATTGGGGATATGCCACCCGATAAGGCTCTGCTCCATATTTCTCAGCTGTCACCCGATCCAGTGCCTCCACAAGCCCACTGAGGCTTTTCCTTTTCCGAGCCACCGCCCCGACTACGGGTATGCCCAAGCGTTTAGACAGCAGTCGAAGATCTATTTTGATCTTTTTTCGCTTTGCCTCATCCATCAGATTCACGCACACGACAACATTGGGCAAGATCTCCATGGTCTGAAGCACCAGATTCATATTTCGTTCCAGACAGGTCGCATCGCAGACCACGACCACTGCATCAGGCTGACCAAAGCAAATGAAGTTTCGGGCGACCTCCTCCTCAGCCGAGTGTGCCATCAGAGAATAGGTTCCCGGGATATCTACCATAACGTACCCCTGCTCCCGACCTTGGCAATATCCCTGCGCATTGGTAACGGTCTTTCCAGGCCAGTTTCCCGTGTGCTGATTCATTCCGGTCAGGCTGTTAAAAACCGTGCTCTTTCCCACGTTCGGATTGCCTGCAAGAGCAACGACCTTGTCATCTTCCCCCCTCTTTTTGATCACTAACCCGGAATCCACAGCCTTGAGCCCCACAGAATGATTTGTTAACCCCATTGATGACCCCTCCCATCAGCATGGCGATACCAGAATGTCCCTGCAATCCTCTGCGCGTATGGCGATGACCGCCCCACGGATTAGATACGCCGACGGATCTCCGCCGGGGCTCCTGCCGATGCATTCTACCACCGTATCCTTGATCAGACCGATATCCAGCAGTCTGCGCCGCATGCTTCCGGTAGAAACCAAGGCACAGACAGATGCCCGGTGACCCGGTAAAATTTCATCCAAAGAAATGTGCGTATGCAAAGGGATACACCTCCATAAAATTTAGCATAAGGAAACTTCTCGAAAATATGCTATTCTTCACCCGGTAAAAGGGTGCATATCTGTCATCAAATCGGAGGGGATAAAATGGAAATTTCCGATGGATATTATACACTGAAGGGATACGCACAGCTGTCTGACACCTGCATGACCAGTGCCATGGAGGATTATTTGGAAATGATCGCACGGATCGGTGCAGACAACAGCAGTGTCCATGTGGTGGATCTTGCAAAGCTGCTGCATGTAAAGGCATCTTCTGTCACAAAAATGATCCGGCAGCTTGTAAATGCCGGATTGGTCGATTCTCAAAAATATTCTGCAATCGTACTAACCGAAAAAGGAAAGGAAATGGGCGATTATCTGCTGCACCGGCATGAGATCCTGCATCGATTTTTATGTATCCTGAACGATTCAGACGACGAACTGGAGCAGGTGGAAAAAATCGAGCATTTTATCGACAAAAGGACCATAAAAAATCTGGAGTCGCTGATTCAGCGGCTCCAGATTTAACGCAGTCAGATCTTGTCCATGCTCATTTTCTTATGATGTCCATACATTACGCCAATCAGCGAGATCACACCGATCAGGCACAGCACCACCGATAGCGTCGTTACCGGGTTTTGATATTTCATAACCACTTGGTGCTGACCTGCATCCAGATAGATGCCGCACAGACCGCCCTGTATATCAATCACCTCCGCAGGTGCCCCGTCCACCGTTGCCGACCATCCTTTTTGAAACGGCACCGCCACGCAGGCGATACCGGCCCTTTCCCGGTCAGCTGCAAAGGATATCACATCGTTCTCAACGGAGATATCCGAAATTCCGCTGTCTGCAAGGCGGTCCACCTGTTGGAAAAAGTCATCCATAGGCTGTTCGACAATGGAAAACTCCGAAAAACAGAATGTACCGACGGTATTGAACTGAATCGTCAATTCTTCCCGCTTCTCATCCGAGTATCCGAGATTGATCAAAAAGTCATGCCGCCCACTGGTATAATTGTCGTAGGCCGTGGCATACAAAAGCTTTTTGGAAATCCCTCCGCCGGAAATGACCATAGAGGCCTGCGGCAGATTTCCCTCAGAAATGAAGTCAAGTCCTTCAAAAATGCAGTACAGCTCAGAATTTCCGATACTGTCGAGCTGAAATGTCATCGTGGCACCGGATTTTTCCACCGTGAAATCATGCTCGTTCATCGTCACATCATGCGCCTCCACGATCTGGTACGGAACAGCATAGTCAGAAAATTCCGGAACGCTATTCGGCAGACCGAAATCATCCTCTGTCATTGCCCTTTGCAGCAGGGTCTGCTGCTTTTGCGTCACAGACAGGCTCTCCCCTTCTGTGTACACAGAATCAAAGGCGTACACAAGAGGCAGGGTATGCCGCGAGGTAAAAATACCATCCGATATCTCAGTGTCATAGCCATAGGGCTTCGGCTGTTCATCTATACCATCGGAAATATAGTAGGCAACAGACAGCGCTGCATCGAGATAACTGCGTCCGTCCAACCCGGAATACTGCTGGTCTATCGTCGTATCAAGCATTTGCTGCCGTTGAAACCGAGACGCGCCCGGATTGATCGTACTGAAATAAACCCCTGTACCGCCGATGTCATGAAGGATCGCCGCATTATATTCAACGCCCCACTTGGCACTGTCGAAGCGGCCTTGCCCCTCGTTTGGCAGGTCATTTACTGTTCCGACCGAGGATCGGTGATACTGTTCATACAGCTCACCAAAGGGCTGAGAAAGGGATACCCAATTTGTTTCTTCACCGTATGCATGGAAATACGCATTCACAGCAAGGGTTCCGATCGTCAGGACCACAATAAAACCTCGGAATACTTTTCCGGAAATCACCTTGCCCGAAACCAGTCCCACCAGAATCACACTGACACAGATGACCCAGATGGCTATGGTTGCCTGTTCAGAGAGGACCTGATCCGGAAGATAGCAAAGCAGATAAAAAGCAAAGGTGTAAACCAGAAGCTTTATGACCTGCCCCGCTGTCAGCCTCTCTGCCTCCGGGAGGGTCTTGGCTGTTATGTAGCAGACCACAAAGATCAGCGCCCAGATCCACCGATTTGTCACATAGTTGAAACCATTGAATACCGAGCCGATCTTCGGAAACAGCAAAAACAAAGCCAGCACAGAGACAGCAATCATTGCCCTGCGATTTTCCTTCTTCGGCAGGGCCAGCAGGATAAACAGCGAAACCATGCACACCGCACTCAGCGAAAGATAAACATAGTATTCCCCAAACTCCGATACGGTCCCTTCAAGCAAGCCTAGGTAATACTCTGGCGGATAAAACAGCGGGATCTCTCTTGCCACCGAAATTCGATCCGACTGGATAATCGACATCAGATTCGGCAGAAAGACCGGCATTGCGATCAAAACGCCGACCACTGCGCATAAAAGAAACTTCAAAAATATCGGAACAAATTCCTTCACTCGGAATTTATCAAAATATCGAAAATATTGCAGCACTGCATACAGCACCACAACCATAACAAGCATATAGAAAAAATAAAAATTAGACATCAGAGCAAACGCTACTGATAGGATGAAAAGCAGCGGACTCTTACGCTCAAATAACCGATCCGCCCCGATCAGGAGCATGGGCAGAAAAATCATCGGTATCACAAAAAACGGGTGGAACACCCCGGGCGCGATCGCATAGCCGGAAAAGCAGTATGTCAATCCGGCGATCACAGAGGAATACCCCATAATGTGCCGATGTCTGCAAAAGCAGATCATTCCCATTCCTGCCAGATAAAGACGCAGGATCACCAAAACCGTATAGCACAGATCCGCATGCTCCTCTGAGAAGAAAACACTCAGCAGTGTCAGCGGCTCACCCAGACAATAATAGTGCAGGGTTGATATGATATCTCCGCCGTAGCCGATGCCGATATCCCAAGCCGGTATCACCAGACGATGCTCTGACCACAGCGTTTTTAAAATATCACGCAGATAGGAACCGTAGTAGGCAAGCGCCGGATAATGCTGAAGCCTTGCATCCCCACCACTGACTAGACTCCGTCCCTGAGAAAAGTATGGCAGGAACACAAAAAATCCAGCTAATATGAACAAAAACGAGAAAATTCCCCAAATTTTTATGCTCGACTGCTCCTCGCGGACAGAGCGTTCCAAGCTTTTTGCTTCCAGAGGGTATGTCATTTTGTCCTCCTTACATACGATGCTGTATGATTATCAGGCCTACCGCAATAGTAAGCGCAAAGCAGATCTTTGTCAATAAATAAAAACCCCGGAACCAGACGGTTCCAGGGTTTTTGGAGCTAGTGACCTGACTCGAACAGGCGACCTTCTCATTACGAGTGAGATGCACTACCGACTGTGCTACACTAGCAAGCCTAGACAGTATATCAAGAAATTCCCAAAAAGTCAATCAGAAATTCGAAATACACTGTCTTGAAAGCAGGCTGCTGTTTGCAGCCTGCTTTTCACGCTTCATTCACGCAAATTAGACAACAGTTTCAACCTTAATGGTGTTGGTGTTGCCGGAACGCCCCATGATCGGACCGCCGGTCAGAACGATCTTGTCACCGGACTTCAGGTCGAATGCCTTCTTGGTGTCGCCGACTGCATGGTAGAACATAACATCCATGGAAGAATACTGCTCGACCATAACAGGAGTCACGCCCCATGCCAGAGCCAGACGGCGCCAGATCTTGCGATCAGTGGTCAGGCCCACAATGTCAACAGGGCAACGGAAACGGCTGACCATCTGGGCAGTCTTGCCGGAGACGGAGGAAACAGCGATTGCCTTAGCATCTACGTCGATTGCCATTGCACAGACAGCATGAGAGATTGCATCCATGGTGTTCTGGATGTGGAACTCATATTTGTGGAAACGCTTAGCGTAGTTGGTGTTTGCCTCGGTGTACTCACAGACCTTAGCCATAGCCTGAACAGCCTGAACGGGGTACTTACCGGCAGCGGACTCGCCGGACAGCATAACGGCAGAGGTTCCGTCGTAAACAGCATTTGCAACGTCGGAGATTTCTGCACGGGTGGGACGGGGATTGGTGATCATGGACTCCAGCATCTCGGTAGCTGTGATCACGCGCTTGCCCATAACGCGGCACTTGCGGATCAGCTCCTTCTGGATAGCGGGAACCTCAATGAAGGGGATCTCAACACCCAGATCGCCGCGGGCAATCATGATACCGGAGCAGGCGGAGCAGATCTCTTCAACATTGTCAACACCGGAACGATTCTCGATCTTTGCGATGACCTCGATATCGCTGCCGCCGTTCTCATCCAAGAACTGCTGCAGATCCAGAACATCCTGCTTGGTGGACACAAAGGAAGCAGCGATGAAATCGACGCCGTTCTTGATGCCGAACAGAATGTCAGCCTTATCCTGCTCAGACAGGAAGGGGCCGGTCATAACCTTATTGGGGAAGCACATGCTCTTACGGTTGCTCATCTCACCGCCGACAACACAGCGGCAGATTGCATCATTGCCCTTCAGCTCGGTGACTTCAAAGATGATCAGACCGTTGTTGACCATGATGGTGTCACCCACGGTCAGGTCCTGAATCAGACGCTTGTAGGATACGCTGACGCGGGTCTCGTCGCCTTCGATCTCGTCAACGGTGAAGGTAAAGGTATCGCCCTCGTGAACCATGACCTTCTCGTTCTTGAAGGTACGGATACGATACTCGGGACCCTTGGTGTCCAGCAGCAGTGCAACAGGCTTATCCATCTTCTCACGGATTTCCTTGATCATGTCGATCTTACCCTGCTGCTCCTCATGGGTGCCATGAGAGAAGTTGATACGGGCGACATTCATGCCGGCCTCGATCATCTGGGTCAGGGTCTTTTCGTTCTGGCTAGAAGGGCCAATTGTACAAATGATTTTTGTTTTACGCATAACGCTTCCTCCGTTATTTCTATAAATATGATAATGGCGCTTTTATGGATATTCTAAAGCATGATGACCTAAATGTCAATTGACAGAAACAATATTTGGCAAACAGTCAAAAATCAGGCTACGACAACTGCAAATCGACACCATATTGACGAATCCAACAGTCAATTTGAAGCAGATATGCAATGGTTTGAGGGGTACGCATCAGCTGCCCATACCACGGCCACGGCATTTCCCCTTCCGCAAGCTGCGCTGCCTTGGATCTTTCCAGCAGTTCCCACAGCGGTGCGGAGCGATCCGCCGTCAGGCGATTCAATCGGCCACGCATCAGCTCCAGATACATTGGGTCGTAGGTTTTGGGATAGGGACTTTTCTTTCGCCAGAGGATCTCGTCTGGAAGAAGCCCCGAGGCCGCCTTTCGAAGCAGACCTTTTTCGTACCCATTGTAGTCTTTCATTTCCCACGGTACTCTATACATATACTCAGCGATCCGCCAATCACAGAATGGCACGCGGACCTCCAGAGATGCATACATGCTCATCCGATCCTTGCGATCCAGAAGCGTCTGCATGAACCAACGGAAATTCAAGTTCACCATCTGCTTCATGCGTTTTTCCAACGGCGAAGCATCCGGCAGGATATCACATTCATCCAGTGTCTGCTGATATCTGCTCATAACATATTCCTGAGCATGGATTCTGCCGGAAAGGCTGTCATTCAGCAGCCCTGCCCGTTCTGCCGTAGACTGGGCCCAAGGGAACCCTGCCTGCTGACGAATTTCCGGATCGCGATACCAAGGATACCCGCCGAAAATCTCATCTGCACATTCTCCGGACAGCGCCACCGTCACATGGCGGCGGATCTCCCTGCAAAACAGCAGCAAAGAAAAATCCACGTCCGCCATCCCCGGTAAGTCACGAGCTGCGGTGGCCTCCTCCAGTGCGTCATATAGCTGCCGGGCCGTTAATTCCACCCGGTGGGGACGGCATTTCAGATAATCCTCCATGATCCCGATAAAATCAGAATCGCTGTTGGGCTGAAATTTCCCGGGGACAAAATACTTCTGGTTGTTCTCATAATCCACCGAAAACGTATCTAGGCACCTGCCCCGCTGAGCCATCTGCTCTGCACACACCGCACTGATCAGACTTGAATCCAACCCTCCAGACAGGAATGTCCCGATGGGTACATCAGATACCATCTGCCGCTTGATGGCATCCGTCACAAGAAACCGCACCTTCTCAACGGTTTCCTCAAAAGAGTCCTCGTGAGGCGCATCGGTCAGCTTCCAATACCGCTCCCACCGAAGCCTCCCCCCTTCCCACACGGCCCAGCACCCGGGCTCTAACTCCTGTATCCCCTTCAGCACACCGCTGCCGGGCGTCCTGCCCGGGCCGATCAAAATCAGCTCTGCTGCCCCATCCGTATCCAGAATCGCAGGAAAGCCCGGGTACCTGAGGATCGTCTTGATTTCCGACGCAAACAGCAGCCCCCCTCGGTATTTAGAATAGAACAATGGCTTTACCCCGATCCGATCCCTCGCCAGAAACAGCCGTTTGCGGTGATGCTCCCATACTGCAAATGCAAAAATCCCGTTTAATCGATCAAGGCACGCACTCCCCCACTGGGCATAAGCATGCAGCAGGACCTCGGTATCCGAGTGGCTGTTGAAGCTGTGTCCCAGTCTGCTCAGCTCCGCCCGCAGCTCCGGGGTGTTATACAGCTCTCCGTTATATACGATGGTATAGCGTTCCTGATTATGTTCCAAGGTCATGGGCTGTCTGCCGCCCTCAGGATCGATGACCGTCAGCCGAGCGTGGAGCAGGGTCGTATCCCCGTCTGTGAACACGCCAAAATCATCCGGTCCACGGCGATGCATGGTGTTTTTCATCTGTGTGATGGTGTCAAGCTCTGCCGCTAGATTTAAAATTCCTGCAATTGCACACATATGACATCCTCCTTTTCATTCGGTATAGTATATGCAGAATACTTATGGACGTGTATGGGAATGATGATACGGGGTGATATTATGATCGACAATCAAAAACTACTGAATCAAATCATGAAGGCCGCGCAGATGGGTCAGGACGGAATCCATGCCGTTATGTCCAGAGCCTCCCAACCAGCTCTCCGTCAGGCTCTGAAATGCCAGCGCAAGGAGTATGTTTCCATCGAACAGGAGGCCGCCAATCTGGCGCGCAAGCAGGGGTACCAAATGAAAAACCTCCATCCGGCTGTCAGAGGCATGACCGCTGTTTCCGCAAGGAGCAGACTGATGGGCGGCGACGTTAACTCCAAGATCGCAGGCATGATGATCCAGGGCAATACCCGTGGCATGATCGAATCTCTGCAAAACATCCGAAAGTGTCCGAAAACTGACCCTGCCGTGGCCAAACTTGCTCAGAAAATGCTGGAAACCGAGATCTCTAACATCCGGCAGATGGAGGGCTTCCTGTAAGAACCATTATCCGATCACCGGCATAACATATCTGTGAACCAAGAAAGGAGTGGTGTGTTTTGCCAGGAGTCGGATACATACAGGTGAAGGCATTTACATCCCGTGCCCAGATCCCACTGGAGGATGTTGCCATATCTGTTTTGGATGATGAAGGAAAGCTGTTGGCGCTGCGGGTCACAGATCAAAGCGGTAATACGACCCCCATTGTGATCAAGGTGCCAAATGCTTCCAATTCCCAGTCACCGGATACCGGAAAAAGCGGCTTTACGACCGTCAACATCTATGCACGTGCCGAGGGGTATGAGCAGATCCTGTCCCGAGGTGTTCAGGTTTTTGAGGACGTGGTGACTCAGCAGGAGCTGTCGCTCATCCCCCTGTCGGAGCTTCCGGGGCAGTGGAACGACGCAGAGGTGTTTGACACACCTCCTCAGGATTTGTAGGGAGGTGAATGCATGCCTGCTGTAATTCCATATATTCCAAAAACGATCACGGTGCATCTGGGCTCACCGAACTCTGATGCCCCCAACGTAACGGTCCCGTTTGTGGACTACGTTAAAAATGTTGCCTCCAGTGAAATATATCCCACATGGGATGAGGCCGCTCTGCGTGCAAATATCCTTGCGATCGTTTCCTTTGCCCTGAACCGTGTCTACACCGAATTTTACCGCAGCCGCGGCTACCCCTTTGATATTACCAGTTCCACAGCCATCGATCAATACTTTGTGAACGGAAGAAGCTACTTTGAGAATATTTCCCGACTGGTGGACGAATTGTACAACGACTATTTGCGCAGGCCCGGATTTATTGAGCCTCTGGCTGCCAAGTTCTGCAACGGGACCACGGTGACCTGCGAGGGCCTCAGTCAATGGGGCAGTCAGGAGCTTGCCCAGCAGGGTCTGAACAGCATTGAGATCCTCAGGCGGTACTATGGTGATTTTGAAATCGTAGAAAATGCACCAAGCCGCGGGATACAGTCCTCCTACCCCGGCACCGCCCTCAAGCAGGGAAGCACCGGACCGGATGTGGTGGTGCTTCAGGCCGAGCTGAATCGGATCTCTCAAAGCTATCCGGCGATTCCCAAGATCCCTGCTGCCGATGGAATATACGGTCCAAAAACAGAAGCCGCCGTTCGGAAATTTCAGGAAATATTCGGTCTGTCCGTGGACGGCATCGTAGGCAGGTCCACATGGTACGAGCTGGTACGGCTGTACACAGCCATCTACCGTCTTTCTGAACTGCGCAGCAGAGGGCAGCAGTTTTATTCGGTTTCATGGGCTTATCCCAATGCGATCCAAGAGGGCGACCGAGGACAGTCCGTGCGTCAGCTGCAATATATGCTGTCCATCATTTCGGAATTTATCTCTGCCTTCCCCCTTCTGGAGATAGACGGAATATACGGCCCGTCTACACGGGAGGCAGTCATTTCAGCACAGCAGTATTTCGGACTTCCGGAAACAGGGGCCGTGGATGAAGATACATGGGACTATATTTATGATCAATTTGCCGGCATCGAAAATACCACGTTCCGTTCCAAGGAGCTGTTCCCCACGCAGATCCCTGAGGACTATGTGGATACCAGTACCTTGCAGCAATTCCCCGGAGATGCCTTGCGTATGGGAAGCCGAGACGAGGTTCGACAGGAGGTGGTAAGATGAAGCCAAACGAATCCTTTATCGGTCAGCCCGTCCGCAGCCTGCAAACCATGCTCAGAACCATATCTCAGGTATATCCAAACCAGAAAACAGTTGTGCCTGATGGAATCTATTCAAAGCAGACTGAGGCCGCTGTATCTTCCTTTCAGCGCCGGAAGGGTATCCCCGTCACCGGTATTGTGAATAACGCAACATGGGACAAAATCGTGACCGAGTATGAACTCTGTCTGGTGGAAACGGCTCCTGCGCAAAGCTTGCAGATTTCCCTGAACCCGGGTCAGGTGCTGACCCTCGGCAGCGAAAACGTACAGATACCGCTGATCCAAACCCTGCTGTTTGTGCTGTCTCAGGCCTATGAAGCCATACCTGAGCCGGAAATTTCAGGCGTTCTGGATGCAGAAACACAGAAATCCCTGATGGCATTTCAAATTTTCTCCAACCTGAAGCCCACCGGGAATCTGGACAAACGAACATGGAAGAATCTGGCCCTGCAGTATTCTCAGATCACCGACCGTATCGAGAATAAATGTGATCAGGAACCGGCGGCTTCGGAATAAATATTTCTGATCGCACTTGATTCAGTGGGGCTGTTGTACTATAATATAAAGAAATAAAATTGAATCGGAGGCTGCTATGCCCATCAAAGATTGGAAAAAAGAAATTTGGACCATCCCCAACATGCTCAGCATTTTTCGCATTGTGATGATCCCCGTGTACATCTATGTTTATCTCAATGCCACAAAGCCCAGTCACTATGCCCTTGCGGCGGCAATCCTTTCTGTGTCATGTCTGACCGACATGATCGACGGAAAGATCGCCCGGAAGTTCAACATGATCTCCACGCTGGGAAAAATCCTCGACCCCATTGCAGATAAAGCCACGCAGCTTTCCCTCATCTGGTGTCTGGCTGCCGCTTATCCCCAATTGTGGATCGTTATGGGTCTGTTCCTGATCAAGGAGGGATTCCAACTGGTTGCTGGCATCATCAATCTCCGTCAGGGCAAAATGCTTGACGGCGCATTGATGGCCGGAAAGGTCTGCACCGCGGTTATGTTTGTATGCCTGATCGTGATGGTGCTGCTGCCGAATCTGTCTGCCGCTGTGATCAATGTCGTCATCGGCATCTGCTGCGTATTCATGTGCATTTCCTTTGTGGAATACATCCGTGCATACTGCGGCCGCAACAAAAAAATTTACGATCTAAAGAAATCCGATTCATAATTCACCCCGTATCAAAAAACATCCGCACGCTTTCGGCATGCGGATGTTTTGCAAAGAATCAGCGACCCACGAAAATCTGGGTCGCTGCTCATGATATGTTCTGGAAAGGAAATTTGTCACGAGTACACCGTCGGATCATCCGCAGATATTTCCACGGCATCGGCTTCCTCAATTTCCTTCTTGGTTTGTGTTTACATTATATCATATCTCTCAAAAAGAATTTGAACGAATGGTAAAGGATATCTAAAGAAATATTAAAAGGACACCTCAATGAGGTGTCCTTGTCTCTTACTTATCGGCTTTCTTTGCGGCCTTAGCCTTTGCCTTTGCTTCCTTTGCCTTCTTGGCTTCGTCAGCAGCGCGCTTTGCACCGGTCTCGTTGGTAGAAATGGACCACTTGGCCAGTTCCATGCGAACACGGTCTGCGCTTGTTTCAATAACGATCTTGTTTTCCTTCACATCCACAACGGTACCGATGATACCGCCAATGGTGGTAATGGAATCACCTGTACGGATGGAAGAACGCATCTCCTCGGCTTCCTTTTTACGCTTGTTCTCAGGACGGATCAGCATAAAATAGAAAACAGCAAGCATGACGAGCATCATCACGATGGTGCTGCCAATTCCGGCACCGGCAGGAACGGTTAAGTAGTTCAACATTTGGATAACTCCTTTAATTTAGATTCACCAGATTATTATACCATTAATTACACAAAAAGCAAGGATAATTGTCAGATTTTCCTGCTTAGTTTTTCAGAATACGTCTGACGGAACTCCGCAAAACGGCCCTCATCCAGTGCCAGACGGATCTTCTCCATGAGCTTATTGTAAAAATACAGATTGTGCATCACACACAGACGCATTGCCAGCATTTCCTCAGCCACAAACAGGTGTCGGATGTAAGCTCTGCTGTATCTGCGGCAGACCGGGCAGTCACATTCCGGATCGATCGGTGTCATATCTGTTCGATATTTGGCATTTTTCAGATTGATCGCACCCTGCCATGTGAACAGACGCGCATGGCGCGCATTCCGTGCAGGCATCACGCAGTCGAAAAAGTCTACGCCCCGAGCGACCGCCTCAATGATGTTGGTGGGCGTTCCGACCCCCATCAGGTAACGGGTCTTGTTTTTCGGCATATGAGGCTCCACAGCCTCTATGATCTCGTACATTTCCTCTGCGGTTTCACCCACAGCAAGGCCGCCGATGGCATACCCGGGCAGGTCAAGATCTGCGATCCGCTTCATGTGGTCTACGCGAATATCCTTGTAGGTGCCGCCTTGGTTGATCCCCCACAGCATCTGCTGGGGATTGACCGTATCAGGCAGGCTGTTCAGCCGGGCATTTTCGTTTTTGCACCGAACCAGCCAGCGATAGGTCCGGTCAACACTCTGCTTAACATAGTCCCGAGGCGCGGGATTCTCGATGCATTCATCGAACGCCATGCAGATATCACTGCCCAGATGAGACTGGATCTGCATGCTTTCCTCCGGCCCCATAAAGATCTTGTGTCCGTCAATATGAGAAGCAAAGGTAACCCCTTCTTCCTTGATCTTGCGCAGGGATGCCAGACTGAACACCTGAAATCCACCGGAATCAGTCAGGATCGGACCATCCCAAGTCATAAACTTATGCAGTCCACCGCATTCCTTCACAAGCTCATCACCGGGACGCAGGTGAAGATGGTAAGTGTTGCTCAGCTCTACCTGACAGCCGATATCCTTCAGATCCTTTGCGCTCAGCGCACCCTTGATTGCCCCCTGCGTACCGACGTTCATAAATACAGGAGTCTGCACCGTACCATGCGCACAGGTGAATTCACCGCGTCTGGCCGCGCCCTCCGTCTTTTTCACTTCAAACATACGATCCCTCTCATCCAATATACATTGCGTCGCCAAAGGAGAAGAAACGGTAGCGCTCCTTGACGGCTGTGTTGTATGCGTTCAAAATATGCTCTCGCCCTGCAAATGCAGATACCAGCATCACGAGGGTGCTTTCCGGAAGATGGAAATTAGTGATCAGTGCATCCATCGCCTTAAAGCTGTAACCCGGGTAAATGAAGATCTCCGTCCATTTGGACTTAGCTTCAAATGTGCCATCCTCATTGACCAGAGACTCAAGCGTCCGGCAGGAGGTCGTACCCACGCAGACCACTCTGCCTCCTCTTGATTTGGTATCATTTAGAATATCCGCCGTTTCCCGGGAAATCATGCACAGCTCTGAATGCATGTGGTGCTGAGAGATTTCATCAGCCTTCACGGGCCGGAAGGTCCCAAGCCCCACATGAAGCGTCACATATGCAAGACGCACGCCTTTTTCTTCGATCTTCTGAAGCAGATCCTTTGTAAAGTGCAGTCCGGCAGTGGGTGCAGCAGCAGACCCCACCGCACGGGAGTAAACCGTCTGATAGCGCTCCTGATCCGCCAGCTCCGCCTTGATGTAGGGCGGCAGAGGCATCTTCCCAAGCTGCTCCAAAACCTCCAAAAAAATCCCCTCATAGTGGAATTTTACGATTCGGTTTCCGTCCTCCTGCACAGAAGAAACGGTGGCCGTCAGCTGTCCGTCACCGAAAATAACCTCCTGCCCCGGCTGCATTTTCCGCCCGGGCTTGGCCAGACATTCCCATTCGCCGTTTCCCAGATCCCGCAGCAGCAGGATCTCCACCGCACCGCCGGTGGGACGATGGCCCAAGAGTCTTGCCGGCAGAACACGGGAATCGTTCATCACCAGACAATCACCCGGATTGAGATAGTCGATAATATCATAAAAATGCCGATGCTCCAGTTCCCCGGTTTCACGGTTCAGTGCCAGCAGACGGGAGGTGTCCCGCTGCTCCAAGGGGGTCTGAGCAATCAATTCTTCCGGCAGGTCATACCAAAAATCATGCGTTTTCAAATCATTCGTCCTCCAAATATCTAAAAGCCATACTATTATAGAACAATTTCCCAAACAATGCAACAGACAAAATACTCATTGGCAACATAATATGGGACGGAGGTGTTTTTTTATGAAAAATGTGCTGTTCAGAGGGCTCTGCACCGCCCTTGTTACCCCCTTTATCGGAGGTCAAATCAACTATCCCATGCTGGAAGTCCTGATCCGCAGGCAAATCAAGGCCGGCGTCAAGGCAATCGTGCTTGCAGGGACCACCGGGGAATCCCCTACCCTTTCAGACGAAGAAAAGCTTGAGCTGTTTCATCAAGGAGTAAAAATCGCAGACGGCAAGTGCAGGATCATTGCAGGGACAGGTTCAAACGACACTGGTCATGCCATTGCTCTGACTCAGGCTGCCGAGGATCTTGGGGCGGACGGAGCATTGGTCGTGACCCCCTATTACAACAAAACCACCCCGTCGGGGTGTATCAAGCACTATCAGCAGATCGCTTCCGCCGTCTCCCTGCCCATCATAGCATACAATGTTCCCTCAAGAACCGGTGTGGACATAGATTGCACGGTATGCAGGGAGCTTGCAAAGATCCCCAACCTTGCCGGAATCAAGGAAGCCGGCGGCAATTTGTCGAAGATTCTGCAAATCATAGCAGAAAACGGCAGTCAGCTGCCGGTTTGGTCAGGAAATGACGACCAGACCGTTCCGATCATGTCCATCGGCGGGCAGGGCGTCATTTCCGTGGCCTCCAACGTGGCGCCCCTGTATATGAGTGCCATGGTCACAGCCGCCGCAGATGGCGACTACGAGCTGGCAGGACTGCTGCAAAGGAAGCTGCAGCCCATGTGTCGGCTGCTGTTCTGTCAGGTCAACCCAATCCCGGTCAAGGCCGCTATGAAGGCGATCGGTTACGATGTGGGATCGTGCAGGATGCCATTGGATGCGCTCTCCCCCGAACAGCTCAAAAAGGTAAACGAGTATTTCGGACAATTCCGGGAAGTGCTTGACGGGGTCTAGCTTTGCGCATATAATAAGAATAATCATTGCAAAAGCGAGTTGATATATCATGAAATTATCTCTGGTCGTACCGTGCTATAACGAGGAAGAAAGCGTTTCTCTTTTTTTAGATGCCGTCATAGGTGCCTTTGACAGCTGCGGTTACGATTATGAAATCGTCTTTGTGAACGACGGAAGCAAGGACAATACACTGTTTCAGCTAAAAAAGCTATTTAGCACCCAAAAATGCCCCATAAAAGTTGTCAGTTTTTCCAGAAACTTCGGAAAAGAATCTGCGATCTATGCCGGCATGCAGCACGCGGACGGAGACTACATCTCTCTGATCGATGCTGACCTGCAGCAGCGGCCGGAAATCGTTCGGGATATGGTGCAAAAGCTTGACGAGCATCCGCAATATGATGTCGTGGCCGCATATCAGGATCGCCGGAATGAAGGCAAGGTGCTGCGCTTCTTTAAGCGGAATTTCTATAATACGATCAACCGCCTGTCTTCTGTGAAGCTTCAGCCGGATGCCAGTGATTTTCGCACATTCCGCCGATGTGTGCGGGATAATTTGTTGGAAATGGCAGAGTATCATCGATTTTCAAAGGGGCTGTTTGCATGGGTCGGATACGAAACCTGTTTTATCCCATATACAGCCTGCGAGCGAGTCTGCGGCACAACAAAGTGGTCATTCCGCAAGCTGTTTAACTATGCGATCGACGGGATCATCGGATTTTCTACCGCCCCCCTGCGGCTTGCCACCTATCTCGGCGCAGGGACTGCACTGGCTGCGGTGCTGTATCTGATCGTTGTCGTATTGCAAAAGCTGATCGCCGGGATCAACATCCCGGGATATGCCACCGTGATCGTCCTGATTTTGGCCTTGGGTGCCATGCAGCTCATCTGTATTGGTATCATTGGAGAATACGTGGGCAGAACCTTTGAGCAGAGCAAAAATCGACCGATTTATATCGCAAAAGAGGTTCTTTCCTATAAGGATCAAGCATAATCATGGGTGTATTGCTCATATCTATATAAAAATACGGTACAGCCCCAAGTGGGACTGTACCGTATTTTTTCTTCAGTGATAAGCACACCGGATGCATTCTTATGGATTTCTCACTCTTTTACATCTTCATGAACCCACAGCAACCCATCCTTGTCATCTGGATAAAACCTTGGGATTCATAAAATGAAATGGTTTTCTGGGTATGATCAGTAGCCAAAACGATCTGACGGACCTCTTTGAACCGCTCCAAAACCGCTTGGAGCAGTGCTGTTCCGATCCCGGCCCGCTGATACTCCGGACGCACTAAAATATCCTGAATGTAGACGATCGTTTCTCCGTCCCCCACGGTTCGGATCAACCCCAACAGCTGCTCGCCATCGTAGGCAGCAAGTGTCAGAAGGGATTTCCGAAAGCCACTTTTCAGCACCTCCGGTGCATCCGTATAAGCGGTCCAACCCACACTGGAATAAAGCTTCAGGATCTCTTTTTCGTTGTAATTTCTGTACTCTCTGATTTCCATAATCAGTAACCTCCAATTCTTATTTGAACGTCACTGTTGAATCCGTAATCTCATCGCCTTCGCACCCTTCTCTATCCATATACCAAACGATCTTATATTTCCCGATGCATTGACCTGCGCCATTTGCCCAGATATTCCGGAAGTCGTTTTACCGTTAGGCCAGAACTGCCTTATGGAATACCTTTTTGCCCTTACGGATCTTAACGCCCTCTTTCAGCATCTCTTCCGTAACGGCAAAGTCGGCAGCCGGAACTTTCTCATCATTGACAAAGACGCCACCCTGCTGAACCAAGCGTCTGGCTTCACCATTGGAACCGGCAAGCTTGCAGCTGACCATCAGGCTCAGAATGCCGATTTTGCCATCGACCAGCTTGTCAGCACCAATTTCAGTCGTGGGCATATTGGACAGATCACCATTGCCCGCAAACAGTGCCTTTGCAGCAGACTGTGCCTTTTCTGCCTCCTCTTCGCCGTGAACCAGTTTGGTCAGCTCAAAGGCGAGGATCTCCTTTGCCGTATTCAGCTGAGCGTCCTTCCAGGAGTCCATCTCATTGATCTGCTCCAGAGGCAGGAAGGTCAGCATACGGATGCACTTGAGTACATCGGCATCCTCCACATTACGCCAGTACTGGTAGAAATCAAAGGGAGAGGTCTTGTTGGGATCGAGCCAAACGGCACCCTTAGCGGTCTTGCCCATCTTGTTGCCCTCAGAGTTCAGCAGCAGCGTGATGGTCATTGCATGAGCATCCTTGCCCAGCTTGCGGCGGATTAACTCTGTACCGCCGAGCATGTTGCTCCACTGGTCGTTGCCGCCAAACTGCATATTACAGCCATAGTGCTGGAACAGGTAGTAGAAGTCGTAGGACTGCATGGGCATGTAGTTGAACTCCAAGAAGCTCAGACCCTTTTCCATTCTCTGCTTGAAGCACTCTGCACGCAGCATGTTGTTCACGGAGAAGCAGCCACCGACATCACGGATGAAGTCAATGTAATTGAGCTTCAGCAGCCAGTCTGCGTTGTTGACCATCATGGCCTTGCCTTCGCCGAACTCAATAAAGCGCTCCATCTGCTTTTTAAAGCAGTCACAGTTGTGCTGAATGGTCTCCTGCGTCATCATGCTGCGCATGTCGGTACGGCCGGAAGGGTCACCGATCATGGCTGTGCCACCGCCGATCAGGGCAATGGGTCTGTTTCCGGCCATCTGCAAACGCTTCATCAAACACAGGGCCATGAAGTGACCTACATGCAGCGAGTCCGCCGTGGGATCGAATCCGATGTAGAATGTTGCTTTGCCGTTGTCGATCATCTCACGGATTTCTTCTTCGTTGGTTACCTGAGCAATGAGGCCGCGGGCAACCAGTTCGTCATACAATTTCATTTTGAATCTCCTCCAAGAGTAAATAAAAATAAACGCCCTCTGTCCAAAATGGACAGAGGGCGTGAAAATACGCGGTACCACCTCTGGTTTAATGCAATTTCACAATTGCATCCTTAGGGTGTCTAACAACACCTGCCGCTGTATCGGGCGAACCCGTCTCCTCCTACTGTAACTTCAGAGAAGCCGCTCAGGGAGGTATTTCGGCGTGTTTTCTTATCCCCTTGCACCAACCGGAGACTCTCTGAAAGAAAATGGACGCTTACTTCATCCCATCACTGCGTTGACTTATAAACATATCGGTATCCTACCAAACCAGAAGGACTTTGTCAAGGGCTTTTGAGATATTTCTTTCGATCCTGCTTCCGCAGGCGGTCCTTTTAAGACCGCAGCATCTCCTCTGCACTCTTCAGCGTGGTTTCTGTAATATTGGTTCCGCCGATGATTCTGGCAAGCTCAGCCTTTCGCCCGTCTGTATCCAACGGCGTTACGGAGGTATAGGTCCTCCCGTTGCGTTCTGCTTTGGAAATCAGCAGATGGGTGTCGGCAAGAGCCGCGATCTGCGGCAGATGGGTCACACAAAGGACCTGCTTGTTGGAAGCAACACTCAGCAATTTTTCTGCCACCTTCTGCGCCGCCCGACCGGAAACACCGGTATCCACCTCATCAAAAATCAGGGTAGCAACGCTGTCCTTTTCTGCCAAAACATTTTTCATAGCCAGCATGATTCTCGCCAACTCGCCGCCGGACGCAACCTTACTCATCGGCTTGAGCGCTTCGCCGGCATTGGCTGACATATAAAAGGCAACCGCATCGGCACCGTTTGCCGAAAGCTCCGTTTCTGTAAAAACGCACTCAAACTGGACCTTAGGCATATCAAGCTGGAACAGTTCCTCCAAGATCCTTCCGGTCATATATTTGGCAGCCTCTTGTCTGGATCTTCTCAGATCCTCGGCCGCATCCACCGCCTCTTTTTCCGCTTTTTTCAGCTTCTTTTTCAGACGCTCCATGTAGTCGTCAGCAAACTCGATTTGGTCCAGCTCCTGCTTGGCACGATCCAAAAAGCCCAAGATGTCCGCACAGGTCGCACCGTACTTTCGCCGCAGACGATGGATCACATCGAGGCGGCTTTCGATCTGTTCCAATTCATCAGCCGAATAAGCAAAGGTGTCCCTTGTATCCCGCAATTCTTCCGCTACATCCTGCACCTGATACATCAGATCCTTGATCCTCTCGTGAAGGCTTGCAAGGGTATCGTCGTATCGGGCAATTTTAGACATGGCTCGCTCTGCCTGTGCCATCAGGGCAGCGGCTCCGTCAGAGTCATCGCCGCCATACAGACACTCAACACCGCTGTTGATCCCGTCGGAAAGCTTCTCGGCATTTTGCAGGATCTTTCGGCGATTCTCCAGTTCCTCGTCCTCTCCGATTTCCAGTTCCGCCCGTGAGATCTCATCGATCTGAAAACGCAGGCTTTCCATGCGGCGAAGCTTTTCGCCCTCGTCCATAGACAGCTTATCGATCTGCCTGCGAAGTTCAGAAACGACCCTATACTGCCGCTGATAGAACGCAAGCAGTTCCTGATTATCCGCAAAAGCATCCAAAAAATTCAGGTGATTTTCTTCATCAAACAGTGCCGCAGAATCATGCTGACCGTGAATATTGATCAGCTGTATCCCCAGCTTATGCAGGATTGACACCGTGACAAGACAGCCGTTTACCCGACAGACGTTCCTGCCATCGAGATAGATTTCTCTCTGGATGACTGTTTCTGAGTCATATTCGACGCCCTGCTCTGCAAACCAGTCCAGCTTCGGCACATCCCGAAAGATCGCCCTGACCGATGCCTTATCCGCACCGGTACGGATCATGTCACGGTATGCCCTCTCGCCCAAAATCGCTGAGATAGCGTCAATGACAATGGATTTACCCGCACCTGTTTCACCTGTCAGGACATTAAAGCCCTGATTGAACGTGATATCTGCGCACTCGATAACGGCAATATTTTCAATATGAAGCAGGTTCAGCATCCGAAGCCTCCTTCCTCAAGACAGAAGATTCTTGATTTCGCCGCAGAATGTCGCAGCTGCATTATTATCCCGCATAACCACAAAGACCGTGTCATCACCGGCCAGTGTCCCCACAACGACCCCCATATTCATGCCGTCTATGGCTGATGCCGCCGCAGACGCAAGACCGGGCATCGTCTTGATGACGATGATATTCTGAGCATAGTCATAGCTGGTGATACACTCCCGAAAGATGGTATTCAGCCGCGCTGAGAAGGTGTGGGCCCCATCCTTTGCCGACACCGTGTAACGATAGGTGCCGAAGTTGGTAAGCTCCTTGACTACGCGCAATTCCTTGATATCCCGCGAAATGGTGGCCTGGGTGGAGAAAAAACCAGCTTCCTGCAACTCCTGCAGCAGCTGCTCCTGGGTCTCAATGTCCTTTGTGGAAATGATTTCTAAGATTTTTGCCTGTCGCTGATTTTTCATGAAAAACACCTCACAAGTTTCAGTGGTTGCGGAATTTGTTATTGATGATATCGTAAAAACTTCTGTTTTTCAATCTGACTAATTTTGTTTCCATTTTGGAACAAGTAATCGTTGCAACGTCCCCCATATTCATTTTAAAAGACCGTCCGCCGTCCACGGACAGATACGCATTTCTGCGGGCACTGGAAGCCAGCTGCACACTGATTCTGCGCTTATCCGATGCAACGATGCATTTACTGACAATATTATGGGCACAGATCGGCGTGATCAGAATGTTTCTGGCATCCGGTTCCACAATAGGCCCACCGGCAGAAAGGCTGTAAGCTGTCGAGCCGGTAGGTGTAGCCACGATCACGCCGTCACCGCCGAACTCGATGGCCTGAACACCGTCACACTGTACATTCAAATGCACGATCCGGGTTACCGCCCCTTTGGTGATGGTGATATCATTGAGTGCCATATCATGGAATATCACATCCGACCCCCGATGGATCGTCACGTCCAGCATCAGTCTGGAATCCAAAGTATATTCTCCTGTGGCGATCTTTGCCAGATCCTGAAGCTCACTGCTTTCCAGCTCGGCAATAAAACCCATGGTCCCGATATTGACCCCAAGAATAGGCAGCCTATGCCGGGTCGCTGTTTTTGCCATATGCAGGATCGTCCCATCGCCGCCAAAGCATATCACCATATCTGCACGGTTGATTTCCCGCTCCAATCGACTGAAACGAATATCCTTTGGCAGATTAAATGATTTATCCACATCAAAAGGCAGGCAAATCCGCGTCTCGACCCCTGCTTGCTGAAGAATTTTCTGAGCAGCACGAACTGTTTGAAACCCGCTGTCCCGATAGGGATTGGGCGTCAGGATCACTCGTTTCATAGACTTATCCTTTCAATGTAGCATGGGCCTGAGCCACTACATCCGTCGTATCAGGCTCAATGCCGGGCACATCCGCCAGTGTCAGATGCCCCAAAAATTCTATATTTCCCTCCGGACCCTTTACAGGCGAGAAGGTCAATCCCAGTATGCGAAAATCCAATTCCCCTGCCAGTGACACAAATTCATCCAAGACCTCTTTATGTATCTGCGGGTCACGCACGACACCCTTTTTGCCGACTTTTTCCTTCCCTGCTTCAAACTGCGGCTTGATCAGGCACAGCACCTGACCTGCCTCCGGCTTGAGCAGCTGCTTGATAGCAGGCAAAACGATCTTCAGAGAAATGAAGCTGACATCCACAACAGAAAGATCCAGTGGCTGCCCCAGATCCTCCGGAGTCACATACCGGATATTCGTCCGCTCCATTACAACAACACGTTCATCAGAGCGGATTTTCCAGTCCAGCTGTCCGTAGCCGACATCAATGGCAAACACCTTCTTTGCCCCCTGCTGAAGCAGACAGTCGGTGAATCCTCCGGTGGAAGCACCCGAGTCTGAGCATACATATCCGGTTGGATCGACGCCGAAATCACGCAGCGCTTTTTCAAGCTTCAGACCGCCTCTGCTGACATAGGGACATGAATGGCCCCGCACCTCAATGGATACCGTATCCTCAAAGGAGGTCCCGGGCTTATCCGCCTTTTGTCCATCCACATAGACAAGGCCCGCCATGATGATTGCCTGCGCTTTTGATCTGGTATCGGCATATCCCTGTTCAGTCAGCAGAACATCCAGACGTTTTTTATTTTTCATTGGAAAGCACCTCCTGAACATAACCGGCGATCCCCTCTGCATCCAGACCAACCATATGGAACAGGGACGGCAAATCCCCATGGGGAATAAAATCCCTGCCAAGGTCCATGGCGTGGATCGCGCAGTCAGGCGCATGATCCTTCATCGCCCATGCAAAGGCCTCCTTAATGCCGGAGCCTGAGCATGCTTCTTCCACGATGACCAGATTTTTCCCGGTAATTCGCTTTGTCAATTCCTCATAAGGGATATGGGTCGCAGAGAAAAGCCGCAGGACCGTAACATCGATCCCAGACTGCTCCAACAGCTGCGCCGCCTCCAAAACCTTATTGACCACCGTGCCGTAGGTAACGATGGTGATATCCTTGCCCTTTCGGTGGCAGCAGAATTCTCCGGGCACACCGACAAAGGCATGATCCTGATACGCCCCCTCTGAACCACGAGGATAACGCACGGCAACGGGCCCGTGATATTCCAATACAGCCCATCGAAGCATGTCCCGCAGCTCCTGATGGCTGGCAGGACATAGCATCATCATACCGGGAATGTTGCCGATAAAGCCAACATCAAATACTCCGTGATGGGTAGAGCCATCCTCGCCGACCATACCTGCCCGGTCGATGCTCAAAACAACGTGAAGCCCCAGCAGGGCAATATCCTGAATCATCTGATCGTAGGCACGCTGAAAAAACGTAGAGTAGATCGCGACCACGGGAACCGCACCTTGCTTTGCCAGACCTCCGGCCATGGAAACCGCATGCTCCTCGGCGATTCCCACATCAAACAGGCGGTCCGGCAGCTCCTTCTGGTACTCCAGCAGTCCCGTTCCGCCGGGCATAGCTGCAGTAATGGCACAGACACGAGGGTCCTGCTTTGCCAGCTCGATCATAGTCTGACCGAACACATCGGAGAACGTCTCCTTTTTGGCACCCAGACCATGCCCATTGGCAGGATCGAATTTACCGACACCGTGGTATTTTGCAGGATTGTTTTCTGCCGGAACATATCCATGCCCCTTTTGTGTCATAACATGCACCAAAACAGGGCGGTCCATACCTTTTGCCGTGCGCAGGACCTGCATCAGCTCCGGAAGGTTGTGGCCATCCACCGGTCCAAGATAATCAAGTCCCATATGCTCGAACATCGTACCCCGGAGCAGCTTACGCTTCAGCTTTTCTTTTACACGATGGGTGATTTTATAGATCGTATCGCCGCCGGGGATACGGGCCGTGGTCTGCCGGTAAAACTTTTTAAAGTTGGAGTAGCCTTCCTTTGTCCTAACCTTTGACAGATGCATCGCCATGCCGCCCACATTGGGGTCGATGGACATTTCGTTGTCGTTGAGAATGATGACCATAGGCTCACCACTGACACCTACATCGTTCAGTCCCTCATAGACCATACCGCCGGTGGCGGCTCCGTCTCCGATCAGGGTGACCACATGATAGTCCTGACCCGTCAGCTTCCTTGCCCGGGCCATACCCAACGCGATAGAGATGGAGCTGGATGCATGACCGGCCACAAAGGAGTCTGTCTGACTTTCCTGAGGCTTCGGATATCCGGACATTCCGCCGAACATTCTCAGACGGTCAAAATCCGCCTGGCGACCGGTCAGCAGCTTGTGGACATAAGACTGATGACCAACGTCAAAAACCAGACGGTCGTTTGCAGTATTGTAGATGGTTTCCAGTGCAACACTCAACTCCACCACACCCAGATTAGACGCAAGGTGGCCGCCTGTTTTTGCAACATGAGAAATAATAAATTCACGAATCTCAGAACATAGCTGCTGACGCTGGGGGTCATTCAGCTTCACGAGATCTTCGTGATTTTGGATCATAGGTAATATATACACGGTTTCACAACCTTCATTCTTTTTTCTTTTTCTTTCCCGAGGTGCGGGGAACCATATGCCTGAAGGCATAAATCACTTGACCGGAACGATGCACGATCGCCGTGCAGGAGTTCACAGCAAAGCCTTTGCCGATCGCCTTTCCGCCCACCGTCAGAGCTGCAACGCACGAGGACATAACCAGAGAAACAATATCAGGCCAGCCAAATTCAAAGTTTGACAAAATCTGTGCAGCGATCGTGGCTGACGCAGAGCCGGATACAACGCCGCAGATGTCACCCACAACGTCATTGCAGATCGAGCTGACCCGCTCTGCATTTCTCAGCAGCATGATGGACTCCTGCGCTCCGGGCACTTTTCTTGCCGCCATGGAGTGAAACGGTTTTTCGTCCGCCGACGCAACAGCCATGCCGATCACATCAAAAATAATACCGATAAACACGATAACCAGCAGGATGACAAATGCCACCGCCATGTTGCTCCGTTTCATCAGCTCATCCGAAGCCAGAGAAATCAGGCCGGATACGACCACTGTGACACAGAACACCGTCAGAACCCAGTTTCGGGTTTTGCGCTTCTGCTCTTTCCTTGCGGAGCTGGAATCCGTTTTTGACACGAAGGAATACCTCTTTTTATAATAATGTGACGACAGCAGACGAGATAAATCTTACGGCTTAGGTCGGGTGGGCTTTCCCCAATGAGAGCCTGCCGTTACCGTGCAGGCGGTTTCCCTTTGATCTCACAGCTCAAATGTTGCCATATTAATTGAGTACCCGATTGCCACTTAGACCGTACTGCAACCCCTCGTCTGCCCGGCAAAGACAGCCTAGGTGATTTCCACAGCAGAACCCTCTGACTCTTAGCCTCTTTTGCAAACATGGTTTCCAGGGGCAATATCGGAAGTGATTATGGCCATAACCACCATCCGCCAGATCCCCTTTCCCCGGCATGTTCACTCAAGGCAGGCTACGCTGCACACAGCACACGATTCTGTGCACCGCATTGCAGGTTCATACCAAGCTCGTACGCGAACGGCCCCCTGAAACGATCAGAGATGTCAAACGTCGTCGCACAATAAATGGTCTCCACGGAAACCGGGTCGGATACTCCATGCCGTTGGAGTGCGCCCTGAATCCTTAACCCCCAGCATCCACCCTAAACTGGGCGTAAAAAGCAGACACAAGGGACTTCATCGATATGCCCTTCATAGGATTTTTAGGCCCTATCTGGGAGCCAGCCGTTCCGACTAGGATACTGCGTCGTCGCACACATAATAGCATATTTCACATGGATATACAAGTAGTATTATATCTATCCCATCATAAAATTCACAATTTGTTCCCATTTTCATACAAAAAGCCGGATTACGCCAATGAACTGCAACAAATCCGGCGGGACTGCATACCATTATCCATGCAAACAAACACCCACCGAGGCACCCCCGCCTTTTAAGCCGCTCCCCTGCAACTCTTGTAATAGCCATCATATTATGGTATTATAAATATAATTATCTCTATGGAGG
>DYCR01000003.1:113859-132242 GCA_019418025.1 Clostridiales bacterium | reverse complement strand
TAGGCTCTTTTTTTGCGCTGCCCGGAAGCATCTGACCGCCTCCGGGCAGATTTTTTGTGTAACGTATGTTTTGGGGGTTTCTTTCGGAACTTTTTATAACAATTTCTAGTACTTGTCTGTAGAACGATTGACTTTTCTGCAAGTATAGATTTTTGTGTAAATAAGGCGGGAAGAAAAAAACCGGAAGCGACGAAGGTAAAAAGCAAGAAGAGGTACGAAGAATCTGGAAGGAAAAAGACGCTCCTCCTGCACAAATCAAGGGGAGCGGGCTTCTTGGCTGGTGCGGGGTCACAGTGGCAGCGTTTGAGCCTGAAATATGGTATCGACTCTACACGGATTTTGAGCCTGAAATATGGCATCATCTCTGCACGGATGCTGTGTTACAGGAAGAAATGTACAAAAAACGGCAGTCCATTCAGGTGCATGCCGGAATAAAGATGGATAGGTTGTACGAAAATTTATGAAATAGCAAAAGCATGTTGTGATGCATATGGTGGTATGCTACAATCAGGATAACCAAATGATCCAAACTGATGGGGTGCTTGGTCAGAAGAATGGAAGCATCCCGATTCAAGGGAGGGGATTCCGGTGCAGATTTGACGCATATAATTGTCATGACAGAATGGTAGGAGGTATTCGGATGGAAAAAAAGACGAAAATTAAAATTATTCTGCTGTTTATTCTTGGCCTTGTGCTGACGATTGGGGCGGTATATGTCCCTGATGCTTGCTATGCACTGATCAATCTGTTTGAGGACAATTATCAGGAAATCAGATATCAACAGCTGATCCCTTCCATCCGTACAGGCGGCATCTTGCTGTCTGCATGGGGTATGATCCTGCTGTTGAAATATAAGAAATAAAGAAGGCCGCTCTGCCTTGGATATAAAGATGGGAGTTTCATCGGGCATCCGTGGACCATGGCAGAGCAAGACCGTACATGTATATCAGGGAGCCTGCTCGGTGGAGCGGGCTCCTTTTGACATTCTGAAAAAATGGGGAAATCCAGCATTTTATGGGAGGTCATCACAAATTTATGCACGGGAATTTGTGTATCTTATCCGTTTACAAATCAGGTTGACTGGAATATCATAGACTTAGAAGGAATTTATATGGATAGGAGGGATCGGTTTTGCATTACTGTGACAGGTGCCATGCGGCGGTATCGGGGGAGTTCTGCCCCGGCTGCGGCAGGGGAGCGCTTCCCGATGTGAAGCCTGAGGACTATTGCTTTGTTACAGAACGGGATGAAATGTGGGCAAAAATGTTTCTGGAGATTTTGCAGGACCAGAAGATCCCCTGTACAGCTGTGCCTACCTGCGGCGCCGTGATGGCGATGAAGGCCGGCAAGACGGAGCGGTTGAAGCTTTATGTGCCGTATGCCAAGTGGGAGCAGGCCCGTGAGCTGCTGAGGGAGACATTTCCCGAGGGCTGAGACAGGATCGGGCGAGGTATGCTCGGGGGAGGACCATATGAAAAAGCACTCTGATACATCCATTCGGATCGATCAGAGTGCTATTTTGCGTTCAAAAGGGCATGAGTCAGTTGAATTTTCTCGGAAAGTCCGGAGCTGTTTTCAACGACCAGTCTGCCGCAGGGCTGCGGATTGAGCAGATCGGCCTCCTTTAGACGGCGCATGGTCTCCCGAGCGGTGCCTTCGCCGCCGTCAAGCAGCTCCACCGAGTCACCGACCACGGCGCGGATGGCCTTTTTCATGAACGGATAATGGGTGCAGCCCAATACCAGAGCGTCTAAGCTTTTGGCATAGGGGCCAAGCTCGTCCTGCATCAGCCGGACGGCCTCGTCAGAGTGGGATCTTCCTGCCTCCACAAGCTCCACCACACCGGGGGAGGGCAGGCGGATGACCCTGCAATCCTGAGAATACCGGGCAAGAAGTTTGGAAAGTTTTTTTTCACGGAGGGTCACATCGGTGGCCATGATGCCGATGGTGCCGTGGGGGTGGCGGTCGGCGGCCAGCTTCAAGGCAGGCTCGATCCCCACGATGATGCGGTCAGGATAGGTGCCACGCAAGGTCTCAATGGCCGCCGCAGTTGCGGTATTGCAGGCCACGACCAGACATTTTGCGCCCTTTGAAAAGAGCTTCTGTGCAGCCATCAGGGTCAGGTGACAGACCTGCTCGGTGGTTTTCAGACCATAGGGGGCATTGGCAGAGTCCCCGTAGTAATAAAAATTTTCACCGGGCATCAGATGACGCAGCTCCCGAAGGACGCTGACGCCGCCGACGCCGGAATCAAATACGGCGATATAATCGTTCCGGTCCATGGGGGACCCTCCTTTCTCGGGGATAAACGGTTTCTGCCGGAGACTCGGCAGGGAAACGGTGCGTTTTTCAGGCTCAGTCGGGGAACCAAATGTTGATGTCGGCATTTCCCGTGATGCCGGGGACACTGCCCCGCTCGGTATACTGCCAGAAGGACACCTTGTTGGGGTAGGTCATAGTCTCTGTGTACAGCGACAGCCAGAACCCGTATTCGTCAAGGGCAAACAGATCCAGATAATCCGAGGCGATGTGGGGATTGAAGTAGATCATCGCCTGATATCCGGCGGCTTCCATGGCTTCGCAGAAGGCTTTTGCCGCCTCGGTCAGGGTCTGCTTGTCCACACCGGCCGTGCGTGCCTCGCCGCTGACATATTCCCAGTCAAAGACCACGGGAAGGTCGATGGAGTGATCCTTGAGAAAATCGATGCAGAATGCGGCCTCCTCCTGAGCCTCGGCAACGGAGACGGCCTGAGAATAGAAATACGCCCCCACCTTCAGTCCGGCCTCTCTGGCTCCGGCGATGTTTTGGGCGGCATAGGCATCGGTGAACATGCCCCCTTGGGTATAGCCGCGGTAGCCCAGACGGACAAAGGCAAACTCCATGCCCGCATCGGCGACCTGAGCCCAGTCGATTTCCTTTTGGTGCTCGGAAACGTCAACACCCAGACGGGCCGTTCCGTTGGCAAGGGTCAGATAGTCCCCCTGACGGATAAAATCCGCCGGAGTATAGGGGTTGGGGGCAAGCGTGGGCTCAGTCGGCACCTCCGGCACCGTCCGGCCCCGGCTCATCAGTCCGACGATGATGGCAAGGATCAGCAGGATGGTCCCAAGCACGGGGACGAGCAGCACACGGCCGGCACTGGGGGATCGATTGGATTTGCGATGGTAATTGCCCATGGGAGCGCCTCCGAAGATTGATCATTTTTGTAATATTATATCACAACGGGAGCGTTTCGCCAACCCTTTGATTTTTCCACTTGTAACATTTGGGTTTTTGGTGTAAAATAAAATAATTCAGAAACATTCACAGACTTTTCCATGGAGGGACGATATGGCCTCAGAACATGATAACAGAGATAACAGAGACGATCAGCTGCGCCGCCGCCGTGAAGCGCGGAAGGCACAGGCAGATCAGAGAAAAAAGCAAAAAAAGGCCCGGCGGGAGATGATGCTCCGGCTTGCAGGGGTGGCAGTGGTTGTGGCACTGGTGGCGGGGCTGATCTACTGGGTGGGGCCCAATGCAAACAGACAGGACCCCAACACCCCTCAGCAGACCGCCCTGACCCAAGAGGGCGCGGAGGACCCGGCCACTCAGCCGGAGGCTCCAAAGTCCACCGGACAGGAGCCGACGACCGTGATCCACATTGCCGCCGCCGGAGATCTGAACATCACCGACGAGGTGCTGAAGAATGCCTACGACGGCAGCCAGTACGATTTTACCTCGGCATTTATGGACGTTGCCCCCGTCCTGACGGAGGCGGATCTGACCCTGATGAACTTTGAGGGGACCCTTGCCGGAGAGCCCTTCGGCGGGGAGCGCAGCTCGGCCCCTCAGGTCCTGGCGGAGCAGCTGGAAAAAATCGGAGTGGATGTGGTGCAGACGGCAAACTCTGCCTCCATTCGGGCGGGGCTTCTGGGATTGCAGTCCACGGTGGACGGATTCTATCAGGCAGGCATATTGCCGGTGGGGACCTTTGCCGACCGGACGATCTTCAAGAAAACCGGCGGATATTCCATTATGAACGTCAACGGCATCAAGATCGCACTGGTGGGCTTTACCAAGGGGATGGACAATCTGGGTCTGCCCGAGGGTAGTGAGGACTGCGTCAACGTGCTGTATCGGGATTATACCACGGACTACCAGAAGGTGGACAGCGAAAGCATCAATCGGGTTCTGGAAAACGTGGCAAAGGAAAAGCCTGACCTGACCATCGCCATGGTCCACTGGGGCAGCGAGAACAACGAGGATATCAGCGCAAGCCAGAAAAAGATTCGCAATCTGATGATCGAGGGCGGCGTGGATATCATCCTCGGCACCCATCCCCATGTGGTGCAGTCGGTGGCCTACGATCAGGAGGCCGGTACCCTTGTGGCCTACTCTCTGGGGGATTTCTTTGGAAATGCCGCTCAGGCCGGCACCGCTTACTCCATGGTGCTGGATATCGAGGTGACCCGGGACAACACCACCGGAGTGACCAAGGTCACGGGCTTTGACTACACCCCCATCTACACCCTGAAGCCTGAGGACAGTCAGGAGGGGGGACATCGGGTGGTGCGGCTGAAGGAGGCCATCGCCCGATATGACAACAGCCATATCGGCAGAGTCACCGATGATGTGTACCAATCCATGACCCGGGCGGTGACCCGTCTGGACGAGCGGATCAAAAAAGAAGTGAAATAATCTTAAAAAGCTCCCGAAACACAGGTTCGGGAGCTTTTACGTCTGCTCAAAACCCTTTCGGTGCTTTGGGCAGTTTTTTCGGGGAAAATGAAAAATCCACAGCAGAGCTGTGGACTTTCACAAAAAAAGAGAAGAGGAAAATGAAAAATTATGTTGTGCTTTCATCCTACCTGAAATATGTGAAGAAAAAAAGCGTATAGATATGAAAAATGTATGAAGTTGACGAAACGGGGGATATTTGCAGGTATCCCATGCAGGAAAAGGCGCAAATCTCCCTGTTGACGCAGGTGGGAAAATTCGATATACTACCCCTTGGAGGGAATGACCATGGAATTTTCAAATTATTTTCCCATATGGAACAAATTGACGCAGGAGCAGCAGCGGGCGTTGTCGGATGCGGTGGTTCAGATGAGCTTTCCGGCCGGCACGATCGTCCACAACGGCTCACTGGACTGCATGGGCGTGCTTGTGGTGTGCAGCGGTCAGCTGCGTTCGTATATTTTGTCGGACGAGGGCAGAGAGATCACCCTCTATCGGCTGTTTGACCACGATATCTGCCTGTTCAGCGCCTCCTGCGTGATGCGCAATATCGAGTTTGAGGTCATCATCGAGGCAGAAAAGGACGCTCAGGCCTTTGTCATCCCGCCTCAGGTATTCGGAAAGCT
This sequence comes from Clostridiales bacterium, assembly GCA_019418025.1. Lineage (GTDB taxonomy): Bacteria > Bacillota > Clostridia > Oscillospirales > Oscillospiraceae > Faecousia. The sequence goes on along the minus strand of DYCR01000003.1, from coordinate 126,896 downwards.
GATGGAGGAATCGGTGGTGTTTTCCAATTACGCCAACGAGCTGATGAGCAGCCGGTTCTCTGAGGTCATGTGGCTGATGGAGCAGGTCATGTGGAAGCGCTTTGACCAGCGTCTGGCGGATTTTCTGGTGCAGGAGAGCCAGCTTGAGGGGACAACGGTGCTGAAGATCACCCATGAGCGCATCGCCAACCATCTCGGCACCGCCCGTGAGGTGGTCACCCGAATGCTGCGGTATTTCCAAAGCGAGGGGATGGTCAAGCTGACCCGGGGCGCGGTGACGCTGACGGACCTGAAGCGTCTGCAAAATATGGAGTAAGCCAGTCCTGAGAGGGATTTCCGGCAAGTTTAAAGCCCATCACCGGATCGGTGATGGGCTTTTACATAAGCTTACAGCATGGAAAGGATCTGTGCCTTGGATTGAGCGCCCAGAGCCTTGTTGGTGGGCTGACCGTCCTTGAAGATGATGATGGTGGGGATGTTCACGATGCTGAACTGAGTAGCCAGCTCCATCTGCTCATCCACGTTGACCTTTGCCACCTTGATGTCGGTGCGCTCTTCGGCGATCTGGTCCAGAACCGGGCCAAGCATACGGCAGGGGCCGCACCAAGGCGCCCAGAAGTCCAGAATGACGGGCTTGCTGCTCTTTAAAACCTCTTGCTCAAAATTATCCTTTGTGATTGCGATTGCAGACATGATGTTGTCCTCCTTGTGTATCTTTGTATTGAGTATATCACTTGTTGTGTGCAGTTTCTGTGATTTTATCACGATTCGATCTCGCCGTTCCAGCTCAGGATGCCCCCAAACTCCACCACGTTGGTGTAGCCGATGGAGGCAAGCTTTTCCGCGGCATCCTTGCTGCGTCTGCCGCTGCGGCAGTAGACCAAAATCAGCTGGTCCATGTCCTCAAGCTCGGGCAGAGGCTCCTCGTCGATGATCTGGTTGGGGATGCAGATGGCGCCGGGGATGTGACCCTCGTCATATTCGTCATAGGTGCGTACATCCAAAATGATGTAGTCCTGCTCTGACTCCATCAGATCCATGGCGGTATCCTGATCGACCCTGCGGTAGGTCCCGGGCTGGCTTTTTGCGGCACAGCCGGTCAAAAGTGCGCCCACACAAAGCAGGAATAATAAATATTTCATAGTGAATCTCCTTTGAGGTTGTGTGGATATGATACACCCATACCGTGGGATTCACTGTGACAATATCACAAAAGGGGCAAACCGGCGGCGCAAAATGGAGAAACCTACCGGACAAGGCGGAAATGCCATTGACAATTGACATATTACATAATAAAATATCGAATAGAGTGGCAGGGCCTTCCGTGCATGCCGGAGGCTCGGCCCGATACCAACAACGATATACGCTGCATCGTGTCACCCGTTATGACTGATGGACCCCATCAGGCGCGGTGATAAGGAAACCCGGTTAAAGTCCGGGGCTGTACCCGTTGCTGTAAATGTCGGAGGCTGTATTCATGGAGAGATCCGGTCACTGGGGAGACCTGGGAAGGCGGAATGCAGGCGTAGGAGCCGTTGCTCCCCAAGACATGAGCCAGAATACCGACGATGATCGAGCCTTGCCAATGGATCGGCCGGATGGCCGGACCCCTTCGGATGGAATTGCGAAAAAACGGTCGCACCAGTAGGAATACTGGTGCTTTTTTGCGCGCAGACGGATGGGGACATGACGGGGGCGGTGACAGTCAGACGGGGCAGCAAATTCATAAGCTCCGGAAAAGTTACGGCATAGCAGCTCTTTGCCGTATTTTTCCGAGGATATTTAAACAGTTTGCGTAATTGACAGATCCTCGTTTTCCTGATTTAATGAAACCGACAAAATCTGTTAGCGGAGGTATGAAGATGAAGAAAAAACAGCTTTCCAACATCATCATGGTGACCATCATTGTGCTAATCGCTGCGGCGGGTATTCTGACTGCCGGCTATGTTCAGGGATGGTTTGACCATAGCACCGATCAGGCGGTGCTGACCGACATCAAGGGCATCATCAATTTGCAGCGGGACGGCGTTGCCTTCCGCGCGGAAACGGACACGCCCCTGCGTCAGGGGGATCTGCTCTCCTGTGACCCGGGTGCCACCGCCACCGTCCGTCTGGACGAAAACACGTGGCTTGTGGTGGGCGAAAAGGCCCAGCTTGCGGTGGATGTGCCCCAGATCGACGGCTTTGCGGCCAATGTGACCGCAGGTGAGATCATGGCCTTCAGCAATGCACCTGAGGGTGGCACGGCAAGACCTGTCACCCTGCGCTTTGCCGAAAAAGAGGTGAAGGTGGAAAATGCCGCCGTGGGCCTGAGTGTGCTTCAGGGCTCGGAGAATCTGAGTGTCTATGCAGGCACCGCCATGGAGGCAAAGCAGGGCCAGATGCTCAGCTGGGTCAAGGGAGAGCAGAGCGTGGAAATTCTGGATATCGACATGCTCAATTCTTTTGCCATTGACGGGCTGCGGCGGGTCAATGCCCAGCGTGTCAGCTGCTTTGACAACGAGGCACTGGACGCACTGGTGCAGGAGCGCCGGACCCAGATGCAGAAGCCGGAGCAGACCGAGCCTGCCGAGACCCGGCAGACCGAGACAGCCACGGAGCCGGAGCAGACCGAGGCACCGGACACCGCCGAATCCGGCACCCAGTCAAAGCCTGACAGCAAGCCTCAGGAGAGCAAGCCGAGCGATCAGAAGCCAGACAGCAAGCCGGAGCAGACCGAGCCTCCTGCAACCGAGGCACCGGCTACCGAACCCCCTGCCACCGAGCCTCCGGCTACGGAGCCGAAGCTGACCGCGACCCTCAGCATCCGCTGCGATACCATCCTGAACAACATGGAAAATCTGGACCCGGCGAAGGTGGGCTATGTCCCCAGTGACGGGTGGATTCTCTATACCGAGGTGGAATTTACCGAGGGGGAAACCGTGTTTGACGTCCTCAAGCGGGCCTGCTCAACCTATGGCATCCAGCTGGAATACAGCTATTCCCCCACCTACGGCAGCAATTATATCGAGGGCATCAACAACCTCTATGAGTTCGACTGCGGCGCGCAGTCCGGATGGATGTATAAGGTCAACGGGTGGTTCCCCAACTACGGCGTGTCGGCCTACACCCTGTCCGGCGGCGAGAATATCACCTTCTGCTACACCTGTGATCTGGGTGCGGACGTGGGCGGTCATGTGTAAGGCGCACTCAGATAACATACCAAGGAGGCCATTGCTTCATGGCACATTTTGAGATAAAGAATTTGACGTTTTCCTATCCCACATCCAAGGGCCGCCCCAGTCTGGAGCAGGTGGACCTGACCATCGGTCGGGGCGAATATGTGGTCCTGTGCGGAAAAAGCGGCAGCGGAAAGACCACCCTCCTGCGTCAGCTGAAGGCGGTGCTTGCCCCCCACGGAAAGCGCACGGGGCAGATCCTGTTCAACGGGCTGCCGCTGGAGCAGGTGAGTCAGCGGGATCAGGCCTCCAAGATCGGCTATGTGATGCAGAACCCCGACGACCAGATCGTCACCGACAAGGTCTGGCACGAGCTGGCGTTCGGTCTTGAGAGTCTGGGCTGCGATCAAAAGACCATGCGGGCAAGGGTGGCGGAGATGGCCTGCTATTTTGGGATTCAGGACTGGTTCCATCGGGATGTGGCGAATCTGTCCGGCGGTCAGAAGCAGCTGCTGAATCTGGCATCCATCATGGCCATGCAGCCGGAGGTGCTGATCCTTGACGAGCCCACCAGTCAGCTCGACCCCATTGCGGCATCGGATTTTCTCAACACCGTCCGCAAGATCAATCTGGAGCTTGGCACCACCGTGATCATCACCGAGCATCGTCTGGAGGATATCTTCCCGGCGGCAGACCGGGCGGTGGTCATGGAGCATGGGCGCGTCATTGCCGATGACACGCCGAGGAATATCGGAAAGCTGCTGCATCAGCAGAAAAGCGAGATGTTTGCCGCAATGCCCACCCCTGTGCGGGTGTTTTACGGGGCGGACGGACAGGGGCAGTGCCCCCTGACGGTGCGGGAGGGCAGAAACTGGCTGGCAGAGTCCTTCCGGCAGCCGCCCAAGGCGGCAAGCCTGCCGGCGGAGCCTGAGCCGGAGGAGGTCCGTGATCCGGCCCTGACCATGAAGGAGCTTTGGTTCCGCTATGAAAAGGACAGCCCCGATATCCTGCGGGGAGTCAGCGCAGAGGTGCCGGCGGGGAGCCTCTTTGCCATCGTGGGCGGGAACGGCTCCGGAAAGTCCACCACCCTCAAGGCCATCAGCGGCATCTGCAAGCCCTATCGGGGCAAGGTGAAGGTGTTCGGCAGGCCCGTGGAGAAATACAAGTCCGCAGACCTGTTCACCCACTGCCTGTCCATGCTGCCTCAGGACCCCAAAAGCCTGTTCGTGAAAAAGACGGTGCGGGAGGATCTGGAGGAAATGAGCCGGGATGCAGAGAAGCTCCGGCAGGTGGCAGAGGTCTGCCAGATTGCCGAGCTTCTGGATTCCCACCCCTATGATCTGTCCGGCGGCGAGCAGCAGCGTGCGGCCCTTGCAAAGGTGCTGCTGACCGAGCCGAAGCTGCTGCTTCTGGACGAGCCTACCAAGGGCATCGACAGCTTCTTCAAGGAGACCTTTGCCCGCATCCTGTGCAGGCTCAAGTCCGAGGGAATCACCATTGTCATGGTCTCCCACGACGTGGAGTTCTGCGCCAAGTATGCCGATCGGGTCTGCATGTTCTTTGACGGGCAGATCCTGACGGTGGACACTCCCCGCAGATTCTTCGGCTCCAACAGCTTCTATACTACGGCGGCCAACCGCATGAGCCGCAGCGTCTTTTCCAACGCCGTCACAGCCGAGGACGTGATCGGGCTGTACCGGCAGAACAAGGAGGGCTGATATGAAAAAGTCGAATATTGCCATGCTTGTGGTCTTTCTGGTGGTGATCCCCCTGACACTGGTGCTTGGCACCCGGCTGTCCGGACGTTCGTATTATGTCACAAGCACCCTGATCGTCATTGAGATGCTGGTGCCGTTCCTGCTGGCCTTTGAGGGCCGCAGACCTCAGGCTCGGGAGCTTGTGGTGATCGCGGTGCTGTGCGCTCTGGCGGTGGCGGCCCGTGTGGCCATCCCGATCCCCAATTTCAAGGCGATCTTTGCCATCATCATGATCTCCGGCATAGCCTTCGGTCCGGAATCGGGCTTTTTGGTGGGGGCGGTCAGCGCCCTGAGCAGCAATTTCTTCTACGGTCAGGGACCTTACACCCCGTGGCAGATGATGGCATACGGGGCGGCGGGGCTTTTGGCGGGATTTTTCTATCAGAAGAAGCTGCTGTCCAGAAAACCCCTGACCATGGCCATCTTCGGATTTCTGGGCGTGCTGTTTTTTGTGGGTCCGCTCCTTGACACAAGCTCCGTATTTTTGGCGGCGCCCTATATCAAATGGTCCACGGTGCTGCCCATGTACATCTCTGGATTTTATGTAAACTTCGGTCAGGCCTGTTCCACCTTCCTGACCCTGCTGCTGTTTGGCAATCCGCTTCTTGACAAGCTGGACCGCATCAAGCAGAAATACGGCATGACGGAGGAGCTGCATGGGATTTGAAGCCTGCCATCCGGCGGTGAACCTGATCTTTTTCACGGCGGTCATTGCCGGCACCGCTGCTTTTCAGCATCCGGTCTATGTTGCCATCTCCTTTTTGTGCGCCTTTGCTTACAGCGTCAAGCGCAATGGCAGAAGGGCGCTGATCTTTGACCTGTGCCTGCTGCCGTGCATCGTGCTGTTTGCCCTGTATTACAGCAGCTACCACCACTTCGGTTTGACCAACCTTGCCGAGAATTTCGTGGGGAATCAGCTGACTCTGGAGTCTATGGTCTACGGCCTCGTGCTTGGCTTCGTCCTCGGGGGGATCGTGATCTGGTTTTCCTGTGTGTATTCGGTGTTTTCCACCGACAAGGCGGTGTACCTGTTCGGCCGTGTCAGCCCCACGCTGTCGCTGTTCTTTGCGATCCTGCTTCGGATGGTCCCACGGATCAAGGCAGAGGCCCGGAAGATCAATCGGGCCCAGCAGGCCATCGGCAGGGGAGCCAATCAGGGAGGGCCGCTGCGGCGGCTGCACCACTGCATCTGCATTTTCTCTGTTCTGGTCACGTGGACCATCGATTCGTTCACCACAGTGTCAGACTCCATGCGCAGCCGAGGCAGCAGCCTGCGGGGGCGCAGAGCCTTCTCCATCTATCGGTTCGACAATCGGGACCGTGCCTACGTCATCTTATTGTTTGCGGCGATGACGGTGACGCTGATGGGGGTGCTGCTGCACCAGACCAATATCGTCTATGACCCGAGGATCATCTTCAGCCCCGTCACCCCCATGTCTTATGTGTTCTATCTGGGATATGCGGTGCTGTGCCTCCTGCCGCTGATGCTGGAGCTTTGGACGGAGCTTCGCTTCCGTCAGGCCCGGAAGGACCAGTTTCACTGTGTCAAATAGTCTGCCGCTTTAACGGCAAAAAAAGGCAAGCCCCCACGGGGGCTTGCCTTTTTTTGCTGCTGTGTGTTATTGGTCAAGGAAGTCTTTCATGGTGATGCTCTTCAGCTCGGCCTCGAATTTGTTCTGCAAACGGCTGTAAACCTTGCGGATAGGACAGCCGTGGGTGGCAGAGCGGTTGCAGAAGCTATCCTCTTCAAGACAACGGTTCAGCTTGATCTTCGGCTCAAACAGTTCAAACACCTCGAATAAAGTGATGTCCTCCGGATCGCGCTCCAGCGTGAAGCCGCCCTGAACACCGGCAGTGCTTTTGATAATGCCGTGAGTGCTTAACTTTCTGCAAATTTTGTAGACGAGGCTCTGGGGGATGGCCAGTGCATCGGAAAGCTCCTTTGATGTGACCAGCTTACGAACCCTTGACGTGTACACGACGATACGCACAGCATAATCTGTGGTGATGTTTAACTGCATTTTTTCCTCCTGAGTCAGTACCGGCTTCGGTGTGGGTACAAACGAGTGATAGAAACCATATGATTTCACTGTAAAATTATACTTTATATCTGCTAAAATGTCTATAAATTTTTATTTACGCAAAAAAATCTTATCCGAAAAGTTATAAAATATAACGCAAATATAATGATATTAAAAACTTATTAAAGGAAAAATTAATAGAATATAAATATAAAAACGCAGAATTATTCACATGCGCCGACGAAATACCCTAATATTCATCAAAGTGTCTAAAAAAGAGCCACGGAATCTGTGATTTATGTAAAATTATTAAGAACTTAAGAAATTATATGAAAAATTGGTTGACAGACAGAATTGCGAATGCTATCCTAGCCAGGAAAGGGACACATTAACACGCCTTAATGACACATGTTATTTAAGCGTTTGTGCTTGCCGAATACAGATAAACAAAGTAAAGGAGTATTGCACATGTTCATTCAAAAGGCACTTAAATGGGCATCTGCCATTACAGCTGTGGCCGTCATCGCAGCAAGCGGCGCTTTTACGAACGTTCACGCAGATTTCTCCGGCAACGTGCCGGTGATCTACGAGATCGAGGAGTCCGCCTCCTTCCCCGTGGACGTCACGGTAGAGGGTCGGGGCGCTGTCAAGCACGGCGATACCACCGTCACCTCCGGCACCGAGCGTTTCATGCTGAAGATGGATGAGGAGATGACCTTTGATCTGGTGGCAGATCAGGGCAACAAGCTTCTGACGGTCCACGTCAATGGTGAGGATGTCACCTCTGAGGTCAGCGACAGCAAGCTGGTGGTTCAGGGTGCGGAAAAGGACCAGACGGTCAAGGTGGTGTTCAGCAACATCAGCACCGACAAAAACCCCGGCGGCGGACCTGCAACGGGTGACGATGCCAACGTGATGCTTTATGCTGCACTGGGCGGCGGAGCGGCGCTTGCGCTGCTGTTGCTGCTGTTTAAAACGAAAAAGACGGAAAAGACGGGGGCGTGAGAGAAGTGGCTGCAAAAGATCGCAGATATTACATCGGGGACAAGTCCCGTCAGGAGTGGTACTTCTCCGACAACGGCGATGAGATCGCCGGCACCTATATCTCCTTGGATCAGCTTCTGGAGAAGCACCCGGGCGGTGAATACACCATCGTGGGCGAGGTGCTGCTGGGCGGAGATATCGCAAAGAAACAGATCAAGACCATCACGGTGGGGGATGACCTTCAGCTTCCGGTGAATCCGGTGGGCGTGCATTCCACCAAGTCCAATAAATGCGTGGGGTTCATCCCCTGCGGCGGTGACAACTACATCGGCTTTTACCAGAAGAGCCGCAAGGCGATCATTTTGCCCATCGTGTTCGTGACTGCGCTGATCGGCGCACTGCTTGCGGGCATGTTCTATATGAAGCAGAATCAGCCGGAGCCTTTGCCCGGCGGCAAATACGAGATCGACTCCAGTATCACCGATTACGAAGGCGAGCTGAAACGGCCGGCGGATATGGACCAGACCCAGATCCTGATCCCGGGCTTCAGCACCCTGACCCTCAAGGCCGGCAGCAAGACGGTCAACAGCATGCTGTTCAACCCTGAGGATAACCCCTGCTTCTTCCAGTTCAACGTGGTGGACAAGACCACCGGCGAGGTCCTGTACGAGAGCAAACTGGTTCCCCCGGGAAAGGGGATCGAGACCTTTGAGCTGAATCGCGCCTATGAGGCGGGCGAGTACCCTGCGGTGATCCAGTTCAAGTCCCATGATTTAGAGGACCCGACGATTAACTATAATGGCTCCGAAATGGAGATCAAGCTTGTTGTAATTGAGTGATAAAGGAGGCTAAGAGAATAGTGGAAATGAAAGATATGTTTAACTTCTCCAAGCGCATGAGAAGAAAAATCGCGTTTATTCTCGCGATGGCCTTGTCCTTTACCATGTTGAGCGGCGGCGTGAGCCTTGTCCGTGCGGAAGAGAACGTGGACGGCGGCGTGGTCGTGGAGGCGGAGAAGCTGGAGCCGGCACTGCCCAGTGAGGATGCCGAGCAGCCCCAGACCCCCGATGTGGATCAGCCCGTTACTCCCGAGCTGAAGCCGGAGGAGGTCAAACCTGAGGATACACAGCCCAGTGTGCCTGCTGAGACTGTGGCCCCCACAGAGAGTCAGCCTACGCAGCCCACGGAGACCAAGCCCGAGGCCACCGAGGCCCCTGAGGCTACCGAGGCACCCGAAGCCACCGAGGCTCCCGAGGTGACCGAGGCCCCCGAGACACAGCTGCCGGAGGATCAGCCCCAGAGCAGCGAGCCTCAGGATGATGAGGTAGACGCACCTCTGGATCAGCTGCCCGAAGTGCCGAATATCGATGAAGATTTTACGGTCGATGTGGCCCCTGCTACACCTAACGCAGAGCCTTTCGACCCTGCACAGTATAGACTGAATTACTCCAATGTTAGTATTGACCTTAGAGGACAGTATAAACTTACGGGTAGAGCGACGAATAGTGGTAATGGTGTTGTATACGAAGATATTAACAATATGCCAAACCCTGCGTATGCTCTGGGACAGACGAATCTTGCATTTGGTACGAAGAAATATGGTAATGCCCCTAAACAGCTGGTTACCTTGACAAGTAGATACAGAGTCAGCCTTAGGAGACCTTTTATCATTAAAGGAAAAGTGAAGGTGGTCAATGATTCTGACGGCTTTGCAGTTGCTTTTCATAATGATAAAAGCTTTAATGCAAAGAATATGGGCGGTTCACTGGGTTTTTATAAACACGACGGAAACCCGGTTGCAAAGGCCAATGGAGTCAGTTGGGGAACAGTATTAGAAATTGATACTTGGTACAATAAGGATGCAGTAAAAGCGTATGCGGAGCCAAATGGAAATCAAAATCACATTGCAATTGTTGAGACGCAGAATAACGGCTTTGCGTATAATGGAAATACAAGAGGTCTAAGAAGTTATAAAAATATTGGTGGAAGAAATCCGCACACAAATCAGCTTGTAGATTTTATAGTAGTGTGGGACCCTAGACAAGAGAAAAGTGCTTTAACGCTTCAATATGGTAACTATCAGGTGGCAGCTGATAAGAGTCAGCTGGTTAATATGAAAAAAATGTATGACAATACAGATCATGATGATCAGGGACAGGCAATTACAGGTCCGGCATACATTACATTCTCTGGTGTTGTCAACATGCAGGCATCCAGTGAGTCGGTACAGCTGGAGTTGGAGAAGATTCAATATACGGATGTCGATCCTAATATCCAATTTGACTATTATACTGATGGAAACCCGGGAAAAAAATGGGGCTATGTGATGCCCGGTGAAAGGTTCATGATTGAACACATATTTGCCAACAACTGGAGCAGTACATACAGAATTGAAGATACCATGTATAAGGAAAAGCTGGCAGCAGCTTGGAATGGTCAGGAGTTGGGGGTTGAAAGGTCAGAGTATTATAATACGAACAATCAGTGGACATCTTGGTATAATTTCCCATTCACAATTTATTTCAATAATTATAAGCAGATATCTAAATTCAGATATCCTGCGACTGTTCCGTCAGATGGATTAGCCTATGGTGATAACAGTCGAATTGATTATAAATATTGGGTTGGTCACTCCGGTATGTCCCGATTCTTCTTCGATGGCAATATCCCTGTCAGAACAAAAAATAAAATCACAGCACAAGGTCAACAGGGTTACTACATTACTCACATGAATGATCCGTCAAAAGTCAATGAGGATTTTCTCTGGCGGAATATTAAAGTCAAATCCTCTGGTGGTAACTATTCAGAGGAGACTATTAACAGACATAATAATAGAGTCCAAGATATGACTGTTAGCTATGATTATTTTGTTGATGATCAGAAAGTTGGACGGCAATTCCCTGCACAAATCGAGAAAAACAAAACATATTCCTTGAAGGTTACCATTACCAGTAATAATGGCGATGCGCGTTTGACGAATAGTGTAGTTGTAGTGGTTGCTGTGTCTGATAATTTTGGAACAAGTGGAAATAGGGTAATTATCGCTAACAATCCCACCAAACCTGTGAAGGAAACAGTCTTAAATACAGTAAAACCCACAGATTTTGCAAATAATCTGTTGAAGGATTTGGACGTAAAAGCCTTTGAAGTGTCTGAAACTGCAAACGAGACTGTCAAAAAGATTTCGGCTAGCGTAAATCTGGCTGACCCAGATAATAAGTGGGTCAACAATAACGTTCTTGATAAGCAGATTGGTACCCACCCTGTTACAGTTCAGACAGATGGTAACCCTCAGGCTAAGACATGGCCAAAGGTTGAAGTTACTCAGAACACTTGGAGTTATGATGACGGCAAGAATGATATTTCTCAGGGCGAGCCGGGTTATATCATCATCCCCAGTGGTATCCGGCTGACCAAAGAGCAGGATAAGCTTGTCGGTAATGCCTATGTCAAGTTCTCAGGCTATGATACCGCCAAAACATATACTGTTATGGTGGATAAGACCACGACAATGACAGGTGTAAAAAATTCCAACAGTAAGTTTAACTTGACAGTCCGAGAGCTTAATCAATCGGATACCGATCCCAGTAAGGTAACACTCACGGGAAGTCTTGGAAAGCATAATAAAGAAGTCAATTTCCACTTGGATTCTGACAGACAGGCACTTCAAACGACCAATGTTGAAGATACTTGGAATGGCACGCTAACCTTCTACTTCAAGCTAAACACCAAATAATTAATTATACGCCATAGCATGGCTTATAATATAAAAACGTAAAATTTCATTATAACACACAAAAAAAGGAGAAAAAGAAAATGAACAAGAATTTCACTAAGAAGATCGTATCCGTTGCCAGCGCAGTCGCAATCATGGGCGCTGTCGCTGTCCCCGCAATGGCTGCCACTCCTGCTACTGGCACTACAACAGTATTCTATTCTTCCGAGAACTTCATTCCCGGCCCTGACGGCGCACAGTGGGGTGTGAAGATTCCTTCAGGTATTGCTCTGTCTAATGCCCAGACCACTGTTGGCGGTGATAAGGCACATGGTGTTGAACTGGTATCTACTGTTCCTGGAAAAGCACTAAATGTGATTTATCAGAAGTTGGAAGTAAACGCCACTGTTAAGTCTGAAAATGGGTATAAGTTGTTGAATGACGCAAAGGATGAATCCAAAGCTGCTACGTATAAGTATCAGTTGGGAGGTAAGACTTTTGAAATCAAGAATACAGTTCAGGATGCAGAAAAGCCTCTGACTCTCGCAGAACCTAGTCAGAATGGTACCTTCACTCTGACTAAGGGTAGTGTAGAAAAAGGCAACTATACCGATACTTTGACTTTCAGCTTTACACAGCAGGCTGCTGAGCTGAATCCTAACAACAAGTAATTCCCACCTGATATCTGCTTAAACGAAACAGCGATCCAAGGGGGCGAGATGAAAATCTCGCCCCCTTTGCCTATCCCTCGACCCGAGGGGGACACCGCCGAATCGCTAAAAAATTACCCCCTGCATGGAACTTCCGTGCAGGGGGGTGTTGTCATATCAGAACTTGTACAGGAAGCTGACCATCTGCGCCCGGGTGCAGGGCTCGTGGGGGCCGAACTTGCCGCCGCCGATTCCGGCGGTGATGCCCTTGGCCTTTGCCCACTTCACTGCCTGAGCAAAGTAGTCATCGGCTCTGACATCTGTGAATACGGTGTCGTCCTCCACAATGGGGGAGCCTGCCGCACGCCACAGCATGGTCACGATCTGGCCTCTGGTGGTCACTCCGTGGGGGCCAAACTCCCCCGGGGCAACGCCGCTGACGATGCCCAGAGACTTTGCCCAACGGACAGATTTTTCGTAGTAGTCGCCGCCGCTGACGTCGTCAAAGCCGTGGCCTGCGCCGACCTCGGGGCTGTTGAAGCGGCGCCACAGCATGGTCACCGACTGGGCCCGGGTGGAGCGCCCGTGGGGGTCGAACTGGGTGGGGGAGGCTCCGGCGGTGATGCCTCGGGCCACGGCCCACTGAACCGCCTCGTAGAAATAGTCGGATTCGCGCACATCTTGGAACGGCACGGGGGTCCGCTCCCACTTGGCGTACAGGGTGATATTTCCGGCGGGCATTGTGTCGCTGC
>DYCR01000003.1:0-113759 GCA_019418025.1 Clostridiales bacterium | reverse complement strand
CGAAGTTCCACTTAGTGTTGTAGCTTTCGTCTGTGTACCATCCGGCGAAGGTGTGGCCCGTCTTGACGGGTGCGCTCGGCTCGGTAACGAACTGACCGTATGTTACGGATTGATCGGAGACGGCGGAGCCGCCCATGGAATCGAACCGGACTTGGTAGGAATTCGCGTCCCACTTGGCGTACAGAGTGATATTTTCGGCGGGCATTGTGTCACTGCCGAAGTTCCACTTAGTGTTGTAGCTTTCGTCTGTGTACCATCCGGCGAAGGTGTGACCCGCCTTGACGGGTGCGCTCGGCTCGGCGACGGCTTGACCATATGTTACGGATTGGGTCTGATTTTGGGACCCGTTTTGAGAATCAAAGGTCACATTGTAGCGATTGGGCGCCCACACGGCATACAGGTTGACCACCTGTCCGGCAGTTTGTGCCAAATCCCGTACAACTGCGCCGTCCTGATAGGCTACACTACCACTTTCCGTCAGCGCCCAGCCTTGGAAGCTGTGGCCCTCTCGGGTAAAGCTGTTCTTATCCAGTGTAACATCAGCCCCGAGGGTTAAAGATTGCTGCTTTTCCTGTCCATCTCCGCCGTTAGGCATAAATCGGACGGTGTAGTGATTATTTATTTCTGTGCGGTAAAATTCAAAGGCGATTTCAAAGGTCCTCTTGCTTACCATATCCTTTGCAATCAGCGTGTAGGTTCCGGGGGTAAGAGTATCCACGGTTACCTCGATGGTGAGCTTAGCAGGATTGAAAGCAGCACTGGGATCATTGTCAAAATTTGCAACAATGTCATATTCATTGACCATTTGTCCATCCGGACCTCTGAAAGAAGTTTCAAGCTGTGGTGTGTAATTCAGAGGTTTATGATCCTTGGTCGAATACACCACCGTAAATTCTGCGACGGTGTCATCTGCGATTTTGATTTGCTTTGCTTCGTTCACGTCAATTGAGGTGATTTCTGCCAGATTGTTTTGACGTGCAACCCAACTATACCGACTGTTGGATTCCTCGACCACCATGGAAAGGTTTTTCTGCGTTAGGAAGGGCTTGAATTCAACGTTTCCGCTTGAGGTGTTAGATGCTTGAATATAGGTGTGTCCTTGGTTAACTGCGCCGGAGGTGGCAACGTCATCGCCGGGGGTGCGCAGCTCGATGGAGCCGGTGAAGGGGCCGTTTACGGACAGCAGACCCTCCTTGTGCAGGATCAGCTTGGAATCGGCGGTGCCTGCGAAGGTATCAACGGTCAGGGTCTGATTGGATTCGCTGATATCCAAGGTGCTGCCGTTTTGGACCTTCAGATTCTTCACCTTATCGAGCTTGCCGCCTGTTTTGATGGGGATTCTGGAGCCATCGAGTGTGACATCCTGATAGCCATCGACCACCACGGTGTTTGCCGGATGGAAATTGGAAAGGGTCAGGCTCGTTTTCTCAGTGCCGAATTCGTTGAGGAATTCTTTGATGTTGACGTCTGCTGCATAAATGTCCACAGCACCCGTGGTTTTTGCCTGAATTCCGCCAGCGTGTACCTTTTCAAGGACTTTCACACCGCTTTCCAGACGGAGGCTTACGGGCAAAGTGGACTGGCCTTCCTCCGAGCCGGAGTAAATGTTTTTGATTTCCAATGGATTTCCGACAGAACCCGTAATATTCAGCGTGGATTTTGGGCCCTGATTGACAGGTTTGTTTTGGTAGGAGCCGCCGAAGAAGGTGGGGCGGCGCTCATTGGATTTATAATTCGTCACATTTTCCATCGTCATGGTGTGGCCGTTCAGATAGACCTCTGACGCATAGAATCCAACATTTCTGAAGGTGACATCGGCGGCAAGCTGTACGGGGACGCGGGCGCTGAGGACACCGCTTTCCTGCCCCTCGATGGTGACGGGCTTAGAAAATGTGAAAATGCCCTGATCGCTATTGTTGTCATCGTTCTGGATGGGGGTCGCGTCCAGAATGATAATCCGGCCATTTTCCTTCACTTGGCGATATGCGTCCTTGAAGTCTTTTAGGGGATGGTCTTTTGAGCCGTCTCCACCGTAGTCAGCCAGTGAGCGGACATAAATGACGTCCAGACCGGCTTTTTCTGCACTTTCCCGGATGGGCAGGATGCCGCTGTCAACGCCGGCCTCCTGATTTGCGGCAGGGGGCTCATGGGCGAAGGCGGTTACCGGAAGGGCTCCGGTGATGCCGGTCACGCCGATCATTGCGGCGGTGGTGACGGCTAAAAAATTCTTGATTGGGGTCATCGATTACTCCTTTTCTGAAAATGTAATTTTATGAAATTGGTTCCATTTTCTCGGGGGATGGGCTGTGAGGACAGGCGGTGCCGGGTGAATTTCCTCGTTCTCTTTGGCACCGATTTTTATAAAACTGTCCGGTGTGCATCCAGTATAAGAATACGAAACTTTTCTAATCATATTATCCTGTAAAAACAAGAAATTGTCCACTTAAATTTATTTAAATTGACATTTTTGTGCATGTACGACAGGGGATGCACCAGAAAAAGTGTCTAAAATGAGGTCAGTTTAGTGAAATAGGAAAAAATTATGCACTTTATATAAATTAAATTGACGCGATAAAAATGCAGTGGTATACTTTGTAGTAAATTGAAGGACTTTTTAATTACTGTTTTCGATAAGGTAAGTTCTGCGTGGGACTGATGAAGAAAGGATAAATCGCTTATGTATACATGGATTCCGCTGCTGGTGGCAGCCCTGCTGTTTACTGGAATACATCTTTTTCTATCAAAGATCGTGAACCATTATAGACAGATGAAACTGACTGAAGGAGAAGGCACGATTATAAAGTGTTATCAAGAAGATAATTCCTCATTTTACTATGTAGAATTCGAAATAAATGGAAGGTCGTATCAAAAACAAGTAGTTGGAGGCTATCCGCTGACACCGCCTTATAACTGTGGAGATCAGGTCCCAGTTGGTTATCACATAGACGAAAAGGGGATTGTAACGGTTTTTATCTGTGATGAGAGGTTGGATGAAATCAAAAATTTTGCAATGAGCAAGGTCTATTTATCTATTGCGATTGGTATGTATATTGCGGCCGGAGCGTTTTTTGTTTATTTTCTTCTGAATCTATAACGAAAGGGGCAGATGAATCGCCTATGTATACATGGATTCCGCTGCTGGTGGCAGCTCTGCTGTTTACCGGAATACATAAACTTTCTCGGCATATCACTAAGGAATATAGAGATATGGAACTGACGAAAGGAGAAGGTGTTATTACCAAATCCTCTCAGGAAAGTAATCGCAATTACTTCTATATTCAATTTGAGGCCAACGGGGAGGTTTACCAAGAAAAGGCCTTTGGCAGCTATCCGCTGAAACCGCCCTATAAACGTGGAGATCAGGTTCCGATTGGCTACCATATAGACCAGAGAGGTGCGGTAACGGTCTTTATTGATGATGAGGATCTGGAGAAAAATAAAAACGGGTCGGATTCAAAGCTGTTTTTGAATATTGCGATCGGTATGTATATTGCAGCCGGAGCGTTTTTTGTTTATTTTCTTCTGAATCTATAACGAAGGGAGCAGATAAATCGCCTATGTATGCATGGATTCCGTTGTTGGCTGTAGCGTTGCTGTTCACCGGGCTGCACAAATTCTTTCGAAAGGTTGATAAGGAATATAGAGAACTGGAATTGACCAAGGGCAAAGGTGTTGTTACTGCAACCTCGCAGGAGAGCAACCGCAAATACATTTATGTTCAATTTAAGGCAAATGGAAAGACCTACGAAGAAAGGGTGCATGGCAGCTATTCACTGGATAGCCCCTATTGTCAGGGGCATGAGATCCCAATCGGCTATTATTTAAGAAGTAATGGTGTGGCAACGGTCTTTATTGATGATGAGGATCTGGAGAAAAATAAAAACGGGTCGGACTCAAAGCTGCTTTTGAATATTGCGATCGGTATGTATATTGCGGCCGGAGCGTTTTTTGTTTATTTTCTTCTGAATCTATAACGAAAGGAGCAGGTTGACCACGTTTACGTGCATACTTTGACGAACATCCGGAAGAAAATAAAAAACATAAAACAAGCAGATGAAATGATGAAAGAACTCAGAAAGTAAGAGGGGAATAACCATGAAAAAAATGAACAAGATCCTGATTTGTGTAGCAGCTCTGATTTGCGTCGTGACCATGGTGGCCGGGTGCAAGACCACTCTGTCCTATACCTTCAATGTGGACAACGGCGATGTCATCAAAGTCTCCATGGATACCACGGACAAGTATAAGATGACCTCGGACGTTCCTTTCACGATCTCCAAGGACGGTCAGGACCTGACTCAGGGCACCTTCATCCATGGCGAGGCCTACGAGCAGTATGTCAACGTGGTAAACACCGATGACAAGGCTGTTCTGCTGGACTCCGGCACGAAGGACGGCAACGAGTACGTGTTCTGGTGCTATGACGGCAAGGAATACAACTATGCGATCATGGTATCCGGCTCCAATACAGGCGTGATCCTGGGTAACCCGGTGTCTGAGGAGACTGCCAAGGAGTGCTTCAACAGAATGACCATCACCAAGGAAGGCTGATGGTCACCACATGAAAAAAACAAAGCCCGAAAGTCCCATTTGGACTTTCGGGCTTTGTTCAGCTGGCGAGCTTATGAGCCTCGTCCTGAGGCTTTTCCTCGCTTTTTTTCTTTTTTTTTGTACTGTTTTTGGCTTTTTCATGCAGCTGCTTTAAAATGCCCAAGGTTTCCTTATCGTTGGGGAACAAAAAGCGCAGCAGTGCCATGGCAATGGCCAGAGTGACGATCTTCTCCGGAGAGACCGGAAGCCATAAAAAGGCAAGGTATGCGGTGGAAACCGTGATCATCCAACCGATCTCGAAGTATGTGCCCAAAATCAGCATAATATAGGACCAGCCGTTGGTAATGAGCCAGCCAAGGCCGAAGCACAGCAGAAATCGGGGGTTCAAAAAGAAATGGATCACGGTCTTTAGGACTTTCTTAATTTTTTCTTTTTTCATTTTCATCACCTGCATGAGCCAACTGAAAAAGCTAGTTTGTAAATAATTCGCCGTAATTTTCGGAAATATACGTGCCGATATACTCGGTGACCTTGGCAGCACCGCTGTTGTTCAGGTGGTTGCCGTTGTCACGGAAGTCGGTTTTCAGATTCATGGAATAGGCCTCTCTTTGGAGGTTCAGGTCGATAAAGGGGACGTCGTATTGCTGAGCCAGATCGCGGACCGCGTTGTGGTTGGCATAGGTCCAGGAATGGGGGCTGGGCAGCTCCACCATCAGCACGGGGATGCCGTGCTTGCGGGCCGTTTCCAAAAATTCGGCGATCTCCTTTGCATTGTGGGCGGAGATGGGGGCGGCTTCGGTATCGGGATCGCCCATGTAATCCTCGGGGTAGTCGGTGTTGCCCACCCGATCCGACCCGACAAAGCCCTTGTTCACGTCCACGTTGTTTTTCCGGCTGGGTCTCTGGAAGAAATCTCTGGGCTGCAGCTCCTTCCAACGGGAGTGATAGATGAAGGTGGGAGCGAACATGTTGAAATCGCTCACATTTTGGCTCCGCTCTTCAAAGAAGCAGTCCGTTTCCAGAACGATCAGCTTGGGGGTCTGGCATTTCAGGGTCTTGTCCAGAAGATCGTTGACGTTTTTCATGTTTTGCAGCATCCTGCCGGAGGCATAGGCGCTGTATCCGAACTTATCAAGGAGTATATCCGGACGGAAGCCGGAATATACATCGGAATTTCCGTAGACGATGATATCCAGAGAATTTTCCGGCTCGGCCAGAAAGCCCATGCCGTTGTAATACAGGGAACCGCCGGAGTCATTGATGTCCTTTGGGGTGACGATCATGCCAAGATAGAGGAAGATCCCCAGACTGACCAGCGCACATACCAGTGCCGTCAGCCATTTTTTCAGTTTTGTTCGCATATCAGAATCCTCCGTAGATCGGGTCCGGGGCAATGTAGTCAAGCCCATAGGCACCGAAAATCATCACCACACAAAACAGGAGGAAGCAGACGATGTACCGCTGATAGGGCTTCAGGGCGTTGTAGGCCCCGAACAGATCGATATTCCTAAGCTTGAAAAAGGCACCGGAGATCATCACAAGGGTGGCAAGGACCAGTGTGGCAAGATCGGCTCCCTCCAGAATCTGAAGCAGGGGGAAGGGGGCGCCGGAGCGGAAGAGGCTGCCGAGCATCCGGAAGAAAACCGACATGTTCTCCGCCCGGAACATGGTCATGCCGATGAGGACGAAGATCCACGTGAAGAAGATCCTGACGCACCGGAGCAGCTTGTTTTTGGGGTCCACACGGAGCTTCAGCAGCAGCTCGGAGGTCAGCGGGGACAGCAGATTGCAGCCCATGATCAGCAGGAAATAGTAAAGGCCGTAGCATATGTATTTGGCACTTGCTCCGTGCCACAGACCCGTCAGGAACCAGACCGCAAGCAGCGATAGGGTGACGGAGACGAAGTTCCCTGTGTCAAAGCTCAGGTTCTTGGTGAGGGCCCGCAGCCACTTGGAGGTGGAAACCGGGTAAAACACATAGTCCCGAAAAAACGCACCCAGAGAGATGTGCCAACGCCTCCAGAAGTCGGCGACGTTTTCTGCCAGAAAGGGCATGTCGAAGTTGGATGCCAGCTCGATGCCGAAAATGGCAGAAACACCCCGAACGATATCGATATAGCCCACAAATTCTGCATACAGCTGCAAGGTGAAGGCGATGCCGCCGAACACGATGGTGAAGCCGCCGTACTGGGCATAGCTGCTGAATACGGCATCGGAGAGGATGGCGGCCCGATTGGCAACCATGAAGATCTCAAATAGACCCCACAGGATGCGGATGATGCCCCGATAGAGGCTGTCCACGCTGATGGGGGTGCCGCCGGACATCTGGGGCATCAGATGGTCATACCGACCAAAGGGACCCTCGTGCAGCTGGGGGAAATAGCCGATGAACAGCCCCAGCTTCAGCACGTTTCGCTCGGCCTTGTACTTCCCGCGAAACACGTCGATCACATAGCTGATGGCTTGCAGGGTGTAGTAGGAAAGGCCCAGAGGCACGGCAAGTCTCAAAATCACCGGAGTGGTATCAAGACCCAGAAGGTTCAGACCGCCGGAGAGGGCGGTGCTGAAGAAGTTGAAGTATTTCAAGGTGAGCAGAATGCCCAGATTGATCAGCACATAACCCCAGACGACCAGCTTTTTCCGGCGCTTGACCTTGGCCCTGATCCGCTTTTTTTCCGCCTTTTCCATGCCGGAGGTGTCGTTTTTTGCCGTGATGTTATCCATCATCACACCGGCAAGGTAGGTGGTGATGACCGTCACCGGCAGGAACACCGCCGCAGCGCCGCTCATCAGCACAAGACATAGGGCGCTGACGGCAAGCAGGGAAATATAGCGGTATTTCCGTGGGGTCAGCTGGTATGCTATGCCGGATACAAGGGCAAACACCACCAGGATCAGTAGAAATTTATACGGCACGATGCTTACTCCCCATCCAGCTGCTGAACCAAGGCCCACATGCTGTCAACGGAGTTGAAATTCTCCGGCAGCAGGTGCAGGGGGGTGATCTCGATGTCAAACTCGTCGTTCAGAGCGGCGACCAGCTTTACGATGTTCAGGGAGGTCAGGACCTTAGAATCAACCAGATCGGTTGCGGTCTTAAAGTCTGCGTTGGGGATGATCTTCTCTAACAGTGCGTAAATTCTTTCCATGGTGATTTCCTCCGTTATCCTTCTAGCATGATTTGTAAAATGGCTTTGCGGTCAATTTTTCCGTTGGCATTTTTGGGGAAGGCATCAAACCGACGGAATTTGGACGGCTGCATGTAGTGGGGCAGGGATGCCTTTGCGGCCTCGTCCAACTGGGTATCCAGCTGCTTTTGGCTTTCATAGGCCAACAGCAGCAGATCTGCCTTTGCGTCGTACACGCACACCGTCAGCTCCACATGCTCCACGGTGTTCAGCGCCGTCTCGATCTCGCTTGGCTCGATGCGGTAGCCCAGATGCTTGATCTGGAAGTCCTTGCGTCCCACGTACTCAAGCTCGCCGAAGCGGTTGCGGTGGACCAGATCTCCGGTGCGGTAGACGATCTCGGGGTAGCTGCTTTGCAGGGGGTCCTGAACAAAGGCCTCTGCGGTCTTTTCGGGATTGCCGTAGTAGCCGCTTGCCACAAAGGGGCCGCCCACATACAGCTCGCCCACGCCGTCATCGGTCACCTCTCGACCCTGCTCATCCAGAATCAGCAGGCGGCAGTTGCCGCAGGGGATGCCGATGGGCAGGGACTGGCTTTCCTCAAACGCCCGATCCACCACATAGTATGCACAGATGTCGGTGGTCTCGGTGGGTCCGAAGAGGTTTGCGTAGGTAACCTCCGGCAGATACCGCCGCCAGTAGTTCAGGTACTTGACGGGCATCACCTCTCCGGCAAACAGCACGGTGGTGAGGGAGCCGGGCAGGCAATACTTGAAAAGGTCGAATTTTGCCACGATGCCCAGAGCCGAGGGTACCCAGTAGATGGTGTTCACCTTTCGCTGCTCCATAAAGGAGATCAGCTTTGCCGGAAATGCAAAATATGTCTTGGGGATCATCTGGTAGGCGGCACCTGTAAACATGCTGCCGTAAAAATCCGACACGGACATGCTGAAATACAGGGATGTCTGAGAGCCGAACACCGTATGGCTGCCGATGCCGAAGCAATCGGTGAACCAGTGGATGTAGCTGATGACATTCTGGTTGGTCAGCAGTGCGCCCTTTGGCACTCCGGTAGAGCCGGAGGTGAACAGGGCATAGGCGGGGTCTTGGGCGGTGGCGGACTGCTGAATCCGGGCAAGCAGCCCCTCATCTTCCTGAGACGACTCCATGGCCTGCTCATAGCACAGCAGCTTGATGGAGGGGTCAAAGGATTCTGCCGTCGCCTGAAACTCCGACTCGTACACGATCATCGCCGGGGACAGGGTGGTGAGGATCTTCTCGATGCGCTGACGGGGGGATTCAAAATCCAGCACCACGTAAAAGCTGCCGCTGTACAGCACGCTCATCATGGCCACCGGCAGACGGACGCTGCGCTTCATCAGCAGGGCGATGGGCTGTCTGCGGATGCCCTCGGCGGCGATCCGGCTTGCAAGGCGTCTTGCGTCGGTGCGCATCTGACCGTAGGTCAGCTGGCTGTCGCCATCGCCCAAGGCGATGTTATGGGGATAGGCAGCTGCGGTCTGTTCAAAATAATCTGCGATTGTCTTTTTCATCTGGGCTCCATTCCTGTATTACCGAGGGGAATCCGTCGCTGCGGGTACTGCATATCGATAATACCATATTATCTGCGAGATAACTGGTGATCCAGTGATCTCTGACATGATCAGTCTGCGGGGATGGGGGAAAGTCCTGTCTCGGGGTCACATCCAGCAGGTGCCATGGGAATTGCAGGCCTGCGCCGATGCATTTGACATAGCTTTCCTTTCGGGTCCAAATCAGGGTGAAGGCGGCATCCGGCCGTCGGGCGTTTTTCACAAAGTATCGTTCATTCCGGGTAAAAAAATATTTCATCACGGCATCGTCAGCGGGCTTGATGCTCTCACAGTCGGCGCCGATTTCGGCGTGGTCCTCTGCGGCGATCAGCAGGCTGTCGGCGCAGTAGGAGCGGCTGAAGCTGACGTGGTGATGGAGTCGAAAGCGGGGCTTTTGGGCGGCGGGACCGAGGATGCGGTCATCGCCGATGCCGAAGCTGCGGCGGCACAGGGAATAGGTGAACCACTCGGCGGCGAGGAACCGCTGCCGTTCAAGGTCGGTGCAGAGGGTGTCTGCCCGGGCCTTTCGTTCCCCCTCCGGTGCAAAATCTGGGGAAATTTGCTGAAACAGCGAAAGAAAATCCGAAATCAGCAGGATCTGTTTCATAGCTGCTCAGGAAAGGGCCAAAATGTATTCGGCGATCTGCTTTGAGTGGATCACATAGCTGCCGTGCAGATGGTTCTTGAAGATCCGCAGGCGGCAGTTTTTGATGTGCTTGCAGATGAATTTGGTGTGGGCCAGACGGATGCAGTCAAATTCTCCCACGGTCAGAAAGGTGGGGATCTTGATTTTTGCAAGGTCCTTTCGGGTGATGTTAGGCTCGGCCAGCATCATCCATGCCTTTTTGGACTTGGTCGCCAGATACCGCATTTTCGTGGTCAGCCGGTTGATGGACTTCAGCCCGTAGGGGTGGATGTTCACGCCGCTGACGATCAGCTTGGACAGCAGGGACGGATATTTGCTTGCAAGGATCAGCCCCACGATCCCCCCGTCGCTGAAGCCGTAGAGGACGGGCTTTTGCAGGCCCAGAGACTGGATGAATGCATAGATATCCGATGCATGGGTCTCGTAGTGCAGCTCATCGGGGTGGTAGCTCCTGCCGTGTCCGGCAAGGTCCACGGAATAAACGGTGAAAAAACGCTGCAGCAGGTCGGTGCATTCTTTGAAAATGGACAGGTTTTCGCCGTTGCCGTGAAGCAAAATGATTGGCTGACCTGTTCCGCGCTTGTCATAATGGATCTGCCTGCCGTGGATATTGAGAAACATAATACACCCTCCTGTCTGCATTTTATGTAGGAATTGTACCACATATCCCCCTCTGAATCAAGAATGCCCGCCGGGAATTGAGAATTCTTCAACAAATATTAATAAACCCAAGGCTTCGCCCGAGGCATCAGGAGCGTCCGTGATAGAGGAGGGATTATGAGGGAATTGGTAATATGACCTTTCTTTTTGGGGAAAAATCTGATAGAATAACAGTGCATATTCAAAATGCACTGAATTAAAATTTTTTGGGAGATGTATATACTTGATTCACTTAGCTGACCGAATGGAGCATATCCATTCAGACATTCGAGGCGAGCTGTATCGTCAGGCTGTGAAGATGCACCAAAGCGGAATCGATGTCTTGAGACTTAATACAGGAAATCCGGCAGCATTTGGATTTTCACTGCCTGAGAGCATTCGCAAGGCAATCGAGGGCAGAGAGGCAGAGGGCGTGGCCTACTGTGATTTTCAGGGCATGCCTGAGGCAAGAGATGCCATCGCCCGTTATTCCCGCAGCAAGGGCATCGAGGGAGTGGAGCCTCAGGACGTGTTCATCGGAAACGGCGTCAGCGAGGTGGTGAGCTTTGCGCTGCTGCCCCTGCTGAATCCCGGGGATGAGGTTCTGGTCCCCACGCCGAACTATTCCCTGTGGAGCAACACCATCCTGCTGGCAGGGGCAAAGCCGGTGTTTTACCGCTGTGACGAGGCCTCTGACTGGAACCCCGATGTGGCAGACCTGCTCAGCAAGATCACCTGCAAGACCCGGGCTATGGTCATCATCAACCCCAACAACCCCACCGGCGTGCTGTATGACACGGAGGTCCTGCGCCAGATGCTTCAGGTGGCACGGGAGCATGATCTGATCGTGTTTTCCGACGAGATCTACGACCGTCTGGTGATGGACGGTCTGGAGCATGTGTCCACGGCCTCTCTGGCGCCGGATCTGACGGTCATCACCATGAACGGCCTGTCCAAGTCCCACTGCCTGTGCGGCTACCGCTGCGGGTGGATGGTTATCAGCGGTCCTCGGGAGAATACACAGCAGTACCGAAACGGCATCGTTCAGCTCAATTCCATGCGCCTGTGCGCCAATGCACTGGCCCAGCTGGTGATCCCTGCGGCACTGGATGACCCGGAGACCCCTGCATCCATGGTCCGCCCCGGGGGCAGGATCTTTGAGCAGCGGAAGGCGTGTCTTGACGTGCTTTCCCAGATCGACGGCGTATCCTGCGTCCGCAACCATGCGGCGTTTTATGTGTTCCCCCGACTGGATGTGAAGAAATTCGGCATCACCAATGACAAGCAGTTTGCCAAGGATCTGCTGATGGGTACCAACATTCTGGTGGTTCCCGGCAGCGGCTTTGACTGGGCCGAGCCGGATCATTTCCGCATCGTCATGCTGCCGGAGGCCCAGCGCCTGCACGATGCCATGGTGCGCATGGGCGAGTTTTTAGACGGCTATCATCAGGCTTGACTTTTTATCCCCGACACCCTTTTGGTGTCGGGGATTTTTTGGGCAAAAGCCGCGGATTATCCGTTGCATTCGGGATTTTGATGCACTATAATATAGAAAAATCTCGAAAGGAGCAGTGTATATGAAACAAGAGGTACTGGTGTTGAATGAGGAACGGAACGTGACGCTCACCTGCTACATCCAAAGCGTGGGGGGACATTTTTCTTATGTGACCAAGCGCCCGGCGATCCTGATCCTGCCCGGCGGAGGCTATCAATACTGCTCTGACCGAGAGGCCGATCCCGTGGCGGCAGCTTACATGCACCACGGTTTTCAGACCTTTATCCTGCGGTACTCGGTGGCTCAGCACAGACAGTGGCCCAATCCTCTGGAGGACTACGATCAGGCCATGGCGCTGATCCGCAGCCGTGCCGAGGAGTGGGGCATTTATGCAGACAAGATTGCGGTGATCGGCTTCTCTGCCGGCGGACATCTGGCGGCGGCTGCGGCGACCATGTCGAAAAACCGCCCCGATGCGGCGATTTTGGGATATCCGGCAACGGGAGAGGATATCAAAAATTGCAATATGGGCGCCCCTGACACCGCAAAGTACGTGGACAGGGATACCTGCCCCTGCTTCTTGTTCGCCACCCGCAACGATGAGCTTGTGAGCGTGGACAATACCATCGAATTTATGGCGGCCCTGTCCAAGGCCAACATCGCCTTTGAGAGCCACGTCTATGCCTACGGCCCCCACGGCGTCTCGGTGTGCAACTCCGCTGTGCAGGAGCCGTCGGTTCCCGTTTGCAGCCGGGTGTCCGGATGGGTGGAGGACAGCGTGGAGTGGCTGAAGGATATGCTGGGGGATTTTGAGGCCGGCGGGCTGTCCGAGCCTAGATGCAGCCGCTACTTCACAGGGGATTGGGAGCCGACCCTGTCGGCCAGATGCACGCTGGGGTATCTGCTGACCAAGCCTGAGGCCGCTGACCTGCTCAAGCCCCTGATGGAGCGTTATGCCGAGGCCACGGGGGAGGATGCCGAATCCGAGGAGCTGCTCAACAGCGTTCAGCGGGTGACTCTGAGGGCGGTGATGCGCTTTGCCCGAATCCCGGAGGCGGTCATCGACGGACTGGACGCTCAGTTAAAGCAGATCCCCAACGTATAAGCCGAGGGCATCCCTCGGGGGACAGGGAAAAGAGGAGATGGTGGCTGAATTGGCGATGAACTATGCATCTTTTATGATCCGCAGGACAAGACTGGAGAAAAATTGGAGTCAGGAGGGGCTGTGCAGGGAGATCTGCACGGCCTCGTACCTGTCAAAGATCGAGCAGGGGAAGGCAGAGCCGTCGGAGGAGATCCTTCGGCTCCTGTTTGCCCGTCTGGGGATCTGCTGGAACGGCAGTGAGGAAGGCTCCGGTCCCGTTCAAGAGGGGTATGATCTGCTGTTTTCCGGAGAAAAGCAGCTGCTTGAGGCCCTTGTGGGGAGTGAAGGCTTTTTGAAATGGGAAAACAGTCCTCTGGGTCTGGACTGCATGCTGCTGAGGCGCTGCGCAGAGAACGGTCCGGCACTGGATCGGGAGCTTGAGATGCTGATGGAGCCTGTGCAGTTGGCGCTCCAGAGGCTTTTGCAGGAGCTTTGGGAGGAGGCCATCGGTCTCTGTCCGTGCAGCTATACCTATTATGGGGCGGGTTTTGCCTGCTACCACAAGGGGGACTTTGCCCATGCCGTGGAATACATGTACAGGGCGGTGGATCTGGCCTCGGAGGAGGGGCGGGTCCGGATCATGCTGATGGCCCGGACCATTATGGGAAACTGCTATGCAAACCTGAATGACCTTGTCTCCATGCAGCGGCACTATACCGCCGCAGGCAGACTGGCCCGAGCCCTTGGCGATGAGGAGGTCCTGCAGGAGATCCGCTACAACACGGCGGCCACCTGCATCGAGGCAGGGCGCTATGAGGAGGCGATGGCGTATTTTCAGACCCAGAGGGACTCTGACAGCCGGATCGTCCTGCACAAGCTGGCGGTTTGCTGCGAAAAGCTCGGGCGCAGGAGCGAGGGGCTTGCGGCACTGGATCGGGCCGAGGGACTGCCGGATCATTCCGCCGAGGGTCTGGAAAGCCGGATGTGCCGGACCGTCCGCCTTCGGCTGACAGACCCCGAGTATCTGGACTCTGAAGCTTACGGCAAGACCCTGACAGAGACCTTCGACCTGTGCCGCCGATATGCGCCTGTGGGGTACTGCCTGTTCCATATGCCGTGGATGATCGAATGGTATGAGCATCACCGGCAGTACAAGCAGGTGGCGGCGCTGATGATGGAATTTCCTGAGTTTCATAAAAATTACCGCTTTAAATAGAAATAATTGAAAAATTGTCCCAGAACTGTCCTGTTGCCATTGCCTTAGCAATTCGCCTATACTATATGCATGAGGTGATGACATTGGAAAACAAACTCTGGACAAAAAACTTTTCCCTGCTGATCACGGCCACCACTCTGGGAGCCGTGGGGGCCATTGCGGGGAGCTTTGCCCTGTCGTTCCTTGTGTTCGACCAGACGGGCAGCACACTGGCGGCGGCGGTCATTCTGGCGGTTCAGATGATCCCGGGGCTACTGATCCCCGTTTTTTTCGCCCCGTGGATGGATCGCTTTCCCCGAAAGCCCTTCTTGGTGGCGGGGGATCTGATCAACGGCATCCTGTATGCACTGGCAGGGGGGTATCTTCTGTTCCGCCCCTTTCACTATGCCGGATATGTGTGCTTTTCGCTGATGCTGTCCTGTCTGAGCAGCTTTGATTCTCTGGCGTACAACAGCATTTACCCCAACCTGATCCCCAAGGGCTTGGAGGAGAAGGGCTATGCCGTGTCGGGGATGCTGTATCCGGTGCTGAATGTGCTGATGATGCCGGTGGCAGCCCTGCTGATGGATACCATCGGGGTGGCGTGGATCTTGATCGGGCAGGGAAGCCTGTCGATCCTGGCGGCGATCATCGAGAGCCGGATCTGTCTGACGGAGGAGAACCGTTTGCAGGGACGGCGGTACACACCGGCCCTCTGGCGGCAGGATCTGAAGGACGGATTTGCCTATCTGCGGCAGGAGCGGGGCTTGCGGAGCATCTATGCCTACATGGCGGTGACCAACGGTGTGGCCCGGGGCTATGGGCCGCTGCTGGTGGCCTTTTTCCGGACTATGCCGGGGATGACCAGCTTTATGTACGCCCTGTTTTCGGTGGCGGAATTTCTGGGGCGCTCCATCGGCGGTGCCTTCTGCTATCAGGGGAAAATCGACAAAAAGAAACGGTTTGCCTTCTCCTTTGGGGTGTATCAGGTGTATGAGATGATGGACATGAGCCTGCTGTGGCTGCCCTATCCGCTGATGCTGCTGAATCGGGGGATCTGCGGATTTTTGGGGATCAACAGCGCCACCATGCGGCAGACAGCCATCCAGAGCTACATCCCTGACGAGTACAGGGCAAGGGTGAATGCCTTTGAAAACGTGATGATCCTGACCGTCGGCGGCATCTTTTCCCTGATCATCGGCACCTTGGGTGAGGTGATGGATCTCAGGGTCTGCATGACGGTGTGCGGCGGATTCACACTGGCGGTGTGCTGGGGGACCATCTGGCGGCGCAGGAGGGAAATTTCCCCCATTTACGAAGCCTGACTCTGCCGTGCATAAAAATTGCCCGAACTCCTTTTTAAGGGGTTCGGGCAAGCTTAATGGAGTGTGTCCTGAGACACACTCCATTTTTTATGGGTTCAGCAGGCAAGCCTGCGGGGAATCATTTACCGGAGACGCTGATCTCGGTAAAGAGGATCTCGGGGGCGCCGAAGTCAGAGCCGGTGCCGAATTCCACGGTGTCGGAAATGGCATCGATTTTTTTCAGAATGCTGAAGAAGTTGTCGGCAATGGTGAAATTCTTCACGGGGCGGGTCTTTTTGCCGTTTTCCACCAAGAAGCCCTCGGCTTGCAGGGAGAAGTCGCCGGACTGGGTGTTTGCACCTGCGTGCAGACCGTTCAGCGCCGTGATATAAATGCCGTTTTCCAGCTTGCTCAGCAGGGCCTCGGCGGTGTACGAACCGGGGGCCACGTACAGTCCCTTGGGCTCGATGTGCTTGGCATCGCTTGCGTTGCCGGTGGTTTCCTTGCCCAGAAGCTTTGCGTACATGCGGTTATAGAGCAGGGTCTCGAGCTGACCCTTTTCGATGATATTCTTGGTGTATACAGCGACACCTTCCCCGTCAAAGGGGCAATGGCCGAACTTTTTGGGGTGGAAGGGATCGTCCACCAGTGTCAGCAGGGGGCTTGCCACCATCTGTCCCTCTTTTCCTGTAAGCAGAGTGGTTTTCATGTAGGCGCTTCTGGCGGAGAAAACGTCTGCATAGGTGGACAGCAGACTGCACACGGTATCGGAATCCATGATGACATTGTACTTGCCGGAGTCCACAGACTCTGCGCCCAGCTTGCTCAGGGCACCCTTGACGGCCTTGTCCACGCTGACCTCGGGGTCTTCCTTGTCCAGAGGGACAAGGCGGTAATCGTCGGAGGCATCCTCGCCGTCCTTGACGGCGGCGGAGACGAGACGGTAGACCAGAGAGCAGTCATAGCTCACGTCCAGTCCGGCGGAGTTCATCAGCACGTTGCTGACAGACAAGCCCTGCACGGCGCACTGGGTGCCCTCGACGATCTTATCGGATGCGTCATAGGTCATTTTTTGCAGCCGGAGCGCATGCTCCTTCATCTCCTCGGCACTGGGCAGGGCCGAAGCGCGGTCGGAAACGGGGGTGTATTCGGCAGAGCCTTCAAACAGCCCCACGGTGTCGGTCTCGTCGATGACAGAGGCATTGGCGCAGGCTGTTTCCACCAATTCGGCGGCAGCCTCGGGGGTGATCAGCTCGCTGATGGCATAGCCGGATCGTCCGTCCTTGACGCAGCGCACCTGCATGGTGCCGGAACGGGAGTAGGTGACAGAGGAGATCTCGTCCTTCAGTGCCTCGGCACCGGCGCTTTCTTGGGTGGAAATCGTGATTTCATAGTCCTGTACCCCCAATTCCTTGGCGGCTTGGGACACTGTATTCTTGATCGCTTGGGTGTTCATAGTGCATTCTCCTTGTATTGCAGAGTAGTAGTTTTTATAGCCCCTCTCCAAGGGCGGTGCTGCACGATACCGCAGATTTTCAGTGCAAGATATAAAACAAAGCTTTTCCAACAGCATAAGATATGGCATATAATGCTGCACATCCGAATACTGGTCCTACATAATTTATCTTCGCTTTCATAATTTATCTCCTAGCTTCGATCGATTCATTTCCGGAAGCTGTGTATTTTGATCCATGATTGATTATGGGCGCAACAATATTTATCTTGTTTTTTGTTCTATGCTTTTCCTTTACGGAACCAATTACAATGGGTAAATCAATTGCTGCCGCACCAAATCCGGATATCACACAAATGACATACGGTGTATCGCTTGAATGAAGGCTTATCGGGAAAAAATGGCACTCATAACAGCGCTTGCTCCAACCAAGCAGGCAACAGATGCCACACCTTCGATATAATTTAATGCTTCCAAGGCAAAAAATACATAGGCAGACGAAAAGAGTAAAACAAAGGAAATTAACAGGTATTTCAATGCCAAGCTGCTTTTTGCACTGCCTGTTTTTCTCTTATCCCCCCGTTTTGCTCTATTTTCGATATCGATATAATTCAGCATCACAGGTGAACATATAAAGACAGCCCATCTTATCACAGTTAAAGCATTCAATTCAAAACCCTTCATCATGAATACGGCTGCAAAAAGGCAAAATGTTACAACGTAACCGATCAGCATCATGATATAGACCCATTTTTTAAAATTTCGGTCAATCGTCATACTGCAATCCCCTTATTTGAAGATGGAAGCCGAGTGAAAGTTCGACTTCCGTCCATTTTACGAGCATTTCGGTCATTTTTTTCTCAGGCCTGACCGCCTACGGTGATTTCGCTGACACGCAGCAGCGGCTGACCCACGTCGGTGGGGATGCTGCCGCTGGAGGAGCCGCACATGCCCTGAGCGGTGTCCAGATTCTGACCGACCATGTCGATCTTCTGAATGACCTCACTGCCGGTTCCGATCAGGCTTGCGCCGCGAACCGGCTCGCAGATCTTGCCGTTGCGCACCATATAGCCCTCCCGGACCGAGAAGTTGAAGGCACCGGTAAAGGGATTGACGCTGCCGCCGCCCATGGCTGCGGCATAGATGCCGTTTTCGATGGAGGCGATGATGTCCTCGTTCTTGTCGGGGCCGTTGTCGATGAAGGTGTTGGTCATGCGGGAGGTGGTCTCAAAGGAATAGTCCTGACGGCGGCCGGAGGCGGTGTGTGGCATGCCCATCCGGCGGGAGCCGAGGCGGTCGATCATATAGGATTTCAGGATGCCGTTCTCGATCAGCACACGGCGCTGCATGGGGTTGCCCTCGTCGTCGATGTTGCAGGAGCCCCAGGCGTTGGGGATGGTGCCGTCGTCGATGGCGGTGACCTTGGGGTTGGCGATCTGCTGGCCCATTTTTCCGGCCATCTGGCTCATGCCGATGCCCACGGAGGAGGCCTCCAGAGAGTGGCCGCAGGCCTCGTGGAAGATGACGCCGCCGAAGCCGTTCTCGATGGCCACGGGCATCAGACCCGAGGGGCAGGGAACGGCACGCAGGTTCACCAGAGCCTGACGGGCAGCCTCGGCACCGATGGACTCAGGGGCGATCCGCTCGAACAGCTCAAGACCCATGTGTCTGCCGGGGGAGCAGGTGCCCTCCTGATTTTCCGTGCCGTTGGAGGCAATGGCCGACACGCTCATGCGGGTGCGGATCTGGCGGTCGGAGGTGTAAAGTCCCTCGGAGTTTGCCACGGTGAAGGATTTGTCGTATGCAAGCAGATTGCCGTTGACCTGAATGATCTTTTCATCGGCATCGTATGCCTTGACACAGCCGC
This sequence comes from Clostridiales bacterium, assembly GCA_019418025.1. Lineage (GTDB taxonomy): Bacteria > Bacillota > Clostridia > Oscillospirales > Oscillospiraceae > Faecousia. The sequence goes on along the minus strand of DYCR01000003.1, from coordinate 94,805 downwards.
TGCGCAGCAGGTCTGCACGGACGGCGGCGGGGACATCAAAAGGAACCTGCGCGATGGGGTGGATGTTGGGATTGATGCGCTCGGTCAGGCAGAAATCGGCAATGCGGTCCACGGGGGAGCCCACGGCCTGAGCAACACGGTTGGCGCACTCCTTCAGACCGGAGGGGGTCAGGTCGGTGGTGCTGGCAAAATAGGTCTTTGTCCCCACGAAGGCACGGATACTGACACCGCTGATGATCCTGTCGGTGACGAATTCGATCTTGCGGTCGGCATAGCTGATGCGGTTATTTTTAGAATATTCAGAGTAGACTTCCACAAAGTCTGCACCGCCGTGCAGCACAATGGCGATCAGCTCTGACATGATTTTTTTATCGAGCATAGTAACAGTCCTTTCTGCATGATTTCAATATGGTCAATATAGCACAGTTTTTATGGTCTGTCAAAAGGAACTCACCGTAAAAAATCCCGACAGGCCGCAGCCTGTCGGGATGAAGCTATCCGCTTAGATTTCCTTGCCGGCAAGGAAAATGCGCTTGTTTGCATAGCGGCTGGTGCAGATCAGGAAGTCTGCGACCTTGCCGGTTTCGATGGAGCCGACCTGATCCTGAACCCCCAGAGCGCAGGCGGGGTTGTAGGTGGCTGCCTTGATGACATCCTCCTCACGGATCTGCCAGTGGATGCAGTTGAGCATGCAGCGGTAGAGGTTGGTGGCGGAGCAGGCGATGGTGCCGTCTGCCAGCTTGCCGACACCGTCACGCAGCCATGCAGCCTGACCGCCCAGATCGAACTGGGTGCCGTCGGGCAGACCGGCGCAGCGGCCGGAATCCGACACCAAAATCATGCGCCCGGGGAACATGGCAAAGCCCAGACGGACCGAGGCCGGATGGACGTGGATGCCGTCGCAGATGATCTCTGCACGGACATTCTCGTTTTCGGCGGCGGCGGGGATGACACCGGGGTTGCGGTGGTGGATGCCGGGCATGGCGTTGTACAGGTGGGTCAGATGGGTGACACCGGCATCAACGGCGGCCTTTGCATGGTCATAGTCGGAATCGGTGTGAGCAATGGAGACGGTGCAGAGCTTGCTTGCCTGACGGACAAAGTCCTCGGCACCGGGCAGCTCGGGGGCCACGTCCACGATGCGGACCAGACCGCCGCAGTCGTTGTAAAGCTTTTGGAAGCCCTCAAAATCCGGGTCTTTTAGGTAGTCGGCGTTCTGTGCGCCCTTTTTCTTATAGGAGAAGTAGGGTCCCTCCATCTGGATGCCCCGCAGGACGGCGCAGCCCTCGGGCTTTTCCTCGGTCAGCTGCCGGGCGGTGGCGAAGGCCTTGCCCAGCGTGTCATAGTCCAGTGTCATGGAGGCAGGGGCAAAGGAGGTGATGCCGCAGGACAGGTAGTATTCTGCCATCTTCTTCAGACCCTCATAATCGCCGTCGGAAAAATCGTAGTTGGAGTTTCCGTGGCTGTGTACTTCGATCAGACCGGGAATGACGGTGGCACCCTGAAGGTCAATGGCATCCTCGGGGACCTGCTCGGGGAGGACGGCACCGAATTTGCCGTCTACGACCTCAAATGCACCGGTATGGAACTGGAAATCTCCGGTAAAAATTCTGGCGTTCTTGTAAAACATGGGGACAACTCCTTTCTTTGATTGGGTAAAAATGCCGTCTGTTCAGCGCAGCTCGGGCAGGCTTGCCGCGGCAACGGCCTGACCCACCCGGCGGGTGTTTTCGTCGGGAGCGATGATCTCGCACTTTTTGGCAAGCTCGGGGTATTCCTCTGCAAGGACCCGGTTGGAGACCTCAAGGATCATGTCGCCGCCCTTGCCCGACAGCACACGGCCCATGCACATCAGATGCTCGATGTTGTAGAAGTGGGAGTAGTGGACAACGGTATAGGCCAGATATACGCCGATATCGTGGAAGATCTTCTGGGCTCTCTCGTCGTCGGCCTCCATCAGACCCTGCACCACCTTCAGCTTCTGGGCCGGAGCCAGCTCGGGGTCCAGCTCAATGCCGGCACGGGGGGCCAGCTTGATGACGGCATCCTGAGAGAAATACTTGCAGCCCACGCCGAAGTCGGTGGACCACTCGTCCTGCATGGCACCGGGGTTCAGATCCACGGGGGCGAAGGCCAGCTCGGAGATCCATCCCTTCACGTTCTTGTCCTGATCCACGTAGCCCACGGCCTCGGAGGTGCCCATGGCAAGACCCATGATGTTGCCCTTGTTCAGACCCATGGCGCCGGCCAGAGCGGAAACGTCACCGTCGTTGGCCACCACGCAGGGCACATCGCCGATCTCGGCGGCAGCCCGGTCGAACACGGTCTTGACCTCGTCCCAGCGGCTGCGGGGGACCTTGTAGAAGATACTGGAGATCATGGGAGCGTTGCCGATGAAGGTGCCGGCGGAGGAGACGCCGATGGCATCGACCCGGGGCATCTTGCTTGCGGCGGTTTTCAGAGCCTCCACAATGCCGTTGAACTGGTAGGTGGGGTCCTCGTTGAGCTTGGGATACCAGACGACCTCTTCGGAGTAGACGCACTCGCCGTCGATGACGGCAGAGACCTTGCGGTCGGAGCCGCCTGCGTCAAAGCCGATGCGGCAGCCGTCCAGATGGCCGCCGATGGGCATGGACTGCTCGTTGGTCTCGGGGCACTGCTCCAGAGGCAGGTCGATGATCTCCAGATGCTTTTCATACAGCTTGAAGAAGAAATCGTAGTCAAAGGCCCGCTCGCCGCTTTCGGAGTAGGCTGCCTGCAATTTCTTTGCGATCTCCGAGCAGCCGCAGATGGAGACACGGAAGCCGCCGATGGACCACAGCAGGAACTTCACATAGCGCTCCACATAGCGGTAGTCGGCCTCGGCCATTTCGGCGGTGCCGTGGATGAAGGTGCGGTGGACGGAAACCTTGCCCTGATCCCGCTCGACGGCGATGGCAAGGGGCTGCTCTGCGCCCTTGAGGTATGCCTCGGACCAGACACCGAAGGGGATGAAATCCGGGTCGAGGATGGGTGCGTGCTTTATTTCATAGTTTACGCCTAAGTATTGCATCATAGGGTCCTCCTTAAAGATGGTCTATCGTACGGATTGCACAATTTATCTGGGTTAATTATAACACAGTTGGGCAAATAGGCAATATCATTATCTGCATAGATGTTGCAGATATCGACGATACGCCAAAAAATACCGCCCCCATCGGGGCGGTAGAGAAGGTCTGATGCCTGCCGTCGGCGGGGGCAGACGGGGGCTTATCCGGATCTTTGGGTTATTTTCTGGACAGGGAGCCGATCAGCTCCAAAATGATCCGGCAATGCTCCTGCTCCTGATCCCGCAGCTTTGTAAAGACGCAGCCGTATTCCGGGTCCTGACATCGGGCATCGTATGCGCTCATGGCGCGCATCTTCCGGCCGTAGCAGCTTCTTAGGATCTGGTCGATGGGACCGTGGACCGGGTCGGGGGTGGGCAGCTGAGGCTTGCTGCCCGAGGTGATGCTGCAAATGCCCTTGAGGCAGGAGCAGTGGGCAAGCTCCTGCTCGTGGAGCTTGTGCAGCAGCTGCCGTTCTCTTCCGGAAAAATGCTTTGAAAGCTGTAAGTATGTGGCGGCGTCCTCCCATTCGGCGGCAATCAGGGCATCGAGACTCCGCTCCGGAGCCACGGTCTCGGAGCCTCGTACCCGCTGCCAGACCCGCTGGGCTTGGACCTGATTGATTTGATCCATGATTCAACACTCCTTTCTATTCTATATAAAGAGTATAGCGTCAGAGGGGGCGGATTTTTCGCAGAAGCCTGTCGATGGGAAATTTGAAGGCAAAAAAAGATAGCATATTGAAAAAAATGTGATATAATAGCAAATGTGAAAAAATATCACTGGGAAAGGGAGGATTCACGGATGGGCTTTGACCGGCTTTTGGGCAACGAACAGCTGAAGCACAACCTGATTTCTGCAAGAAAACAGCAGAGACTTTCCCATTTTTATCTGATCTCCGGCCCTGCCGGCTCAGGCAGGCATACTCTGGCGGATCTGATCGCCGGGGCCATGCTGTGTCAGCAGCCGGATGCCCCCTGCGGTGTGTGCCCGGCCTGCCGGAAGGTGTTCTCTCACAACCACCCGGATTATCAGCTGATCGATGATCCGGAGAAAAAAACGGTCCCCGTGGATCTGATCCGTCAGGCAAGGACCGATATGTTCATCCGCCCCAACGAAGGGCAGCGGAAGATCTTTCTGTTCCCCAGAGCGCAGGATATGGGTCTGCCCGGGCAGAATGCCCTGCTGAAGGTGCTGGAGGAGCCGCCTCCCTACGGCGTGTTCCTGCTGCTGGCGGACAATCCCGACACCCTGCTGCCGACGGTGCGCTCCCGCTGCGTGGAGCTGAAGCTCAAGGCCCTGCCCCCGCAGCTCCTTGGGGCAAAGCTTACAGAGGAATTTCCCGATGCCGACCCTCAGGCCATAGAGGCGGCCGTTTTCCGCAGCGGCGGCTATCTGGGACAGGCCAGAGAGCTGCTGTCGGGCATCAGCCTTTCCGATGAAGCGGTGCGGTTTGCTCAGGCCTATGCCGCCCGGGACGTTCTGGGGCTGATGCAGGTTCTGGTCCCCATGGAAAAGTGGAAGCGGGACGCCCTGATCCCGGTACTGAAGCAGTGGCTGGAGCTGGTGGAGCAGGCCATGGTCTGCCGCTCGGGACTTCCGGCGGCGGTACCCGAGGCCGGCAGGATCGCCGGAGGCCGGAATATGCCGGAACTGATGGCTGCGGCAGGTTATTTGAAAAAAGCCATCGAATATGCCCGGGGAAATGTGTCCTGTGCTGCGGTGTGCAGCTGGCTTTCCTGGGCGCTGCGATAAAATTTTACGTTACCATTTTAAGGAGAATATATCATGGATGAGACAAATGTGAACCCCATGGAAATACAAGAAGCGACCCCGTCTCTTCCCGACGAGGTCGAGGTGGTGGACATCCAGTTCCGCCCGGGTCAGAAGGTGTATTTTTTTGACCCCAACGGCATGCGCATCGAGCCCGGTGAGCATCTGATCATCGAGACCTCCCGGGGGCCGGAGTACGGCACCTGCACGGGCCGGAACCACATGGTCTCCACAAAGGATGTGGTGGCCCCCCTGCGCAAGGTGATCCGCCTTGCCACGGCTCAGGATGAGAAGATCGTCGCCGAGAACCGCAAGAAGGAAAAGCGTGCCCACGAGGTCTGCGTCCAGAAGATCGCCGAGCATGGTCTCGATATGCAGCTGGTCAGCGCGGAATATGCCTTTGACGGCAGCAAGATCCTGTTTTTCTTCACCGCTGACGAGCGTGTGGACTTCCGGGAGCTGGTGAAGAACCTTGCCGGAATCTTCCACACCCGCATTGAGCTGCGCCAGATCGGTGTCCGGGACAAGGCCAAGATGGTCGGCGGTCTGGGCATCTGCGGCCGCCCTTTCTGCTGCTCGCAGTTTCTGGACGATTTTCAGCCGGTTTCCATCAAGATGGCAAAGACCCAGAACCTGTCCCTGAACCCCACCAAGATCTCCGGCACCTGCGGCAGACTCATGTGCTGTCTGAAATACGAGCAGGAGGCATATGAGGACCTGATCCGCACCAGTCCCAAGCCCGATTCCTTCGTGGATACGCCGGACGGACGGGGCACGGTGGTGGACGTGAATCTGCTGCGCCAGAGCGTCAAGGTGCGCATGGAGGACAATCCCGAAACCTGCGGCTGCTATTCCAACTGCGATATCTGCGTCCTGCGCAGCGGCAAGGGCAAGAAGAACGATCCCCCCATTCCGGCGGATCTGGCCCCCATTTCCGGCTGCGGCGGCTGCTGCCGGAACCGCCAGAAGGCGGAGGAGCCTGCACTTCTGGAGCCGGTGCGCTTCCGATACCGCACCGATTCGGTGGTGGAGGAGCCGGAGGAGACGGCACGCCCCGCTGAGGCACAGTCTGCCGAGCCGGCAGGGGAGGCAAAGCCCCGCCGCAGCCGCCGTCCCAGAAACAACCCCAAGGGACAGCAGGAGCAGCCCAGAGGGGACAAGCCCCAGAGAAAGCCCCGCCCCGAGCATGGCGGCAAGCCGCCCAAGGCTGAGGAGGGCGGTCAGAAGCCAAATCCCCCCAAGGCAGAGGGGGAGAAAAACCGCTCCCGCCGACCCAATTACCACCGCCGCAGAAAGCCCAAGGCCCCCGGCGGCAATCAGCAGGGATAATAGAATGAGGCGGTGCTTGCCAAGTACCGCGTTTTGGACCCGAACAAATTTCTGTTCGGGTCCTTTCTGCCTGTTATTTTGAAGTATATTGCTTGATTTGATGTGTTGGAGGCGATGGACGTGAAAAAGGTTATGGTGATCGGATGCCCCGGAAGCGGAAAAAGTACATTTTCAAGGGCGCTCCATCAGCTGACGGGACTGCCGCTGTATCATTTGGATATGCTGAACTGGAATGATGATAAAACCACCGTCCCAAAGGCTGTGTTTATAGAGCGGCTGAAGGGTGTCATACAGGGGGACTGGTGGATCATCGACGGAAACTACGGCTCTACCATGGAGCTTCGTATGAATGCCTGCGATACGATTTTCTTTCTGGATTATCCACTGGAGGTCTGCATGGATGGCGTCAGGGAGAGAATGGGGCAGCCACGCAGTGATATGCCGTGGGTCGAAACGGAGGAAGATCAGGATTTCATTCGATTTATAACGGACTATCATTCGGTCAGCAGACCTGTCGTTCTGGAGCTTTTGGAAAAGCATGCAGGAAAAGAGATTTTCATTTTTTCCTCCAGAAGGGAAGCGGAGGACTATCTGGCAGATCTGTCGTCTGATGTATAAAAAACGGAGTGTGTCGAAATTTCGACACACTCCGTTTTGCTATTGCTCCTGAAAATCGCTTTTCAGTCTGTTTCCGTTGTCATCAAAGTTCTTTTTGAGCGCACGCTCGGTGGGGATGATGGTCAGCAGCATTACGGCCGCCTGAGCGAACATCAGAATAAGAGAATCGATGCTCACCGACTCCATAGGGGCTTTTAACATGAGGATTTGAAGAAAAACCGTCAGGATCAGCATGGACCAGCCGGCCTTCCACCAAAGCTTTCCGCAATACGAATGGGCAAATCTCCATGTGTCCATATTTTGCATGGATCGTTTTGTCCGATATCCAAAATTGATATTGATTTCCTCCGGGCAGTGCTTACGCATCATGTTCCCGAAACCGATCATCAGGATCGGGATCAATAAGCCCAGTGCAGTCATCATCCACCAAACCCACATATCGATACCTCCAATCAATGCAGCATTACATCAGATCCCCTTGCGGTACAGCAGGAAGGAGTATCCCATGGGGACGATGGCAAGCAGGATCATGCCTGCCACAAAGACCCAAGCCCAGCCCATAAAGCCGGCAAGCGCCATGATAAGACCGCCGATGACCCAGAGCCTTCCGGCGAAGCGGTGGGTGCGGTTCCAGTTCTCCTCGCTGTTCAGCGTCCACGGGAGCTTAATGCCCATGGTGTAGTTCTGCTTGAATTTCGGCATGTAGTTGCCCAGAACCACGAACATCAGGCTGAGGACAACGGGCATGATCCGCGCCACATTGACGGGGAGGCCCAGTGCCGCGGCATAGGTCAAGCAGCCCACCAGAACGGATATGATCGGTGCAATCCACAGCACCAGTGACAGGTATTTGCGGCCGATATTTTTATTTTTGGGGTCTGCCATGGTGGCAAAGAAGCAGACCAGATGCACCGCGAGCATAAATCCAAACAGCCCGAAAACGGTAAAGGTCTTGCTGCTGTAATCGTCGATCTGCCCTGCAAAATTCCAATGGGTGGGGAGTTGGTCAGGCAGTCTGTTCCACAGGATCAGACCTGCCAGAACCGGCAGAAGGAGGACGGCAGTGGTGATGATGAGCAGTTTCTTGTTCTCTTTTAACATGGTTATTCTCCTTTCAAATCCGTGATCCAGAGCATGATCTCCTCCAGAACGGAGGCATTCAGCTCATAGAAGATAAATTTTCCCTCTCGGGTGTCACGGATGAGGTCGGCATCCTTCAGCACCGACAGATGCCGGGAGATGGATGCATTGGTCACGTCAAAGTGGTCTGCGATGTCTCCGGCGGAAAGTCTGCCCTGCTTCAGCAGGTTCAGGATCTCCCGACGAATGGGGTCTGCCAGTGCTTTGAGTGTATTTTGCAGGCTCATGGATCATTCCCTTCCATCATTTAACATTTAACCTAAAGGTTAAATATAAGATAACACCAAGTCAGGCGTTTGTCAACAGAAAAAATGCGCCGATTGAAAAATCGGCGCAGGGGGTGTTATTTTGGCTTGCTGATGGAGCCGATCAGCAATGTGGCCCACAGGAACAGGGGCAGGGCATAGAGGTTGCTTGCCACCATGGGGGCCGAGACGATGTTCAGCGCCGCCTGCAGACCGATGCCCACCGCCTCGGAATAGCCCACGGAGCGCAGGTTCAGGATCAGCAGCAGGAGTGTGGCAGCCAGAGAGGCAAAGGACAGGGCGCGGATGATGGTGCGGTGCTTGGCATCATGGGTCTTGTTGGCCCGTGAAAGGATCATCCAAGGGGGGATGAAGAAGCAGACGGAAAGCACCACAAGAAAGGCCTTGCCGCCCCCGTGAACACTGGGGAAGAAAAAGCCGAGGACCGCCGTCAGCACGTATAGAAGCCCCCAGATGATATACAGGGGCGTGTAGGTCGAGGATGTTGTTTTGCGCATAAGAGATCTCCTTTTTTGTCAATGGTACCATTGTACTCTTTTTCTCCGGCATAAGCAAGAAAAAATGGTCTGGACATGGTTTATTTCCTTTGATATAATGTAGAATAAGAAAGTATAAGGAGATGACGCCCTATGAAATGCCCGTTCTGTGGTTATCAGGAGAGTAAGGTCGTGGATTCCCGCCACAGCGACGACTCCCTTTCCATCCGCCGCCGCAGAGAATGTCTCAACTGCCAGCGCCGGTTTACCACTTATGAGGTGGTGGAGAGCTTTCCCGTTGTCGTGGTGAAAAAGGATGGCTCCCGTCAGGCGTTTGACCGCAATAAGATCCTGACCGGACTGATCCGCTCCTGCGCCAACCGTCCGGTGCCCATGGCAGATCTGGAGCGCATCACCACAGAGATCGAGCAGACCGTCCAGAATTCTCTGGAGCGGGAGGTCAGCACCGGAACCATCGGCGAGATGGTCATGGATCGGCTGAAGCCTCTGGACGAGGTCAGCTATATCCGGTTTGCCTCCGTCTACCGCCAGTTTAAGGATGTCAACAGCTTTATGCGGGAGCTGACCAAGATTCTTGAGGAGAAATGAGTTCTATGGATGTAGAAATGCTGAAAACGGCCCTTTCCGAATCGGAGAGCGTGGGGCTGCTGCCCAACGTGGAGCATATGTTCGATAAATTGGAGATCGTCCTGCGCATTGCGGTGATGGTCGGCCCGCTGCTGCTGCTTGGCATGGGGCTGCTGTATCTGCTGGTGTCGCCGAAGGAGGCCAACCATTCTCTGGGCTACCGCTGCTACTGGGGCATGTCCAGTGTGGAGGTGTGGCAGTTCACCCAGCGGTTTGCCGGACTGGTCTGGACGGTGCTGGGGCTTGTGATGAGCGTGGTCATGGCGGTCATCTGCAACGGCTTTCGGGAGCTTGCCCGGGATGATATGATCTACACCGCCCTGCATGCCATTTTGTGGGAGCTTGGTCTGGTGGCCGTCAGCATCCTTGCCATCAACGTGACCATCGTGGCCCTGTTTGACCGCAAGGGCTACCGCCGCAGACGCAGCAGACGGTGAGGGCAGACCTCCGGCGGAGGCGGATGATTTTTTGAAAACAGCAAAAAAAGTTGTTGCAAGTCACCGGAATCTATGATATAATGCCCCGTGTGTCCGAGTCAGGGTACATGATTGCATTGGGATGTCGCCAAGCGGTAAGGCACCAGACTTTGACTCTGGCATTCGTAGGTTCAAATCCTGCCATCCCAGCCACGATCCGCTAGCTCAGTTGGCAGAGCAATTGCCTTTTAAGCAATGGGTCCGGAGTTCGAGCCTCCGGCGGGTCACCAAAACACCCCAGAACCAATCGGTTCTGGGGTGTTTTGCTGCGGAACTGCGGCGGTTTGTTCGGGAAATCATGGAAAGCTGTGCATTTAAGAATATAAAACTTGTATTTACCGACAGAATATGATAAAATTCACGGGTGATACAACAGCATAATGTATTTTTCATTCTTTGGAGATGATTACAATATGGAAAAAGTGAATAATGTCCGCCACGACGGGTCGTGGATGCGGCGTGCGATCGTGATCACGGTGCTGGATGTGCTGAGCATCTGCATTGCATTTTTTTTGGCACTCTGGATTCGGTTCGATCTCCAGTTCAGCCTGATCGAGCCCCAGTACATCGACGGCTATGTGCGCATGATCCTGCCTTGGTGTGCGGCGTCCGTTCTGGTTTTTTACCTGTTCGGCCTGTATAACAGCATCTGGGCCTTCGTCAGTGCCGATGAGCTGTTCCGCATCGTGGGGGCATACCTGACGCTGGCGGTGATCGGTGCAGTATGTCTTGCTGTTTTCGGCTGCACCATGCCCCGGTCGTTTTACCTGCTGGGCACGGTGTTCAGCTTCCTTGCAACGGTGATCCTGCGCTTTTCTTACCGCATGCTGCGTCAGGTCCACACCTACGTGGGCAATATCGCCCCCGGCAAGGGCAAGTGCGAGAACGTGATGCTGATCGGTGCCGGTGAGGCAGGCAAGGCTCTGGTCACCGAGTTCCAGACCAGTGCCTATGTACACAGCAGCATCCGCTGCGTTATCGATGACAACCCCGTCAAGCGGGGCAAGCGGCTGTGCGGCGTGCCCATCATCGGCGACCGGGACGAGATCGTCGGTGCCGTGGAGAAATACCACATCAATCGCATCATTATGGCCATGCCCTCCTGCTCGGCCAAGGATAAGAAGGAAATCCTGGATATCTGCATGACCACCGGCTGTCCGGTTCAGGTGCTGCCCGGCATGTATCAGCTGGTCAACGGCGAGATCAACGTCAGCAAGCTGCGTCAGGTGGATGCACAGGACCTTTTAGGCAGAGATCCCATCAAGGTCAATATGGACGAGATCTTCCGCTATATTTCCGATAAGGTGGTCATGGTCACAGGCGGCGGCGGCTCCATCGGCAGTGAGCTTTGCCGTCAGATCGCCCGTGCCAACCCCAAGCAGCTGATCATCTTTGATATCTACGAAAACAATGCCTATGACATCCAGATGGAGCTGAAGCACAACTGTCCGGAGCTGAATCTGGAGGTGCTGATCGGCTCTGTCCGCAACACCACCCGTCTGGATGAGGTGATGAACCGATACAGACCCGAGATCGTGTTCCATGCGGCGGCCCACAAGCATGTGCCCCTGATGGAGGATAGCCCCAACGAGGCTATCAAGAACAATGTGTTCGGCACCTACAAGCTGGCGCAGGCCTCCAGTAAGTACGGGGTCAAGCGCTTTGTGCTGATCTCCACGGATAAGGCAGTGAACCCCACCAGCATCATGGGCGCAAGCAAGCGTCTGTGTGAGATGGTGGTGCAGATGATGAATCGGGAGTCTGAGACGGAGTTCGTGGCGGTCCGCTTCGGCAATGTTCTGGGCAGCAACGGCTCGGTCATCCCCCTGTTCAAAAAGCAGATCGCAGAGGGCGGTCCTGTCACCGTTACCCATCCGGATATCATCCGCTACTTCATGACCATCCCCGAGGCGGTCAGTCTGGTGCTTCAGGCCGGATACTATGCCAAGGGCGGCGAGATCTTCATTCTGGACATGGGCGAGCCGGTGAAGATCGATACCATGGCCCGCAACCTGATCCGTCTGTCTGGTTATGAGCCGGATGTGGACATCAAGGTGGAGTACACGGGTCTGCGCCCCGGCGAGAAGCTCTATGAGGAGCTGCTGATGAAGGAAGAGGGCCTTCAGGAGACAGCCAACAAGCTGATCCACATCGGCAAGCCCATCGAGATGGACGACGAGCTGTTCAAAAAGCAGCTTGCCCGTCTGGAGGCGGCCTATAAAGAGGAGTCTCCTGACATGAAGGAGCTTGTTTCCGAGATCGTCCCCACCTATCATCCCCAAATGAAGGTATAAACGCAGAAGGGTAACTCAGGTTTCTGAGTTACCCTTCTGTGCGGCAGGCGGCTGAAGTCAGGACGGTCAGTGGGAAGCGACCACATTTAGGTCACATTGACAATCCACTTCCAATGTAGTAAAATTGCTATGATTTAGCGTTTTTCAGGCGTTTTGGTCAGAAATGGAAGGACCGGAACTGCCGACCCATCGGGAACCTTTTCCCGAAAAAAACATATTATGAAAGCGTGGCTGTGTTGCTATGAATATTCCTTTTTCTCCCCCTGATATCACCCAAGCCGAGATCGATGAGGTCGCGGCTGCCCTGCGCTCCGGCTGGATCACCACCGGTCCCCGGACCAAAGAACTGGAAAAGCAGGTGGCGGGATTCTGCGGAACGGAGCGGGCGGTGTGCCTGAATTCCCAGACGGCCTGTGCAGAGATGGCGCTGCGCGTTCTGGGCGTGGGTCCGGAGGACGAGGTCATCGTCCCGGCTTATACCTACACCGCAACAGCTTCGGTGGTCTGCCATGTGGGCGCAAAGCTTGTGATGGTGGATTCTCAGGCGGATTCCTTTGAAATGGACTACGATCAGGTGGAGGCCGCCATCACCCCCCGGACAAAGGCGATCATCCCAGTGGATCTGGGCGGCGTTCCCTGCGATTATGAAAAGCTGTACGAAATCGTCCGCCGCAAGCAGTCCTTGTTCCGTCCAAATGGAAAGATTCAGCAGGCACTGGGCCGGGTGGCCATTATGGCCGATACTGCCCACTCCTTCGGCGCATCCCAAAACGGGAAGCCTGCGGGCAGTCTGGCGGATTTTTCCTCCTTCTCCTTCCATGCCGTGAAGAACTTTACCACCGCCGAGGGCGGCGCCGTCACGTGGAATAACATCCCCGGTGTGGACAACGACGAGATCTACCGTCAGTTCCAGCTGCTTTCCCTCCACGGTCAGTCCAAGGATGCCTTGGCAAAGACCCAGCTGGGGGCATGGGAGTATGACATTGTCGGCCCGTGGTACAAGTGCAACATGACCGATGTGGCGGCGGCAATGGGGCTTGCCCAGATGAAGCGCTATGACAGCATGCTTTCCCGCAGAAAAGAGATCATCGGCCGCTACGATGAGGCCTTTGTTCCCATGGGGATCGAGGTGCTGCCCCACTATACAAAGAACCATCAGTCCTCGGGGCATCTGTATATCACCCGCATCCCCGGGATCACTTTGCAGCAGCGCAACGATATCATCATCAAGATGGCCGAGCAGGGTGTGGCGTGCAATGTGCATTATAAGCCCCTGCCCATGCACACGGCATACAAGAATCTGGGCTTTGATATCAAAGATTACCCCAATGCCTACGGGCATTTTGCAAATGAGATCTCGCTGCCCCTGCACACCTGCCTGACAGATGAGCAGGTGGCATACGTCATCGAGACCTATCAGACCATGGTAAAGGCGGTCATGGGCCGATGATGCCTTTTGCGGATCAGAAAACGAACAACATGGAAACGGAGTACGGGCTATGCTAAAAAGTTGGGAATCCTTGCCGGAGCAAATGCGCAATGAGCAGGTCAGACCCTATTATGAGATCCTGCGGAAGAAAAGATTCTCTCTTGTGATGAAACGCTGCTTTGATGTGGTGGTTTCGGCGCTGATGCTGGTGCTGCTGTCTCCGGTGTTTCTCGTTCTGGCGGTGGCGATCAAGCTGGATTCGCCCGGCCCTGTGTTTTATCGACAGGTGCGTGTGACCCAGTATGGCAGGCAGTTCCGCATTTTTAAATTCCGCTCCATGGTGAGCAACGCCGATCAGATCGGCACGCAGGTCACCGTGGGCAATGACAGCCGGATCACTCGGGTGGGCAGGTTCATCCGAAGGTGCAGACTCGATGAGATCTGCCAGCTGATCGATATCCTTCGGGGGACCATGACCTTTGTGGGAACCCGCCCCGAGGTGCCGAAGTATGTGGCGGCCTATACCCCTGAGATGCTTGCCACGCTGCTGCTGCCGGCGGGCGTCACCAGTGAGGCCAGTATCCGCTATAAGGACGAGGATCGGCTTCTGGACGGGGCGCAGGATGTGGACGCGGTCTATATCGAGCAGGTGCTGCCCGGAAAAATGGCCTACAACCTGAAGGCAATTCGGGAATTTTCCTTCTGGGGCGATATCGGCACCATGTTCCGCACGGTTTTCGCCGTTTTCAGACGGGAGGAGTCTCCGGTGGCCCCCTCCTGACACGGGTGACCTCTGATGCATCCGTGCATGGATCATATGTAAAAGAAAATCCCCGTATCGGAGCCGCAAGGCTCTGATACGGGGATTTTGATAGGTGGGGTCAGTTGGTGTCTGGGGTGCAGCCGGAAAGAAGCTGCGCCTCCTGTTCTTCCTTCTTTTTCAAAAGCTCGATTGCGTTTTTCAGCGCCTTGGGGATGGGCAGTCCCATCAGTCCGGCATTTTCCAAAATGCTGATCAGCTCGTTGGTGCAGAAGGCGATGATCGCCGCATCCCGGATGTACTGCACGCCCAGAAGCACGTCGATCTGATTTGCCGCCAGTACCACAAGCAGGATCATGAACTTCCGGCACAGACCCTTGAAGCCTGCCTGAGACTCAAGACCGCCGCCGCTGGTCTTGGGGCTTGCGTGGAAGATCCCTGCCACCATCAGCCCCGTGGCGTAGTCAATGCCCATGAAGATGACCAGTGCCTGCAAGCCGGCATTCCATCCGCCCATGGCGGTGGCCACGGCCCCGCCTACCGCACCGATCACGGCGCAGATTTTCTCTTTCAACATCTTTTGTTTTCCTCCTTAATTTGTTTTTTCGGGACTCTGCCCGATGATCTGCTCATATTGTGCCTGCGTCAGGAAACCCTTTGCCACTGCATTGCGCAGCATCTGCTCTGTCCACAGTCCCTGCTCATACCAGAGCCTGATTTGTTCAAATGTCAGCATCACAGCACCTCCGTCAGTCCGCTCATCATGGCGATATAGGCAACCTTTGACCGCAGCTGCTCCACAGGACCGGGAGCATTGAGCTGCTCCAGCTCCTGGGGTGTGTAGGCTACATACCGCCGGATGTCCTCGTATTCGTCCCAAGCCTCTCGGGCCGGAGCATAGTGGGTGTCGATGACCTGACGGAACTCCTTGCCGCCGTTTTCATAGGTGCGGACCTCCTCCAGATGGGATCGCTCCTGCACCTCGGGGGTGGCCTCGTGGTGACGGAGGAAAAGCTTCTCCTGAACCAGATGCCCCTTTTGCAGGTCGGGATTTGTGATTTCGTGACCTGCTGAATCTAAAATCCTCATGCTGTACCTCCTGTTATTTGATGCGCCGCCAGATGTTTACCGCAAAATACGGCGGCATGTTGTTGTGGGGCGCATTGCCGCCCACATCGACCTTGAAGCCATACGTGGCGGTATCGCTGAGGGCCGTTCCGTATCCCGTCGTGGGCTTAAATTCATCCTGCTGCGTGTGATCCCGATTGGGCTTGAAAATGCCGCTTGTGCCGGAGATCATGGCATAGGTCTGGCGGTCGGTGGGGAACCAGACTTCGCCCCGCAGACTGGGAAGCTCCTCCGCTGTCAGGGCATGGACGGCTTCGCCGCCGGAAGAAGCCGCCGGATGATCCGCAGAAGCACCCAACAGGAATTTTCCCTCCACCTTCACCCACGAACCGCCGAACAGCTGCGCCGGAGAGGTGTCGTTTGCGGACATGTAGACCGAGCCGATGGGATAAACAAGCTCCAAAAGGCTGCCTTTCGACACGGCATCGCCGTCATTTGCCGGAGCTTTCAGATTGGTGATGCCCTGACCGCCCATGTCGATGGTGCCGGTCATCCTGCCGCCTGCCAGAGGAAGCTTGTCTGCCGCTGCATTGGCTGCCTGCTGGGCCTTCTGGGCAGAGGCGGCTGCATCCTGTGCCTTCTGGGTGGCGGTGTCTGCTGACTGCCTTGCCCGTGCCTCTGCCTCGGCAATTCCATTCTTGGCGCCCTCGGCCTGCTTGGCGGCAGCCTGAGCCGCTTGGGCGGATTGACTTGCCACGCTTGCGACCTGTGTGGCAGTCTGGGCGAAAGCAGACGCGGTGTCGGCAGAGGCGGATGCAGTGTCGGCAGACTGCTTGGCGTTTGCCGCTACGGCGATGGCACCGGCTCTTGCGTTCTCCGACTGACGGGCGGCGGAGGCAGATTCTGCGGCCTTGGCTGCGGCGGTGGCTGAGGACTGCTCTGCCTCTGCTGCCTTGCCCGAGGCGTCGGCTGCCGCCTTTTCTGCACGGGTGACGAGTTGGTTCAGCGCAAGAAATTCGCCGGAGCTTTCGCTCAGGTCTCCGGTGGGAGCGGTGTCCACCTGAATGACAAAGCTGACAGTTGACAGGATGCTCTGCTGGCTGTCGGTGATGCAGAGGTCTGCAAGGACGCTTCCGCATACCGCCAAGGTCTGGTCGGTCAGCTCTACCGTCACCGTGCCATCGGCACCCACCGCCGCCGGATTCAGGATCATGGTGCCGTCGGGCTTCTGGGCCCGGAATTTTACCATGGCCCCCTCGGGCAGCGTGTAGGGTGCGCCGTTGTGGGTCAAGGTAATCTGGATAAATCGGGATGATTGATCCCCCTGCTTGGCGCTGACATATTGGATTGTGCCGGGTGTTGTAAAATCGAGTGTAAGCTGCTGCGTGATTTTCATATCACGATCCCCCTTTCATTAATTGATGCAAAATCGGAATTGGTTGCATGGGCAGGTGCAACATTGGGGTGTTTCACCTGCGGCGGCGAAAAAGCAAGCCCCATACCCGATTGGGTCGGTACAGGGGAATCCCCCGTAAAAAGACGAAAAAGGTCTGATGCAAAAATGCATCAGACCTTTTTGTACATATGAAGCTTTGGGCGGTGTTACAGATAATACCTGTAATCCCTGTCGCAGTCCACCACGGAGGTGTCGTGGAAATATCGCAGCTGTGAGTCCTCAGGAGGGATCTGCATGTAGTCCTTACCATAGGCCCGTGTCAGATATTTGTCATACTGGTCGGGAACCTTGGCCATGAGCTTGCGGAAGGGCATCTCGGTGCCTTTGCCGAAGTCCTCCCGAGGCATAATAATGGATGGCACGTCACTGATATCCAGATAATAGGCTCCGTCGGGGCAGTTGATGGAGTCCAGAAGCTTGAAAAAGAACTTTTTTCGGTATTTTTCACCCAAGACGGCATACAGTGCCTTCCAGATTTTGTGCTGAGGACGGTCCCCCAGCTTTTTGTAGTAGGGCAGTCGGGCGAGGATCGCCAGAGCCTTGATCTTGGCATTGGTCATCCGACTGGCCGCAGGCTTGTCATAGTGCATCAGTGGGAACAGGTCCACACAGATGCCCCAGTGCATGTTCATCGCCTTTTTGGTGGTGTCCATGGAGGTGGTGTTGTTTTTGCGGAGCTTCGGCCAATAGACAAAGCTTTCTGGGTCGGTATCCAGATCCTGATAGAAGTAGGTGCTGTTTCCGGCAAAGGCCGATTTCAGCTTGTCCATGTCCTGATAGTCGATGTAGATATCCACATCGTCATCCCACGGGATGATATCCTGATGCCTGACGGCGCCGAGACAGCTGCCCCAGGACAGGTAATACTGGATGTCGTGTTCCCGGCACACCTCGATCAGCTCACGGGTGATGTCCAGCAGCTGCTCGTGCAGAGCGTCGTTGCAGGTGTTCATGGTGTGTCACTTCCTTTTGATGTTTTTCAGAAATTTGGGGATCTCCTTCAGGATATCCCGGAACAGGTATGCGCAGATCAGGACCGCCACAAGGAATGTGCCGATGTTGGCGATCATATTCCCGTTCTGATATACGAAGGAAACCAGCACGAAGGCGGCAAGCAAAATGGCGATGCTGCCGGATTCCAGCTTGAAATTCACATATTTTTTAAACAGCATCAGTCTTGCAAGGCAGGACACGAAGAAGCCCACCGCCATGGCGATGTTGGAGGCCTGAATGCCGGCGTAACCGATGATGAGATGGATGCAGATCACGTTGGCGATGCTGCCCACGGCCATGGTGTAAAAGAGCAGGTTGTTCTTTTTGATGGCGGTGAAGGCGTTGCCGAGGAAGCTGCTGATGGTGGAGAGGATGGTGCCGAGCAGATAGATGGGGACAAGAGACTTGCCCACGTCATAGCTTTCGTTGACCAGCAGCGGATAGATCACATAGATCATCGGCAGCAGCAGCACAAGCCCTGCGCCCATGCTCTTGATGTAGTTGTTGAAGGCAACGGTATAAAACTGCCCCAGATCGTCGTTTGGATCGGTTTTGGAGAAGGACAGCTCCTGCCATGCCATCTGAAAGCAGGTGGTAAAGAGGGTGATCATCGAGCCAAAGCGTCCGGCTACGGAGTAAAATCCGTTGACCTCAGGCCCCAGAGCGGCATCCACAACCAGACGGTTGTAGCTGGTCAGGAACCAGTAGGCCACCGAGTTGACGCACAGGGGCAGGGAAAACAGGAACATTTCCTTGAACAGGGCATAGTCAAAATATTTCAGAGAAAATGCGTGAGGCTCCCGAACGCCGATGACGATGATGAGGATATTTGTCAAAAATCCGATGCAGCTGGCGATGATCAGCGCGCTGTAATCCATTTTCATCCCCACCAGAAGGATGATGTTGAACACGATGGTCACAAACGAGCCGATGATGCCCGATGCGGTGTACAGCACGTTCTTTCCGTAGCCTCTGGCGATGTATCCCACCAGAGTCTGTCCGTTCATCAGTGCGCCGTAAAGCCCCAGCAGGATGGGGTAGCGGACGTTCAGCTGAGGCAGCACCACAGCCAGTGTGGCGCAGTACATGACCGTGGAGCATAGGAAGATGGCGATGCCGCTGCTGATGGGCTTTTTCCGCTCTTCGCCCTTGAAATCGTACATAAACCGCATGATTCCCGACCAGATATCAAAATACAGCACGGAGCTGAAGAACATGATATAGGAAAGGTGCAGGTCATAAATGCCGTTGTCGGTGGGACTGATGTAAGAGGTGTAAAGGGGCAGAAGCAGGAAGGAGATCAGCTTTGTCATCACCGTTCCCACGAAGAAGATCCCGGAGGACTTCATAAATTTCATAAAATCTTTCATGATACTGTTACTGACATCTCCATGCTTTGAAATTGTGCTTCAGCACCCGCTCTTCTTCCGGGGGCAGCTGCATATACTCGCCGTAAAGCAGGGTCAGGATCTGGTCATAATCCGCCGGAGCAGTGTACCATTTCCCTTCAAATTCCAGCTTTGTGGTTTCCTTCAAAATACTGAGGGGGTAGATCTCTCGATAGGAAAAGCGGGTCATCAGAAGTCCGCCGTACCGGCTGTCGCTGTATCCGTATTTTTTTGCGGCCCGATCCATCCACTTGGAGAAGCGGGGGGCGCCCACTGCGTGCAGCAGATGCCAGAGCAGCTTTCTGGAGAAATTGTTTTTCTGACCGTCCTTGAACAGGGATTCCTGCGGCATTTCTGAGTACATCCGGCATTTTTCCAGAGTTTCAAACCGACGGAGAATCCGGCGGCTCTCCTCGGGAGTGCCGGGTATCCCGTCCAGAGGGAAGATGTCCAGATAGATCCCCATTTCGTAAGGGTTTGCAACGCCGGCCTCCTCAATGCGGGTGTCGTCGTCGCAGAGCTTTGCAAAGGGGTAGGGGTAGCCCTTGTTCTGCTTGCATTCCAGCAGGGCATACCTGCCCTGTTTGGGCCAGAGCTGCAAAAGCTTCTGGTAATCGGGTCGGGGCATGGTCACGTCGATGTCGTCATCCCAAGGGATAAAGCCCTTGTGCCGGACTGCGCCCAGCAGCGTTCCGTATGCCAGAAAATAGGTTAAATCGTGTTCTTCACAAAAGGAAACGAAGGTGTCCAAAATCTGGACCTCGATCTGCTTGATCTGTGCAAGCTCGGTGATCCGTTCCCCCGGTTTTTTACGCTCCATAGCCATTCCTTCTTACTGTAAGATTGCGCGGATCATGCGGGAAAAAGCCTCGATGGTGAAGCCTTTTGGCTCCAGCTGATCTTTTTTGCTGATTTTTTCGTATCCGCGGAAGGAGCAGATCTTCTCTGCCCACACCGCCGGTGCTGCGTCCAGACTCATGTAGTTCATCAGGTCGGTCAGGTTTGCCTCGGGGCTGACGGTGTCAGACACCACGCAGGGGACACCCGAGGCCTGGGCCTCCACCAAGGAAAAGGGCAGCCCCTCGAACAAAGAGGGCATGACAAGGACATCCATGGCCTGATAGATCATGGGCATATCCTTGCGCATCCCCAGAAAGGACACTTGGTCGCTAAGGCCCTTCGTCTGGACCAGCTGACGGATCTCATCCTGAAGCTGTCCTGCGCCGCACAGGATCAGGTGGGCATCGGGCTGCTTTGCGATCTGGGAGAAGATCTCGATCAGGAAGGTGTGGTTTTTCTCCGGAGCGAATCGGGCAACGCTGCCGATCAGGAATTTTCCCTCAAGCCCCAGCTGCTGCTTTGCCTGCTGCTGTTTGCTGGTATCGGGCTCATAGCGTGCCGTGTCCACGGCGTTGGGGAAGACGATGACATCTTTGTCGTTTTTGTGGTAGAACCAGTCGGCGGCCTCCTTGGAGCAGGCGGCCTTCACATCGGCAAAACGCCCCACACGCAGGCGGTTTGCCTTGTGCATCAGCAGGGTCAGGGTGCTGCCCATGTTCTTGGACTGGTGGCTCTCGACGATGACCTTCCCCACGCCGTGCTTTTTCGCCGAGCGGATGGTGTAGATGGAGCTGAGGGTGGTCTTGTTGAACCAGAACACGTCGTAGTGATTGCTTTGGAACACGGCGTCGATGTCGGCGCAGTACTGCCGCAGGCTGCGGTATCTGGGGGTGATGCGGTGAATGGTGCAGCCCTGTGCCAGAAATTCCTCCTCGAAGGGGATTTGGGGGTCAACGGTGATAAAATCCACCTGATAGTCGTCTTTCAGAACGGTGTAGAGCAGGTGGACGAAGGTTTCGATGCCGCCCAGATTCCCGCTCATTCCCTCAATCAAAATCTTTTTCAAAACAGTATATCCTCGTTATTCTGTGTTATCGCTTTACACGTGCCATTGCGCACAGCATCAGGTGCATGGGTCCGGTCATGCGGCGGCGCAGCAGGAACTGGGCAAGCCGCTGCTTTGCCTCGGGCATTTTCGCTGCCGCCAGAGCGTCCCGCACATCGGGGTCGGCAGCCCAGCGCAGCAGAACTTCCTTTTTTGCCTTCCGGCTCAGCTCCGGCGTGCTGTAACATTGGGACAGGCCGTGGAACAGGAATTTCAGGAAGATCATGCTGATATGCTCCTCGGCCAGACTGCCCAGATGCAGCTGCTGCTTCAGCCCCATGCTCACAAGATACAGCCGATGGGCGATATCGATGGCATCGGGGCGCCTTTTGTGGACAAGACCCGTTTCCAGACATTCATAGATGTAAAGGGGCTGCCGGACAAAGGCGAAGCGGCGGCATCGGGGCAGATAATCGGCATTGAACAGCAGATCCTCGCCCATGGAGGCCGCTTCCTGAAAGCCGCTTGTGATCAGGGCGCGTTTGTAGAGCTTGTTGCAGGGGGAGTTGATCAGATACCGCTCAAAAATTTCCGGGTATTCCTGCTCCAGATCCTCCACCGCCACGGTTTTTTCGATGCGGGGGATGTTCTGGATCTGGCGGTTGGAGCCGATCTCGGACAATCCGCAGATGGCCACGTCGGCATCGCCGGACTCCAGAGCGCGGACCAAGACTTCCATGGCATCGCTGCGCAGGTAGTCGTCGCTGTCGGCGAACATGACGTACTGCCCCTTGGCAAGCCGCAGTCCCCAGTTGCGGGTGGCGGATACGCCGCTGTTTTCGTGGGTATAGACGTGTATCCTGCTGTCTCTGGCTTCGTATTCCCGGCAGATTTGCAGGCTGTTGTCCTTGGAGCCATCGTCGATCAGCAGCAGCTCAAAATCCTTGTAGGACTGGCAGAGGATGCTGTCGATGCATCGGGGCAGCTGCGGAGCCGCATTATAGACCGGAACGATCAGACTGATCATAATTTTCACACTCCTTGGCAAAGTACAGCACGTAGCCTGCAATGATCCAGAACAGCACGCTCATCTGGTTGAACGACAGTGCGATCCGGCTTTCCACCAGATCACCTGCAAGCCAAACGGGGATCAGCGTGGCCAGATATTTTACATAGGCGGGGGCAGACTTGCTGCGGTAGATCTTCAGGACCTTCAGCAGCAGCAGGACAAGAACTGCGGCAAAGAAGATCCCGCCGACGATGCCGCTGGAGAGCAGAATGGTCAGATAAACATTGTGCAGTCCCCCTGCGCCGGAATTATCGTAGTCATATTCTGACAATTCCTCGGCCAGTACATCGTCGATGCTGCGGTATCCCACACCCATCAGAGGCTGCTGACACAGCTTTTTCATACCGATGGACCAGATCTCGGCACGTCCCGTGGTGAAGTCGGAAACACCCTCGTTGCCCATGTCCCGGTCACCTGCGGTGATATCGTCATGCTTGCCGGGGAGGAGCTTGTCCGGTGCAGTTTCGTCCTCGCTGTCGATGATGATATCGTCAGAAGGGCGGTTAATGATGCCGACGGTGGCATGGCGCATGCCTTTGGACAGCCCCATGGCAAGGGGGATGCACAGGGCAATCAGCAGCACCTTGGCGATGATTTTTTTGGGAAGGTTCAGAGAAGCTCTGTCCCATACGAATGCGAAATACAGCACGATGAAGGCGATCAGGCTGACCCAAGCACCTCGGCTTTGGACCAGACTGAAGCACCAGAATTGCAGCACGATGTTGACCCAAAGGAGGATCTTTCCCTTTTTATCGGCACCGTGCATCACAAGAAGGGCCAGAAGGATGGAGATATAGTTGATGGTGCCGCCGGTGTTGGGGTTGTAGATGCCGCCCAGCTGACCGCCGATGATCCCGTAGAAATAAGAGCCGGCGGTGCCGCGCACCATCCCGGGGTAGGTGTCAAAATAGATCCATAGATTGATGGCGGAGAAAACAAAGGATATTGCGATGATGGCATACATCAGCGTCCAAAGCTCTTTTTTCACCGCCTCGTGGGATCTGCGTCCGTCGCAGTAGGTCAGCATGAAGAAAAGGGACACGGTGTATCCCAGAATCAGCACCTCATTGACGAAATAGCTTTGGATATTCAGCACGATGGTGACGGCATAGGAGACGCAGAAAAGCCCCATCATCAGATATTCCTTTGTTTTGAAATGTGCGGTGTCGGCAAAGATCAGGTAGCCCGACAGCACCAGAGTCCATGCGCAGGTAAGCTTTTTGCCGAAATACAGCCAGTGCTGCATCCACGGCACGGCTATCAGCATGGTGTAGATGAGCAGCACAAGCTTTGTGGCAAAAATCAGGTTGTCTCTGCCGCTGCGACGTTCCTCGATTGTTTTTGACATTCTCAACGTTCCTCTTTCACTCCATATTTTTGATCGCAAGGTAATTGCGTTCACAATTGTTGGTATCGTACAGGGGGAAGAATGCCTCCTCACGCCGGGTGTACAGAGGCTCGCCGGAGAGGCCGTTTGCCATGAAATGCTCCAGATTCCGGCATACCTCCTCCAGTGTCGGGCAGAATGGGCCGAAGCCGTCCTCCTTATAGCTGAAATATCCCTGAGGGTACTGGCCCCTGCGGAATTTTTCCTCGTCAAATTGGTAATACAGCATGGGCTTGCGCATGTATGCAAAGTCCATGGAAATACTGGAGTAATCGGTGATCAGGAAGGCAGAGCTTTTCAGCAGCTGCTGAACATCGTACTGCTTCCAGTCTGCAATGGTGATGCGGTCAGAGCCGGTGGAAAAATCCCCCAGATAGGGCTGCATGTTCCGGTGGGGGTAGAAGATCATCTGCATCCGGTACTGCTCCAGCAGCCTGCTGATCTCGCTGCTGTTCAGAAATTCGTTCCAGCGGCGGAAATATTCGGTACTGGTGAAGTCGGTCATGTCGTCAAGGGTCTTGGATTTGGAGGTGGGGGTGGCGATCCACTCCCGCCACGTGGGCATGACCAGGATCTGATCCTGCTTCACCTGAAAATCGTGCAGTCCGTCGAAGCGGGTCAGCCCCAGATACTGCACGGCATGCTCGGGATACCCGAAGGTGTCCCGGATAAATTCATATTCCTGCTTGGCGCCGCACACGAAAAGATCCATTTTCGTTGCGCTGTAATAAAGCCACGGAAGATCGTTGACGATGACACCGTGCTGCAAAAATGCCCGCCTGTTTTTCAGCAGACCGTACACCTCCAGAACATAGCACACCGCGGCGTTGGGCTTGCCGCCCTTTTGGGAGCTGATGTTCTTTCGGGCCGCCAGATAGTAGACCCAGTGCTTGTAGCCGCCGTAGGGGATCACCTCGCCCAGATCCCGCACCCGGGCATAGTCGGGGGAGTCAGGATCGATGGCGTACACACAGTCCTGCTCCGGATGGGCCGTGCGGATGTAGCGGTAGAGCCAAAAGCCATTGTCCCGTGCCTCTTTTTCGTCCTCGCAGATCAGCCACAGGTCCGGCCGCTTTCTGCGCAGGAGCAGGGCTTGGGGGATCGCAGCAAGGAAGGTTAGGCCCGCCAGAATGTCCCGGCCCTTTACCCGTTCAAATTTTTCTTTTAAACCGCCCACAAATCGTCCTCCGTTCTCATGATCGGTGCAGCAGGGTGGTGAATACCCATCCCCGCAGCCTGTTGGGCATCACCGCCACCGCAAACTGAACCATCAGGGTGTACAGGTAGTCCCAGTAGGATATATAACCGGTCTTGAAGATCCGCTTTCTGCCGGTCTTGTATTTTTTGTAGTAGGCCAGACCGCCCCGACGCTGGAACATGTCCCGCCCGATCCGTGCAAACACCAGATATTCCTCGAGGTTCATGGTCTTGGCTCCGGAAAGCAGCATCCGGACCCACAGCATCGTGTCCTCCATCAGCATGCACGATTCGTAATTTCCGGCCCTCAGCACGGCGCTCTTTTTGTACATGACGGTCATGTGGTTGAATGCGTCCCTGCGCTTTTGGTATCGGGCGATCTGATCGTGGGTCAGGGGGACCTGCCGTCTGGCAAGCTCGTTGGAGGGCTGACCCTCAAATTCGATGATCTGGCAGCCGCA
This sequence comes from Clostridiales bacterium, assembly GCA_019418025.1. Lineage (GTDB taxonomy): Bacteria > Bacillota > Clostridia > Oscillospirales > Oscillospiraceae > Faecousia. The sequence goes on along the minus strand of DYCR01000003.1, from coordinate 69,606 downwards.
GATGTCCAGCTCGGGGTGCTGCTCAAATGCGGCAAGCTGCTTTTCAAACCGATCCTGCCGGCAGATGTCGTCGGTGTCCATCCGGGCGATCAGCTCGTGGGAGCAGTGGACGATGCCCTCCCGCAAGGCAAGCCCCAGACCCACGTTTTTCTCCAGAGGGACCCGCTGAATCAGCCCGGGGTGGGCAGTCTGGTATTCGTCCAGCAGGGCGTAAAGCTCCGGGGTCAGGGGACCGTCCTCCACGATGACCCACTCGTCGGCGGGCACGGTCTGGCTCAGCAGGCTGTCAAAGCAGGCCCGGGCAAAATCAGGATTTTCCTTCACGTAAATCGACATTAAAACGCTGAATTTCTGCATTTCTTTTCTCCGTATCCTGTGCTGCGGCGGTGGCTTATCTTCCGGCGCAGCCTGTATATCTGCGACAAATTTCGCAGTCATTTCATACCAAGCCCCGCCGAGGCGTCTGCACCGGCGGACAGGGCAATCAAAATCAGGGATGCATGATGTTCTCATGGGCATAAAACTTTGATAAATTATACCACAATCCAGTGGGATAATCAAGTAAAACCAGATTGACAAGTGGGTATTTTTGACCAAACAATTGCCGGATTTTTTGGGTTTTTCCGTTATAGATGACACATTTCTAAAGAGAAAACGAATGGAAAGAACAGAACTGTGCAATTTGCATGATACCGCAAAAGTGCGCGCTTTCGTGGGGGTATCCTGCGTGCCGCCGGAGGGGGCGGTCCTGAAGGGAAGGGGCGTTTTTCTGCTTACTCCCTTGTGCATGGGGATTCGTTTTTTGAGGAAATTCGACAGAAACCAAGTGCTGTATTTCAGATGTAAAACAAAATAGAAGAAAAATAAAGCTTTTTGCCGGATTTGCAAAAAGCCGCCTGCCGACGAGGTTTCGACAGGCGGCACGGGGAGAAGTGCCTCAAAGAGCGCAAAAAGCCAGTCAAGGCCGCCGGATCGTCCGGCAGCCTTGACTGGCTCAATGGGAAAATTGCTCCACGAAACGTTTTTCAATTACAAATTAACGGCTGCCTGACCTCTGGGGACAGCTTTTATAAAAAGAAAAAGCACCATCGAAAGATGGTGCTTTTTTGGTGGACGATAACGGACTCGAACCGCTGACCCTGCGCACGTCAAGCGCATGCTCTACCAGCTGAGCTAATCGTCCAGGTCGCTTTGTTCTGCGGTGTTCCGCTCAGAACAGTTGGTATTATACTAAATGCCAGCAGATTTGTCAATATGTTTTTTTATATTTTTGAAAAATTTTTTATCCTACCACACTGTCAACGGCGTCCGGACTGTCGGCTGCGGGGTCCGCCACAAAATGGATCACCACACGGTTGGGCAGGCAGACGATATCTGCGCCGCCGGAACGGAACCCGCGCTTGATGCAGTATTTGTCGGGGCAGTCGGCATCCGTCACGGCGATGGCCCCGTCTCGGACGGTGATGGTGTTGTGCCCTTCAACGGAAAATTCCTGATCCTCGCTGAGCGATACCGTTTTGTACAGCGTGCCGTCGATATAGATCTCGGCGGAGGAGGCGGGCTTTGGATCGATCAGGGGCAGCATCGCAACCAGACACACGATAGCCAGCAGCACGAAGCCGATCACCCAGTATTTTGTTTTCATAGGGAAATTACCTCCGGGAAAGATGGGTCTATGATAGCAAAAAAACGGGGAAATATCAAGAAAAAGTTGCGAAAAACAGTTGACTTTTCAAGTTTGACATGGTAGAATGTTTTAGCCGCATCGAAGGGGTTTTAAGTTGTCATGCAAATGGCGCACCTCAAGAGCGAGACTACACAATATAAAGTAGGTGAAACAAATGAAAGCAGTTATCGTTACCGGTGGCAAGCAGTACACCGTCGCAGAGGGTGATGTCCTGTTCATCGAGAAGCTGAACGCTGAAGAGAACGCTACCATCAAGTTCGACGAGGTTCTGGCTGTTCTGGACGGTGAAAACTCCAAGATCGGTGCTCCCGTTGTTGAGGGTGCAGCTGTCGAGGCTAAGGTCATCAAGAACGGCAAGGGCAAGAAGCTGACAATCTTCAGATACAAGCCCAAGAAGAACGAGAAGAAGAAGATGGGTCATCGTCAGCCTTACACCAAGGTTGAGATCACCAAGATCGCTCTGTAAGTTATGACCAGATGTGAATTCTTCACCGAGGACGATCGAATCACCGGATTCACCGTTTTCGGTCATAGTGGTTACGGCGAGGCCGGCACCGACATCGTCTGTGCTGCTGTCAGCGCCGTTGTGACCATGGCTGAGGCCACCATCAATGATGTTTGCGGCGCAAAGGCCAAGGTCCGGGTCAAGCACGAGGATGCTCGTGTCACGTTGACCCTGCCCGCTTCCTGCGATGAGGAGGAGTCCGTTCAGGCAGTTCTTGCCGGAATGATGATCACTCTGTGCAGCCTGCGGGATGATTATCCTGATTATATCGAAGTTTTGGAGGTGTAACACCATGCTGAAGATTGGTATTCAGTTCTTCGCTCACCATAAGGGCGGCGGTTCCACCAAGAACGGCCGTGATTCCGAGGCAAAGCGCCTGGGCGTGAAGCGTGCTGACGGTCAGTTCGTTCTGGCCGGCAACATTCTGGTTCGCCAGAGAGGCACTCACATCCATCCCGGTGTCAATGTCGGCATCGGCAGCGATGATACCCTGTTCGCTCTGGTTGACGGTACCGTCAAGTTCGAGCGCAAGGGCAAGGATCGCAGACAGTGCTCCGTTTACGCTGCACAGTAATGGATTCATAAAGCGAAGGGCTGCTGCAAACACTTGCGGCAGCCCTTTTTTAAAAGCCAGTCTTTTGCGGTGCGCTGCATCGGTTAGTTTGAAAGTTTCATACCCAAATCTCACCAAAGGAGGATTTACGGATATGTTTGTTGATAAAGTGCGAATCACTGTGATCGGTGGTCGGGGCGGCGACGGTGCCGTTGCGTTCCATCGGGAAAAATACGTGGCATCCGGCGGACCGGACGGAGGTGACGGCGGCCATGGCGGCAGCGTCATCCTGCGGGTCAGTGACCATATGACCACCCTGCTGGACTTCCGCTATAAGCGCAAATATCAGGCAGGGGCCGGTGTCAACGGTCAGGGCAGAAATATGGCGGGCAAGCGGGGAGAGCCGCTGATCATTCAGGTCCCCCGCGGCACCGTTGTCCGTGATGCCGAAACCAACCAGATTATTGTGGATATGTCCACGGGCGAGGATTTCGTCATCGCTAAGGGCGGCCGGGGCGGATGGGGCAACTCCCACTACGCCACCGCCACCCGTCAGATCCCCCGCTTTGCAAAGTCCGGCCGTGCAGGTCAGGAGCGGGACATCATTCTGGAGCTGAAGCTCCTTGCGGACGTGGGTCTGGTGGGCTTCCCCAACGTGGGCAAGTCTACCCTGTTGTCCGTGACCTCCAACGCCCGCCCCAAGATCGCCAACTACCATTTCACCACGCTGTTCCCCAATCTGGGCGTCATCTACGTGGATGAGGGCGTATCCTTCGTCATGGCGGATATCCCCGGGATCATCGAGGGCGCAGCGGATGGGGCCGGTCTGGGCCACGACTTCCTGCGCCACATCGACCGCTGCCGCCTGCTGGTGCATGTGATCGACGTGTCCGGCAGCGAGGGACGGGACCCTGTGGAGGATTTTGATGCCATCTGCGAAGAGCTGAAAAATTATTCGGTGGATCTGAGCAACCGCCCCATGATCGTGGCGGCGAACAAGATCGACCTGATGATGCCGGAGTCTGACAATCTGGAGCGGCTGCGTGCCCGAGTGGAGGAGGCCGGCTGTGAGCTGTACGAGATCTCCGCAGGCACCACTCAGGGGACCAAAAACCTGATGCGTGTGGTTGCGCAGCGTCTCAGCACCCTGCCGCCTGTGACCATCTACGAGCCGGAGTACGTGGCGCCCATGCCTCTGGCGGGCCGTCCGGAGGAGCTGGAGATCGATCACTATGGCAACACATGGCTGATCACCGGCACTTGGCTTGAAAACCTGATCCGGGACATCAATTTTGATGATTACGAGGCGCGGAACTATTTTGACCTGATCCTGCGCCGCAGCGGTCTGTTCAAGCGTCTGGAGGAAATGGGCATTGAGGATGGGGATACCGTTGATATTTACGACTTCCAATTCGAATATCAGCGATAAATGCAGGATTTTGCAATATTTTGCAAAAAAGCTTTGCCATTTTCGATTCTGTTTAGTATAATAAGGGGGACAAAATTTGTCCCCCTTTTATTATTTACGTGCCCCGGAGGTTTGCTGATATGATTTGTAATCTGAATCAATTGTCTTTCCAAAGCTATGGCAGCATCGAGTCAGAGCGTGTGGCGGCTCGGGATCTGCTGGATAAGGCGGCCCAGAGCCATGTGGTGAAGCTGGACAAGCATGAGCGCCGTGTGTATCGCTGCGACTCGGAGGTGTGGCTGCGCAACCACGAGAATATGACGGTGCTTTCTGCCTCGGCCGATGGGGAGGCGTTTCAGCATTTTTATCTGGATAAGGTCGTTTGCATCAAGCCGGGGATTTGCTTTTCCCTCTGCCCCTATCAGGATGCCTCCAGTGTGGAGATGGCAGGGGAGCGTCTGCCGGAGGAGATCACCAAGGACGGCGGCGGGGAAAATTACCGCATGAGCCGCCATATTGCCGTGGACAGCATCTACACCTTCTTTTACCACGAGAAGGAAAAGGGCTTCATTTTCCCCGGCGAGGCCCACAAGCCTCTGGAGCTGACCTATGTGGACAAGGGTGCCATCCATTCTGTGGCGGACGGTGTGGATCTTCAGCTGAATCAGGGGGATCTTGTGATCTATGCTCCCAATCAGTGGCACATGCAGTATGCCGAGGATGATATCGCCGCAAGCTATATCACCATCAGCTTTGATCTGGACGGTGAGTGTCCGGAGAGTCTGTTCAATCGGAAATTTTCCATCCCTCAGTCGGCGGTGCCGATGCTTCAGCGGCTGCTGCGGGAGCATGACCAGATGGACGATTATTCCGAGGATATGATGATCTGCAGCTTGCAGATCCTGCTGCTGACCCTGCTGCGGGAGCAGGCCTGCCCCTCTCAGGTGAAGCTGCGGACGGCAAATTCCGTGAATTCTGAAAATGAGATCATCCGACGGGCCCAGCAGTTTATCAGCACCCATGTTCGGGAAAAGCTTACCGTTCCGTCGGTGGCCCGTCATGTGGATGTCAGTCCCAGTTATCTGACGGCCCTCTTCCGCAAAAATTTGCAGATTTCTCCGGGTGAGTATATCCGTCGGGTGAAGCTGCAGGAGAGCAAGCAGATGATCCGCGAGGATAACATGAATTTCACGGAGATCGCCGCGGTGCTGCAATATTCTACGGTCCACCATTTTTCCCGCCAGTTTAAGGATAAATTCGGCATTACCCCCACGGAGTATGCCAAGTCCGTCCGCTGATCGGGATGCCCGATTTATAAGAGTCTGCCCGAGGGTTTCGGGCAGGCTGTAAAAGCCCCGATGCGTATGCATCGGGGCTTTTGGTCTGTTTGAAGCACCCACTGGGTGTTTGGGGGCGGGGGGGATTTGGATTTTCTCCACAGCATGGACACAAAATGTGGAAAAATTCTGAGAGTCGCTTTTGAAATCGGGGGATTATATTCGGGATCTTGAGGAAAATTCCACAAAATGTGACATCTCTGTGGAAAAAAATAAAAGCCTCTGCGGCATCCCTGCTCTGCAAAATCGGAAGCTTTGGCCGAGGGGTGGACAGCCGGAGGCGGTGATGCATTTTCAAAACAAAAGGATAAAACCCCCGAAGGAAAATCCTTCGGGGGTATAGCTTATCCAATTAGTCTGCAACGTAGGGCAGCAGAGCAATCTGGCGAGCACGCTTGATGGCGGTGGTCAGATTACGCTGATGAGCAGCACAGGTACCGGTGGTACGGCGGGGCAGGATCTTGCCACGCTCGGACAGGTAACGGCGCAGCTTTGCAGTGTCCTTGTAATCGATAGCAGTCACCTTGTCAACGCAGAAAGAACAAACCTTCTTACGCTTGCGGGGACGGACACGCTGTTCGTTAGCCATGATGATTCCTCCTTGTTAGCATTGTAGAAAATTCAAGAATTAGAAGGGAAGCTGAGCATCGTCATCTTCCAGCATAGCGAAATCGGACACAGGAGCCGAAGTGGGCGCACTGTAACCGCCAAAGCCGCCGCTCTGGGGGTGATCGTAGGAGCTGTTGCCGCCGTAGGTGTTTCCACCATAGGAGCTGTTGCTGCCCTGATCGTCACGCTTGCTGTCGCCGAAGTAGACATTGTCTGCCACGATCTCGGCGGTGCGACGCTTGTTTCCGTCTTTGTCGTTCCAGCTGCGAATCTGGAGACGGCCGGATACCACTGCCATGCGGCCCTTGGTGAAATACTTGGAGACAAATTCTCCGGTCTGACGCCAAGCAACGCAGTCAATGAAATCCGTTTCCCGTTCGCCGCCGTCTCTGGGGGAGTAGTCACGGTCGACAGCCAGCGTGAAGCTGGCCACGGCGATGCCACTGCCGGTACGGCGCAGTTCGGGATCACGGGTCAGGCGACCCATGATGGTGATGTGGTTGAGCATTAGAACTCCTCCTTACTCTTCCACGGTGGTGGTCATGCAGCGCATAACGCCTTCGGTGATCTTCATCACACGCTCCAGCTCAGCGGGGAACTCGGGCTTGGACTCGAAGTTCATCAGAACGTAGTAGCCCTCAGCCATATCATTGATGAGGTAAGCCAGACGACGCTTGCCCCACTGGTCAATGTTGGTCAGAGTACCCTCCGCTTCCACCATTGCCTTGAATTTTTCCACAAGTGCTGCGATACCCTCTTCACCGATGGTAGCATCGATGATGTAGAGCACCTCATACTTACCGGTAATCTTAGCCATGTTGTTTGCACCTCCTTTTGGACGTTTGGCCCCCAGGCACACTGGGAGCAAGGATTGTCTATTCATAGACTGACTCATTATATCCCTAAAAAACAGATTTGTCAATATGTTTTTCCGGAAAGACGCATAAATGTATCACAAAATTCCTGCATTTTTGTGGTGGTGATTTGTGGGTCCGGCACATCCAGCACGAACCGCTCACAGGTGTTGATGACCTTGGTGCCGTGATATTCCTTTTCCCGCTGAATGGTGTGGTCATAGCTCAGATGCACATGACCGTGGAGCAGATAGGTGGGGTGGTAGGTGTCGATCAGGTCCAGAAATGCCTGAAAGCCCCGATGAGCCGGGTCCTCGGCATCCCCCACGCCCAGAGGCGGCGCATGGGTGACCACGATATCCACGCCGCCTGCCCGCTTGATCTTGCGCTTGAGCTTGCGGATCTGCTTACGCATCTGGCTTTCGGTGTACTGAAACGGCCCGGGGCGGTATTTATAGCATCCGCCCAGACCCAGAATCCGCAGACCCTTGTAAGTGACGAGCTTGCCGTCGATGCAGTCGCAGCCCTCCGGAGGATTGCGCTCGTAGCTGGTGTCGTGGTTGCCGTGGACATACATCACAGGGCACCGGGCCATGGTCACCAGAAACGACAGGTAGGAGGGCTTCAGATCCCCGCATGACAGGATCAGGTCATAGTCCTTCAGCCGCCCGGGGACATAGTGGTCCCACAGGGCGTTACATTCTTCGTCTGCAACTGCGAGTATCTTCACGGGGTCACCTCCTCAGGATTTTCCGGGGGGAACACCCCCAAAAGCTTGACCATGGGACGGGAAATGGGGAGGACCTCCTCATATCGGGGAATGGAGCCGTGGACATTTTCACACAGCCAGTCCATATGCAGCAGGTCATCCGGGGAGAGGGTGCGGCTGCCGTCGTTGATGACGGTGCCGTCCTGTGCGACGATCTTGCGGAAAAACGGGTCGATCATGCCCTGACGCAGCCCTGTGCGCAGCATGGTGGCAAGGGTGCGGACGCCGTCGGGCAGCTCGTCACCCAAAGCGATGTCAATGACGCCGCTGCTCATGCCCCACCAGTAGTTGACGATCTTTCCGGCCTTTTCGCCGTCCCATGCGCCGTTGAGCATGGATCGCACCACGTTTTCATAGAACTTGCCCCACATCCACGTGGGGGAGCCCAAAGATACGAAGGTGCCGTCGTCATTGACCATATAGGTGCCGGAGTCGGTGAACAGGCGGTCCTGTACGGGGGTGTCCCGATTGGAGATCACCCGAATGCCCTCCTGCAAAAATTCCTCGGTGGGGTTGCCGGGCAGGCAGGACCATTTCAGCTCGATCCTTGCCCGGGGATTGGTCATCAGCGCGCCCAAGGCAAAGGCATTGATGGCGGCGGGGACACCGTGGATGGGGTAGGAGCCTACATAGCCGATCCGGTCGTTTTTGGCCATGGCTCCGGCAATGGCACCGGTGATGAATTTGCCCTCATAGACCCGGCTGTAATAGGTGCGGACGGTGGAATAGGGCATATGCACCGAGCAGTTGAGGACCTTCACGTGGGGGTATTTCACCGAGATCTTCAGGCAGGGGGCAATCAGAGGAGGCGTGGTGGCAAAGATCACGTCGGCTCCTGATTCGATGGCCTGCTCCATCATCTGCTCGGCAAGCTCGGGGGTGTCGGCCCCGAAGCAGCTCTGCACCGATACCTGCTTGCCCAGAGCCTTCTCCAGATGCTGTCTGCCGGCATCGTGGGCCATGGTCCAGGGGCTTGTCTCCACGGTCCGTTGGTGGATGAATGCCACATGGATGCAGTCCTTGCGGATCATCTTGCTGAAGAAGCCGGCCTTGGGGTCGGCAGGGACCTCGGTGGAGACCACGGGGATGGGGGAGTCCATGGCGATGACGTTGTCCCACATCTCCTGCAAGGAGGTTTTCAGCTCGCTTGTGGACATTTTGCCCAGATCCAGATAGCTGTAAAGCTCCAGCCACAGCAGCAGGGCATCCTCGGGCTGGCTGTACAGGGAGGCACCGCCCAGCTCGTAAAAGGCTTCCTTGAAATACTGGAAATAGGCACGGAACCGGCGGCGGTCCTCCTCGGCCCAAGGCTCGCCCATGGGCAGGCCGATGGCACTGATCAGCTTGGCATACTGCCCGGGCTGGGTGAACTGGACATCATAGATCTTGGTGGCCTTGTAAAAATCCAGAAATTCGTAATAGGCCCGGACCCGCAGATCCTCGCTCAGGGGCGGGACGATCCGGTGGACAATGCCGGGGATGCGGGACGCGCCGTAGTATTTCAGCACGCTGACCCGCTTGTTGCCCTCCTGCACATAGAAATTGCCCAGATACTCATAGCAGGTGATGGGGTCACGGATGCCCTCGTCGGTCATGTGGGCCATGCAGAGGCTGATCCACTTCACTGCGAACTCGGATTTGATATCCAGAAGCGGCAAAAATCCGGCGGTGAAAGCGGTGATCCGCCCTGCGGTCTTGGTGCCGACGATCCGCTCAACGGGAATGTCCACTAATCCGACATACTGACTGGATTCTGCAAGGGCATCGCTGATCATATCATCAAGAACAGCCGGATTGGGGTCCTGACCCTTCATGAGACGTTCTCTGGCCTCGGATTTGCCCATCCGGAGGGCTCGGTTATATTGTTCACGTGCTTCCGTCTGATTCATTGCAAAAGTCCTCCTTCAATGCACGGTGACACATCAATGATAATGTAAGGATATCATACCGCTTTTTGCCCCTGATTGCAACAAAAAGCGTGCCGAAACAGAGGTTCCGGCACGCAAAATTTTGATGGACTGCCGCAGCTGCGGCAAACGGGAGAACGGCTCGTGATTAGGGGACAGGGTTATCGCGCTGAGCCATTGCATAGAAGAATGTGGCATCACCACCGAGAGGTGAGATCTTGAATTCATAGTTTCGACTGTACCAAGAGGCGGTGATGGAGATATGACCCTTTTCGCCGGGTTGGAAGGTACGCTTGCTCTGGTCGTTGATGGAGGCAACGACGGCCACGCTGCCGAGGTTTTCCACATACAGGTTGATATACTTACCATTGTCGGGACTCAGCTTATAATAATCTTTCCACCCGTTTCCGTTGTCGTATATGGTACCGGAACCGAGTTCTAAATCTCGGTGCTGTACCTCGGCAGAAACCGTGGGGACAGCCGAATCGATGGTTGGGGAAACCGTCATGGCGTGTGCCGAACCCACAGCCAGTGCGCAGACCAATACGGCAGATGCCATAATGGGGGCTTTCTTTTTTGTCATCGCAGATTCATCCTTTCATCATGTGGATTTTTGATCGCAGATCGGAAGGTGGACAGTATGCGAGGGCAAATCCTTTTCCTTACCTATATGTTACCCCACGCATATTCAAGCGTCAAGCCTATTTGCGGCAGGGCCTTACAAAAAAGAGGGGCGATTTTTGTGTAAATCAACGATTTTTCTCCGTTTTTCCCCTGATTGCAACAAAAAGCGTGCCGAAACAGAGGTTCCGGCACGCAAAATTTTGATGGACTGCCGCAGCTGCGGCAAACGGGAGAACGGCTCGTGATTAGTCTACAGGGTTATCACGCTGAGCAGTTGCGTAGAAGAATGTAGCCTGACCACCAAGAGGTGTCGCCTTAAATTGATAGTTCCGACTATACCAAGAGGCGGTGATGGAGATATGACCCTTTTCGCCGGGCTGGAAGGTACGATCACCCTGCCCGTTGATGGAGGTGACAATAGCCACACTGCCGGTGTTTTCTACATACAGATTGATATATCTGCCGTTTGAGGGGCTCAAGTTGTAGGTTTCGTTCAGTCCTGTACCATTAGATATCGTACCGGAATTGATTATTAAATCACGGGACTGAGCCTCGGCAGAAACCGTGGGGACGGATGGATCGATGGTTGGGGAAACCGTCATGGCATGTGCCGAACCCACAGCCAGTGCGCAGACCAATACGGCAGCTGTTACAATGGGGGCTTTCTTTTTTGTCATCGCAGATTCATCCTTTCATCATGTGGATTTTTGATCGCAGATCGGAAGGTGGACAGTATGCGAGGGCAAATCCTTTTCCTTACCTATATGTTACCCCACGCATATTCAAGCGTCAAGCCTATTTGCGGCAGGGCCTTACAAAAAAGAGGGATGATTTTTGTGTGAATCAACGAATTTTTTCGCCGTTTAGGACGGCTTCCACCAGTCGGTCCCCATTGTAGCGCAGCTTCAGCAGGAAAAAGGGCGCATCCTGCCACAGAAGATCCAAAAAGATCTTGTCCCCCTCCCACTTTGGCAGGCTGTCCAGAAATGCCCGGGAGATCCATTGCAGCTCCCCCTCGTCGCAGTCTTTCAGCTGTCCGGTGAAGCCGTCGGCGGTGAATAAGTACATAAACTGGCAGTCGCCCGGGTTTTCGGTCAGGAAGGTCACAACCCCCCGGCACTGCCATCGGGTCAGGGTCAGCCCCGTTTCCTCCAGAGCCTCCCGCAGCAGACACTCGTCGGGGGTCTCCTCCCCCTCGAATTTGCCGCCGATGCCGATCCACTTGTCGTGGTTGATGTCGTTCTTTTTCTTGATCCGGTGCAGCATCAGCACCTGATCCCCTTGGGTGATGTAGCACAGTGTTGTGTTGCGCATGGTCACACTCCGTTCTGTATCAGCCGGATGGCGTGGTTCAGGTTGTCGATCTGGATCATGGGCTGACCGTCGGCTTTCTCGCCGTCCAGAGTCCAGGGCATCTCCGGGTCCGGGAAAACGGTCAGACTGGGGGTGGAGCGGAAGGTGATCATGCCGCAGTCGTATTTCTGGGTCCGCAGGGCCACGATGCACTCGTGCAGCTCCATGGGATCTTTTGGCACACGGACCAGTAAAATCTCAAATTTCCCGTCCCGCATGTCCACCTGAGCAGGGGACAGGGTCAGGATGCCCCCCACGGAGGTGGAGTTGCTGACGGCACCGAAGATGAAATCGTCCTCGATGGTTTCGTTTTCCAGAACCACACGCATGTGGGTGGTGCGCAGCTGGGGCAGCTCCTGAATGCCCTCGAGGATATAGGCCAGATGCCCCAGTGCGTTCTTCACGCTCTGGGGGGTGGAGTAGGAGGCCTTGGTGAAGGCACCGAAGGAGGCAACATAGGAAAAATATCGGTCGTTGAAGCGGCCGATATCATAGGTGATGGGGATGCCCCGGACGATATCCTTGGCGGCCTGAAGGACGTTGCCCGACAGCTTCAGCGAGGAGGCAAAGTCGTTGGTGGAGCCGCAGGGGATATAGCCGATGGGCCGGTCCAGTCCCGTGGACAGGACCCCGCTGATGATCTCGTTCAGGGTCCCGTCACCGCCTGCGCAGACCACCAGATCGTGGTCGGCCAGACGGCGCTTGACGATCTGGGTGCCATCACCTCGGTCGGCGGTCATGTAGGCGGTGACCTCGTAGCCGGCCTGATTGAAGATGGAGAGGATCTGGGTCAGATATTTGTTGGCCTTGCGCACACCGGCGCAGGGATTCATGATAAACAGCATTTTCTGCATAAACGGCACCTCCTTTAAGGGGGGAATGGTATTTTTACAGCATATGGAGCCATTATACCATATTTGGACCCGTTGGCAAGAAGTACCGTGGGATTTTTCAGAAATGCTTATTTTTTCAGCTGTCGAAAAAACCGCCGTAGACCTCCCCGGGCTCCGGTCGGAAGCCCTGAAGCGTGGCAAGCTGAGACACGGTGACGAATTCATAGCCCTGAGCGCTGAGGGCATCCACCAGATACAGGGCCGCCTCCACAGAGCTGTCGGACATGTCGTGCATCAGGATCACGTCCCCGTCGGCGGCCTGCTCCATAACTGACTGCTCGATTTTCGATACACAGTCGGTGGCCCAGTCCCTTGGGTCAACGGACCAGGTGATGATGGAAAGTCCCATCTCCAGACAGACCTGCCGGACACTGGGGGCAGAGGCTCCTCCGGGCGGGCGCATGGTCCGCACCCGGCACCCCTCGGGCAGCAGGGCCAGCGTGTCCTTCAGCTCCTGACGCACCGTCTGGGCGCTCATCTGTGCCATGGAGTCGTGGGAGTAGCCGTGCAGACCGATCTCGTGGCCCTCCTGATGGATGCGTGCGGCAAGCTTTGGGTAGTCCTTCAGCCGATAGCCGCACAGAAAGAACGTGGCGTGGACATCACGCTCCTTCAGACCGTCCAGAAGTGCCTCGGTGAACCTGCCGGAGGGACCGTCGTCGAATGTGATGGCGATATATTTCCGGTCGGAATTTGCCGAAACCGTGGGGCAAAACAGGATTCCGGCTAAGATGAGTGCAATAAATCTTCGCAAAACCTTCATTCCTTTCTGAAAACCTTTGACGAAGCGGAGAAAATAGGGTATGATATACCAATAACAAAAAGAAAGGCAGGGAGATCCGTGGAGCTGATCTGTCCCATATGTGAAGAAAAACTGCAAAGGGTCGGGCGCAGCTATTGCTGCGGCAGCGGACACGGGTTTGACCTTGCCCGTCAGGGGTATGTCAATTTGCTGGTGGTTCAGCAGAAGCATTCCCTCCACCCCGGGGATACCCGTCAGCAGGTGCTGTCCCGCAGGGATTTTTTGCAGACCCAGACCTATGCCCCCATTGTGGAGGCAGTGAAGGCGGCGGCCCTTGCCCACGGCGCATCCGGTCCGGTTCTGGACGTTGGCTGCGGCGAGGGCTACTACGCCACCCGGGTGGCTGAGGCTCTGGGAGCCGAGCTGGTTGGTCTGGATATTTCCAAAGAGGCGGTGCGGTGCGCCGCGGCTCAGTATAAGGGCCCCACGTGGATCTGCGGCACCGCGGCCCACCTTCCGGTGGCGGATGCCGAGGTGGGGCTGCTGATGAGCATGTTCGCCCTGACTCTGCCGGCAGAGTTCAAACGGGTACTGAGACCCGATGGTGTCTTTGTTCAGGTTCTGGCAGCGCAGGATCACCTGCTGGGGCTGAAATCCATCATCTATCCGGAGCTGCACCGGAAGGAAAAGGACAGCGTGCCCATGCTTGAGGGCTTTCGTCTGGTTGAGTCGATTCCTGTTTCCTTTGAATTTACGGTACATGATGAGCAGGTTCAGAACCTGCTGTCCATGACACCCCATGTGTTCCGGATCGGCCCGGAGGGCGCAAAGCGGCTTTCCGAGACGAAAACCCTTCACGACCGGGCCAGCTGCCTTGTGAATGTCTACAAGCTTGCCTGACGATGTTACCTTGCCCGAAACGGGGCATTTGATACTGTAAACTTTTGGAGAATCGATTTATGCTGGAGAAACTGCATGCGGTGGAGAACCGTTATGAAGAGCTTTGCGCCAAGTCCGAACAGCCGGATTTTTACGCAGACCCCAAAAAGGCGGCGAAGCTTCTGCGTGAAAAAAATGATCTGGAGCCCATCGTGGAGTGCTTTCGGCAATACAATGCCGCCATTGTGGAGCAGGCAGAGGCCGAGGAGCTGATGAGCGACCCGGAAATGCGGGAGTTCTGTCAGGAGACGTTCCTGTCTGCCAAGCAGCGCCAGGAGGAGCTGTACCGTCAGCTTCAGCTGCTGCTCCTGCCGAAGGACCCCAACGACGACAAGAGCGTTATCGTGGAGATCCGCGGGGGCGTGGGCGGCGAGGAGAGCGCCCTGTTTGCCCACAGCCTGTTCCGGATGTATTCCATGTATGCCAACCAGAAGGGCTGGAGCGTGGAGCTGCTGAACTACTCCGACACCGAGCTGGGCGGCGTGAAGGAAGCGGACTTTGTCATCAACGGACGGGGGGCGTACTCAAGACTCAAATATGAATCCGGTGTCCACCGTGTTCAGCGTGTGCCGGAGACGGAGTCCGGCGGACGGGTCCACACCTCCACCGCCACGGTGGCGGTGCTGCCTGAGATGGAGGAGGTGGACGTGCAGATCAATCCGGCGGACATCGAGATGCAGGTGTTCCGTGCCTCCGGTGCCGGCGGTCAGCACGTCAACAAGACCAGCTCCGCAGTCCGGCTGATCCACAAGCCCTCGGGCATCGTGGTGGCCTGTCAGGAGGAGCGCAGCCAGCTGCAAAACAGAGAAAAGTGTATGCGGATGCTTGCCTCCAAGCTCTACGAGATCGAGCAGGAGCGGGTGGAGTCGGAGGTGACGGGGCTGCGCCGCAGCCAGATCGGCACAGGCATGCGCAACGAGCGCATCCGCACCTATAATTTCCCGCAGGGCCGCGTCACCGATCACCGCATCGGTCTGACGCTTTACAAGATCGACTCGGTGATGGACGGGGCCTTGGACGAGATCATCGACGGCCTTGCCACAGCCGATCAGGCAGAGAAGCTGAAAAATGCTCAGGGCTGATATATTTTTAAGATAAAGAAGGTCATACCATGAATACCTTGCGTTTGTCTGCGCAGGATGCAAATGCCGCATCCGCTGCGGCAAAGATCATCCGGGAGGGCGGCTTGGTCGCCATCCCCACCGAGACGGTCTACGGTCTGGGTGCCAACGGACTGGATGAACAGGCGGTGGCAAAAATTTTCGAGGCAAAGGGCCGCCCTCAGGATAACCCCTTGATCCTCCATGTGGCAGAGCCGGAGGAAATGGAGCGCTTCTGCCACCATATCCCCCAGGAGGCCTACCTTCTGGCGGAAAAATTCTGGCCCGGTCCTCTGACCATTGTCCTGCCTGCACGGGACATCGTGCCCAAGCGCACCACCGGCGGGCTCAGCACGGTGGCGATCCGCTGCCCCAACAGCCCCGTCACCAGAGAGATGATCCGTCTGGCAGGTGTTCCGGTGGCGGCGCCCTCTGCCAATATTTCCGGCAAGCCCTCCACCACCACGGCGCAGCACGTGCTGCACGACCACGACGGGCGGATCGACGCAGTCATCGACGGCGGCCCCTGCAGCGTGGGGGTGGAGTCCACCATCGTGGATCTGACGGAGAAGCCTGCAAGACTGCTGCGCCCCGGCGGAATCACGCCGGAGCAGCTGACGGAGGTTCTGGGGGAGCTGACCATTGACGAAGCGGTCACCGCCCAGATCGATCCGGCAAAGGTGGTCAAGGCCCCCGGCATGAAATACCGCCACTATGCCCCCTGCGCCAGTGTGGTGATCGTTTCGGGCAGTCGGGAAAAGGCTGCCGAATATGTCCATAAATTCTATCAGTCCGGTGATCGGGTCCTGTGCTTTGAGGAGGAGCTGCCCCTCTATGCAGACTGCGACCCCCTGTCTTATGGGCAGGAGTCGGATGTGAATACCCTGTCGGCAGGGCTGTTTGATGCGCTGCGGATTTTGGATGATCCCAAAATCCATCGGGTCTTTGCCCGCTGCCCCGAGGGGGGCGGTGTTGCCTATGCGGTGCAGAACCGGCTGAAAAAGGCAGCGGCCTTCCATGTGGTGGATGCGGAGGCAGAGGCATGATCATCGGCATTACGGGGGGAACCGGCTGCGGCAAGACCACCCTGCTGCGCCAGATCCAAGCTCGGGGGGGCATGATCCTCGACTGTGACGAGATCTATCACGGGCTGCTGAGGTCTGACAGGCAGATGCTGACTGATATTGCAGAAAGATTTCCGGAAACGATGGAAAACGGTGTTCTGGACCGAAAAAAACTGGGGGGCATGGTCTTTGCCGACCCCGAGGCCCTTCTGGACCTGAACCGCATCACCCACAGCGCCGTCAGGGCAGAGGTCCTGCGCCGTCTGGAGTCTGCCCCGAGGCTGACCGCCATCGATGCCATCGCCCTGTTTGAGGGGGGACTGGCAGAGCTGTGCGACGTGACGGTGGCGGTGACGGCGCCGGTGGAATCCCGAGTGGCACGGCTGATGTGTCGGGACGGCATTTCGGAGGAATATGCCAGAAAACGGATCGCAGCCCAGAAGCCCGACGGCTTTTTTGCCGAGGCCTGCGACGTGGTGCTGGAAAACACCGGTGATTTACCGAGCTTTCAGGAAAAATGCCGTGAGCTGCTGGAGCAGCTTTGCAAATAAATTGTTTGATAGGAGAACAGTGATGGAGAATAGAGAGAAGAATCTGGTGATTCTGGCTGCCGGCATCGGCTCCAGATTCAAAGGCGGCGTCAAGCAGCTGCAAAGCGTCGGCCCCTCCGGTGAATGTATTATGGATTATTCCATTTATGATGCACTGGATGCCGGATTTAATCGCATCGTGTTTATCATCCGTCGGGATATCGAAGAGCTGTTCCAAGAGGCCATCGGCAGACGGATCGGCAGGATCTGCCGGGAAAAGGGCGTGGAGATGGTCTGCGCATATCAGGATTTACAGAATCTGCCCGGAGACTTCCAATGTCCTGCGGGGCGGACAAAGCCTTGGGGCACGGGGCATGCCCTGCTCAGCTGCAAGGGGCTGCTCCATGGGGGCTCGGTGGTCATCAATGCCGATGATTACTACGGCAAGGAGGCCTACCGGCTGATGTCTGCGTTTCTGGATGAGCTGCCCGAGGACTCTGCCGGGGTGTATGGTCTGGCAGGCTTCCGCCTGTGCAACACCCTCAGCGACAACGGCGGCGTGACCAGAGGCCTGTGCAAGACCGCTGAGGGGATGCTCACGTGCATCACCGAAACAAAAAATATCATCAAAGACGGCACCCGTGCCGGTGTGCAGACCCCTGAGGGGATGGTGCATTTCGACGGGGATATGCCTGTTTCCATGAATATGTGGGCATTCACGCCGGATCTTCTGGAGCGTCTGGAGGGGCAGTTTGCGGCATTTCTGGACAATGGCGGGCTGCAATCGCCGGACTCTGAGTTCCTGATCCCTATCCAGATCGGGGAAATGATCGCCCGTGATCAGGTGCAGGTGAAGGTGATCCCCACCGGCGGCCGATGGTTCGGCATGACCTATGCCGCAGACACTCCGGTGGTTCGGCAGGCTATGACGGACATGGCAGAGCAGGGGATCTATCCGACCCCGCTGTTCTGATGCCCGAGGCGGTCGTGCAGTATCTGTTCGATACGGTGCAGCTGGATTTTATCATGGTGGGGCATTATATAAGCTTATAAGATATTCTTCAAAATACGCCGCAGGATTCAGAGATTTTTCTGAATCCTGCGGCGTTTCTCTATTTTCTGAAAGCATGGATTGCTTAAACAGTGAATTGCATGACAGTCTAAAGCCGCCGCAGGGAAATCCCTGCGGCGGCTTGTTGTATGTGATTTGGATTACAGCTTGCAGTATGCCGCAGCGGTCTGGGCGGCAACACGGGCGTTGTTGAACACCAGCTGAATGTTGGAGGCCAGAGAGTCTCCGCCGGTCAGCTCGCTGACCCGGGCCAGCAGGAAGGGGGTGGTCTCCTTGCCGTGGATGCCCTTTTCGTTGCATTCGGCAATGGCCTGATCGATGGCGGCATTGATGGTGTCTGCGGGCATTGCATATTCCTCGGGGATGGGGTTGGCCACCAGCATGCCGCCCTTCATGCCCAGATCGTTCTGGGTCTTGAATACCTTAGCCAGCTCCTCGGCGGTGTCGATGCGGTAATCGACGCTGAAGCCGGAGGTGCGGCAGTAGAATGCGGGCAGCTCCTTGGTGCCGTAGCCGATGACGGGGACACCCTTGGTCTCCAGATACTCAAGGGTCAGACCCAGATCCAGAATGGACTTTGCACCGGCGCAGACGACCATGACGGGGGTCTGGCCCAGCTCTTCCAGATCGGCAGAGATGTCCATGGTGGTCTCGGCACCGCGATGCACGCCGCCGATGCCGCCGGTGGCAAAGATCTTGATGCCGGCCATGTGGGCGATGATCATGGTGGTGGTGACGGTGGTTGCGCCGTCCTCACCCCGGGCGCACAGGACGGCAAGATCCCGGCGGGATGCCTTGGCAATGGCCTGACCCTTCTTGCCGAAATATTCGATCTCCTCAGCGGTGAGACCAGCCTTCAGACGGCCGCCGATGATGGCGATGGTGGCGGGAACTGCACCGTTTTCACGGATGATGTTCTCTACCGCCAGAGCGGTCTCCACGTTCTGGGGATAGGGCATGCCGTGGGAGATGATGGTCGATTCCAGAGCAACAACGGGCTTGCCGCTGGCAATGGCTTCGGCGACTTCGGGGTTCACGTCCAGATACATGTTCAGATTCATAGTTGATTTCACCTTTCTTAGTTATATATTTTGGTTAATTGTTTGCGATTCGGGATTTCAGCAGGGTGGCGCTCATGGCGGGGTTGATGGTCTGCTGGGTCTCGATGGCGATGGAGGCGGCGGCGAGGCCGGCCTTCAGGGTGCCCTGCAGATCGGTGCCCTCCAGATATGCCCACACCAGTGCAGCCATGAATGCATCGCCGCAGCCGGTGGTGTTGACCATGTTGGTTGGGAAGTTTGGCATCCACGTCTGTTCGGTCTGGGTGGCGCCGTAGCAGCCGTCTGAGCCCAGTGAGATGAACACCCGGCGCAGCCCCGTGGACAAAAGCACCCTTGCGGCCTCCTCCACATCGGCCTTGCTGTTGATCGAGACACCCGAGAGCAGCTCGGCCTCCAGTCGGTTGGGCTTGAGGGTGTGCAGCTTGCCCAGAATATGGCGGAGCTTTTCGGCCTTGATGGTGGATACCGGATCGCAGAAGATGGGGACATTGCAGTTTTCGGCAAGGTACACCAGAGATTCTGCGGGGATGTTTGTGTCACAGACGATGACCTGCGCGTGCTGAAGCAGGGGCAGGTGGGCGGCCAGATAAGCCGGGGTGATGCGGCTGCAAATGCTCATATCGGAAACGGCAAGTGCCATTTCTCCGTCCTGATCGGTGATATATAGGTAGGTGGAGGTGGATTCGCTGCCCAGACGCAGGGCATGGCTCAGGTCGATGCCCAGCTCAGAGCAGGAGGCGGCGATCTTCTGACCGTGGAGGTCGTCACCGTAGGCGGTGAGCATCCGCACGTCCGTGCCCATGAGGCTCAGGTTGTGGGCGATGTTCCGGCCCACTCCGCCGAGGCTCATGCTGACCGAGCCGGGGTTGGAGTCCTCGGCAACCAGAGGGGCGGCGCTTTTCCCGCAGATGTCGATGTTGACACCGCCGACCACCACCGCATAGGTGCCGGTGCGCAGCACGTAGCCCTTTCCGGCGATGCAGCCCTTTTTGATGAGGTTGGAGATATGCACGGCCACACTGGAACGGGTGATGCCCAGCCGCTTGGCAAGCTCGGCCTGAGAAATCATGGGGTCGGATTCGATCCATTGCAGGATCTGCCGTTCTCTCTGTGTCATGGGAATCAACTCCTAAACATAAGTTAATTTCTAATCACATATTAAAACATTATATTCCTGCTGTCAAGACAAAAAAATACCCAACTGCAATCAGTTGGGGGAGGAGGTTCCATTGGAGAGTGTGATGATGGCATCGGCAAGGGCATTGACGGCAAGCTTTGCCTGCGGCAGGGTGTTTCCGGCGGCACCCACCTCGATGATCAGCGCCCGGCCGCCCAGATGCTGATTGTATCGGTAATGGGTGAAATTGATGGGCCTGCATATGCCGGGGTGGTCCTTTTCCAGTTGGGCATGGAGCTTCAGCGCAAGGGACAGGTTATCCTGCCAGTCGGGATTTTCAAGTCCGTCGGCATCGGTCCCCACCACCATCATCAGCTGGGCGGCGGTCTCCATGCCGATGGAGCATTGGGTCACCAGCTGCCCCGTGGGGGTGTCGGCGGCATCCCGATGCAGATCCAGGATCAGCTGAATGTTGGGGTGCTTGGCAAGGATCTCCTCGGTGGAGGCGGCGGCATTTTCGTAGGAGCCGTTGTAGGAGGGGTAGTCGTGAAAGGCCGTATCGTGCAGCACGGTGATCCCTGCTTCCTTCAGCCGGTCTGTCAGCAGCGCCCCCAGACTTTGCACGTTGTATCCCGGGTCCAGTGTGCGGTAGGCTCCGGTTTCCGTGTAGGTGTCCCCGGGACAGCGGGTGTAGCTCTCGGTGGCATGGGTGTGCAGAATGAGAACTGCGGGATCTTCGCTGTACAGGTCCCAGTCAAGAGGCTCCTGCATCAGTGCCTCCATATCCGGACGGTAGTCGCAGCGGTATTTCACCTCCACCCGGGAAAAATCCTCGGCGCAGAACACGGGCTTCTCCGGCTCGGTGGGGGGCTGCTCCGGCTCAGTCGGAGGCTCAGTGACTGCATGCGTCAGGGCAGGCAGAGGCACCTCCGGCGGCTTGGGAGACAGCCGAACCACCCGTCCTGTCTGCATGTACACCAGAAACGAGGCAAGGTTCGGGTCGGTCAGGGCCTGTCCCAGTGGTGCCAGTGCGCCGCTGGCAGTCATCCGCAGCATGGCCGCACACAGCAGGCTTGCCGCGCAAACACGGATACATCGCCCTTCCCAGTCCATGAAAAACCCCTTTCGCATCCTGTCGAAAAAACTCGATCATTTGTCAGCTGCCGGTTTCCGCCAGCGCCTGCGTTTTGGCAGGGTCAGCCGCAGATTTTTGAAAAAATCCTTCAGCACTGCCCCGCATTCTTCCTCCATCAGTCCGGACTCCACCTGAGGGTGATGGTTATATGCCATGGAAAACAGATTGCACACAGAGCCGCAGGAGCCGGCCTTGTGATCCCCGGCGCCGTAGACCACCCGAGGGATGCGGGCGTTGATGATGGCGCCTGCGCACATGGGGCAGGGCTCCAGTGTCACGTACAGGGTGCATTCCCACAGCCGCCAGCCCCCGAGGGTCCGGCAGGCCTGATCGATGGCCTCCAGTTCTGCGTGGCTCAGGGCGTTTTTCACCTGCTCCCTGCGGTTGCGGCCCCGACCGACGATCTCCCCATTGCACACAATGACACATCCGACGGGTACCTCTCCCTCAGCGGCTGCTTCCCTTGCAAGGGCCAAAGCTGCCTGCATATATTCCTGATCTTCCATTTTCATGCCCCTTCCGGTATCTTTCTGGAGATACAATACTAGAAAAGGGCCGGTTCGTCAAGAATCCAGAAGCAGCGCCGCAAACAGCGTGGCAAGCTCCTGCTTGGTAAAGGGCTGCTCCGGTCTGCTGCGCAGGATGGCCTGCGCCGAGGCAAGAGAGCTGTGCAGCGCAGCATTGGCAACCTCCAGATCCTGCGCACCGGAGGCATGTCCCGTGAGCAGATAGTCCGTGGACACACCGAACACCCGGGCGATGGCAACGATGGTGTCGGCAGAGGGCTCCCGTCGGCACTGCTCATACATGCCCACGGCACTGGCACTGATCTTCAGTCTTTGGGCAAGCTCGGTTTGGCTCCAGCCCCTTTGCCGGCGGAGTGCGGCGATTCTGGCACCCAGCATGAAATCACTTCCCTTGTATGTACTGTACCTACGATAGCACGAGCGAAATAAAAAAATAGGGGAATTTTGCCATACTACACATTCCGATTGTTTTCACACGCTTCGTGTAGTAGAGTCGGTTATGGAAATAGATGGAAATTCAATCGAGCCAAAGGGCGGTGGTTCGACACAGCAACAAAAGAGGAGGAATTTTTATGGAAGAACAATTGCTGCCGTTTCGCGATTTACAGGCTCAGAAGCCGGCGGCATTCTGCTGCCGGTGCGGCAGGGAGATCTACGGACAGGAGGGGCAGTGCCTGTACTGCATGCGATATACATCATGACACTCAAACAGATCAGTCCCTGCTATCGGGAGGCGGCCCTGCCTCTGCGGGCAAGGCTGAAGCAGCTTCGGCGGGAGCTTGCTCAGGCAGATGACCCGGAGGAGATCTGGCACATCAAACGCAGGATCGCGGAGCTGACCCCCATGCTGACCCAGATGAACGAGCTGGCAGAGCTAACCGAGCATTACTATGAGAAAGGGTACTACCGCAGTGAGAAATACACTTTATGACGGTTATGAGGGACCGCAGCTGCCGCGGGAGGTGCAGCTGAAGCGGCTGCAGAAGGTCATCGCCAATGAACTGACCCCCATACAGCGGGAAATTCTGATCGCCTACTATTTCCAACAGAAAACCATGACACAGATCGGGCAGGAACGGGGCATCTGCAAAAGCAGCGTATGCAGGACCCTGCATCGGGCGGAAAATCGGGTCCGCCACTGCCTGAAATACTGATCGGATATACTGCCCATTGTATTTCCCTGGCATGATCGTGCCGGGGTTTTTTCTTTGCCAAAATGTTTGGATAGATTTGAGACAAATGTTAAAAAATAATTCATAAAGGTTTCTCTTGACAATGGGCGGGAGTGGGGGTATAGTATGTTTAGCACTCAAGAGTACGGAGTGCTAAAATATCCCTAAGGAGGATGCCATGGAACTGACCGAACGTAAAAAGAAGGTCCTGCGCAGTGTCGTTGACCTGTATATCCGCACCGCAGAGCCTGTGGGTTCCAAGGCCATCACGGCCCTGCCGGATATGAATTATTCCTCTGCCACCATCCGCAACGAAATGGCGGATCTGACCGCCATGGGCTATCTGGAGCAGCCCCACACCTCCGCAGGACGCATCCCGTCCACGGCAGGCTACCGGCTGTATGTGGATGAGCTGATGATGGATTACCGCCTGAGCATGGATGAAACGAAGTCCATGAACCTCTCTGTTGAGGAGCGGATGCAGAAGATCGACAAGCTGATGGATCAGGTTGCCAAGATGGTCTCTCAGGCCACGGATCTTCCGGCCATCACCGTTGCGGCCCACGCCGGAGGCGTGACCATCAAGCGGTTCGATCTGATTCTGGCAGGGGAGGGCAGCATCATCCTCGTGGTGATGCTCAGCAATGAAGAGGTCACCAATAAGCTCATCAAGCTTCCGGTGAACGTGGATCAGAGCGATCTGAAGCTTCTGGGTGCCGTGATCAACGCCGCCATGACCGAGATCCCGGTGGAGGCCTTCACGTCGGAGCTGATGGACAAGGTGATGCGCTCTGCCGGAGATGCTTCCTCTCTTGTCCCTGTCATTACGGAGTTCGCCATCAACACCCTGCACCAACAGCAGCAGGCGGACGTATCCGTTGCCGGACACATGCGGCTGCTGGGTCAGCCGGAATATCGGGATGTGGAAAAGGCCCAGAAGGTGCTGTCCACTCTGGATGAGGACGTGATCACCAATCTGCCGGCGGTCATGAGCAACGACAACGGCACCAAGGTTCTGGTGGGCCCCGAGAATGTGGCTCAGGAGCTGAAGGATACCAGTGTGGTGATGACCAAGTTCGATATCGGCGAGGGCATGCAGGGCGTGATCGGTGTGGTTGGACCCACCCGAATGGATTACGCCAAGGTGACCGCCCGACTGAGTTATTTTGCAGAGAGCTTGAGCAACATGTTTGCCAAGCCTGAACATATGGAGCTGCCTGCCGGCGGCTCGGAAAAGATCGCCACGGGCGATGAATCTCATAAGGAGGCATAGACGTGTCGGAAAAAGAAAAAAACATCAACCCGGAAGCCGAAGCTGAGGAAGCAGCCGTGACCGAGGAGGCCACCCAACAGGAAGAAGCAACTCAGACCTCGACGGAGGATTTTAAAGAAAAATACGAAAAAGAGCATGATTCCTTCCTGCGCCTTGCGGCGGAGTATGACAACTTCCGCAAGCGCACCCAGAAGGAAAAGGATGCCAGCTATACAAACGGCAAGGCCGACACCGTGGCAAAGCTGCTGCCGGTGTATGACAATCTGGAGCGGGCCATGAATCAGCCCACCGAGGATGCGGCATACAAAAAGGGCGTGGAGCTGACCATGACGGGTCTTGTGAAGATCTTTGCCGATCTGGGCGTAGAGATCTTCGGTGAAGTAGGGGAGGAATTTGATCCCAATTTCCACAATGCGGTGATGCACACCGAGAGCGAAGAGCTGGGTGAGAACACCATCAGCCAGGTCTTTCAGAAGGGCTTCAAAACCGGCGAAAAGGTCATTCGTTTCGCTATGGTTCAGGTAGCCAACTAAATTTTGTAAAAACTTTTATCTATTTGAGTAGGAGGAACTTTATCATGTCTAAGATTATCGGTATCGATCTGGGTACAACCAATTCCTGTGTCGCTGTTCTGGAAGGCGGCGAGCCTGTTGTCATCGCCAACGCAGAAGGCGCCCGCACCACACCCTCTGTTGTGGCATTCTCCAAGACCGGCGAGCGTATGGTCGGTCAGGTGGCAAAGCGTCAGGCTGTGACCAACGCCGACCGCACCGTCTCTTCCATCAAGCGCCACATGGGCGAAAATTACAAGGTCACCATTGACGACAAGGCATACACCCCTCAGGAGATCTCCGCTATGACCCTTCAGAAGCTGAAGGCCGATGCAGAGAGCTATCTGGGCACCACCGTCACCGAGGCGGTCATCACCGTCCCTGCTTACTTCTCCGACGCACAGCGTCAGGCAACCAAGGACGCAGGCAAGATCGCCGGTCTGGATGTCAAGCGTATCGTCAACGAGCCCACCGCAGCTGCACTGGCTTACGGTCTGGACAAGGAATCCGAGCAGAAGATCATGGTCTATGACTTGGGCGGCGGCACCTTCGACGTCTCCATTCTGGATATCGGCGACGGCGTCATCGAGGTTCTGGCCACCGCAGGCGACACCCGTCTGGGCGGCGATGACTTCGACCAGAGAATCATGGATCATCTGGTTGCTGAGTTCAAGAAGGCTGAGGGCATCGACCTGTCTGCCGACCGGGTTGCCATGCAGCGTCTGAAGGAGGCTGCCGAGAAGGCAAAGATCGAGCTGTCCGGCATGACTACCACCAATGTGAACCTGCCCTATATCACCGCAGATGCAACCGGCCCCAAGCATCTTGACGTGACCATCTCCCGTGCAAAGTTCAACGAGCTGACCGCCGATCTGGTGGAGCGCACCATGAAGCCTGTCCGTCAGGCCATGAGCGACGCAGGCCTCACCGCTTCTCAGCTGGACAAGGTGCTGCTGGTTGGCGGCTCCACCCGTATCCCTGCCGTTCAGGATGCCGTTAAGAACATCACCGGCAAGGAAGGCTTCAAGGGCATCAACCCCGACGAGTGCGTTGCCGTGGGTGCGGCCATTCAGGGCGGCGTTCTCACCGGCGATGTCAAGGACATCCTGCTGCTGGACGTTACCCCCCTGTCTCTGGGCATTGAGACCATGGGCGGTGTGTTCACCCGTCTGATCGACCGCAACACCACCATCCCCACCAAGAAGAGCCAGATCTTCTCCACCGCAGCCGACAACCAGTCCTCTGTTGACGTTCATGTCCTGCAGGGCGAGCGTGAAATGGCTGCCTACAACAAGACTCTGGGCCGCTTCCAGCTGTCCGGCATTGCTCCTGCTCCCCGCGGCATCCCGCAGATCGAGGTCACCTTCGACATCGACGCCAACGGCATCGTCAAGGTCTCTGCCAAGGATCTGGGCACCGGCAAGGAGCAGAACATCTCCATCACCGCTTCCACCAACCTGAGTCAGGACGACATCGACAAGGCCGTTAAGGAAGCCGAGCAGTTCGCTGCCGAGGATAAGGCTCGCAAGGACGAGGTCGATACCCACAACACCGCCGATCAGGTGGTTTACCAGACCGAGAAGGCTCTGGCCGATCTGGGTGACAAGATCTCCGCTGAGGAGAAGTCCTCCATCCAGTCCGCTGTTGACCACCTGAAGGAAGTCAACAAGGGTACGGACATTCAGGCCATCAAGGATGCCACCGAGGCTGCTCAGAAGGCATTCTACGCAGTGTCCGAGAAGCTCTATCAGCAGGCCGGCGGCGCTCAGACCGATCCCAATGCCGGCGCAGGCTACGCAGGCGGCGACGACGGCGTTGTAGATGCTGACTACGAGACTGTCGACTAATAACACCAAACATCACGAGGGACGGCGGATTCAGCCGCCCCTCTGTTGGTGTATATAAGCATTTGCCAATGATCCGGTGTTTTTTCGGGGGTTTTCCCGGTTTTTTCCGGATTTTGCGCAGGTTCCATGTGAGGAGAAAATTATGGCTGAGAATAAACGAGATTATTACGAGGTGCTGGGCGTAGAAAAGAACGCCAGTGCCGATGCGATCAAAAAGGCCTACCGCAAAAAGGCCATGCAGTACCATCCCGACCGCAACCCCGGCGACAAGGAGGCCGAGGCAAAGTTCAAGGAGGCCGGTGAGGCATACGAGGTGCTGTCTGACGAGGACAAGCGGGCCCGCTATGACCAGTACGGCCATCAGGGAGTCGATCCCAACTTCAACCCCGGCTTCGGCGGCTTTGGCGGCGGCTTCGGTGGCTTTGGCGACTTTGGGGACATCTTCGGAGATATCTTCGGAGGCGGCGGTCAGCGCTCCACGGCAAATTCCCCCATGCGGGGCGAAAATGTGGGCGCACGTCTTGAGCTGACCTTTGAAGAGGCTGCCTTCGGCGTGGAAAAAGAGGTCGCTGTCACCAGAATCGAAAACTGCGCCGCCTGTAACGGCACCGGCTCTGCCGACGGTGTGATCGAGACCTGCTCCAACTGCCACGGCAGCGGCAGCGTCCGCACCACCCAGAGATTCATGGGCATGACCATGCAGTCCACCGCCGCCTGTCCCGTCTGCGGCGGCAAGGGCAAGACCATCAAGACCCCCTGCAACACCTGTAAGGGCAAGGGCAAGGTTCGCCGCACCCAGAAGATCAAGGTCAAGGTCCCGGCCGGCGTGGATGCAGACCAGACGGTCCGTGTCCGGGGCGAGGGCTGTGTAGGCTCCAACGGCGGCCCCAACGGCGATCTGCTGGTGCAGATCTCCATCAAGCGCCACAAGATTTTTGAGCGTGACGGCGCAGACGTGCTGTGCGAGCTGCCCATCTCCTTCACGCAGGCAGCACTGGGCGCAGAGATCGAGGTGCCGACCCTCGACGGCAAGATGCCCTACACCATCCCCGAGGGAACCCAGACCGGAACCACCTTCCGTCTGGCCAACAAGGGCATCCCCTATGTGGGCAACCGCAGCCGCCGGGGCGATCAGCTGGTCACCGTTGTGGTCGAGACACCCACCCACCTGAATAAGGAGCAAAAGGAGCTGCTGCGTCAGCTGGATAACAGTCTGGACAGCTCCGGAACACCCAAAATCAAAAAGTTTTTTGACGGCGTGAAGGAATTTTTTGAGCAGTAAGCCCACCTTTTCCGATCCTTCACGGCGGTTCTCAGGGATTTGACCGGGGGACGTTGTGGCGGAGCAACCTGATTTTACCTTTGGAGGAAACCATATGAAGCGTGCAGATTACATCAGCTGGGACGAATACTTCATGGGCGTTGCCATGCTGGCGGCCCGCCGGAGCAAGGACCCCAACACACAGGTCGGTGCCTGCATCGTGTCGCAGGATAACATCATCATTTCCACCGGCTACAACGGCATGCCGAAGGGCTGCTCTGATGACGAGTTCCCTTGGGAGCGGGTGGGGGAGCAGACCAAATACCCCTATGTGGTCCATGCGGAGCTGAATGCGATCTTAAATGCCAACGGCCGTGACCTGCGGGGCAGCAAGCTGTATGTGGCGCTGTTTCCCTGCAACGAGTGCGCCAAGGCCATCATTCAGAGCGGCGTGAGGGAAGTGGTGTACTTATCGGATAAGTATGCTGACTCCATGGCGACCATGGCATCCAAGCGCATGCTGGATGCGGCAGGGGTCTGCTACACCAGACTGGAGCCCAGTGTGCAGGAGATCACTCTGGACTTTGTCCCTGAGGAATTTAAATAACCGATTCGTCTCAAGCGGCAGTCAGGCAAATGTCTGACTGCCGCTTCGGTCTGCCCGAAAGCCCTAAAAGGGCTTTTGGGCATTTTTTAAAGAAGGGGATCTTTTAAAATTATTAAGCATAAAACCAGACACCATTCATTGACAAGCATAAGGGGGGCATAGTATCATGTATTTATCGTGAAACTGAACAGCAAAACGGCGTTTATCCTGCGATATATTGTGGAAAATGAGAGTATTTTGGAAACGGCAAGGGCCGTGGCCCCATACAGCTGTTCGGCTTTGCGGATCGGAAAAGGAGGTATAACATGAAAGATTCAACAACAAATGCGCCCAGATCCTTCAGTCGGGTGGGCTGGGGACTGTTTGCCATGTCCGGCATCACCAGTGTTTTGCAGCTGCTGATCATGGCGGGGATAGGCGCCCTCGTCCAAAACGGCTTTGATACCAATCAGGCAGACTGGATCGTGTGGCTTGCGACCTTCCTGCCCCTTTATGCGGTGGGCGTGCCCGTTGGTGTATGGGTCATGAGCAAGGCCCCTGCTCAGCAGAAAACGGGCGAAAAATTCGGAGGCAAAAACTTCTTTTCGTTTCTGCTGATGTGCTTCCCGCTGATGTATGCCGGAAACCTGATCGGGACGATCCTTTCCATGCTCCTGTCCGGCGGCGGTGCCAACAATGCGATACTGGGCTATCTTTTTAATGACAGCCCCCTGAAGATCCTCGTGATCGTGATCCTTGCGCCCCTGCTGGAGGAATTTGTGTTCAGAAAGCAGATCATCGACCGCCTCGGCCGCTACGGTGAAAAGACGGCGATCCTGTTTTCGGCAGTGAGCTTTGCCCTGTTCCACATGAATCTGTTCCAGTTTTTCTATGCCTTTGCCTTGGGACTGGTCTTTGCATATGTTTACACCCGCACCCATCGGCTGCGCTATCCGGTCATCATGCACATGATCATCAATTTCATGGGTGCGGTTCTGGCACCTCTGGTGATGTCCTTGGTGGATATGGATACCCTCATGCAGATGGCGGCCGGAATGGCGGATGAGTCGATGGTCCTGTCGGTGCTGCCCGGGCTTTTGGGGATGCTGCTTTATATACTGGCGATCCTCGGTCTGAGCGTGGTGGGGTTGGTCCTGCTGTGCATCAAGGTGCGTCAGCTTGTCTGGCTGCCGGCTGAGGAAGAGCTTCCGAAGGAGCATCGCTTCAAAACGGTGTACGGCAACGCAGGCATGATCCTGTTTGCGGTGCTGTGCGCTGTTGTGTGCGTAAGCAGTCTGCTCTGATCGACGGGGGCAGAGGGGGTGCTTGAGGTTTTTGGTGGGCGGCTTGACTGCAAAGTGTTCAAATATGTACCACATGAATCTGTAACAACATTGCTTATATTGGTGATTCATACTATAATTTAGTCAAGAACTAACAAAGAAATTGGAGGAACCAACATGAACACACCCTTTATTCCGGCAGATGACCAGATCCTGCAAGAGGTTCTCGCCGCTTACCAGTTCCCTGGGACCCTGCTGGGCGCAGTCCGCTACGGTCAGGGCCACATCAACGACACCTTCTGCGTGGTCTGCCAGCCTCAGGAGGGCGATGCCGTCCGCTTCATTTTGCAGGGCCTGTCCAGTGCTGCCTTCCCCCATCCGGAGGAGTTGATGGAGAACTTTGTGGGCATCACCTCCTTCCTGCGTGAAAAGATCACAGCCAACGGCGGTGATCCCATGCGCGAGACCCTGTCTCTGGTGAAAACCAAGGAGGGCAGGGACTTCTACACCGATTCCAACGGCAAGGTCTGGAGACTGACCCCCTTCATCGAGGGCACCGACTGCTTCCAGAAGGCGACCCCCGAGCTGTTCGAGGCTTCGGCACGGGCCTTCGGCCGCTTCCAGAAGCTGCTGAACGGCTACCCTGCCCAGACCCTCCACGAGACCATCGTGAAGTTCCATGACACCGAGGACCGCTATGCAAAGTTTGAGGCGGCTCTGGCAGCTGACAAGATGGATCGGGCCAAGGATGTTGCCGAGGAGATCCGGTTCGTCCGTGACCGCAAGGCCGACTGCTCGGTTGCCCTGCAGGCCCTGCGTGAGGGCAAGCTGCCCCTGCGGGTGACCCACAATGACACCAAGCTGAACAACATTCTGGTGGACCGTGCCACCGGTGAGGGCATCTGTGTCATCGATCTGGATACCACTATGCCCGGTCTGTCCATGAACGACTTCGGCGACTCCATCCGCTTTGGTGCGAACAACTCCGCTGAGGATGAGAAGGATCTGTCCAAGGTCAACTTCGATATTGGTCTGTACGAGGTGTTCACCCGGGGCTTTTTGGAGGGAGCCGACGGCGGCCTGACCAAGGAGGAACTGGAGTACCTGCCTTGGGGCGCCCGTCTGATGACACTGGAGTGCGGTATCCGCTTCCTGACCGACTATCTTGACGGTGACCACTACTTCCGCATCCATCGTCCGGAGCATAATCTGGACCGCTGCCGTACCCAGTTCAAGCTGGTCAAGGACATGGAAGAGCAGTTTGATGCCATGCATGCCGTTGTTGCAAAGTACGCAAAGTAAGACCCTTTCAGCCGGTCGCTGCCTGAGCAGTGACCGGCTTAATATTGCCCGAAACCCCCTTTCAGGGCTTTCGGGCAATTTTTACAGCCTGACCCGCGCATAATTTCCCCGTCACTGACGGGGAAATTCCACACTCTCAGGCTGAGCAGTATGTTCCCCGAGGTACACGCCCCCGGGGAACATGATTTCTATCTTTTTGCCGCAAAAGCGGAACATTCTGGCAGGCTCCTTGACACGCTGCGGTCGGTCGCTGCCTGAGCAGTGACCGGCTTTTTTCTGCCGGAGACGGGAGATGGGTGGAAACGGCTTGATTTTTTGGGGGAAATTCGGTATATTATCATAGTATGCTATACACATCAGGATATTATGCCTCATGGATACTCCCCCCTGAGAAAGGATTCAAGCATTTATGTATAAAATCAAAGTCTCGACAGACTCTACTTCCGATATTCCCCATGAACTGGCGCAGGAGCTGAATATTGCCGTCCTGCCCCTGACCATTTATGCAGGAAACAGCGAATATCTGGACGGCATTGACATGGCTCCCCATGAATTTTATGACCTTCTGGAAACCAGTGAGGAGCTGCCCACCACCAGTCAGGTCAGCGCCGAGCGCTACACCCGGCTCTATGAGCAGACATGGAAAGAGGGCTATACCCACCTGATCCATACGGCGCTGAACTCCAAGGGCTCCGGCACCTATCAGGCGGCGGTGATCACCAGAGACCTGTTCTTTGAAGAGCATCCCGAAGCGGCAGGACAGCTGACCATCCACATCATCGACTCCAAGACCTATTCCATGGTCTACGGCATGGCGGTTCTGGAGGGGGCGAAGCTTGCAAAGGATGGGGCGGAGCCTCAGGCGGTCATCGAGACCATCACCCACGGGGTGGAGCATGGACGGGGCATGTTTGTGCCGATGAAC
This sequence comes from Clostridiales bacterium, assembly GCA_019418025.1. Taxonomy (GTDB): domain Bacteria; phylum Bacillota; class Clostridia; order Oscillospirales; family Oscillospiraceae; genus Faecousia. Next base: position 37,620 of record DYCR01000003.1, on the reverse strand, counting down.
CTGCGGTTCGTCCGCAAATCCGGCCGTGTCAGTGCGGCGGCGGCCTTTGTGGGGGATGCCATGGGGCTGAAGCCTGCCATCACCTTTGAGGACGGCGCATCCAAGGTGGTGACCAAGTTCCGGGGAGACAAGCGGGCGGTCAGCGGCCTTCTGGACATTGTGAAGAAAGAGCGCAAGCCCGGTACGCCTTACTGTCTGGTCTACGGAAACAATCCGGAGATCTACGAAAAGCTGAAGGAGGCCTGCGAGGCGGAGCTGGATCAGCCCCCTATGCTGAGCTATCCTGTGGGCAATATCATCTCCATCAACACCGGCCCCGATATGATGGCCGTCATTTACAGAAGATAAAAAATGAGCAGCGTAACCGATGTTACGCTGCTCGTGTCGTTCTGCCCGAAAGCACCATTTGGCTTTCGGGCAGTTTCCTTTTGGATGACTCACCGTTCCTCCCGGAAGTAGGAAAGACCCAGACTTGCGGGGGGTTGGCTCTCGCGCTTTTTGCGCATGCTCACCACCAGAAGCACCAGAATGGTGACCACGTAGGGAAGCATCTTGAAAAGCTCCTGAGATGCCACGCTGAGGTTGGGGATGTAGTTGTGGACGATGAACAGTCCGCCGAAGAGGATGGAGCCCAGAATGCTCATGCTGGGCTTCCAGACGGCAAAGATGACCAGTGCGATGGCAAGCCAACCCCGGTCGCCGAAGCCGTCGTTGGACCAGACACCGTTGGCGTAGTCCATCACATAGTAAAGGCCACCGAGACCTGCCACCACGCTGCCGACACAGGTGGCGATGTACTTGTAGGCACCCACGTTGACGCCTGCGGCATCTGCCGTGGTGGGACTTTCGCCCACGGCACGGAGCTGAAGGCCCACACGGGTCCGGTTCAGCACGTAGGATGCAGCCAGAGCAAGGATGATCGCCGTGTAGGCAAGGAAGCTGTAAGACAGGAAGATCTGCCCGAACCACCCCATGCGGTCTGCAAAGGGCAGCTGTGTGCGGAAGCAGTTGCTGGTGGCAGTCAGGGCGATGGAGGGCATGTCACTGTGCACCAGCTTGATGAGGGAGCCGCCGAAGAAATTGCCGAAGCCCACGCCGAAGGTGGTCAGGGCAAGACCGGTGACATTTTGGTTGGCCCGCAGGGTGATAGTCAAAAAGCCATAGATCAGGCCCACCAGAAGGGAGCCGAGCATGCAGCACAGCAGGGGGATCAGCACCGCCAAAAGGGGATTGATGGCCTCGGGACTGGGCAGCGACCGCTCGTAAAGGAACGCGCCGATGACACCGCAGATGCCGCCCACGTACATGATGCCGGGGATGCCCAGATTCAGGTTGCCGGATTTTTCGGTGATGATCTCGCCGGTGGAGCCGAACAGAAGGGGGATGCCCTGAACCACGGCTCGTTGAATAAATGCAATAAACATTACTTTGCGCCCTCCTTTTTCGACTCACGGAACTTGACGCTGTAATTGACGAAAAATTCGCTGCCGATGATGAAGAAAATGATGATCCCGGTCAAAATGTCAGAGAACGAGGCGTTGAGGCTGTATATGGTGGAGATCTCAACGGCGCCCTTTTGCAAAAAGACGATGAGCAGAGAGGTCAGCACCATGTAAAACGGATTGAACTTGGCAAGCCACGACACCATGATGGCGGTGAAGCCCCGTCCGGCGGCCAGATCACGGGTGAGGGTGTGGTCGGTGCCGCTGACCAGAAGCAGGCCGCTGATGCCGCACAGACCGCCGGAAATGAGCATGGTGCGGATGATGACCTTCTTGATGTTCACGCCGATGTATCGGGCGGTGTTTTCGCTTTCGCCGACTACTTCGATCTCGTAGCCGTGCTTGGTGTAGTTCAGGTAGATGTACATCAGCACCGTCAGCACCACCACGATGAGGATGTTCAGCAGATAGGGATGTCCGAACAGCACGGGCATCCATCCGGCCTTGGTGGTGCCGTTGATGACACCGATCTGACCGGAGCCCTTCGGCACGGACCACTGATAGGTGAAGTAGGACACCAGCTGAATGGCGATGTAGTTCATCATCAGGGTGAACAGTGTCTCGTTTGTGTTCCACTTTGCCCGGAAGTAGGCGGGGATCACCGCCCAGATGGCTCCGGCCAGAATGCTGCCCACGATCATCATGGCAAACAGCGCGGCGGTCGGGACCTTGTCCCCGAACAGGATCATGCATGCCGCGGTGGCAAGGCCGCCCACGAGGACCTGACCCTCTGCACCGATGTTCCAGTACTTCATTTTAAATGCGGGGGTGACTGCCAGTGACACGCACAGCAGCATGGCGACATTCTGCAAAAGACCCCAGATCCTGCGCTTGGTGCCGAAGGCACCGTCGAACATGGTCACATAGACCCCCAGAGGGTTTTCGCCCGTCAGGGCCACGGTGATCAGTGCGCATACCACCATCGCCGCCAAAATCGCCACGGCCCGCACGATCCATGCGTGCCACCAAACCATGGAGCCCCGCTTGACGATGTGGAAAAGGGGCTCTTTTACCTGTGTATATTTTTTACTCATTCTCTTCACCTCTGCCGGCGCCGGTCATCAGACGGCCGATCTCTTCTTTGGCTGCGCTGCGGGCATCCACTGTCCCTGTGATCCTGCCGGAGCCGATGACCATTACCCGGTCGCACAGCTCCAGCAGCACGTCCAGATCCTCGCCGACGAAAATGATGGCGACGCCCTGTTCCTTCTGCTGATTGAGCAGATTGTAGATCATATAAGAGGAATTGATATCCAGTCCGCGGACGGGATATGCCACCATCAGTACCGTGGGGGCTGCGGCGATCTCCCGACCCACCAGAACCTTCTGCACGTTGCCGCCGGACAGGCGGCGCACCGGAGTGTTGGCGTCCGGAGTTGCCACCTCCAGCTCCTCGATGATGCGCTCCGCCAGATCCTTGGGAGCCTTGCGCTCCAGAAAGAAGGATCTGCCCTTGCGGTAGCTGCGCAGCATCATGTTGTCCACGATGTCCATGTTGCCCACCAGACCCATGCCGAGCCGGTCCTCCGGCACAAAGGACAGCCGCACACCCAGCTGACGGATCTGCAAGGGGGTCTTGTCCCGCAGATTTTCGGTCTGATCGGTCTTGGGATCGTGGTAGAGGACCTCACCGCTTTGCAGATGCTGCAGTCCGGCAATGGACTCAAGCAGCTCCCGCTGACCGCTGCCCGCAATTCCGGCAATACCCAGAATTTCGCCCGAGCGGAGGGTGAAGGAAACGTCGTTGAGCAGCTTGACGCCGTCTCGGCTGACGCAGTTGAGGTGGCGCACCTCCAGTCGGTCAACGGGGTCCTTGGGCTGACTGCGGTGGATGTTCAGGGAGATCTTTTTGCCCACCATCATCTCCGTCAGCTCTGCCTCGTTGGTCTGGGCGGTGTTGACGGTGCCGATGTACTCGCCCTTGCGCAGGACCGAGACTCGGTCGGAAAGCTCCAGTACTTCGTGCATTTTGTGGGTGATGATTATGATGGCCTTGCCGTCGTCACGCATGCGGCGCAGGATGGCAAAGAGCTTCTGGGTCTCCTGCGGGGTCAGGACGGCGGTGGGCTCGTCCAGGATCAGGATGTCCGCCCCTCGGTACAGCACCTTGACGATCTCCACCGTCTGCTTTTCCGAAATGGACATTTCGTAGATCTTTTTGTTGGGGTCGATGTCAAAGCCGTACTGGCTGCTGATTTTTGCGATCCGTTCGGCAGACCGCTTGATGTGGAAGCCGCCCTCCTCCCGATAGCCCAGAACGATGTTTTCGGCGGCGGAAAATACGTCTACCAGCTTCAGATGCTGATGGATCATGCCGATGCCGTGGCGAAAGGCGTCCTTGGGGGAGCGGATGACCGCCTCCTTGCCGTCAATGTAAATGGAGCCGTGATCCGGAAAATAGATGCCCGAGATCATGTTCATCAGGGTGGTTTTTCCGCTGCCGTTTTCTCCGAGGATGGACAGGATCTCCCCTCGGTTCACGGTCAGATTCACGTCCTTGTTGGCAACAATGCTGCCGAAGGTCTTTGTAATATGCTTCAATTCAATTGCCGCAGATCCCATTGTTTACACTCCTGTTTCGCAAAGTAGATTGCTTTTTGTGGTATGGTAAAAAGAAATGTAGGGCGAGGCAGCTCACCTCGCCCTGATCGATTTCGTTGCTTATGCAAATGCCTTGTTCAGCAGAGTGATGCCGTCCACATCCAAAGTGAAGTAGGGAGCGGCGCGCATCTCAGACTCATGGAAGTAGCCGTCGCTGACCACCTCGGTGTCGGGGGTGTAGTCAGGATCGGTGTCCACGTCTGCAAGGAAGGACTCCACGGTCTTTCCGTCTACGGTGAAGGTGGCGGTGTCGAACACGTGCAGCTCGCCGGAGATCAGCTTTGCCTTTGCCTCCTCCAGCTTTTCTGCGGTGCCGGCAGCGGCGGCCTTCTCGTTCAGCTCAGACAGGACAACGGCCTCGTCGCCCATGCCCTTGCACCAGTCGGCAGCGATCTCGGTGCCGTTCATGACAGATTCGATCATGTAGGTGAAGTAGGGAGCCCAGTTGATGCTGGAGGATACGATGAAGGTGTTGGGGCAGGCGGCCACGGTGCTGCCGTTGTAGGAAACGTTGGGAACGCCGGCGGATTCACAGGCAGTGGGGGCGCCCATGGAGTCGGCATGCTGGCTGATCAGCTTGCAGCCCCGGTTGATCAGTGTGTTGGCGGCCTCTTTTTCGGCAGTCTCGTCGTACCAGCTGCCGGTGAACTGGACCTCCATGGTCACACTGGGGCAGACGGAGCGTGCGCCCAGGAAGAAGGATGTGTAGCCGGAGATGACCTCGGCATAGGTGAATGCGCCAACGTAGCCGATCTTTGCCTCCTCGGCGGTGAATTCGCCCTTTTCGATCATTTCGTTGAGCTTCATGCCTGCGGCAATGCCGGCCAGATAGCGGCCCTCATAGATGGAGGCAAAGGCGTTGTGCAGGTTGGGGATGCCTGCAGTGTGTGCAGTGGTGCCGGTTGCGTGGCAGAACTGAACCTCGGGGTATTCCTGAGCGGCCTGAGCCATGAAGGGCTCGTGACCGAAGCTGTCGGCAAAAACCACATTGCAGCCCCGGTCAGCCAGATCCGCAGCAGCCTCGTAGCATTCGTTGCTCTCGGGGATGTTGGTCTTGAAGAAAACCTGATCGTCGGAAAGACCCAGTGCCTCCTTCACGCGGTTGGCTGCGTCGATGAAGTTCTTGTCGTAGGTGGAGTTTTCGTCGTGCAGGAAGATGAAGCCGACCTTGATGTCCTTTGCGGCGGTGGTCTGGCCGTCGGGAGCGGTTTCAGAGGGATCGCCTGCGCAGCCTGCGAACAGACCCATCACAAGGAACACGACCAACAGCATTGCGGTAAACTTTTTCATTTCGTTGCCTCCGTAGCATTGTTTTTTGCTGATATGAAACAAAGGACGCCGGATACGGCAGGGCCTGTCTCTTCCTGCGGGGGACGCACAGCCAAGGGCAAAACAAAAAAGAAAAAGCAGGCTTAATCACTTAAACCTGCCACCGAAATAGAAAATCCGACACCTTTTCCGGAAAAACGTGTCAAATCTGCTAATAGTCGTACCTGTGGCTGTACGGTAGAAACATTTGGGCCATATATCCAAATTTATATCAGCGTTTATTTATCTGTAACAAAAGCGTAACACATTACAGGGGAAAAGTCAACAAATCCCGACAGAATTCTCGATATTTTACAGATAGCTCAAACATTGTGCAATATTTCCCAATTTTCATATATAAAATGCCTTTTAGTATCGATATATTTGTATGGAATCACAGTTGAAAACTGACCCTATCTATGCTAGTATAAGTTCAGCATTCGAAATTACATGCTCTACCAATGAATTTAGGAGGCTTATCAATGAGTAAAAATGTTACACAGAGCGTCTACTATGTCGGTGTCAACGATCATGATGTAGACCTTTTCGAGGGCCAGTATGTTGTGCCCAACGGCATTGCATACAACTCTTACGTGATCATGGACGACAAGATCGCAGTCATGGACACCGTAGACCAGCATAAGGTCGAGCTGTGGCTGGCCAACATCGATCTGGTCCTTGAGGATCGCAAGCCCGATTATCTGGTCGTGCAGCACATGGAGCCGGACCATGCCGGCGCGATCAAGGCCTTTGTGAACAAATACCCTGACGTAACCCTTGTGGGTCAATGTAAGACCTTCATCATCATGCAGCAGTTCTTCCCCGGCATCAAGCTGGACAACACTCTGGAGGTCTACGAGGGCGACACTCTGGAGCTGGGCCACCACACCCTGAATTTCGTCTATGCACCCATGGTCCACTGGCCTGAGGTCATCATGACCTATGAATCCACGGATAAGATCCTGTTCTCCGCTGACGGCTTCGGCAAGTTCGGCGCCCTGGATGTGGAGGAGGACTGGGTAGACGAGGCAAGAAGATACTATATCGGCATCGTCGGCAAGTACGGCAAGCAGGTCCAGAACGTGCTGAAGAAGGCTGCGGCTCTGGATATCGCCACCATCTGCCCCCTGCACGGACCCGTGCTGACCGAGAATCTGGGCTACTACCTGAACCTTTACGATATCTGGTCCAGCTACCGCTCGGAAAAAGAGGGCGTGTGCGTATGTTATACCTCTGTTTACGGCCACACCAAGACAGCCGTTGATCTGCTGTGCGAGGAGCTGAGAAACTCCGGCGCCCCCGTTGTCGAGTGCTATGATCTGGCAAGAGATGACATGGCCGCTGCGGTCAGCGCCGCATTCTGCTATGACAAGCTGGTTCTGGCGACCACGACCTACAATGCAGATATTTTCCCCTATATGAAAACCTTTGTCGATCATCTGGCCGAGCGCAACTTCCAGAACCGCACCGTTGCCTTTGTGGAAAACGGCTCTTGGGCACCTCAGGCCGCCAAGCTGATGAAGAAGGCACTGGAGGGCGGCAAGGACATGATCTTTGCCAAGAACAACGTGACCATCTGGTCTGCCCTCACCGAGGAGACCACCCAGAAGCTGATCGATCTGGCTCAGGAGCTGACTGCTACCTACCGTGCGCCGGACAACGTGGAGGAGAACAATGTGGACCCCACCGCTCTGTTCAAGATCGGCTACGGCCTGTATGTGGTCACCTCCAACGACGGCACCAGAGACAACGGCTTCATCTGCAACACCGTCACCCAGCTGACCGACACCCCCTTCCGCATTGCGGTCAACATCAACAAGCGCAACTATTCCTGCGAGACCATCCAAAAGACCGGCCTGCTGAACGTCTGCACCCTGTCTCAGGATGCACCCTTCAACATCTTCCAGCAGTTCGGCTTCCAGTCCGGCAGAGATACCGATAAGTTTGCAAACTTCAACTATTCTCACCGTTCCAGCAACGGTCTGCAATTCATGACCAAGTATGCCAACGGCTATATCTCCGCCAAGGTCATCGACACGGTGGATCTGGGTACCCATACCATGTTCATCTGCGATGTCACCGAGAGTGCCGTCCTGTCTGATCGGGAGACCATGACCTACACCTACTACCAGAGCAATGTCAAGCCCAAGCCCGACACCGACAAGAAGGGCTTCGTCTGCGACATCTGCGGATATATCTACGAGGGCGACGAGCTTCCCGAGGACTTCATCTGCCCCCTGTGCAAGCACGGTGCAAGCGACTTCTCCCCCCTGTGATCAAGCCTTCCTAACAAAAGCCGGACAGCATGATGCATGCTGTCCGGCTTTCAGTCTGCCCGAAAACCCTCTTAGGGTTTTCGGGCATTTTTGCAGCCTGACCCGCGCATAATTTGTCCGTCAATGACGGACAAATTCCACACTCTCAGGCTGATATGTATTTTCCCCGAGGTACACGCCCCCGTGGAAAATGATTTGGTCTTTTTTGCCGCTCAAGCGGCAAACTCTGTGAGACTTTTTGACACACTGAAACACCGCCCTGTGCAATACAGGGCGGTGTTTGTTTCTTATGATGTTTTGCCAATCAGATCTCGTACCACTTGATCTCGTTTGCGGCAAGATCCAGCTGGAAGGAACCCTTGTCGGTGTAAACGGTGGTGGACTGGGGCTCGTAGGTGTTGTTGACCACACAGTACTTGCCGTTTTTCACGAATGCGTGTACCTCCACGTTGTAGTTGGTGGAGAACCACTTGTTCAGCTCCTCCTCGCCGTGAGCGGCCCACAGGATCGCACGGTACAGCACACGGCTGTTTGCGAAGGAGTAGGGCAGGCCGGAGATGTAGACGCTGCGGCCGTCGCCGAAGCTGTTGACAGCCATCTGGACTTCCTTGTCCTTCTGGCACAGGATCTGTGCATCGGGCAGCGCATAGATGTTCTTCATGCCCTCGCCGAAATCGACACCCTGCTTGGCATCGGCCAGAATGAAGTGGCCGCCCTGCTCGGTCCAGTTGTACTTGTCGTAGTTCAGGGTGAAGCCGGTCTCCTTCTCAACGCCCAGAACATTGCTCAGCTGCAGGTAATGGCCCTGATACTGGTGGCCGGTGGGCTCGCCCACGCCGATGAAGCCGCCGCCGTTGTGGACGAAGCCGCGGATGGCGGTGGAGATGGCGGGATCTTCCCACTCTGCGCCGCCGGTGTGGGCGGTGTCGCCGTCACCGACGTTGATGATGACATCGATGGCATCGAGGATCTTGGGGTCCTTCCGGATATCGTCGAAGGAGATGAACTTCACATCGAAGGGTGCGCCGGACAGGGCCTCGATGACGCCTGCGTAGGAGTAGTTCTGCTTCTGGTACAGGGCGTGGTGGACCATGTGGCAGCCCCAAGCCCGCATTTTGCCCCAGCTGTTCAGCACGGCAACGGTCTTGACGCAGTAGGGGGTGGTGCCCTTGATGTTTTCGTACAGCTCACGGAACTCGTTGCAGACGGACTCGATGTAGTCGATGAAGTCGGGGAATTCCAGAGCCAGCTTCAGGTAGCCGCCGTAGCCGATGCGGTCGATGGGCTTGCGCAGGATGGCCCGGCGAGCCGTGACCCAGTTCTCCTTGGCTTCCTTGACGGGGTCGCCGCCCTCGTGGAAGGTGTCGGGGAAGAAGTAGGGCAGGAACCGTCCCTCGGTGTACTTGACGCCGGGGATGTCGGAGATCAGGCGCAGGGTGCTGCCGTTGCCCACGGAGCCGACCACGGCATCCATGCCGATGCCCTTCCACTCCTCCATGAACGGCTCCATGCCAATCCAGTGGTCGCCCAGGAACATCATGGCTTCCTTGCCCAGCTCGTGGGTGATGTCCACCATTTCCTTGGCAAGCTTTGCCACTTCTCTTCTCTGGAAGGCCTGGAAGTCCTTGAACTCCTTGGTGGGGACCCGGTACTGGTTGTTGTAGTAGCCCTGATCCACGATGAACTCAGGACGGAACTTGTAGCCGACCTCCTGCTCAAACTGCTCCAGAATATAGGGGGAAACAGAGGCAGAATAGCCGTACCAGTCCACGAATTTCTCACGCTTCAGCTCGTCAAACATCAGGGTGAACTGATGGAAGAAGGTGGTGTAGCGGATGACATTGACATAGGGATGCTCTGCGATGAACTTGCGCAGACGCTCCATGGTGAACTTGTGGGTCTTGGGCTGGCGGACGTCAAAGGTGATCTGATGCTCGAAGTTCTGCCAGTTGTTGGTGACGGCATTGTACATGTGGACAGGGTCCCAGATCAGGTAGGCAAGGAATGCCACCGTGTACTCGTGGAAGGCATCGGGCTGCTCCAGAACCACGCAGCCGTCCTGCGCATCATAGTGCCACTTGTCGGTGCTGACAGGCTCGCCGGTGGTGCGGTCCATGACCTCCCACCAACGCTTGATATCGTCACGGGTGTTGACCTCTATCAGCTCGGGGGAGATGCCCTGCATCAGCTTGATCCGCAGGCTGTCGCCGGTGGCGGTGTGGAATCCGGTCATGATGTAGCACTGCTGGACCTCGTCGGGGTTGGCCTTTGCCCATGCGTTGTCCTTGCGGGTGGTGTAGTAGGTGGAGTAGATCTTTGCATCCTGATTTTGCAGCTCGGCAGGGAAGTCGGTGCCGTCGCAGTCACGGATGGCATCTGCGCCCCAGCGCTTCATGATTTCCAGTGTTTCGGGGACCACATCCAGATCCGTGGGGATGGTCACCCGGCCCATTTTCTTGTTGCTCATAAGTATTCTCCTTGCTTACGTTGGATTTCGTTATTGAAAAGGCTTGTTGTAAATGTAGAGGGAAAGCACCAAAGATGCGACGCCGCCCAGCATGATCAGAAGTCCGTTGAGCTGTCCGGTCATTTTCCAGCCCTTAAAGACCAGAAACATGCCCAGAACAAAGGTCAGCGCGATCAATGTGATGCGCAGCGCGGTATGTTCTTTCAAAAACTGTTGCATGGGATCACCTTAACCTTTCAGACCGCCGACGGTCATGCCCTTGGTCAGATTTTTCTGCACGCAGATATAGAGGATCAGCGTGGGCAGCATGACAAGGACCAGACCGGCATACATGGGGCCGTAGTTTGCAGCAGACTGCTGTGCCTGCATCAGATTCAGCAGGCCCACCGGCAGGGTCTTGGCGGCCTTTGCAGAATTCATCAGGGTCATGGAGATGATGTACTCATTCCAGAACGACAGGAAGTTGAACAAAATGACCGTGACGATGGAGGGCTTTGCCATGGGGAAAATGATTTGCAGCATGGTCTTGTGGTAGCCTGCACCGTCGATGTAGGCGGCCTCTTCAAAATCGTGGGGCAGGGTGGCGAAGTAGCCGCTGAGCAGATAAATGGTGAAGGGCAGGGCCGTGGATGCATAAACAAGCGCGAGGATCGTCAGGTTGTTTTGCAGGAAGGCGGTGCCGAACATCTTTTTTACCCACACATCTCCGTCCCGCAGCATCAGGAAGATGGGGACGACGATGTAGTTGACGTTGATGAACAGGCCTGCCATGAATGCGCCGTTGAGGAACTTGGCCCCCCGGAACTTGAAACGGGACAGGCAGTAGGAGGCAGGCAGTGCCACCACCAGCAGGATCGCCAGAGCCAGTGCGGTGACGTAGACGGAGTTGAGCATGTACTCGCCCATTTTCGCGGTGTTCCATGCCTCTGCGAAGTTCTGCCAATGAAAGGAGGCAGGCAGGGTCCAGGGGTTGCCGTAAAATTCGGTGTTTTCCTTTACCGATGCCATGAACACCCATGCCACAGGCACGAGGATGGACACAGCCAGAAGGATCAGGACCAGATAGATAAAGAACTTGTAGAGCTTATCCCCGGAATAAGTTTTGTTGTTATTCATAATGCAATCTCCTTAGAATTCCAGCACTTCACGCTTGGTGGCCTTGTTGACCAGTGCAGAAAGCGCAAAGGAGAACAGGAAGATCACCACGCCGATTGCCATGGAGTAGCCGTAAAGACCGGCATCCTTCTGACCGTACATATAGCCCAGTGCCACCTCGGAGGCACCGTTGGGGCCGCCTGCGGTCATCGCCTTGACAAACAGGAAGGCCATGTTGATGGTGGAGATGATGAAGAATGTCAGGGTCGTGCGGATATTGGTCCAGATCAGGGGAATGGTGATCTGGAAGAACTGGGTCACGCGGCTTGCGCCGTCCAGACCTGCGCTTTCGTACAGGCTCTGGGGGACACTGGACATAGAGGCCATGTACATGACCATGTAATAGCCGATGGCCTGCCAGATCATTGCGATGATGATACTGACCATGACCAGCTTCTCACCCTTCCACAAGATGGGGTCGGTCATGTCGGTGAACAGGCCGATGATGCTGTTGAGCATGCCGTTTTCGGGCTTGTAGATGGCGGAGAAGATACCGGAAATGACAACAATGGACAGGATATTGGGGATGTAGAACACGATCCGGAAAAAACCCTGACCCTTGATATTTTCACGAGTCAAAATTGCGGCGAACAGCACCGCAAAACCAAATGTGATCACGGTGACCACAACAACCAGCATGATGGTGTTCTGCATGGATCGGATGAACTGGGCATCCTTCAGCAGCATGGAGAAGTTTTGCAGACCGATAAAGGTTTCGTTGGGGGAGTAAGCGCCCCTCTGGAACAGGGACATGCGGAAAACATTTAATGTAGGCAGGATCATAAATACAGTGAACAGGATCACCGCAGGAGCGACGCATAACGTGATAAATCCGCTGCGCCCGATGCTCTTTTTCATATGAATGCCGCTCCTTTCAAAAAATAACAGGATGGGTGGATGGTTGGACAGGGGAGGCACCGCTTGCCGGGCCGGCCCCCATTCCCTAAAATTCCGACAGCAGCCGAGGCCACTGCCGGAATCATAGAAAACAGTATTCAGATTACTTCAGGTTTGCACGCATCTGATCGCTGACGGGCTTGATGTTCTCCAGCCACTGATCCACGGTCAGCTCGCCGGAAACCAGAGAGTTGATGGGGTCGAAGAATACGTTTGCGACCTCGACACCGGGGATAGCCTGGAATGCGGCAAAGTTGCCCATAGCGGACTTGGCGCCGTTGTCATAGATGGAGTAGAACAGCTTGTTGTCGCCCTCCAGCTTGTCGGCAATGCCCAGAACGGGCTGAATTGCGGGGGTGGGCTCGCCCTTGTCGTTCTTTGCGCTTGCGAAGATCTCGCAGGCGGTGTCAGAGTACAGGAATGCGATGAACTGCTTGGCAGCGTCTACATGCTCGGCACCTGCGGGAATCCATGCCTGCTCGAACCAGGAGTAGGAGTAGCGGTCGCCGCCTTCCTTGACTGCGGGCAGAGCGGTCATGCCCCACTTGAAGCCTTCTGCACGGGGAGCATCAGCCATTTCGCCGACGATCCAGGTGCCGTTGGGCATGAACAGGGCCTTGTTGTCAAGGACCAGCTGCTGGTTCTGGGTGAAGTCCTGATTGTTTGCCTGAGCGGGGGTGATGGGGTTGGTGTAGGAAGCCAGCTTGCCGATGATGTCGAAGCAGGTCTTAGCCTCCTCGGTGTCCCAGATGCCCTCTGCATAGTGGGTGGCCTTGTCGAAGAACTCGGGGCCGCCTACGGTGTACATCAGAGCGTACAGGAAGGTGTCGAAGTAGCCGGAGGTGGGGTAGGTGAACAGGTAGATGCCCTCAGCCTTGGCCTTCTCGCCCAGTTCCCACATCTCGTCCCAAGTGGTGGGAACGCTCCAGCCCTTCTCCTCGAACAGGCCTGCGTTGTAGAACAGACCGCAGGGGCCGTAGAACATGGGAGCCAGATAGGTCTTGCCGTCGCCGTAGGGGTTGGTCAGAGAAGTCTCGGTGAAGCCCGGAGCGATCTTCTCGGAAACCTTCTTCTGCTCGCCGGGAACGGTCATGGACAGAACGTCGGTAATATCGGTAATGTTGTTATCCTTGATGAACTGCTCGGTCAGACCGGCGGGACGGCCGGTAGCCAGATGTACAACGTCGGGGAATTCGCCGCCCTGCATAGCAGGTCCGATGACATCCTCCAGAGCCTTGTCGGTGGTCAGCTCGACCTTGATGCCGGTCTGCTTGGTGAAAGCCTCGGCGATGTCCTTCCAGACCTGAGAGCCGTAAGCGGTCTCGATCGCCGCAACCTTGATGGTTACATCTTCGGCGGGGGTAGACTCGGTGACGCTGTTGGTGCCGTCAGCAGGGCTGGTGCCGTCGTTGGGTTTGGTGTTGTCGCCTGAGTTGCCACAGCCTGCCAGCAGGGACAGGGACATGGTGGCCGCAAGGGCCAGGCTAACTAGTCTTTTCATTTTTTGACCTCCAAAAAATATTACATAAAGAAACAGCGTGCTGCTTCCTTTTGCCGAAATCAATGGCGCACGGGGGTGCCTATCCCGGCAAGATTATGTGCCGGCGCAGGCCGTAACGGCGCAGAAAAATGACAAATATCAGCATTCATGCCGAGGGCCGTTTTTCGCTCCGCAGGCCGTCGGACGGACCATGTATGCCTAGTATAACGCATGAAAAATATAAAAACTTTCATGAAAGGGATAAAAAACCCGATTTTTTATACATTTACGCACTATTCTTTTTATCTTTTTTTCACATACTACATAATTAGACAAAAATTGAAGATGTCATTTGTGCGAAACTTACAATAAAAATATGCTTTGTCGAGACTTGCGTTTTTCTGTAAATTTTAGTATTATAGTAAATGATAAAAGCATAATCCAAATATGCACATATTTAGCGCAATTTTCTAAAGAAATCATTGGCACCGGTACCTGTGCATCCGGCGCCGGCGGAGAAAGGCGGCATGATCAGCGTGTCACGGACCACAAGTTCACAATTATATAATTCAGCACATCTGTCAGTGGACAATGCGGTGATCCAGTGCCTGCCGTCAGGTTATCACTTCCCCACCCATCTGCATCACACCATCGAGCTGTTCACCTGCCTCACCGGCGATGTGACGGTGACCATTCTGGGCAGTGAGGTGGTGGTGAAGCCGGGGGAGTATTTCGTCTATTTTCCGGATGTGCCCCATTCCATCCGCATCACAAGTCCTGAGGAGTGCAGCTTCATCCAGATCCACTTCCACAACCATCTGGATACCGGCGGCATGAGCGGACACCTTCTTTCGGATGAATCTGCCTTTGCCTTTGAGCTTTCCATGGGTCGGCGCAAATACATGAAGGGCATTTGCCACCCCCAGCTGGAGGCCTGCATGCGGGGGATCTATGAGGAGGTCCGGGGGGAGTCGTCCGACAGCCACACCATGATCCAGCTGTATGTGTCCCAGCTGTCTATCCTGCTGTCCCGTGAGATCATCGCGGACCGGACCATGGGCTCCATCCACCAGAACCGCTATCTGATCAATGCGTCGGTGTTCATCAACGAGAACTATATGAAAAAGCTGAGCGTGCAGGAGGTGGCGGATGCCGCAGGCATTTCCACCCGATACCTGACCAAGCTGTTCCACGAGAATTTTGACATGGGTGTCTCTGCCTACATTGCCCATGTGCGGGTGAGCAAGGCCATCGACTTTATGTATTCCAATCCGAACTACCCCCTGACGAAGCTGTCTCTGGACGTGGGCTTCAGCAGTCAGCAGCATTTTTCTAAGGTGTTCAAGGAAAAAATGACCGTTTCCCCAAAACGTTATTTTTCTTTACAGCTGAATAATACATAATCTCTCCTGCAAAATAAAGCGAAACCGCCCGATTGCCGTTACTCGGCAGTCGGGCGGTCAGTCTGCCCGAACCCCCCTTCCGGGGCTTTCGGGCAATTTTTGCAGCCTGACATGCGCATAATCCGTCCGCCGGAGACGGACGGATTCCACACTCTCAGGCTGAGCAGTATGTTCCCCGAGGTACACGCCCCCGCGGAACATGATTTTATCTTTTTTGCCGCCAAGGCGGCAAACTCTGTGAGACCAATTGATACGCTGTTTGCCCGATTGCCGTTACTCGGCAGTCGGGCGGTTTGCTTCGGGCGGCGCTGTCGGGGTTGGGTAGATGCTGCGGTAGTATTCCTTGGGGGTCATGCCGTATTCCTGCTTAAATGCTCGGAAAAAGTGGTTGTATCCGCCGAAACCGCCCTTGCGGTAGACCTCTGTGATGGAATATCCCTGCTCGATATAGGTGCGGCACAGATCCAGACGTGCTTTTATAATGTACTGATGGATGGTCAGACCGCAGCGGCGCTTGAACAGGCGGATCAAATGGTGGCGGCTGACGAAAAATTCCTGCTCCAAATGCTCCAGAGTCAGCTCCTCGGTCAGGTGGGAGTGGATATAGCGGAACACCTCGTCGATGGCGAGATGACCGCTGCGCTGCACCAGATGCAGGTCTGACAGGATGCAGGCCCGAATGACCAGTGCCAGAAACATCTTGACGGAGCTTTCCTCCAGAAGATCTGCCCCGTACCGCTGCCGCTGCTCCTGCTGCTGCATGTGGGCCATCTGGGAAGCAAGGCTTTTGATGAGGGAGAGGATCTCGCTCTGGCCCCGAATGCGGGCCACGGGCTCGGGATTGATATTGAAGCTTTCGATGATGTCGGTTTTCGGGGTGGAGCAGACGCGCATCACCTTCTCGGAGATCTGCACCCACAGGGCGCTGAGGGGGAAGCGTTCGCTGGTCTGCTCCAGCATCAGCACCTGCTTGGGCTTGCACACCAGCAGGTCGTCGGTGCCGACCTTCCACCGTTTGCCCACCCGGGCGATGCCTTTGATCACCAGTAAAATGCCGTAGCTTTCGCCGGTTGCGATCCTTTTTTGGGAGGGATGGTCGAAATCAAGGGGTTCGATTTGGTAATTCATGGGCTGCTCCTAGGTTGCCTATGGGCAATGTGCTGAATTTTAAATAGCGTTTTTGTGCAAATCAATCATATTTATATCATATATCAATTTACGATAGTTTTCAATATATTTTTGCATATGAATTTTTAAAATAAAAAATATAATAAAAAATGAACAAAACGTGTCGAAACACACCGAACAATACGAGGAGGCTTTTTTTATGAGCAATAACCCGAACCAGGGCGTCCGTAAGTTCAACATGCTGGACAAGCTGGGTTACACACTGGGCGATCTGGGCTGCTGCTGTTCCGAGCAGTTCCGTGCCATGTATCTGAGCGTTTTCTACACCCTGATCCTGAAGGTCAACCCCTTCCATGTGGGTATCCTGATGCTGATCACCAAGATCTGGGATGCAGTGAACGACCCCATCATCGGCGCTTTGGTGGACTCCCGCCGCGCAACAAAGAGCGGAAAGTTCATCCCTTGGATCCGTGCATTCTCCTTCCCCATGGCGGTCCTTGCCGTTTTGGGCTTTGTGAATGTCAGCAACTGGGCTTACGGCCTGCGTATTGCTTATATGTTCATCACTTACGTGCTGTACGAGGCTGTCTTTACCTGTGTTCAGGTTCCCTTCGGCACCCTGTCGAGCGTGATGACTGACGATGTCGGCCACCGCACCGCTCTGTCCCGTTACCGCTCCATGGGCGGCACCATCTTCATGACCGTCATCGTCTTTGTGGGCCCCATGTTCCTGTATGTGGACAACCAGCCCGTTGCCGGCCGCTTCTTGATGCTGGCTGCCATCTTTGCACTGATCGGCCTGCTGTGCCTGCAGATCACCTGCGTCTGGTGCAAGGAGCGTGTTCAGGTACCCGAGCGTCCCAAGGGCGAAAAGCTCAACTATATCAAGGTCGTTAAGGAAATCTCCAAAAACCGTGCCCTGCTGGGTGTTATGCTGTTCAGCCTGATCGGCATGGTGGGTGCATCCATCGTCAACGGTCTGAATACCTATCTGTTCAGAGATTACTTCGGCAACATCAAGATCCAGGCAGCTGCCGGCCCTCTGAACGTGCTGTATGCCGTCATCGTTTTCGTGATCACCCAGCCCATCGCCAATAAGCTGGGCAAGAAGGAGTGGTGCTGCATCGGTGCAGGCTTCTCCACTCTGGTGTTTGCGGTCCTGTTCTTTGTCCCTCTGACCGATCCTGTGGTGTTTATCATCATCAACGGCATCTGCTTCATCGGTGCATCCGGCATGCAGGTTCTGGTCTGGGCAATGGTCAACGACTCCATCGACTACCACGAGCTTCAGACCGGTGAGCGCAACGAGGGCATCGTTTACGCCGCTTACTCCTTCTTCCGCAAGCTGGCAAACGCCCTCTCCGGCTCCATGTCCAGCTTCGCACTGGGCATCATCGGTTACAATGTCAACGCAGCCGTCCAGACCCCTGAGGTCGTTTCCTCCATCTGGAAGGGCTACACCGGACTGTACGTTCTGGGCTATGGTCTGGCGGTCGTGGTTCTGGCATGGCTGTACCCCCTGAGCAAGAAAAAAACTGCTGAAATGCTGGCTGAGCTGAAGGTTCGCCGCGCAGCAAAGGCTGGTGAATAATCATGAAAACCCTGCAAGTATCTTTTGAAAACAGAAACGGCCACACCCTGCGTGGCTTTGCGACCCTGCCCGATGGGGTGGAGAAGGCACCTTGCGTGCTGATGCTCCACGGCTTTACCGGCAATGCCTACGGCCACAAGGGCATGAACACCCAGATCGCCAGAGGTCTGGCGGATCAGGGAATCGCCTGTGTGCGCTTTGACTTCTACGGCAACGGCGAGAGCGACGGTGAGTTCGAGGACTTCACCTTCACCGGGCTGTACGAGGACACCGAGGACATGTTCGCATGGATGAGCAAGCAGAGCTTCGTCGATCCGGAGAACCTGTATCTGTCCGGTCAGAGCATGGGCGGCTATGTTGCCGCATCCTGCGCACCCAGAATCCACCCCAAGGGACTGCTGCTGCTGTGCCCCGGCGCCGGAATGTGGTTCGGCTGCGCACAGCGTGCCGACGCGGTGGTGGATATGGGTCAGGACTGGGTCGATCTTGAGGGACTGAAGTACAACATGGCCTTCAACTACGACATGGCAAAGCACCCCATCCCCTTCGAGGAAGCAAAGGGCTACGAGGGTCCGGCCTTCATCGTTCGTGCCAGCGACGATCAGCTGGTGGACGAGCGCACCGTGCAGACCTATGCAGGCTGCTATAATGAGGTTGAGACCATGACCACCGACGGCGGCGGACATAACTTCACCTCGATCCCTGCCCGTCAGGCACTGATCCAGGCCATGAGCGCATTCATCAAAAAGCATTCTTAACAGAAAAGACCACCGCAAAAGCGGTGGTCTTTTCAGCCTGTCAAACAGTCTGCCCGCGTTTGCCGCTTGAGCGGCAAAAAAGATTAAATCATTTTCCCCGGGGGCGTGTACCTCGGGGAAAATACATATCAGCCTGAGAGTGTGGAATTTGTCCGTCAATGACGGACAAATTATGCGCGGATCAGGTTGTAAAAATTGCCCGAAAGCCCTAAGAGGGTTTTCGGGCAGTCTCAGACCACCGCAAAAGCGGTGGTCTTTTTTTAGACTTCCCGAAGCCACTTCGGGAAGCTTCGCCTTATTCGTATTTTTTTCCGATCACGTACATGGGTACGAACAATCCGCCCAGTGTCATGGTCAGCATTACGATTGCTTCCACGGCAAACCACACCGTCGGGATCAGCTGCCCCAAAACGATGGACAGCAGGGGAAAGGCGGTCATATTTACGATCATGACTGCCCGACCGGCTTTGACGATGTGGGGCCAGTTGCTGTTGTTGAAATGCAGACCGGGAATGTTCAGCCGGATCATGCCGTCATGGACACCTGAAATTTTATTCTGGTCGTAATAGGCAGGCAGCTTCATCTGCACGAAAAAACAGAAGTAGGCGCCGAACAGGGTGGTGAGCGCTGCATTGATCCAGACAGCCTCGGTCAGATGACCCTTTTGCCGGAGCAAAAACAGGAATGCTGCTTCTGCCAAGCAGGACAATATAAATATAGTGTTCCAAAGGCTTTTTTCCTGCCATGCCCGGGCGGGGGCGGCTTCGGTGTAGGTAATGGCTGTTTTCACCACATGCTCGACCTTCTCAGCCGGTATCGCCTGCTTCTGCATCGGTTCGCCGGTGAGCAGCTCCGTTACCGTGACCCCAAGAGCCTCCGCAAGGGGGATCAGCAGAGCCGTATCGGGGATGGTCGTTCCCGTTTCCCATTTGCTCACCGCTTTATCGGAGATCAGCAGCTGTCTTGCCAGTTCCTTCTGGGTGTACCCCAGTTCCTTGCGGCGTTTGGCTACGAATGCCCCGAATTTTTCTTTGTCAAGTTCATACATTTTCTTCGCCTCCTGTCAGGATTATAGATTCCTCCGGCTGTATCTGCAACCGCCTGTCAGGAGAATGGACATTTTTTCCGGTAGCGGGGCAGGAGAACCTGCGTCGCAGTGGAAAAATGCACCCTATTTATATAGAGGGAGTCTGAGTGACGGATGCAAAGTATGCCTTTGGACTGATGCCGTATTCCGATTTGAAGGCCCGGTAGAAGTTGGTGTAGTCCCCGAAGCCGCAGGTCTGGCAGACGGCACCGGGGGCGTTTCCGGCCTCCATCAGCTCCTTGGCAAGCATCAGCCGCCGGAAAATCACATATCGGTAAATGCTGATCCCGACTCGGTTGGTAAATTCGTGGGAAAGATAATATTTGCTGACGAAAAATTCAGAAGCCAGCTGCTCCAGTGTGAGATTTTCCTGAAAGTGGGTGCTGATATAGGCAAGGACCTGACTGACCAGATCCGGCTCCTCCTGACGAGGCTCGTGACTGTTGGACTTCTGAACCAGACGGTTCACCTCAATCATAAATTGCAGGAGCAGTCCATGGGCGTACAGCTCGCCTCCGGGCTTGCCGCCGTAAAATTCAGCGGTGATCTTTTCAAGAAGATCCTGAAGGGCGGCCCGCCGGATCTTGTCGGGTCTGATTAGATTGGCGTGCATGGGGGAATCATGATCAAAGCAGGCCGCAAGATTCGCAACCGTCCCGCCAAGAGCGGCCAGATAGCTGCGGTCGATCCACAGCACGATGCGCTCGTACATGGCATCGGGGCAGATCTGGGCCTGATGCAGCTCCTGAGGGCTGATCAGAAGCAGATCCCCCGGCTCCACGTGGAGGGTCTTGCCCTCTATGAGAAAGTCAACATTACCCCCCAGAAGGAAGTAGATCTCGTAAAAATCATGGTGGTGGATGCTGATATTTTCGCCTTTTTTGTCCCGATAGTGGAACACCTCGAACTGTTTGTTGCTCATGCTCTGGCGATAATTGAAGCTTTGTGCCTTTGTTGACAAGGCAATCACCTCCTTTCTGCTAGATTACAGCAAGAAACGCAATGTGTCAAACAATATTTGATATTTTTATTGCGATTTTTTTGTGATATACTGAATTTAACCAAATAAAGGAGCGAATGAAATGACACCTTTTCTGAGCAGGGACTTTTTGTTGAGCAATCCCACTGCCGTCAAGCTCTATCATGAGCATGCGGCACGTATGCCGATTTACGATTATCACTGCCACATCGACCCCAAGGACATTTACGAGGACCGTCGATTCGAGAATATCACCCAGATTTGGCTGGGCGGTGACCATTACAAGTGGCGCATTATGCGCTCCAACGGCGTTTCAGAGGAATATATCACAGGTTCTGCATCCGATCGGGATAAATTCCAGAAATTTGCAGAAGCTTTACCCAGAGCCATCGGTAACCCCATGTACCACTGGTGCCATCTGGAGCTGAAGAATTACTTCGGCTATGAGGGTGTGCTGAACGGACAGACCGCACAGCAGGTGTGGGATCTGGCTCTGGAGAAGCTGGCTGACCCCAGCTTCAGCGCAAGAGGCCTGATCACAAAGAGCAACGTTGCGATGGTCGGCACCACCGACGATCCCTGCAGCGATCTGCAATACCACAAGCTCATCGCGCAGACCGACTTTGCCACCAAGGTCTGCCCCAGCTTCCGTCCGGACCCTGCGCTGAACCTGCATAAGGCAGGCTTTGCCGCATACATCCGCAAGCTTTCCGAGGCTGCAAAAATGGAGATCCGCTCCGCAGCAGACGTGGCAAAGGCACTGACGGCCAGAATCGAGTTCTTCGACACCATGAACTGCCGTGCAGCCGACCACGGTCTTGACTATGTCATCTATCAGGAGGCATCTGCCGAGGAGATCGAGTCTGCCTTCCGGAAGGCACTGGCCGGAGAGAAGCTGACCAAGTTCGAGATCGAAGCATACCAGACCTATCTGCTGGTGCATTGCGCCAAGGAATACGCCCGTCTGGGCTGGGTCATGCAGATCCACTTCAGCTGCATGAGAAACCCCAATTCCAAGGCTTTTGCGGCTCTGGGTGCCGACAGCGGCTTTGACTGCATCGCCGTAACCGACAGCTGCGCTGCGCTGTATGCCCTGATGGATGCACTGGAGAAGGACAACAGCCTGCCCAAGACCGTGCTGTACAGCCTAAATCCGGCAGACGATCAGTGGCTTGACACCCTGCTGGGTGCCTTCCAGAGCAGCGAGGTCCCCGGTAAGATTCAGCACGGCTCGGCATGGTGGTTCAATGACAACAAGACCGGCATGCAGAATCAGATGACCAGTCTGGCCAATCTGGGAATTTTGGGCAACTTCATCGGTATGCTCACCGATTCCCGCAGCCTGCTGAGCTACGCCCGCCACGAGTACTTCCGCAGAATCCTCTGCAACCTCATCGGTACTTGGGTGGAAAACGGCGAATATCCTGCCGACATGGAATTTTTGGGTTCTCTGGTGGAGGATATCTGCGCAAACAACGCAAAGCGCTATTTCAATCTGTAATTGATAAATAGACACTATAAATTTAGGAGGATCATTTATGCCAATGCAAATGGGTTTCCGTTGGTACGGCGAAGGCAACGATAACATCAAGCTGTCCGACATTAAGCAGATTCCCGGTGTTACCAGCATTGTCTGGGCATTGCACCATAAAATGCCCGGCGAGATCTGGGAAGTAGAAGAGATCGCTGAGGTCAAAAAGCAGCTCGACGAGTACGGCTTCAACATGGACGTTGTCGAGTCTGTCAATGTCCACGACGACATCAAGATCGGTCTGCCCACCCGCGACCAGTATATCGAGAACTACAAGCAGACCATCCGCAACCTGTCCAAGTTCGGTGTCAAGGTCATCTGCTACAACTTCATGCCCATCTTTGACTGGACCCGCTCCAACCTGTTCCACCCCGTGGGCGACGGTTCCACCGCACTTTACTATGAAAAGAACATGATCCAGGATGACTACAATGCCATGGCAAAGTACATTCTGGGCTTCACCGAGAAGTATGACATGTCCTTCCCCGGATGGGAGCCTGAGCGTATGGCAAAGCTTGATGAGCTGTTCAAGGCATACGCAGACGTTGACCACGAGAAGCTGTGGGCCAACCTCAAGTACTTCCTCGAGGCAATCATGCCCACCTGCCGGGAGTGCGACATCAAAATGGCCATCCACATGGACGATCCCCCCTGGGATATCTTCGGCCTGCCCCGTCTGCTGACCAATGCAGAGAACATTGACCGGTTCCTGAAGATGGTCGATGACGAGTACAACTGCCTGACACTCTGCTCCGGCTCTTTGAACGCCGATCCCAACAACCACGTTGCCGACATCGTCCGCAAGCACTGCGACCGCATTGCCTTTGCCCACATCCGCAACGTCAAGCATTTTGAAAACGGAGACTTCTCCGAGGCAAGCCACCGGGACTGCGACGGCGACACCGGCATTCTGGAGATCCTGAAGGCTTACCACGACTGCGGTTACGAGGGATATATCCGTCCTGACCACGGCCGCCACCTGTGGGGCGAGGGCCCCGGCACCGTCCGTCCCGGCTACGGCCTGTACGACCGCGCTCTTGGCATTATGTATATGCTGGGCGTATGGGACATGCTGGACCGTCTGGACGGCAAGATCTGATTTTTTCATTCACATTTCTTTTTCGACAATATTTTATTTGGAGGCAAAATTATCATGATTAATCTTCCCTTGGACATTGATTTTTCCGGTAAGGTCGTTGTTGTTACCGGCGCAGGCGGACTGATCTGCGGCGCAATGGCTCGTGCTTTTGCACAGAGCGGTGCAAAGGTCGCTGCTCTGGACCTGAACGAAGAGGCTGTTAAGAAGCTGGCTGAGGAGATCAAGGCTGAAGGCTTCATCTGCGAGGGCTACAAGGCAAACGTTCTGGAAGCCGAGGCTCTGGAAGAGGTCCATCAGGCTGTCCTGAAGGATCTGGGTCCCTGCGACATCCTCGTCAACGGTGCAGGCGGCAACAACCCCCGTGCTACCACCGACAACGAGTACCATCATGAGGCCAAGGAGGGCGACAAGACCTTCTTTGATCTGGACGCATCCGGCGTTGATTTTGTCTTTAAGCTGAACTTCCAGGGTACCCTGCTGCCCACTCAGGCCTTTGCTAAGGACATGGCTGACAAGAAGCACGGCTGCATTCTGAACATCTCTTCCATGAATGCATACACCCCCCTGACCAAGATCCCCGCTTACTCCGCTGCAAAGTCCGCTATCTCCAACTTCACTCAGTGGCTGTCCACCCATTTTGCCGGCACCAACATCCGCTGCAATGCGATCGCTCCCGGCTTCCTGGTTTCCGACCAGAACAGAAAGCTGCTGTTCAACGAGGATGGCACCCCCACCGCTCGTTCCGCTAAGATCCTGAACGGCACCCCCACCGGCCGCTTTGTTGAGGCTGATGAGCTGCTGGGCGCAACCCTGTTCCTGTGCGACGACAAGTCCGCTTCCGCCATCACCGGTGTCTGCCTGCCCATCGACTGCGGCTTCGCTGCATACTCCGGCGTGTAAGGAGGAGCTCACATGGATGTTCTGAATAGACTGGCAAAGGCAGGCGTCGTTCCTGTTGTTGTTCTTGACGATGCAAAGGACGCAGTGCCCACCGCCAATGCGATGGTTGCAGGCGGCATCGACGTTATGGAGATCACCTTCCGCACCGCAGCTGCTGCCGATTCCATCAAGGCTGTTGCCGAAAACTGCCCCGATATGCTGGTGGGCGCCGGCACCATCCTGAATCTGGAGCAGTGCAAGCTGGCTGTCTCCATGGGCGCAAAGTTCATCGTTTCTCCCGGCTTTGACGCAGAGGTCGTGGCATGGTGCATCGAAAACGGTGTTGCCGTGACCCCCGGCTGCGTGACTCCCACCGAGATCACCGCAGCAGTCAACATGGGTCTGAAGGTCATCAAGTTCTTCCCCGCAAATGTCTACGGCGGCCTGAACGCCATGAAGAACCTGTCTGCTCCCTTTGTGGGCATCAAGTTCATGCCCACCGGCGGCGTCAATGCAGCCAATGTCAGAGAGTATATCGATGCTCCCTTCATCCATGCAGTCGGCGGCAGCTGGGTCTGCCCCAAGGCGGATATCGCAGCCGGCAATTTCGAGAAAATTACTGCACTGTGTGCCGAGGCCCGTCAGGCTGCTTTCGGCTAATGTGATAGAGAAAGAGGATTTACAGATATGGCAAAGATCATTACCTTTGGCGAGCTGATGCTCCGCCTGCAGCCTTACAACTACGAGCGCTTCGTCCAGTGTGACCATGTGGAGTTCACCTTCGGCGGCGGCGAGGCAAACGTCGCAGTTTCTCTGGCAAACTACGGCATGGATGCAGCTTTTGTAACCAAGCTGCCCATCCACGCCATCGGCCAGTCCGCTGTCAACTCCCTGCGCCGCTACGGCGTGGATACCAGCAAGATCGTCCGCGGCGGCGACCGTGTGGGCATCTACTTCAACGAGAAGGGCGCTTCTCAGCGCGGCTCCGTGTGCATCTACGACCGTGCCCATTCCTCCATTCAGGAGGCTTCCACCACTGATTTCGACTGGGACAGCATCTTTGAGGGCGCTGAGTGGTTCCACTTCACCGGCATCACTCCCGCTCTGGGCGAGAACCTGGTTGAGATCTGCAAGGAGGCCTGCAAGGCAGCAAAGGCTCGCGGCGTCAAGATCTCCTGCGACCTGAACTACCGCGGCAAGCTGTGGACCCGTGAGCAGGCCCGTGCTGCCATGACCGAGCTGTGCCAGTATGTTGACGTCTGCATCTCCAACGAGGAGGACGCAAAGGACGTGTTCGGCATCGAGGCCGAGGCTACCGATATCTACGGCGGCAGCCTGAACCACGAGGGCTACAAGTCCGTTGCAAAGCAGCTGGCTGACAAGTTCGGCTTCGAGATGGTTGCCATCACCCTGCGTGAGAGCCACTCTGCATTCGACAACGGCTGGAGCGCAATGCTCTACAATGTTGCCAAGGACGAGTACTGCTTCTCCAAGAAGTACAACCTGCACATCATCGACCGCGTCGGCGGCGGTGACTCCTTCGGCGGCGGCCTGATCTACAGCCTGCTGTCCGGCAAGGACACTCAGGCAGCAGTTGAGTTTGCTGTTGCAGCATCCGCTCTGAAGCACTCCATCGAGGGCGACTACAACATGGTCACTGTCGCTGAGGTGGAGAAGCTGGCAGGCGGCGACGGCTCCGGTCGTATCCAGAGATAATTTTCAAACGCCATTATCTCCGTATTTGTTCATTGTGTTTCGAAAGATCGCCCGTCCCTGCTTATGCAGGGGTGGGCGATTCAGCGTATCAAATAGTCTCACAGAGTTTGCCGCCTCAGCGGCAAAAAGATAGAAATTATGTTCCACGGGGGCGTGTACCTCGGGGAACATACTGCTCAGCCTGAGAGTGTGGAATTTCTCCGTCATAGACGGAGAAATTATGCGCGGGTCAGGCTGTAAAAATTGCCCGAAAGCCCTGAAAGGGGTTTGGGGCAGTCTCGGTCACCCGCTCCTGCTTGCGCAGGGGTGGGCGATTTTTTCTGCCCTTCTGGGCTTTTGTGATGATGTCACAGTTTTACCCATCCGGCGGTGATATACTGGCGGAAAAAGGGGGTAATTCCTATGGAACTGAAAGAAATCATGGAGCAAAAACACTTTGCCGTATTGGGGGACACGCTGAACCCGGAGAAATACGCATACAAGATCAAGCACCGGATGCTCGATGCCGGATACACGGTCCACTGCGTGGGTAAGGAGCTTGCTTCGATCAATGATATCCAAGGGCAGATCGATGTGATCGACCTGTGCATCCATCCGGTGAAGGGGCTGAAGCTGCTTCAGGAGAATCAAAAGCCCTTCCGGTGCATCGTCATTCAGCCCGGTGCAGACGACCCTGCGCTGCTCGCGTGGCTTGACGAGCAGAAGCTCCCCTATATCCACGGCTGTCTGCTGGTGGGTCTGTCTCAGTATGCAAAAGCCTGAAAGGCAGGGCAGGAGTACGGCTTTTCGGGTCGTGTAAAATCATATCGTGCTGCCAAATGCCGCCCTGTGCATGACATGCAAGCCGAACCGCCATCTCCGGCGGTTCGGCTTTTTTGATAAAATTTTTCAAATGGCAGATCATGATAAACAGAAGGAAGCAAAGCCTGATGAAATGCCATCCATATGCAGAAATGGGAATTTTTACACAGAATATGCACCCGAATATGGGTTAAGATAGGAGTACGGAAAGAAATTGTTTCTCTCGGGAAACGGTTTCTTCCCGAGAGATGTGAAAAGGAGAGAAACATTATGAAGAGCAACAATCAGATCAACATTCCCGAAGCAAGAGACGCAATGGACAAGTTCAAGATGCAGGCAGCAAGCGAGGTCGGCGTGAACCTGAGCAACGGCTACAACGGTCACCTGACCTCCCGTGAGGCCGGCTCCGTCGGCGGCCAGATGGTCAAGAAGATGAAACCCATACGAAATATGATATTTACCAGAAACAACCGTACTGCTGTCAGCCATGAAATGGATATTCGGTACATAGCCACCGTTACCATTTAGCAGGGGATAGGAGATCAGATGTCGTGTTCTTCATTTCACTTTTTTTCTCTTGTTTGTTATGTTATAGTGAAAATAAGAAAACAACATAAATAAAATTGTTTACTTATTGATTTACTTTCTTATGTTGTTGTGATATAGTTGATCTAGAAGAGGTGAGTTTTATGTTGTATGAGGAGTTTGCTAAATTATTAGAGCGAATTGAAACACGAAGATGTGAAGAACAGACACTGGAAATCAAAGCGGCAGCCAAAGGCTGTCCGGAAAGGCTCTATGACACCTTCTCTTCTTTTTCCAATCAGGACGAGGGCGGGATTATCGTCTTTGGAATTGATGAAAAGCAGAATTTTCAGAAGGTTGGTATCTATGATGCTCAGGATCTTCAAAAAAAGCTGATGGAAGTAGGGGAGTCTATGTCCCCAAAGGTACATCCAATCCTCAGTGTGTTTGATGTGGATGGGAAAGTCTTTGTTATAGCGGAGATCCCGCCTGTGGACCTCACCGAGCGTCCCTGTTTTAAGGAAGCAAAGGGACGGCTGAAAGGCGCTTATATTCGGGTTGGGGATGCAGACAAGCCGATGACGGAATATGAAGTGTACAGCTATGAGGCTTACCGCAAAAAGACGAGGGACGATATTCGTCCGGTTGATGGGGTATCAATCATCGGCTTGGATCAGATCAAGCTGGAACAATACCTTCTGAAACGCAAGCTGGATCGTCCCAATTTGGCGGCACTGCCGTTGGAGCAGTTATATGAGTTAACCGGTATCACGAGAGAAGGTAAAGTTACGCTTTCGGCGGTGCTGCTTTTCTGCCCATATCCCCAGGCGTATTTTCCACAGCTGAGTATTATTGCCTCAAGTGTGCCGGGAACGGAGATGGGAACGCTGGACGATGCAGGACAGCGTTTCTCTGACAGCAAACGGATTGAGGGAACACTGCAAGAAATGTTGGAGACTGCCGTCGGATTTGTCAGAATAAATATGCGCACAGCACTGCGTATTGACCCTTCCACAGGTGTTCGCAGGGATATCCCCGAATACCCACTGGACGCTGTTCGTGAGTCTGTTCTGAATGCATTGGTCCACAGGGATTACAGCCCGCACACAGAGAATATGCCGATTCAGATCATCATGTTTTCTGACCGTTTGGAAATTCACAATCCAGGTGGTTTGTATGGTCGTCTGACGCTGGATCAACTGGGAAAAATTCAACCTGATACCCGAAATCCTGTTCTTGTGACAACAATGGAAGCATTGGGTCAAACGGAGAATCGTTATTCTGGTATTCCTCGCATTCGTCGTGCAATGTGGGACCTCGATCTTCCGGAACCTGTATTTAATGATTTGCGGGGAGAATTTTCTGTGTGCCTTTATAACGACCGCAGTGCCCAGAAGATTGCACCGATGACAGAGGTAACATCCGTATCGATGCAAAATGTCAATGATGATAAGGGCTTGTTAGAATTCTGTGCAGTTCCCAGAACACGCAAGGAAGTCAGCGATTATCTTCAGATCGCCAGTGTGCAGTATGCGATCAAACGCTATATTGATCCCTTGGTGAAGAAGAATGTCATTCTCTTATCGATTCCCAATCATCCAAGAAGTCCGAAACAGACCTACCAGACCAATCCGTTATATTTGAAGTGATAAAAGTCCGCTGCATTTGGCTTGCCTATTTCAGCCAAAGAGCAGTCAGTATCGTCAACGAAAAACATCCACTCCTGTGTGAGCTGTTGTGCTCATCTAAGGGTGGATGTTTTCTTACTTTCTGCCCAATAACCAGTCCACAGACACATTCAAGATGTCTGCTAGGGCATTTAATTCAATATCAGATACCGGACGTTTTTGACCTTCTAGCAGCGAAAGTGCAGGAACGCTTAAATCCACCCCGGCTAGTTGCAATTTGGCAAGTAGCTCTACTTGTTTCATTCCATGACTTTTTCTGGCTTCGGTAACGCGGGCACCAATTAGGTTCCGATTGCCAAGCTCTAGTTTCCTTGGTTTCAAGCTACCCACCTCCTATATAAGGTCATTATATGGAGAAAGCTACTTGATTTATCTGGTATTACCAAATATAATGGAATAAATTGGTAATACGACATAATGAGAGAGTAGAAAGTGCGGGGCAGATTTTTAAGGAGATGACAATTACTGTCCAACTATGCTGCTATATTTAAAGATAGAAGTATATGCTCTACACTACGGAAAGGGAACACTATGAGTATGTCCAGTCCCAAAAGTAACCGTGTCCTTGAACTTTATCGTGCATTTCTGTCAGGAAAAGTAGTAAAAAAACATGAAATGGCTTTACTCTATAATGTAAATGAGCGATCTATTCAGCGAGATATAGACACGATCAGGGCATTCTTATCTGAACAACTGCGAGAAAGTGGAATGAGTCAGAGTATCGAATATGATCATAATGCACATGGTTATCGTCTTGTGACTCAAAATTATGAGTTTCTCACAAGAGGAGAGTTACTCTCTATTTGTAAGATATTAGTTGAAAGCCGTGCATATACCAAAGCAGATTTAGCTTCAATCATCGATCGTCTGCTTTGTATGAGTGTATCTACAACAGATAGTCAAGCACTTAAGAAAATATTGAAAAACGAGTTGTTTCATTACATTGATCCGGCACACGGCTATTTTAACGCGGATTTTCTGTGGGAAATCGTTCAAGCCATTGATTCAAAACATACTGTTATCTTGACATACAAACGATTACAAGGAAGTAAGACGATAATCAGAGAAATCCAACCTGTAGGAATCCTATTTTCTGAATACTATTTCTATTTAATGGGATTAATTGTGGATAGCGACACAAAATCTCACTTTGCAAAGAAAAATGATCCGTATCCGACAATTTACCGGATAGATAGGATCGAACAGCTTCGTATTACAGATCGGACTTTCTCCGTGGCCTATACCGATCGATTCAAAGAAGGTGAATACAAAAACAGGACGCAATTCATGCATGGTGGCGAATTGCAGCATATCAAATTCAAATATACTGGACCGTCTTTGGAAGCGGTGCTGGATAGACTCCCATTATCAAAGGTTACAGAAGAAAGAGATGGGAGCTACATTGTTAGTTCTGAAGTTTTTGGAGCAGGTATTAAAATGTGGTTGCTTAGTCAGGGGAAATGGATAAAGGTGCTTGAACCTAAGCAGCTTGTAATGGATATGAAACAAGAATGTGCAGATTTGCAATCTATCTACGGCGATGTGTAGATAGATGAGTAGATAAATATATTTAGAAAGAGAGTGTGCGTTAATGATTTCCAAGAATTACAAACAAAATAAGGCTGAAGTGATGGCAATATATGAAAACTATGTTGCAGCTTGCCGAAAAATTGGGAAGGAAGTAGATGAGAGTATCAGCAAACAGGCCGAAAGGATCAAAAGTGAAATTTTTAACCTTATGGTCTTTGGTGAAGCCAAAAGTGGAAAATCTACTTTTATCAATGCGTATCTTGGTAAAGAGGTTGTTCCTATGGATGTTCGTCAGTGTACGAGCGCCATTATTAAGATTCGCCGAGGAAATCAATTTCGATTGGAGGCGAAAACTGCTGGCGGCGGAAAGACGATAATCGATGGCTGTGATAAAATCAGTGAATTTCTTGCGGGGCATGCCGCCATCTCAGATAAGTATCGAAAGATTCCGATCACGACGATCAATAATGAGATTCTGATCAAATACGGCAAACGTGGTAGTGAACCTTCTGATCGTGTGCTAGAGGATTTTTTAGAAGATGAACTAAAAGACAACATCTTCAATATTGGAGAAGAAGAATATAAGGGACTGATTCGTGAATATATCAAGGAGCAATCTTCTTCTTGGGGAAAGATCGTAACAGAAATGGATATTACCTATCCCCTCCCGGAAGAAATGCAGGGGATAACCATCATCGATAGTCCTGGCGTGGGAGCTGGAGGAAATGTCGGGAAGATTGCTGAAGATTATATGGACAATGCCAATGCAATCATCTTTGTTAAGTCGCTGAGTGGACAGGCACTGGAATCCACCTCGTTTATGAATTTCCTGCGTACAACTTGCCGTGAAAAGAAAAAAGATACACTATTTCTGGTTTTGACCGGCAAAGCTAATCTCCAAGGTTCCGATTTCGTGAGACTAAAAGAACAGGCGGTTGAAATGTACAGGAATGATATCGATGAAGATCGAATCATTTGTGTGGATAGCAAGATGCAGCTGTTCCTAAACAGGTGTAATGAATTGGGTACAGAGGAAAAAATTGACGCTTATTTTGATAAACTGGATGAAATGAACAATGATTTTGCACCTGCTAGCAAGTGTTGGCTGAAATCAAAAGGAAATCTCTCTGTATTTGAAGAAAAAATGGAGGAGCAGTCTAATTTCAACAGTGTGCAGAGGGCCCTTGAACAGTTTGCACGAGTTGCAAATTATCTTCAGCTTATTTATTTCCTAGAAAACCTTGAAAAAGAATGCATTCGCTATAAGGGGATCTTCTCACAGATACTGTCGGATACAAAGGAGAATGCAGATGATCCTGACGCACTGGAGGATCGAATCATTCAAAAAAAGAATGAAATTCAAGAAATCGGTAATAAAATGGGCGCCGGCATCGAGGAAATCTACAGGAAATATACAGATAATATTCAGGGTGAAGGCATTATTATGGAGGAAGCAGCCAAAAGGCAAGCTCAGTATGAAGCCCAATTGGATTACTTTCGCCACCTGAATAAAGACGATATTACGGAAATAACATTTGGTGAAATGAAGAAGATGACCATGGATGCAATGGATGATACTGTGGAGGTTCGGAGGTCCTTAGCTGCTCGTGTCATCGATGAATGCAACAGGAAATTAATTCAATATACTGACGATCCCGGAAAGATTCCTGCTGTGGCATATACTCCTAATTTTACCGAAACCGATTTTGAAGCTATTGATAGTGACGCTAAGGAAAAAAGTACCGAAATGAGGACAATTGAGCGTGGTCATACTTTTAGAAAGACTATTGATAAAGTGCCGGAGCGCGACCTGAAAAAATGTGTATGCCTTATTGCAGATAATATCCATGATCGTTTAGACAACGAAATTATCCCGGCACTGATTAATAATGTTGTAGACTATGTGGGGGAGTGCCGTAGAACATATTTTAACAAAATGAGAAGTCATAGTGATGAACTTAATGCGGAATATGCCCGGTTGTTAGAACAAAAGAAGGATAATGTAAGTCGGTATATTATGATTGATGAACTAGAGATTAAGGTAAATACATTCTCAGATCTTGCGGTAAAGGTAGGGGGCTTGAAGGGAGAGTTGACTAATTATGTTGGAAAGCAGTGAAAAACAAAAAATCAAGGAGCAGCTTGACAAAGTATTGGCAGGTATTCAGCAAGATGCCAATCTCAATATTCAAAAGGGTATGAGATCTACCGATATTATTGACCGTGTCACTGCACTCACGGTCAATAAAATTGCCCCCCAAAGTAAAATGCTCCTTTCAAGTGCTTATAATATGATGATGGTACGCACACTATCTGATTCATATTTTTCTGATGCTCAGCACAAAGCTGAGTTTTATCGGATGGATATTCTGTCGGAGATCAAATCAAAGTTTGATTTTTCTGTTCCATCGGAAATTGATTACAAGAAGGATCAATTAACTGTCAAAGAATTGACTGCTTCTGGTGCAGTGGTTGTCGTGGGCGGTATCGTAAGCATCAGCATGTCAACTTGGATTCCTGTTGGTATCGCAGCAATTCTTGCTGGCATTATGGCTTATGTTATTAAATCAAATAGAGCGACCACTAACACCAGTATCGAGCAGATTGTGACAGAATATCTGCAAAATGTAAGAAAATCCTTCATGCTCTGGATTGATTCTGTTGAGGCTTTTTATGATGCTAAAGTTACAGAATTGATGAACAGGGGGTGAAACTATGGGGGGTGATCTTGAAATATACAGCAACGATCCTATTCCTGAAAGCGAAAAATCTCAGGCGGAGCTTTTTGAAAAGGACACGGAAGAGTTAAGCAGACAGACTACTGAATTCATTACAAAATTTTTCCCCGCCTATGCTGATACTCGGTCTGCCATCGATATTCCGCAGGAGAACTCTCTTGAACTTCTGAATGAATTCCATTTTTATAAAATCTGCGAATGTAGGGTTTATGATGTAGAGAATCGGTTTGAGTTTTTTAGTTCACGGATGCAGAAATTATTTACTACGGCATATTCCATCAACCATGAGGTTTGCTATGGACTTGTTAGCGCAAATGGAACGGTATCCTTGGTTCTTGGTATTGGACCCTCATCATCCGATGAAGTGATTCCGACTCTGCTAGAAGGCCTTCTTCCTGGTGTTAAGATTGAAAAATATACAAACAGATTTGTGAATCAGCAAGTGCAAGTGGATGCGGAAACCTGGAGAGATAAGGATCGCTATGTTGGATGTATTGCAGGAACCCCTGCACTAAAAATCGACGGACAACTTCAACGCAAGGAACTGACTTCGCTGATGCGGAGTTTGAATGGGCAGAATTACACCATCATGGTCATGTGTAAACCAGTTCCTCCGGATGAAATTCAGAATTTAATTGGAAACGCAATTAGAATTAAGGATAAAAGTTTTGCTATTTCAAAGAGGTCCTTGTCTTTTCAAAATGGTTCGGCTAACACGGAAACCCATAGCGATAATTATAGTGTGAGTCATGGTAATCAAAATAGCTCCAGTACGGGTTTTCATACAGGAGGATTAGGAGGTATTTTTGGAATCGGCAGAGGTAAGGTAAGGGGCACCTCAGATACTTATTCACAGGGTTATAGCGATGCAATTGCAGTAACAATTAATAAAAATCAATCTATCGCAGGCGAAATTCAGAATGGTTTTGCGATCGAATTGATGAATATGGCAGACATAGCAATGCAGCGGTTAAAAACTGGGCGCAGCATCGGAATGTGGAAAACTGTAACCTCTTTTTCATCTGATTCTGAGATTACCAGCAAAATCATTCAGGGAAGCTTATATAGCGAAATGGTATCTGGTGTTCCGGAAGTCCTCCCACCGGTTGTTTTCGGCTATAAAGATTCCTGCATTGGCAAAAATCTGCCGGCGGATAAAATTCATACCCAGCAGCTTATGATTCCGAAGGATTTTTTCTCGGATCGATTCGCGGGCAGTCCGTTATGCAGTATTCTTACTTCCGAAGAATTGTGTGCAATCTGCACGCTTCCTGAGGATAATACCATAGGATTTGAATTGCATCGCGATCGTCCGTATGCGTTAAACTACAATTTTTCCGATGGTGACCATCCACTCGGTGTAGTCTGTGAATATGATAGACCGCTCCCCAACATGCCGTTTGGATTGAGTGATGAGGATCTGAACAAACATACACTGGTTTGTGGTATTACGGGATGCGGAAAAACCAACACAGTGAAAAAGATCCTAACCAGTATTGATAAACCGTTTTTAGTCATTGAACCGGCAAAAAAAGAATACCGCAATATTCCGAAAGATGTGACGGTGTATACTTTGGGGCGACCGGAAATAAATTGCTTGCGACTGAATCCTTTCTATGTGCCATTGGGCATTAGTCCTCAGCAGCATATCGATTTATTAAGGGATCTTTTCTGCGCATCCTTTGCCTTTTATGGTCCAATGCCATATATTTTGGAAAAATGCTTGAACAGAGTATATGAGAAAAAAGGATGGAACCTTATCTTGGGGTTCCATCCCTACTTGAGCAATACCGATAGCTTGCAAGACTTGTTTGATTCAGAAAAGATGCATAAACACTATTCGATGAAGGCGCATTCTTACCTTTTTCCGTCTATGCAGGATCTGAAAGATGAGATTGACCATTATATCAACCATGAGATGACCTACGAGGGCGAGGTTAAGGGCAATATTCAGGGCGCAATCAAGGCGAGAATAGATAGTCTGTGTGTGGGAACAAAAGGATACATGTTTAATACAACAGCGTTTCCTGATTTTGAAAGCTTATTAAGTAACGACTCAGTTCTAGAACTTGAGGGATTGTCTGACGATGCGGATAAAGCATTTGCTCTGGGTCTGCTAATTATTTATATCAACGAATATCGACAGGTACATCAAGAGTTGGACAATAGTTCTGAATCAAAACTAAAGCATCTGCTTGTAATCGAGGAAGCCCACAGACTCCTTAAAAATGTTTCAAGCGAAAACAACGAAGAGCTGGGGAACCCAAAGGGAAAAGCGGTTGAGCATTTTACGAATATGCTTGCAGAGATGCGTTCGTATGGTCAGGGTGTTATTATAGCAGAACAAATTCCAAGCAAACTGGCCCCGGATGTTATCAAGAATTCTTCCAATAAGATTGTTCATCGTATTGTTGCTCAAGATGACCAAAAGGCACTTGCTACTACTATGGGGATTTATCCGGAAGATGCTATTTACCTCGGCAATAGCAAGGTCGGTTATGCTCTCTGCCATAAAGAAGGAATGGTCCAGCCGGTCGTTGTAAAGCTGGGGAAGGTTGATGCTAGAACCGTTTTAGATGTAAGACTATACTGTGAAGACCTGTCAGATAAAATGTACAGGATCAGTAAGAGTGTTGTGCAAAACAATCTCTCGGCTGAGATTTCCGTTTGGGCCATCAAAGTATTAAATAGCTTGATGTACATGGGGAATTCTGACAAGATTTTTGGTGGTATCCACGAGGGGTGCGAAGAAATTGCCTCCAAACTTACAAAAAATGGAATTGCACTTAGTCCAGGGGTTTCCAAGAAAAAGTGTATTCTTGAATGTATATCTGATTCTGTTGTTTCCTTATTGGTTTCCGGTGTTTATAGTAATCATAAAATGCCCAGCGATACACTGGTCGATTTAATTGCTAATACCATAATAGAAGGTTCCATAGAAGGTTCCACAGAAGTTCGTTTATCAAATCTGCACAGTGAGTTGGAGATCTTTTACTGTAAGAGACCTTCCAAGAGATCCGTTGAGATAGTATCTGCCCTTGTCTCAAAAAGTTATGTATGCGGGAAAAGAATCGATGACGTTACAGAAGAATTTTTAGTTACAAAATCACGAAATTTTTCTGAAGATGTGAAATCCTACTTGAAGGGAAGGTGATTGTGTGCTATCTTTTGATATGTCCACCGATATTTCGGAGAAAGCTAGAGTTGATTCTGGTATTAGAGTCGAAAAAACGGAAACAGTGATAGGTGAGGCTTCTGAAATCTCAGGCGAATCACTAGAGCGTTTCTCGGTAAGAGATTTTCTGAACTCCAAGCTCGACGAAGTTAAATTCTCGACTCCGGAGCAGCTGGAGTCAACTATGAAAGAGAATTTAAGAATGCGCGACAATAGTGAATCTTGCGCTGATCTGGAACAGGGAAATGCTAAAGAGGGACTTGCAGAGGAAGAGAAGGCCAAACTGAAAGAAGAAACTGACTGGTCTGACAAAATCATCGATAACATCGACTCCATAGAAGAAGCTGAAATTTATAAAAAAACTGGGCTTGTTGAAGTGCGTGTTGGCGAGAAGGAATGTTTGATTCGTCCTGATATTGATTGGTCACAAAAGGATCCGTTTGGCAGAAGCAACTCTGAACGTGCAAAGCAAGGGCTTGCGCCTCTCAATTCTGATGGTCATCCTCTTGAATTGCATCATATTGGTCAGCATAATGATAGCCCTCTTGCAGAACTTTCTATGCAGGAGCATCGGGGAAAAGGAAATGATACGATTCTGCATGATAAGACAAAAGAAAGTGAAATTGACCGCCTCGCTTTTGGCAACGAGAGAGCAGCCCATTGGCAGGAAAGAGCTTATTCAGTAAGGAGTGAATGATGGTGAGTAACATAGTAAATAAATTAAATGGTGTTCCTAATTTACTGCATCTTGAAGGCTGTGTAACCTCACAGATAAAAGAGGCTCAAAAAGTACTTAATCTAGAGTTTCCTCTTGAATACATTGAATATGTCAAAATGTTTGGTGTAGTAAGCTTTTATGCTACGGAATGGACAGGGTTAAATGTGGAGGGGGCACTGAATGTTGTCGATGCCACAATCAGAGAACGACAGTTAGATCGCACATTCCCTCAAAAATACTTCGTGCTTGAAAATGTTGGCATAGATGGGATATTAACTCTTATGGATGAGTCAGGAAAGATATACTCCTATCAATGCGGAAATAAGGCACTTTTGTGCAATTCACTGGAGGAATACCTTGATATTTGCCTCGCCAGAAATAAATAAAAAACACGGTCTATGCCCCTAGTATTAGGGCATAGACCGTGTTTTGTTATCAGGCTATGTGTCTTATTCTGATGTATCATTTATATACGACACATTTATGCGTAAATGATTGAAGTTTTATATCTTGCTACAAATATATTCTTTTATTGACTCTTTCGGGATCCGCCACACTCTGCCATTTTTATATGCTTTCAGTTTACCG
>DYCR01000029.1 GCA_019418025.1 Clostridiales bacterium | reverse complement strand
GGGCTTGATTGGGGCGGCATCCAGCTGCCTGAGCAGGGCCTGTGCTTGGGTGAGCTTTCCTGACAGCTCACTGCGTGGGGGCAGCTGCCGGCACTGGGCCTCCAGATGCTCAAGCTCAGCCTGAGCATCCTTGGCGGTCTGCTTGGCCTCCTGCAAATGCAGGAGCGCATCCCGGGACTGCCGATAGGCAAGGGCCTCCTGATGGAGCTGCAGCTGCTTCAGCTCCTCCTCGGCTTGGTCGATCTGCTCCTGAAGCTGACGGCCCTGCTTGGTGAGGGTGTCCTGCTCGTGGAGCTGATGCTCCAAGGAGCGGATCTGCTCGTTTGCATCGGGGATCAGGCCGCTGCGGTGATAGCGGCAGCGATTTTTGTATTCCCGCAGCTTTTTTGCCAGAAGGTCAGCACTGCCGGATTCGTCACCGGTTGTGACCAGAGCGTTCAGCCGCCGCCGCAGAGCCTCGTCCTGCTCGACGGGCAGATCGGAAAAACGGATGAAGCCGGTTCTGGTGAAAACGCTGCGCTCCACACCCAGCAGCTGCTGGCCGCAGTTATCTGCGGTCAACTGGCGGACGGGCAGACCGGAATGGGTTTCGTAGGCGATAAACTCCCCCAGAGGGATGCGGCCCTTGGTGCTGCGCTCGATGGTGATGTCCGCACCGTTCCATTCCAGACGGACCCTGCCGGACATGGGCTTGCCGGACCAGGGCTGATAGCGCTCCTTGTCGGCAAGCTGCCCCTTGGTGGAGCGCTCCCTAGTGTCGATCCCGTAGAGCATGGCGGTCAGAAAGGCGCACCATGTGCTTTTTCCCCACTCGTTGGCGGCGGTGATGACGTTCAGTCCCTCAGACAGCTCCAAGGTAACACCATCGAGCTTGCCGAAGGTGGCGGTCATGGAGTAGATCCTCACGGCAGCTCCACCTCCCGTCCCTGTAAGATCTGGCGGGAGATCCGCGCCGCCAATTCCAAGGCCTCCACCGTTTGGGCATCCTGCCCCTCCATGGCGTTTTGCAGGATCTTAAAGTACAGGCCTTCAAGAGAGTCCTGCCCCACGGTTTCCCAGATATCCCCTGCCGGAATGGTTTCGTCCAGTAAGCGCAGGTTGGGGTAGCCGCCGAACCGACCGTTCAGCCGATCCATGGCACCTTCCCGAACCTCGCCGGTCAGACGGATGCGGAAAAAGTCCTCGCTTCCGCCGGGGGGGAGCAGAGCCTCCACCGCCCCCACCGGGTCATCCCCTGCCGGAGCGGATTCGTCGTAAAATCGGGGGACATCCAAGGGGATGAAGCGGACATGGGCGCTTTCCTCAAGCTCCACCACAAGCACACCCTTGATGCCTGTCTCGTCATAGCCGTGACCCATGGGACAGCCGGGCCATGCGCACATGCCGGCTCCGGCGCCGAACCGCCCGGGGGTGTGGATATGACCGAGGGCCACATAGTCGAGGCCTGCGTCCCGAATCTGATTGACCGTCACCGGACAATAGGGCGATGCGGTACTGGTGGGGTCTGCATGAAGCACCATCAGGGCGTATTTTTCATTTCCTCCTGCCTGAAAGTCGGCAAGAAGCCCGGGGCATTCGATGGACTGGTATCCGGCACCGTAGATACGGCAGTCCAATTCCTCGATCACTTGGGCGGTGATGGTCTGCTTGCTGAAAATATGTACGTTTGCAGGCCAAAGCTCCCGCACCCACGGGCTTGCGGTGCCGATATGGTCGTGGTTGCCCGGGGCGACGAAAACGGGGATCTGCATACGCTCCAAGGCCCGGTACACGGCCTCGGCGCTTTCTTTTGTGTAGGCCCCGTCAAATATGTCGCCGGACAGCAGGCAGAGCTGACAGCCCTCCCGAATCGCCGTGTCGGCGATCATGTCCGGCAGACGGAGCATCTTCTGCCGGAGAAATTCCCGCTGTACATGGGTAAAGCCGCCCAAGGGCGCATCCATGTGCCAGTCGGCACTGTGGAGGATCTTAATCATGGACATCCACTCTTTCTACCTGCCTGCACTTACCTGTGGCGGCATCGATGGTGAACAGGACGGCGTTGAGCTTCGTGGGGCCCTCGGCGCACTGATAGCGGGCATACAGCTCCCCGCGGAATTTGTCAACAGACAGCTTGGGCGCAATACCGAGGACGGAGATCGCCGGACCGGTCATGCCGAGGTCGGTCACGTAGCCCGTACCCTTTGGCAGGATCTGGGTGTCGGCGGTGGGGACGTGGGTGTGGGTGCCCCAGACTGCGCTGACCCTGCCGTCGAGCATATAGCCCATGGCCAATTTTTCAGAGGTGGCTTCTGCATGCATTTCCACGAAAATCAGCTTGGTGTCGATTTTTTTCAGGATCTTATCCATCAGCAGAAAGGGGTTGTCGGGGGTGTAATCCATGCCGCACCGACCGATCAGATCGATGACGGCTACCGGTCCTGCCTTAGTCTCGTAGATGCTCCATCCCTGCCCGGGAAGCTGGGGGGGCAGGTTGGCAGGCCGAAGCACATAGGGGCTGTCCTCCAGAAACGGCACGATCTCCCGTCTGGAAAAGGTGTGGTTGCCCATGGTGATGACATCGGCCCCTGCATCCAGAATCTCCTCGCCCTGCCGGGGGGTCATGCCCAGATTGCTGGCATTTTCGCCGTTTACGATGACAAAGTCGGCGCCGCATTCCCGTTTCAGTCTGCGCAGGCTCCTGCCGATGCGCTCAAGACCGGGCTGACCGACCACATCGCCCACTGCCAATACCTTCAAATCCATCACATCATCCTCCTTGGTTCTTTTTTTGATAGTATATACGAAATCCTGCATTTACGCAATCAAAACACCCCCTTCAATCGGAAAAAAGATTGAAAGGGGTGTTTTTTATAAAAGTCAAGGAACTATATAAGGACAGACCAAAGCAGAGGGATCATGATGATGCAGATCACACCGATGCTGCATACCCACAAAACTTTTTTGATTTGACCGTTTGCCGTGAATTTCCTGTCGAGGGGATCGGCAAACAAAGCGGTACAGATGGCGATCACAATCAATGCAACAGATAATTTTTCCATATCGATAACCTCCGTCGGCAGGCTCCTACAGTATCCTGCGGGAAAAGGGGGACTTACTCCTTGATGCTGATGGCGATGTGAACGTCATCCAGCTGCTTCTGAGAAACGGTGGTGGGAGCGTCCATCATCAAATCCTGTGCGTTCTTGTTCATGGGGAAGGTGATGACCTCACGGATGGACTCCTCGCCGGTCAGCAGCATGACGATGCGGTCCACACCGGGAGCGGCACCTGCGTGGGGAGGTGCGCCGTAGGTGAAGGCATTGTACATGGCGGGGAATTTGGCCTTCACGTCCTCTTCGCCCAGACCGACCATCTGGAAGGCCTTGACCATGATCTCCGGGTCGTGGTTACGGACAGCGCCGGAAGCAGTCTCATAGCCGTTGCAGACCAGATCATACTGGTCGGCGTTGATGGCCAGAAGCTTCTCGTTGTTGCCCTCGGCATCCAGAAGGGTCTGCATGCCGCCCTGAGGCATGGAGAAGGGGTTGTGGCAGAATTCCAGCTCGCCGGATTCCTCGCCCATTTCGTACATGGGGAAGTCTACGATCCAGCAGAAGGCGTACTGCTCCTCGTCAAAGTGACCGGGGATGCGCTTGCCCAGCATATTGCGGATGACACCGGCGGTCTTTTGTGCGGCGGTCTTTTTGCCGGCTGCCATGCAGACAAAGCTGCCGGGCTTCAGGCCAAGCTTTTCAACGAAAGCGTCCTTGCACTCGCCGAGGAACTTGGAGATGCCGCCGGTCAGGTTGCCCTCGTCATCTACACGGACCCAGCAGGCCTTGTTTCCGGTCTGGACCTCGACATCGACCAGAAGCTTGTCGATCCACTTCCGGGCCTGAGTGAAGTTGTCAACGGCAACAGCCTTGACCACTGCGCCCTCGAAGGGGCCGAAGCCGCAGCCCTGCACCACCTCGGTCACGTCCTGTACCTCAAGGTCGATACGCAGGTCGGGCTTATCGGAGCCGTAGCGCTCCATAGCATCATTATAAGAGATATGGCGGAAGGGAGCGCCGGAAATGCGCTCGTACTTGCCGAACTTCCGGAATACGGGGACCAGAACATCCTCCAGAGTGGAAAGAACGTCAGCCTGAGAGGCGAAGGCCATCTCCATATCCAGCTGATAGAATTCGCCGGGGGTGCGGTCTGCACGGGCATCCTCGTCACGGAAGCAGGGGGCGATCTGGAAGTAGCGGTCAAAGCCGGAGGTCATCAGCAGCTGCTTGAACTGCTGGGGAGCCTGAGGCAGGGCGTAGAACTTGCCGGGATGGTTCCGGGCAGGCACCAGATAGTCTCTTGCACCCTCGGGAGAGGAGGCGGTCAGGATGGGGGTGGTGATCTCCAGGAAGCCCTTGTCGGTCATGAGTCTGCGCAGCTCGGCGACCACCTGACAGCGCAGGATGATGTTGCTCTTGACAGCGGGGTTGCGAAGATCCAGATAGCGGTATTTCAGACGGGTGTTTTCGTCTGCGTCCTTGGA
The DNA here is from genome assembly GCA_019418025.1 of Clostridiales bacterium. Taxonomy (GTDB): domain Bacteria; phylum Bacillota; class Clostridia; order Oscillospirales; family Oscillospiraceae; genus Faecousia. Next base: position 25,344 of record DYCR01000029.1, on the reverse strand, counting down.
CTTGTTGATCTCAAAGGGAAGCTGATTATGGCGGCATTTGCCCAGCACCTTGATCTCGGAGGGGACGACCTCGATCTCGCCGGTGGCGATCTTGGTGTTCTTGCTCTCACGCTCGCGGACAAGACCGGTGACGGAGATGGTGGATTCCTTGGTGATGCCCTTGACGATGTGCATCATCTCTTCGTTGTCCACCACGATCTGGGTGGTGCCGTAGTAGTCCCGCAGCACAAGGAATGCAAAGTTAGAGCCGACTTCACGGACATTCTCCAGCCAACCGGCAAGAGTAACGGTTTGACCTGCGTGGCTCAGGCGCAGCTCGCCGCAGTTATGAGTTCTGGACTGGAACATGAGACATATCCTCTTATTTCTATAAAGTATAATGGGTATATTATTCCACAATCGCAAAAAAAAGTCAATGTGCGGTGGTAAATAAATTCGTTCTGTCCCACAAATCCTCTGAGAAAGTGGGGGATTAGCGTGTTTTGAATATCAGCTCGTCATATCCGGTCTGGGGGTCGTGTTCAACGCCGTATCCGATGCCGGACAGCTCCGCGATCACAAGCTCGCAGGTGGTGTTGATGATGCAGCCGGGGCACAGGTGTCCGCCGATGGTGGAAAGATCCTCCTTTGACAGGGCGATGTGGACGTGGCAGCGGGCTGCGCTGACGGTCCCGTTCAGACTGACGATCTCGCAATGCTCATCGATATTGCGAATGGTAACACCGCTCGCGTCACGGATTCGGCCTTGGCTGATGCATCCGACCCCGGAGAGGACGACTCCGGCGGCAATCTGCCGGTTCCGGCACAGCTGACGGATGGATTCCAGAAGGTCGTCCCCTCTGCGCAGGCGGATGCAGTGGACGGCGGCGGGGCCGTGACCGGTTACGATGGGATTTTTCATGATCTGCTCCTTCCTGAAAAAAGCCGGAAATCGAACTTCCGGCCTAGTAGTGGGTGAGGGTATTATAAGGGGCAGAAAGCGAAAAAGTCAAGGCCGGACGGGGGTTTGACGATTTGGGCAAAGGATTGGAAAAACGAAAAAACTTGCTTTTTTTAAAGGAATGTGATAGAATGTGGAAACCTATCAGCGCACTGATTTGTGACAGGAACACTTTCTGTACCATAGTATGGTCCAGTAGATTATAATATTTTGTCGGTTGTCAGATGACCGATCTAAGGAGGAATCCTCACAACATGGAGAAGGCTGTGTATGCATTTAATCTGGATGGGAATCCGATCAAATGCGATATTTTCGGGCACGGGCATATCAACCACACCCTGAAGATCACAACAGATACAGGCGCGGAGTATATTCTGCAGAAGATCAATAAATACGTATTCAAGGACCCTGCCAGCGTGATGAGCAATGCAGGTGCCATCACCGATTACATCCGTGCAAAGGTTGCCGATAAGCGGGCATGCCTGCACTTTCTCACAACAAAGGACGGAAAGTTCCACTATGAAGATGAGCAGGGCGAATTCTGGAGAATGTACGACTTCGTGGGCGGCTTCTGTCTGGACACGCCGGAAACCAGTGAGGATTTTTACCAGAGCGCCGTGGCCTTCGGCCGCTTTCAGCAGCTGCTCAGTGACTTCAGCGCAGACACTCTGGTAGAGACCATCCCGGAGTTCCACAACACCATCGACCGCTACCGCCTGTTCAAGGAGTCGGTGGCAGAGGATCGTGTGGGGCGGCTGTCTGAGGTCCGCAAGGATGTGGATTTTGTCCTGTCCCGTGAGGAGCGGGGCTCGGTGCTGCAAAATATGCGCGTCAGCGGTGAGCTTCCCCTGCGTGTGACCCATAACGACACCAAGCTGAACAACGTTCTGCTGGATCGGAAAAACCGCAAGTCCCTGTGTGTTCTGGATCTGGACACGGTGATGCCCGGGCTGAGCGCCTATGACTTCGGTGACTCCATCCGCTTCGGTGCGGCAACGGCGGCGGAGGACGAAAGGGATCTGAGCAGGATGTCCCTTGATCTTGAGCTGTTTGAGGTCTACACCAGAGGCTTTCTGGAGGCTGCCACTTCCCTGACCCCCCGTGAGGTGGAGGTGCTGCCCTTGGGTGCCTACACCATGACCCTTGAGGTCGGACTGCGGTTTTTGAAGGACTATCTGGACGGGGATCTCTACTTTAAGACCGAATACCCCGAGCATAATCTGGTCCGGGCCCGCACCCAGCTGAAGCTGGTGTGGGACATGGAGCAGAAGATGGATCAGATGAAACAGATCGTGGCGAAGGTCGCTGCGGAAATTCGGAAATGATCGTCTGTGGGACAGCATGGCTGCTGTCCCACTTTTTATGCCTGAACAGAAGGAGATATTTATGCAGAAGCTATCGCAAAAGGATCGTGCCTTTTACAGGCGCGTCATACTGGTGACCCTGCCGATCATCATTCAAAACGGCATCACCAATTTTGTTTCCCTGCTGGATAACGTCATGGTGGGGCAGGTGGGCACGGTGCAGATGAGCGGCGTAGCCATCGTCAATCAGCTGATCTTTGTGTTCAACCTGTGCATATTCGGTGCGACATCGGGTGCGGGGATCTTCACCTCCCAGTTCCACGGCAGCGCAGACGATGCCGGAGTGCGCCACACCTTTCGGTTCAAGATCCTGATCGGACTGGTGCTGACGGCGGTGGGGATCGGCGTCTATCTGACCATGGGTCAGCCGCTGATCGGGCATTTTCTCAGCTCGGGAAATTCCCCTGAGGACGTGGCGGCAACCATGGCCTATGCCAAGGAGTATCTGACCGTGATGCTGTTCGGGCTGCTGCCCTTTGCCTTGGCCAATGCCTATTCCGGCACCCTGAGGGAAACGGGGCAGACCGTTGTTCCCATGGCGGCGGGGATCACGGCGGTCATTGTGAACTTTGCACTGAACTATGTGCTGATTTTTGGTAATTTCGGCGCACCCCGAATGGGTGTAGTGGGCGCGGCGGTGGCAACGGTGACCTCGCGCTATGTGGAGCTGGCGGTGGTTGCAGTGTGGACCCATCGCCACGGGGAGCGCAATCCCTTTATTCGGGGGGCTTACCGCTCGCTCCGCATTCCTGCGGAGCTGGCAGGGCAGATCGTCAGAAAGGGCATGCCCCTGCTGATCAACGAGGCCCTGTGGTCGGTGGGGATGACGGTGCTGAACCAAAGCTACTCCACCAGAGGTCTGGAGGTGGTGGCGGCGGTGAACATCTCCAACACCATCTATCAGCTTTCCAGTGTGGTCTACATGTCCATGGGCAACGCTGTGGGTATCATCATGGGGCAGATGCTGGGGGCCGGCACAGAAAAGCAGGAGGTCCGCAGCTGCAATCAGAAGATGATCCGTCTGGGCGTGCTGAGCTGTCTGGTGTTCGGCGGCGTTTTGGCGGGGCTGTCCGGCGTGTTTCCAAAGATCTACAATACGTCCGACTCGGTGCGGGAGCTGTCGGCGCAGCTCATCTGCGTCAGCGCATTTCTGATGCCCTTCAATGCCTATACCCACGCGGCCTATTTCACCCTGCGCTCCGGCGGGCAGACCATGGTGACCTTCCTGTTTGACAGTGTGTTCGTCTGGCTGTGTCTGGTGCCGCTGGCCTTTGTCCTCAGCCGATTCACGGCACTGCCCATCGTTCCGCTGTTTATCATCTGTCAGGGTACGGAGATCATCAAGTCCGTCATCGGCAGGTACATGCTCAATCGGGGGACGTGGATGCAGTGCATCGTCCGCTGAAGAAACCATATCGGGAAAAACGGCGATGGACCGGAGTTGTTCGGTCCATCGCCGTTTTTGCAGGAGCAGGGGGCTTTTCGGGAAACGGAATGATTGACAGGAGCGCAAAAGAATGATACCATGCGATTAGTTTTGACTAACCAGAAAGGATGGAGCGAACTCCATGAACAACAGAAAAAAACAGATTTTGTGCTTATGGGTCGCCGGGCTCACCGTAATGAGCGGGGCGCTCACGGCATGCGGAAATAAAGCTGCTCAGGACCCGACGGGGACGGCCCATACCCAACAGCAGGAGCAGGCGGAAGCGAGCATCTTTGCCATGGACACCTTTATGAAGGTGACGGCATTCGGCCCTCAGGCAGAGGCGGCGGTGAAGGCGGCGGAGGATGAGATCAACCGTCTGGATCAGCTGCTGGCTGCTGAGAACGAAAACGGGGAGGTGGGACAGCTGAACCGCAGCGGATCATCGACCCTCACAGCGGATACCGCGTATCTGGTGGAACGGGCCCTTGAGATCAATCGCCAGACCGAGGGGGCCTTCAATATGATGATGTACCCCCTGATGAAAGCATGGGGCTTCATCGGGGGAGAATACGCCGTTCCGGATCAGGATACCATCGAGGGGCTCCTGCCCCTTGCCGACGTGGCGGGGGTCACCTATGATCCCCGGAGCCGAGAGATCCGCTTTCAGCAGCAGGGGATGGAGATCGACTTCGGCGGCATTGCAAAGGGCTATACCTCGGCAAGGATCATGGAGATCTTCGATGAATACGGGGTCACAAGCGGCATCGTGAACCTTGGAGGAAACGTGCAGGTCAAGGGCGGCAAGACAGACACCACCCCGTGGCGGGTGGGCATCCAGCACCCGGAGAAGCCCGGGGAGTATCTGGGTATCCTGTCCCTGAGGGATCAGGCGGCCATCACCTCCGGCGGCTATGAACGGTTTTTTGAACAGGACGGTGTGCGCTATCACCATATCCTCGACCCCGAAACGGGGAAGCCGGCGGAAAGCGGTCTTGCCTCCGTGACCATCATCAGTCCGGACGGCACCTTGGCCGATGGCCTGTCCACGGCGCTCTTTGTCATGGGACTGGAGCGGGCAGAGGCATTCTGGCAGGAGCATGGAGCGGACTTTGAGGCGGTGCTTGTCACCGATGACGGGGAGCTTTACTTGACCGAGGGCCTGCAGGAGCAGTTTGAGTCCAAGCTCGGTCAGCCCCATATCATCCGGCGGACGAAATAAGAAACTTCCCGAAAACCCCCTTCAGGGCTTTCGGGAAGTCTTTTTATCGGCAGTCGGTGGGTCACCGGCTGTCGATGCTTGTTTCGTGGTAGATCCTTGACTGCTCCCTGAAGGTCTTTGGAAGAAAGCCTGTGTATTTTTTGAACAGGGCAGAAAAGTTTCCGGAATTCTGATAGCCCAGCTGAGAGGCGATCTCTGCGATGGGAAGGTCCGTGTGGTAAAGCAGCTCCTTTGCCACATGCACCCGATTTTGCAGCCGATAGTCCCGAATGGAGCAGTTGAAAACGGACTTGAACACATATTTGAGCTTCGCCGGACTCATGCATGCCATGTGGGAAAGAAGCGAAAGGGGCGTGTCCTGAGAAGTGTGGGTGCGGATGTATTCGGCTACCGTGTGGGCTGCGTCCATATCCGCCTGCTTTACCGGACGGACCGGATGCCCGGGGGCATGGAAACCCTTCTGGAGGATTCTTGCCAAGATCTCGTTGAGCTTGCTTTCGTAGAAAAGCAGGTCGCCGGTGCCGGTGGGCTGATAGCAGTAAAGCTGGCGGAATACAAAGGTCAGCTCGGGAAAATATTCGATCTGCTCCAAAATGGAGACGGCTTCTGCGATTTTCCTGCCTGCGTTGGGGATCTTTCTGGAAAGGAGGGTGTCATAGTATGCCGGAGTGAGGAAGATGTGGACGGATTTGACGGGAGTGTGCAGGCGGTAGGCGGTTTCGTGGGGGCCGGAAAGGCCGATGTGGGCATAGAAGCTGTCGGGGCCCATGGGGCGGCCGGCATGGGGGCAGGTGTGGGGCGCATGGATCTGCTGATAATAGCCGATGTGCAGCAGATCATCTCCATGAATATGATAGGAGAAATTCTCATAAAACACGCCGTCTACCAGTACGATGGCGGCATCCGGTGAGAGGTGGACGATATGGTAGGCTCCTGCACCGAGGCTGTCGGGGAAGGGGCAGTGCTGAATACCGGGGAACAGGCAGCAGCAGGGGTCACTTTGAAAGAGGTCTGAAATGATAGTCTGCAAGGCCATGGGAAAATCTCCTTATGGATAATAAAAACGTGGCAATAGCTAAAAACAACCGCCGCTGTCTTGACAGGAAAAGTCCGGTTGAGTAATATGTGCCTGATAGTTAGTTCGAACTAACCTCGAACCAACTTAGTTTATCACAGATCGCACAGAAAAGCCAGAGATATTTTTCGGGGCTTTTGCCGTGTGAGGAAAGGAAAGAATATGGGGCCGAAAGAGAAGATTTTCACAAGTGCGGTGTGTGTTTTGGCCACTGCGAGCATTGTGTATTCTGTCAGCACGCAGAACCTGTTGCTGAAGCCTCTGCCGAAGGAGAGAAGCACATCCCCCTTTGTCATGCAGGTGAGTGCGAACGACGGTGAGGAGCCGATGTATCTGGATGGTGTGTATGAGGGCGAGGCAGAGGGCTTTTCCGGGATGATCCGGGTAAGCGTTGAGATCGAGGGCGGCAAAATCAAATCGATCCAGGTGCTGTCTCAGACCGAGACTCCGGAATACTATGAAAAGGCAAAAGACGTCGTGGCTCGGATCGTGGAGCAGAACAGCCTGAGCGTGGACTCGGTATCGGGAGCGACCATCACCTCCGATGCCATCAAAGAGGCGGTCTACAATGCACTGGTCAAGGCGGAGCGTCCATCCGACAGCAAGACCGCACCCAAAACAGAAAAGCCGAAAAAGAGTGAGGAGGCAGAGCAGGAGAAAAAGCAGGATGAGCAGACAAGACCGCCTGTGTCTCCCGGCAGCACCAGTGTCCAGACCGGCGGTCTGAAGGACGGCACCTACATCGGCGTAGGCAGGGGCTGGAACGGTCAGATCCGTGTGCGGATCACGGTCAAAAACAAGGCCCTGACCAACATCGAGATCCTGAGCCACAACGAGGATTCCCCCTATTTTGATCAGGCCCTGAGTGTCATTCAGAGAATACTCTCCGGCGGCAGCGGAAATGTTTCCACGGTCTCCGGTGCGACCTATTCCAGCAACGGCATCATTCAGGCGGTGAAAAATGCCCTGAGTCAGGCCAAGGGTGAAGAGCCCGATTCCCAAGGGGGCGGTCAGGATGATACCCCGCAGGGCGGTCAGACCCCTGATGAAAACGGTCAGGGCGGACACGGCGGCGGATATGTTCCGGATGGGAACGAGGGCTCCGGCGAGGACGTGGTGATCCCCAGTGATCTGGATCAGGTGATGATCAAGGACGTGATGGAGGATGGAGAGTACGTCGGCTATGCAGTGGGCTATCAGAAGGCCGGTCGGATCAAGACCACCGTCACCATTGAAAACGGCGAGGTCAAGAGCATCAAGGTGGCAGAGCAAAAGCCGGAATATGCCGACGATATCGACATTTTCCGTGAGCGTGCCATTCGCATCACCGAGTTTATGACGGGCGAAAATGCACGGAAAATCGCCGCGGTTTCCAATCTCTACGGGAAACTGGTGGATAAGATCTTCTGGGCGCCTGACCCCTATGAGGCGGCAAAGGAGCTTCTGGGCGAAGGCTATGCCGAGCCTCTGAAGGGGGTCAAGCCCACGGATAACTACATATACCGAGAGCCGAAGCTCTCCGGCGCCATCAAGAGCTATCTGGGCGATAAATATGATGTGGGGGATATGTTCGATGCCGTCACGGGTGCGACCATCAGCTCGCAGGGCGTGGGCCGCTCGGTGGAGAATGCCATGCAGAAGGCGGTCAACGATGCAAAGCTCAACAACGATGTGAAGGATACCATGGTCACGGCGCCAAAGGATAAATTCCTCCGAGCCAATCGGGAGCGCCCCTTGGATCTTTCCAAGCTGCGTGTGACGCTGTTGAAAAAAGACGGGACAAAGGAAGAGCTGACGGCAAAGGAACTGGAGGCTAAGGGCATCGTGATGACCGATGTTCAGACCAACACCCCCATCACCGACGGCATGAGTCTGGCCCAGTACCCCGCCCACGGTCTGATTCAGGTGGAGGTCAGACACAAGGTGTCCCTCAGCAATGACAGATTCAGCATTGAGCTGGGCGATTACAGCGATGACTATGTCAAGCAGATCCATTACAGTCTGGACGGGCAGACCTGGTACCTTGTAAAGGACCCTGTCATGTCTCAGCAGAATCCCGATAACATCTCTTATCGCAATCAGGTGATCGATGCCCCCAAGAGCTTCCAGTACAGGAAGGTCCATGTGCGGGTGGTATCCCAGTCCGGTCAGGTCTATGAATACGAGACCGACAAGCTGGCAGGCGCATCGGGAGACACCCTGTATCAGGTCACCGATGCCAAGGGCAACAGCAATGTGCCGACAAGACTGTTTGTTCAGTTCCGGTTCTCCGGCACGGAGGCCGACAAGGAGCAGGTCCCTGACAGCGGTGTGAAGCCCCCGAAGCCGGATGGCGGAGACAGCAAGCCCGACAAGGAGGTCCCGGTGGACAGCAGCGTGATCTCCACGGATCTGGATCTGTCCAGAGACATCGACTACATCGAGGGTCAGCCTATCAAGCCCATCAAGGTGACACTGCTCGACCATGACGCAGAACTGATTCCGCAAATCGAAAATCTGCCCAAGGGTCTGAGCTTCAACGGCACCCACATCGTGGGAACGCCGGAGGTGGCTGAAAAAGACTGGGACCCCAACTACTATCAGGGTCAGCACATGCTGGTCAACATCCGCATCAAGGCCAAGAAGGGCGATGTGGTACTGGTGAAAACCGACAAGCTCCATCTCCGCAGAGATCAGGACAAGGACGGCATTGCCGACTACAACGAAGCGGAGAAGGATCAGAAGGTGTTCAATCCGAGAATCACCGACCGCACTCCCATCCGTGTGGACGGTGTGGCTCCCATGATGAAGGACTACAAGGCAAGAATTCAGAACCTTCCGGAAAAGGGCGTTCAGGTGACGATCCTTGAAAAGCCGGAGCTGTCCAAGAAGGGCATGACGCAGGTCAAGCTTGGCTTCAAGGTGGAGGGTCTGGAGAAGGTCGGTGAGGCGGTCCTTCCCATCGAGGTCATCAATCCGGCAACGGAGATCCCCGAGCCTGAGATCCCTGAGCTGCCCGACAAGGAAGTGCCGGTGGACAGCAGCGTGATCTCTACGGATCTGGATCTGTCCAGAGACATCGACTACATCGAGGGTCAGCCTATCAAGCCCATCAAGGTGACACTGCTCGACCATGACGCAGAACTGATTCCGCAAATCGAAAATCTGCCCAAGGGTCTGAGCTTCAACGGCACCCACATCGTGGGAACGCCGGAGGTGGCTGAAAAAGACTGGGACCCCAACTACTATCAGGGTCAGCACATGCTGGTCAACATCCGCATCAAGGCCAAGAAGGGCGATGTGGTACTGGTGAAAACCGACAAGCTCCATCTCCGCAGAGATCAGGACAAGGACGGTATTGCCGACTACAACGAAGCGGAGAAGGATCAGAAGGTGTTCAATGCACAGCTGAAGGATTCTTCGCCCATCAAGGTGCAGGGGAAAACCCCCACGTTGGAGGAATACAAGGCAAAGATCAAGAACCTGCCTGCAAAGGGCGTTACGGTCGAAATCCTGGAGCAGCCAAACCTGAGCGCTGCCGGAAAGACTAAGGTGAAGCTGGGCTTCCGTGTGGACGGCCTGACCAAGGTAGGCGAAAAGGAGATCATGATCGAGGTGGTGCAGCCGGCAGCGGATCAGCCTCAGACGGCTGCGGTACCCGAGGGGGAGAAAACCAAAGAGGAAACGGTTCAGGAGACTGCCGCCGATTGACAGCGGGACGGACCTGAAACGCAAAAGCCGGGTGGGACGGCAGGAAGTGTGCTGTCTCACCCGGAACAAGGAGTTGTAAAGAGATATGATGTTAATCGAAGCGCTTGTGATCTCGGTACTGCTTTACAGCGTACTGGCAGACCGGATCAAGCAGAAAGCGGCGGCGTACTATACGGGGACCTATGCCCTGACGGCGTTTGTTGTGGCATACTACCTGCTGGGGTGGAGCGAAAAGCTGCCCGGTGCGGTCAACAGCTGGGGAATGGACCTGTTTCAGCGGGGGGCCCTGTCCACGGCGACCTTTATTATCGTGATGTTCCTCGGGACCATCACAAAGCAAAATGCATTTTCCATCCGGCTGTTGAAGATCCGGGGAGAGATCTCCATTATCGGGTGTATTCTGGCCTTTGCCCACAACATTGTGTTCGGTGTGGTCTATTTCCCGATGCTGATTTCAAGACCCGAGGCATTGGACGGCCCCAGACTTTGGGCGGCATATCTGACGCTGATCCTTCTGGCGCTGATGATCCCGCTGTTCCTCACCTCCTTCCGGTGCATCCGAAAGAAGATGAGGCCCAAGGCATGGAAGCGCCTTCAGCGCCTTGCCTATCCGTTTTACTATCTGATCTATATCCACGTGATGCTGCTGTATTCCATCGATGCCAAGGCCCATATTTTTGACATCCTTGTCTATACGGGGATCTATGCGCTGTATACGGTCCTGCGGCTGAGGAAGTATTTCCTGATGAAAAAGAAAAAGGAAAACAGGAGGATTCAGACCAATCCGGCACAGCAGCCTGCAAAAGCATAAAAAATCAGGAACCGATGCACGCTACAAGCTGCATCGGTTCCTGTGTTTATTTTTTTGTATGGCCCAGTCGGGGAAGGACTCGAACTGAAGATAGCCGCCCTTCCATGGGAAGCTGATCCGGCAGGAGCAGAGCATGGGGGCTGCGGCCTCGTCACGGGCGCCGTATTTGTGATCCCCTACAAGAGGGTACCCACGGGAGGCAAACTGCACCCGGATCTGGTGAGAGCGTCCGGTGTGCAGGCGGATGTGGACAAGAGCTGGGTCAGAGTCGGTGAGCCGGGTAAATTCCAGACTGGCCCGTTTGACGCCTTTTCGTTCCTTTTTCACCACAAAGACCTTGTTTTTGCGGCTGTCCTTAAAGAGAAGATCCTGCCATGTATCGCTTGCCGGCGGAGTGCCGTGGACCAGAGCGCGGTATTCCTTTATGAGCTGTCCGTCCTGAACGAGCCTTGACAGGGCCGCCGCGGCGGACTTCGTTCTGGCATAGACCATCACGCCGCCTACATTCAGATCCAGACGGTGGACGGGGTAGACCTGTCCGCCGAGCGTCTTTATGATCTGCTCGGGGACCTCTTTTTCAGAATCGTACCCGACGGGCTTGATGCAGACGGCGAGGTCTTTGTCTGTGTGTAAAAATTCCATGGGGGATACTCCTTTGCTGTTTGGGATATTATAACAAATTTCCCGGAAAAAGTCTAAAAATATTTTGTTGCGGTTGCAACGGTGGCCTGCCCGTAGTATAATGACAGAAATATATAGGAGGATCGTGTATGACGACACAAGATTATCAGAAGAAAAGTCCTCTGAAGATTTTTCTGAGTTATTTTAAGAACCATCTGGGTCTGTTTTTGACCGATATCGGCAGTGCAGTGGTGATTGCCTGCATCGATCTTGCATTCCCTCTGGTCACCCGCAAGGCCCTTTATGACCTGCTGCCCAATCAGGCCTACCGCACCTTCTTCACCATCATGCTGGTGGTGTTGGGATTTTATGTGGTGCGCACGGCGCTGCATTATGTGGTGTGCTATTTCGGACACACCTTCGGCATCCGGGTCGAGGCGGACATCCGTGCAGACCTGTTCCGGCACATGCAGGAGCTTGGGTTTGATTTTTACGACAAAAACCGCACCGCCCAGATGATGAGCAGATTGACCACGGATCTGTTTGACCTGACTGAGCTTGCCCACCACGGGCCGGAGGATCTGCTCACGAGCATCATGACGGTGATCGGCGCTCTGATCATTATGTTCACCATCCAGTGGCGTTTGGCTCTGGTGGTGGCGGTGGTCATCCCCATTTCGCTGTTTGTGGTGATGACCATGCGCCGGCAGATGTCGGCGGCCTCGGTGGCGGTGAAGCAGAAAACCGGACACATCAACACCGAGATCGAAACCAGCCTGACCGGTATCCGCACCGCCAAGGCCTTTGCCAGCGAGGAGCAGGAGAGCAAGCGCTTCAATGCGGCAAATGAGATCTACAAGACCTCCAAGCGGGAGTTCCACAAGGCCATGGCCCGGTTCAGCTGCTCCATGGAATTCTTCCTTTGCAGCCTGAACGTGGTCGTCATCGGCATCGGCGGTCTGCTGATCATGCAGGGCCGGATGAACCACGTGGACCTGATCACCTTTTCGCTGTATATCACCACCTTCGTCACCCCCATGCGGAAGATGGCCAACTTCTCTGAGCTGCTGGCCAGCGGCTTTGCCGGTCTGAACCGTTTTGTTGAGCTGATGCGCATGGAGCCCACCCTTCAGGACAAAAAGGACGCAAAGCCCCTGTCCTGCACCGGAGGCCGGATCGATGTGGAGCGGGTTTCCTTTGCATATGAAGGGGATCTTGCGGTGCTGCATGACGTGACGCTGCATGTGGACGCAGGCGAGACGGTGGCCATCGTCGGACCCTCCGGCGGCGGCAAAAGCACCCTGTGCCAGCTGATCCCCAGATTTTACGACGTGACCGAGGGCTCGATCAGCATCGACGGTCAGGACGTGCGGGATGTGACCCAGAAGTCCATCCATCAGAATATCGGCATTGTGCAGCAGGATGTGTTCCTGTTTGCCGATACGGTCCTTGAGAACATCCGCTACGGCAAGCCCGAGGCCACTCTGGACGAGGTGATCGCCGCAGCCAAGAAGGCCGAGATCTATGACGATATCATGGAAATGCCCAACGGCTTTGACACCTATGTGGGTGAGCGCGGTACACTGCTCTCCGGCGGTCAGAAGCAGCGCATCTCCATTGCCCGGATCTTCCTGAAAAACCCGCCCATCCTGATTTTGGACGAGGCAACCTCTGCACTGGACTCTGTCACGGAGGCGAAGATCCAGAAGGCCTTTGATGCATTGGCTGAGGGACGCACCACGCTGATCATTGCCCACCGGCTGTCCACCATCCGTTCGGCTCAGCGCATCGTCTCCATCGCAGACGGTAAGATCACCGAGGTGGGCACCCATGACGAGCTGATCGGCAGCGGCGGCATGTATGCCCAGCTTTACACGACCCAGACCGATATCGCAAAAAATCTGTAAGCCGTTCCCACCCCGTTTTTCGGGGTGGGATTTTTGCATAGAATAGGGACTTGCTGTCGGCAATAAGATACTCCTAAGGGGGTGACGCTTATTTTGTCCACAGCTTGGCTGGCCTTGGGAACGATGCTGTATTCGCTGCAGCTGTCAACGGGCAGCTTCCCAAAGCCATTGACGAAGGAGGAAGAGCAGCACTATCTGGCGCTGTCGTGTGAAGGTGATCTTGAGGCCCGGAACATCCTGATCGAACGAAATCTCCGTCTGGTGGCCCACATCATGAAAAAATACTATGCTCAGGAGTCTGAGCAGGAGGATCTGATCTCCATCGGCACCATCGGGCTGATCAAGGCCATCAGTACATACCGCATGGATAAAAATATCAAGCTGGCGACCTATGCATCCAGATGCATCGAAAACGAGATCCTCATGTACTTTCGCAGCCGGCGGAAGTCCAGTCAGGACGTTTCTCTTTCTGACTATATCGAAACGGGAACGGACGGGGCGGCTTTGTCACTGATGGATGTGGTGTGTCAGGAGGATGATCTTCTGGAGCAGGTGGATCATCGGGAAAATGCCCGCAAGCTGCGGGCCGCGGTCAAAAGCTGTCTGAGTGAGCAGGAGCAGAAGGTCATCTGCATGCGCTACGGTCTGATGGGCCGCAGCCCTCAGCGGCAGCGGGAGGTGGCCCAGCAGCTGGGCATCAGCCGCAGCTATGTGTCCAGGATCGAAAAGCGGGGCCTTGAGAAGCTGCGCAGGAATCTGGAGGGGGAATGAAGTCCGGCGTCCGCAGGGGAGATCCCCCTGCGGACGGCAGGAGGATCAATGGCTTCCCTCTTGAAAAAGGGCGGAATGTGAAATATAATGTCTGTTAAAAGGACAACACGATGGGAGTGATCGGATGAAGGCGTGGCGGCATTTTAGAACCGTCCTGCACCACAAGCGCCTTGTGATGCAGGGATGCTTTCGGGTGGGACTGTACTGGCAGGGGCTGACCCATGACCTTTCCAAGTTCTCGCCAACGGAATTTCGGATCGGCGCAAAATATTATCTGGGGGACCGCAGCCCCAACAGCGCAGAGCGTCAGGACAAGGGTTATTCCGTCGCATGGATGCACCATAAGGGGCGCAACAAGCACCACTATGAATACTGGACGGATCTGAATATGCAGACCGGACGCTATGAATCCGTGCCCATGCCCAGAAAATATCTGGCCGAGATGATCATGGATCGCCGTGCTGCCTGCATGACCTATCAGGGCAGTGCCTACACCGATGCATCGCCGTGGGAGTATTTTGACAGGTCAAAAGAGCGCAGTCTGATGCATCCGGAGCTGGAAAAGCAGCTGTCTTTCCTTCTGGAAATGCTGCGGGATCGGGGTGAAAACGTGACATTTTCCTACATAAAGGACAGTGTTTTGAAGGATAAGCCCTTCCCGTGGGAGCAATGAGAATCCCGGCACCGGCAGAGAGAAGAAAAAAATTTTAGAAATTTGAAAAAATTGCTTGACATTTTTGGAAATGTGGGTATAATAGCTAGTGTCGCTGCTGGAGCGGCGGCGGAATTGATAGAGGATTAGTGTAACGGTAGCACACCGGACTCTGACTCCGTTCGCGGGGGTTCGAATCCCTCATCCTCTGCCACAAAAAGACCATCCGTTTGGATGGTCTTTTTGTACATTATCCAAAGCCTCGAAAACGGGAACGGACTCCTGCAAAACAGGATGCCCCCCAAAGCCTCGGGGATACTACGGTGAAAAGGTGGGAAGAATATACGCATTCCCCATGGGAACGGTGGGCAGATTGTGAATTTATGACAAAGGCACACCGGAAATCAGAAGCAATTTTTTGGGCGAAAAAATGTTGACTTTTTCGGGAATAGGCGTATAATAATATTTCGTATGGATACTCTTATTAAAAGGGGTTCTATGGTCGCCGATGACCATTCGGAACATGACAGCCATTCATTCATCGTCGGTGCCAGACAGCTGCGCAAAGCGCTGGCCCGCGGCAGTGTTGACCGGGTATTCCTTGCCCGTGATGCCGACACTGCACTTACCCTGCCACTGGAGCAGCTGTGCCAGCGGTCCGGGGTCGATTGCATCTGGATCGAGAAAATGTCCGATCTGGGGCGCGCCTGCGGCATTGACGTGGGTGCTGCGGCAGCAGCCACTGTCGCACAGTGATTTGATTTCTTTGGGATATGCCCATGGAAATAGATACCCGCCACATTGGCGAGAACGAAAGAAAGGAGAAATACAATGCCTACTTTTAATCAGCTCGTTCGCAACGGCCGTAAGATGCCCACCTACAAGTCCACCGCTCCTGCTCTGCAGAGAGGTCTGAACACTCTGGAGAACAAGGCTACCAGCCTGGCTTCCCCCCAGAAGCGTGGTGTCTGCACCGCTGTTCGTACAACCACCCCCAAGAAGCCTAACTCCGCACTGCGTAAGATCGCTCGTGTTCGCCTGACCAACGGTATGGAAGTTTCCGCTTACATCCCCGGCGTCGGCCACAACCTGCAGGAGCACTCTGTTGTTCTGATCCGCGGCGGCCGTGTTAAGGACCTTCCCGGTGTGCGTTACCACATCATCCGTGGTACTCTGGATACTCAGGGTGTTCAGAACCGTATGCAGTCCCGTTCCAAGTACGGTGCAAAGCGGCCCAAGGCCGGCAAGAAGTAATTTCTTGCTGCCTGTTTCAATTTGAAATTTTTCCTCGCCTTACGCAAGGCAAAGCCTTGCCAATGAAGGTTTTATAATAGATAAAATCCTCTTGTTGGCAGGCACAACGAAAGTCTGAAAGTTTACCACTTTCGAGTACCGATGAAATCATTATATTATGAAGGAGGGAAGCAAAGTGCCCAGAAGAGGTAATGTTCCCAAGAGAGAGGTTCTGCCAGATCCTATCTATAATTCTGTTCTGGTTACCAAGCTCGTTAACAGCATCATGCTCGACGGCAAGAAGGGTGTTGCCCAGAAGGTCGTCTACGGTGCTTTTGAAATTGTCGAGAACAAGACCGGTAAGAACGGTCTGGAAGTCTTCCAGCAGGCTATGGAGAATGTCATGCCCGCTGTTGAGGTCAAGTCTCGCCGTGTCGGTGGTGCTACCTATCAGGTGCCCATCGAAGTTCGTCCCGCTCGTCGTCAGACCATGGGTCTGCGCTGGATGACCACTTACAGCCGCAACCGTAGTGAAAACACTATGAAGGAGCGTCTGGCTGCTGAGATCATGGATGCTGCCAACAACACCGGCAACGCCGTGAAGAAGCGTGAAGATACCCACAAGATGGCAGAGGCCAACAAGGCATTCAGCCATTTCCGCTGGTAATAAAGGAGATACACTGCAATGGCTAGACAGTATTCCCTGGAGAACACCAGAAACTTCGGCATCATGGCTCACATCGATGCCGGTAAGACCACCACTACCGAGCGTATCCTGTTCTACACCGGTAAGAACTACAAGATCGGTGAGACCCATGACGGCTCTGCCACCATGGACTGGATGGCTCAGGAGCAGGAGCGTGGTATTACCATCACTTCCGCTGCAACCACTTGTATGTGGAAGGACTGCCGCCTGAACATCATCGACACCCCGGGTCACGTTGACTTCACCGTTGAAGTTGAGCGTTCCCTGCGTGTTTTGGACGGTGCTGTCACCGTTCTGTGTGCAAAGGGCGGCGTTGAGCCTCAGACTGAGACCGTTTGGCGTCAGGCTGACGAGTACAGAGTCCCCCGTATGATCTATGTCAACAAGATGGACATTCTGGGTGCTGACTTCTACCGCGTCCTGAACATGATCCACGAGCGTCTGAAGTGCAATGCAGTTGCACTGCAGCTGCCCATCGGCTCCGAGGCTTTCTTCAAGGGCAACGTTGACCTGATCACCATGAAGGCAAACGTCTTTTATGA
The DNA here is from genome assembly GCA_019418025.1 of Clostridiales bacterium. Classification (GTDB taxonomy): domain Bacteria; phylum Bacillota; class Clostridia; order Oscillospirales; family Oscillospiraceae; genus Faecousia. Next base: position 8,384 of record DYCR01000029.1, on the reverse strand, counting down.
TGATCTGGGCAAGGACGTCCGTGAGGAAGAGATCCCCGCAGATATGGTCGATATCTGCAACGAGTATCACGAAAAGCTGATGGACGCCGTCTCCACTCTGGATGATGACATCGCTATGATGTATCTGGAGGGTGAGGAAGTTCCCGTGGACATGATCAAGGCTTGCATCCGTAAGGCTACCATTGCCAACGAGATGGTTCCCGTTGTCTGCGGCACCTCCTACAAGAACAAGGGCGTTCAGCAGGTTCTGGATGCTGTTGTCGACTACATGCCCAGCCCCCTGGATAAGAAGGGCATCAAGGGCGTGAACCCCGACACCGGCGAGGAGGACTTCCGCCCCGCATCCGACGAGGCTCCCTTCTCCGCTCTGGCATTTAAGATCGCTACCGACCCCTACGTTGGTAAGCTGTGCTACTTCCGCGTTTACTCCGGTACTCTGGCTAAGGGCACCACTGTCCTGAACTGCACCAAGCAGAGCAAGGAGCGTCTGGGCCGTATCCTGCAGATGCACTCCAACCACCGTGAGGATATCGATATCGTCTACGCCGGTGATATCGCTGCCGCTGTCGGTGTGAAGAACACCACCACCGGCGACACCTTCTGTGATGAGGATCACCCCATCATTCTGGAGTCCATGGTATTCCCCGAGCCCGTTATCAGCGTTGCGATCGAGCCCAAGACCAAGGCCGGTCAGGAGAAGATGGGTATTGCGCTGTCCAAGCTGGCAGAAGAAGATCCCACCTTCAAGACCTACACCGATCAGGAAACCGGCCAGACCATCATCGCCGGTATGGGTGAGCTCCATCTGGAGATCATCGTCGACCGTCTGCTGCGTGAATTCAAGGTAGAGGCCAACGTCGGCGCACCTCAGGTCGCTTACAAGGAAACCATCCGCAAGAGCGTCGAGCAGGACACCAAGTATGCTCGTCAGTCCGGCGGTAAGGGCCAGTACGGTCACGTTAAGATCCGTGTCGAGCCCAACGAGCCCGGCAAGGGCTATGAGTTCGTCAACGCCATCGTCGGCGGTTCTATTCCCAAGGAATATATCCCCGCTGTTGACGCAGGTATTCAGGGCGCAATGGCTGCCGGTGTTCTGGCAGGCTACCCTGTTGTTGACGTGAAGGTCACCCTGTATGACGGTTCCTACCACGAGGTCGACTCCTCCGAAATGGCATTTAAGATTGCCGGTTCCATGGCATTCAAGGAAGCCTGCCGGAAGGCCAACCCCGCTATTCTGGAGCCCATCATGAAGGTTTCCATCAATGTTCCCGATGAGTACATGGGCGTCGTCATCGGCGACGTTACCGCTCGCCGTGGTAACATTCTGGGCCAGATCACCAGAACCGGTTCTGTCCAGATCGATGCAAATGTTCCTCTGTCCGAGATGTTCGGTTATGCTACCGACCTGCGTTCCAAGACTCAGGGCCGTGGCAACTACTCCATGGAGCCCAGCCACAACACTGAGCTGCCCAAGAGCAAGACCGAAGAGATCGTCAAGGAGCGCGCAAAGGGTTAATCAAGATATCTGTGGTAAGACCTTGGTTTTACCACAGATTCTTAGGAATTTGCAAAAATTCTACTTGTGTTTCTCGGGATCATGTAGTATCATGTCCCTAGAAGCGCGTAAAACCGTTTATCTATTTCCATTTTATTTCATTCATTACAGGAGGAATTTCCAAAATGGCAAAGCAGAAGTTTGAAAGAAATAAGCCTCACGTCAACATCGGCACCATTGGCCACGTTGACCACGGCAAGACCACTCTGACCGCAGCTATTACCAAGTACCTGTCCATGCAGGGCTACGCTGACTTCGAGGACTACGCTTCCATCGATAAGGCTCCCGAGGAGAAGGCACGTGGTATCACGATTAACACCGCTCACGTTGAGTACGAGACCGATCATCGTCACTACGCTCACGTTGACTGCCCGGGCCACGCCGACTACATCAAGAACATGATCACCGGCGCTGCTCAGATGGACGGTGCTATCCTGGTTATCGCTGCTACCGACGGCCCCATGGCTCAGACCAAGGAGCACCTGCTGCTGGCTCGTCAGGTTGGCGTTCCTGCAATCGTTGTGTTCATGAACAAGGCTGACCTGGTTGACGACGCTGAGCTGCTGGAGCTGGTTGAGATGGAGATCCGCGAGACTCTGTCCTTCTACGAGTTCCCCGGCGACGACATCCCTGTTATCCAGGGTTCCGCTCTGAACGCTCTGATCTCCGAGTCCACCGACAAGGATGCTCCCGAGTATGCTTGCATCAAGGCTCTGATGGATGCTGTTGACGAGTATATCCCCACTCCCGACCGTAAGGCTGACCAGCCCTTCCTGATGCCCGTTGAGGACGTCTTCACCATCTCCGGCCGTGGTACTGTTGCTACCGGTCGTGTTGAGCGTGGCGTCATCAAGAAGAACGAGCAGGTTGAAGTTGTTGGCCTGAGCGAAGAGAAGAAGTCCACTGTCGTTACCGACATCGAGATGTTCCACAAGCTGCTGGACTACGCAGAAGCTGGCGACAATATCGGCGCTCTGCTGCGTGGCGTTGACAAGAAGGACATCGAGAGAGGCCAGGTTTTGTGTAAGCCCGGCTCCATCCATCCTCTGACCAAGTTCCAGGGCCAGGTCTACGTCCTGTCCAAGGAAGAAGGCGGCCGTCATACTCCTTTCTTTAACAACTATCGTCCTCAGTTCTACTTCCGTACTACTGACGTTACCGGTATCATCAACCTGCCCGAGGGCGTTGAGATGTGCATGCCCGGCGATAACGTTGTTATGAGCGTTGAGCTGATCACCCCCATCGCTATCGAGAAGGGTCTGCGTTTCGCTATCCGTGAGGGTGGCCGTACTGTCGGTTCCGGTGTTGTCACCGAGATCATGGAGTAATCCATCGTCTGATCGACTTACAACTGTTTATAAAAGCCCCGACCATTTGGTCGGGGCTTTTTGTACATTCAGAACGGATTGCGAATGCTGTTGTGCAAGCCTTCATTTCATGGCAAGCTGTACGTGAGCCACATTGTAAAAATCTCCACAGATTGAGCAAGTCCTGTGGAGAAATTTCTAGAAAGCGGATTCGACGCGCGGGCTTTCAGTCTATCAGCTCCCAAAACCTGCCGGATTCCCACATATGAAAATCCCCGAAAAAATACGTACATAATTGTAATTGCCGCAGAAGGCATGTTGGGGAAATCCTGTATTCTTTCCGCAAGGGTACCGGCACAATGCTTGGGAAAATAGTTGCAAATTTGATGGATTATGGTATAATTCGGGAAAATACAGCTGATGTAACCAACTGTCGGCACTGCGGACAGGCAGATAACCTATGATTATGTAACGGAGGGAAACAATGAAGAAAATAGGACTTTTGATCGCTGTAGAAATAGATAGCTTGCTAAAATCTAAATTTTCTTATGTTCAAACGGAGCAAATAGGAAAATTTAACGTATATATTTATGAAATGAATGGTAACCGGATCATAGCAATTCATTCCGGATGCGGTCAAATCAAGGCAGCGGCGGCCACGGAAATTTTGATTTCCCTATACAAGGTTGATTTTATTATCAATTTTGGGATTGTGGGGGCCTTGACAGAGGAAATCGGGTTACAGCAGGTGTGTTTGGTTGATTCTGTGGTCGATTATGCCTTTGATACTTCGGAGGTAAACGACTGCGAAAAAGGCAGACATCTTGATTATCCGTCTGTTTATTTAAAGGCCAGTGAGAAGCTGATAGAAAATGCGCTGCGAATCATCCCCGATATTCGTAAGGTGAACTGTGCATCAGGTACGAAATTTGTCAGCACAGCGGAGGAAAAAAAGCAGATCAACCGGGAATTTAACTGTGAAATCGTAGAAATGGAAGCAGCAGGTATTCTGCTAACTGCGGATATGCACGGTGTTGGTGTCTTATTTATCAAGGGGATTTCCGACAGCCTTAACGGAGGGAAGGATGAATTTCTTGCAATGTTTCGGAGATCCTCGGATGTGTGTCTGGAAATCGTTGAGCAGTTATTGGAACAGGATTTTAATTAACATTCGCGGAATCTTGATTCCCCCTTCTGAAGCAGAAATAGATATTTCGTGCGGGATGTTCCGCTGAAAGCGTGAAGAAGCGGTATCAATAAATCAGTAGGTACGCAGAGGCCGACTGAGGTCGGGGTTTGCGGAGTGACACGGCGGAATGTGGGGAAATCCTAGGGCGAAAGCAGCGGCTGTGGATAGATTTTTGAGAAACATTTGATCAGGGGAGATACTCGAGGGTGAAAAGGGCCGTTTATGGGGGCAAAGTGGATACACTGTGGAAAATATCGGAAAAGAATCCTGTTGAGGAGAAATCCTTCCACAGGAGTTTGGCAACCTGTGGATAAAAAAACACCGCTCGTATGAGCGGTGTTTTTTGGTGCGACCGTGTCTATAAGCCGGGTTCTGTTTTGACAGCCATCTATCTAGACCCAGAATTGCTCCTGGGTTCCAGCCACCTCTTGGGGACGACCGGGCCAGTCATGTGTCCCACACACGGTGTTGCTCCGGATAGAGTTTACAGCATACCCATGTCTCCATGGGATGGGTGCGCTCTTACCACACCTTTTCACTCTTACCTCCCGGAGGGGAGGCGACATATCTCTGTTGCACTTGTCCTGAGGTCACCCTCGGCGGGCGTTACCCGTTATCCTTGCCCTATGGAGCCCGGACTTTCCTCATGCAGGGCCTTTCGGCGTCTGCACGCGGCTGTCCAACGCGGTTGCGTACCCATTTTACTGTATTGGAGCCAGAATGTCAAATCCCTTGCAAAATCTTTTTTCACAGGATATACTATGGTAATAAGTAAAGCTGTCTCGGGCAGCGAAAATCACTTTGAAATGAGGGATCTGGATGCATGGTGCATTTGAAGCATATTTTGAATCCTTGCAGGGAAAGCGGATCGCCGTCCTTGGACTGGGGGTCAGCAACCGTCCGCTGGTTCGGCTGCTGCTGAGGTTTGGATGCAGCGTAACGGGCTGTGACCGCACGGAACGGGAAAATCTCGATCAGGAGATTCTGGAGCTGGAGCAGGCAGGGGCCCGTCTGAGTGTAGGGGCAGGATATCTGGAGGGTCTAGAGGCAGATCTGGTATTCCGCACCCCGGGCATGCACCCTGACAATCCGGCTCTGGCAGGACTGCGGGATGCCGGGGCAAAAATCACCTCGGAGATGGAAGTGTTTTTTGAGCTTTGCCCCTGTCATACCATTGCGGTGACGGGGTCGGACGGAAAGACCACCACCACCACGCTGATCTCTGAGCTTCTGAAGGCAGAGGGGAAGAAGGTATGGCTTGGAGGCAACATCGGCACCCCGCTGCTGTCGAGTGTTCCGGAGATGACGCAGGAGGATTATGCCGTGGTGGAGCTGAGTTCTTTTCAGCTGATGGACATGGAGCGCAGCGCCCAGAGGTGCGTTGTGACCAATCTGGCGCCGAACCATCTGGACGTGCATAAGGATATGCAGGAATACATTAATGCAAAAAAGAACGTGTTCCGTTTTCAGGATCGGCAGGGTCTGCTGATCGTCAACGCGGACAACGAGATCACGGCATCTATGGCGGGCAACGGCACGACCCGTTATTTCTCCCGCAGGAATCCGGTAGACAACGGCGTGGTGTGCTTTGAGGGGACCATTTACAGGGTCTGCAACGGGGTGAAGCAGAAGGTCATGGACGCAGATGACATTCTCCTGCCCGGTGTGCATAATGTAGAAAACTACATGGCGGCCATTGCGGCAACGGACGGACTGGTGGGGGATGAGGCTGTGCGCAAGGTGGCGCAAACCTTTGGCGGTGTCAGGCACCGGATCGAACTGGTTCGTGTAAAGAACGGGGTGCGGTTTTATAACGATTCCATCGCATCCTCTCCGAGCCGGACGATCTCGGGTCTGCGCAGCTTTTCTGAGCCTGTCATCCTCATTGCAGGGGGCTATGACAAGCACATTCCCTATGATGTTCTGGGGCCGGAGATCTGTGCCCACGTAAAGAAGCTGTTCCTGACCGGAGCAACTGCCGAGAAGATCCGTGATGCAGTGGTCCGGTGTCCGGAATACGCACAGCAGCAGCCGGAGATCATTCTGGTGGAGGATTTTGCCCAGACGGTGCAGAGGGCTGCCGCCGCTGCGCAGCCGGGGGATGTGGTGCTGCTGTCTCCGGCCAGTGCTTCCTTTGATCGGTTCAAAAATTTTGAGGTTCGGGGAGACTTCTTCAAACAACTTGTAATGGAGCTGTAAGATATGGATATATCCAAGTACACCAAGACGGCGCGCAAGGCGCTGAAGCTGAGATACTGCGGTGCGGTCATCGTGGCTGCCGGAAGTGCATCGAGAATGGGCGGCATTGACAAGGTCATGGCACCGCTGAAGGGGGAGCCGATGATCGTTCACACGGTGCGGGCCTTTCAGGAATGTGATGCCATCAAGGAGATCGTGATCGTGACCCGTCCCGATCTGATCCGCCCGATCACCGAGCTGTGCAGAGACTGCCCGAAGGTGCGCGGAGTGGTGTCCGGCGGCAGCAGTCGGCAGGAGTCGGTCCATCTGGGGCTGAACGCCCTGTCTGAGAAGGTGGAGCTGGCTGCGATTCAGGACGGTGCCCGCCCGCTGATCACGTGGCAGCTGATCGACCGGGTGGTCCGGGGGGCCAACAGCTACGGGGCGGCGGTGCCTGTCATTGCGGTGAAGGACACCATCAAGGTCGCTCCGGCAGGGGTGGTGGAGTCCACACCGGATCGGAGCAGCCTGCGGGCGGTGCAGACCCCTCAGGTATTTGATTTTGACCTGCTGCGCGGGGCGCTGAAGCATGCGCAGGAGGCAGGGGCGGAGGTCACTGACGACTGCTCGGCGGTGGAGCTGCTTGGCATGAAGGTGAAAACCGTGGAAGGGGACGAGCGGAACCTGAAGGTGACGACGCCCTTTGACTTGAAGGTGGCAGAAATGCTGATGGAGGAAAACAGATGAGAATTGGACATGGCTACGATGTGCATCGCCTGACCGAGGGCAGAGACCTGATCTTGGGCGGTGTGAAGATCGACTACCCCTTGGGTCTGGACGGACACAGCGACGCAGACGTGCTGCTGCATGCGGTTTCCGATGCGCTGCTGGGTGCGGCAGGTCTGGGAGATATCGGCAGGCATTTTCCGGATACCGACCCCCAGTACAAGGGGGCAGATTCCCTGCGTCTGCTGGAGGTGGTCGGGGAAAAGGTCCGTCAGGCCGGGTTCCGGGTGAGCAACATCGACGTGACGATGATCGCCCAGAAGCCTAAGCTGAAAGACCACATCCCTGCCATGGCGGAGAATATCGCCAAGGCGGTGGGGATCGATGTCTCCCGTGTGAACGTGAAGGCAACCACCGAGGAGCGTCTGGGCTTCACGGGAAGGATGGAAGGACTGAGCTGCCACGCAGTGTGCCTTCTGGAGGAATAAAGAGGATCAAACCGCTCTGCGCAGCTGCGCAGAGCGGTTTTTTCTGCACCTTTTGTCTCTCGGGGGCATAGCTTGGCTCGGGAGGTCTTGTCATATGAAAGCATTTTTTATCACATTTCGCTCCATCACCCATGCCCAGCGGTGTGAGCGGATCTTTACGGCAGAGGGGATCAGGTGTCATATGCGCCGCTCCCCCAGATGGATGGAGGAGCGGGGCTGCGGGTATGGGGTGGAGGCAAAGCTGAGTGAACTGGAGCAAGGATTGGAGCTGCTGAGAAAAGAAGAGATTCCCTTTCGGAAAAGTTATCTGCTCCATCCGGATGGAGTGGTAGAGGAGGTGCGCCATGACCTATCTTGACAATGGCGCAACATCGTTCCCCAAGCCCGAGTGTGTGTGTCGGGCGGTGGCCGATGCCATGGAGCGGTGCGCAAATCCCGGCAGAGGCAGCCATGCGGCTGCCCGGGCCGGAGCGGAGGTGCTGTATGATTGCAGGGAGGCAGCGGGGGCGCTGTTTCACTGCCACCCAGAGCAGGTGGTGCTGACCATGAACTGCACGCAGGGGCTGAATATGGCACTGCGGACACTGGTGAAGCCCGGGAGCAGGGTGGTGATCTCCGGATTTGAGCATAATGCGGTCACGAGGACCCTGCACGGTCTGGGGGCGCGGATCGTGGTGGCAGGCAGGAAGCTGTTCGACCCTGACGACACCCTCAGATGCTTTGAGCGGGCCCTGCATCAGGGGGCTGACGCAGCGGTGTTCACCCATGTCTCCAATGTGTTCGGATATATCCTGCCCGTGCAGCAAATGGCGCAGGCCTGCAAGCGCAGGGGCATCCCCTTCGTGATCGACGGGGCGCAGTCAGCCGGAGCGCTGCCGGTGGATATGAAATCACTGGGGGCGGATTTTATCGCCATGCCGGGGCATAAGGGGCTTCTGGGG
>DYCR01000028.1 GCA_019418025.1 Clostridiales bacterium | reverse complement strand
CCGTAGGAGGTGGTCATGCTGCGGGTTTTAGTCACGGTGCCGGAGCGGGTGGCGTAAATGGGAGTGCCGTGGCTTGCGGCGAAATCAACGCCGTTGTGCCAGCCGCCGCCGCGGTAGCCGTAGGGGCTGCTGATATAGACATAGGAACAGGGCTGAAGCCAACCGCTGTCGTTGCTGGCAGGGGGATTGGTGGCAGGGGGAGCAGTGGGCGTCTCGGGCTTGGGCTTGTTGGCGTCCTGCTGCTGTTGCTGTTGCTGCTGTTGCTGCTGCTGAAGAGCCTCTTCCTGCTTCTTGCGCTCCTCTTCCTCGCGCTTTTTGGCCTCGTTGTATTCCTTTTCTGCCTGTGCGATCTCAGCCATCAGTGCATCCTTCTCGCTCTGGATGGCATCGTGGTCGGCAGCAAGGCTGCGGCGCTCGCCGTTGAGCTGAGTGAGGATCTCGTCAGCCTCGGTACGCTTGGCTTCCAGCTCCTCCTGAGCGGCAAGCTGCTGGGTCCGGGAGGCCTCCAGCTCGGCCTTTTGGGTGACCAGCTCGGACTGGGCCCGTTCGACCTCCTGCACGGCTGCGTCCATTTCCGCAAGGATCTTCTCGTCGGCCTCGGCGATCTCCTTGACCATGCTCATTCGGTCGATCAGGTCCAAAAAGCTGTTGGCCTTGAACACCACGGACCAGTAGGACATGGGGCCGTTTTCTTCCATTGCGCGGATGCGCTCTTTGTTCTGCTCGTTCAGCTCAGCCAGATGATCCTGCGCCTGATTCAGCTCCTGCTGATTCTGGGCGATGAGCTGACGGTATTCGGTGATCTGGGAATCCAGATTGTTCAGCTCGGCATACAGCAGGAAGATCTGCTGATCGATGTTGTTTTTCTGCTCTACCATCTCTTCGGTAGATTCCCAGTTGGCGTTTTCCTGCTCCTGCAGGGCATTCATCTTTTCTTGGATGGAGCTTTGGGACTGCTCCAGATCGCTGATCTTGTTTTTGATTTCCAGAGAGGAGGCGGCGCTTACGCCGGGAATGGCGGTGAAGAGCATGGACGCTGCAAGCACTCCGGAAAAGATCTTGTGATAATGTTTCATAAGTACTCCATTTTCTGCATTGAGATATCCGTTAAATACAATTCGATGGACGTGCTGCATTTACCGGGCATATCGCGGGGAAAATGCGGCTGCGCACGCCACGGGGGCGGAACGCAAAACAAACCAGCAGAGGGGCATGGACCCGAGATAATCTCTGATGATTCACCATATTCTAACAAATATCTTTGAATCTGTCAAATGGATACCTTAAAAAAGTTTTGCAGCCGCCGAGGGAGACCTGTGGATTTCAGGCAGAGGAGCGGGACGGATATCCTCCGGTGGGGGATTTTCATCGGAAAGGTGGATTTTTATGCAGATTGCGGTAGAACGGCCTAAAATGGATAGGGAAAAATTGATATTTTGAGAGATGATTAGTATTGTCAAACCCTGACCCTGTGTGCTACAATATAAAAACAGAGAATTTTGTTGAAAAAACAAAGCTTATTCGAACATTTCCTTGTACCAAAAGGGGGGATTCGCATGAAGCAACATCGTTTTTGGGCATGGGCAGCTGTGATCTGCATGGCTATGGTCATGATCACCGGCTACAAGCATAAGTAAGCATATTTAGAAAGGGTAGATTGATTATGCACAAATATACGAAAATGGCCTGCTTTGTAGGCGGCACTTTGTTTGGCTCCGTGGGCATCAAGCTGTTGACCAGCAAGGATGCAAAGAAGGTTTACACCCACATGACCGCTGCAGGTCTGCGGATGAAGGACTCTGTGATGGAGACCGTGACCACCGTTCAGGAAAATGCAGAGGACATTCTGGCAGCTGCAAAGGATCTGAACGAGGAGCGTGCTGCAAAGGAAGCGGCAGAGGCAGCAAACGCTCAGGTCTGCGGCTGTGAGGAAGAATAATTAACCAGACAGGAAAAGGGGTCGCATGTGGCGGCTCCTTTTTTTACGGAGGAACTTTATGAATGCAATCATTGAACACGAAAGCAAGGGGCGTATCCGCTTTCGGTTTCAGCAGAAGCAGATGAGCCTGAAGCAGGCGGATCTGCTTGAGGCTTGGTTTCAAAAAACCAGCGGCGTGGTCCGTGTAACGGTGCATGAGCGCACCAGATGCATCGTGATCTGGTATCAGGGAGACAGAAGCCGAATCCTTGATGCGGTGCGGCGGTTTTCGTGGACGGAAGCTGAGGGCAGCGTGACCCTGCCGGTACACAGCGGCAGGGAGCTGAATCGGGAATTTCAGGAGAAATTGGTGGCAAAGCTTGCCGCCAAGGCGGTAACGACCCTGTTTCTTCCTGCCCCTCTGCGCATTGCCAGAATCCTGTGGCATGCCATCCCCTTCATCGGCAGAGGACTTCGTTGCCTGCTGAAGGGGGAGATGAAGGTGGAGCTGCTCGACGGCATCTCCATCGGCATTTCCCTGATCCGGCGGGACTTTGCCACGGCAGGCTCTGTGATGCTGCTGTTGGAGCTGGGCGAGCTGTTGGAGGATTGGACCCGAAAGAAATCCATTCAGGATCTGGCCCAGTGCATGTCCCTGAATGTGGACCGGGTCTGGCTGCGCACGCCGGAGGGCGAGGTTTTGGTGCCCATTTCTCAGGTGCAGCCTGAGGATCAGGTGGTGGTCCGTGTGGGCGGTGTCATTCCGGTGGACGGTGTGGTCATCGAGGGCGAGGTCATGGTCAATCAGGCATCCATGACCGGCGAGTCCGTGCCGGTGCCCAAGCATCTGGACAGTCCCGTGTATGCAGGCACCGTCGTCGAAGAGGGCGAGTGCGTCATCGAGGTCCGTCAGGCCTCCGGACGCAGCCGCTACGATCAGATCATCACCATGATCGAGCAGTCTGAGCAGATGAAGTCCGCCACGGAGAGCCGTGCCACCAATCTGGCAGACAAGCTGGTGCCCTACACCCTGATCGGCAGTGCGGTGAGCCTGATCCTGACCAGAAACGTGACCCGGGCCCTGTCTGTGCTGATGGTGGATTTCTCCTGCGCGCTGAAGCTTGCCATGCCGCTGACGGTGCTTTCTGCCATGCGTGAAGCGGGCAAGGAGCATATTACGGTCAAGGGCGGAAAATTCCTTGAGGCCATCGCCAAGGCCGACACCATCGTCTTTGACAAGACGGGGACCTTGACCCGGGCCTGCCCCAAGGTGGCAAAGGTGATCCCCTTCGGCGGATATGAGGAGGCAGAGATGCTGCGTCTGGCTGCCTGCCTTGAGGAGCATTTCCCTCATTCCATGGCAAATGCCGTGGTGGAGGAGGCAAAACAGCGGGGGCTGAAGCACGAGGAGTACCACTCCAAGGTGGAGTACATCGTCGCCCACGGCATTGTCAGCAAGGTGGGGCAGGAGCGTGTGCTGATCGGCAGTGCCCACTTTGTATTTGAGGATGAAAACTGCGTCATCCCTCAGCAGGAGCAGGAAAAGTTCGACAACCTTCCGGCGGAATTTTCCCACCTGTATCTTGCCATTGACGGAAAGCTGGCGGCGGTGATCTGCATTGTCGATCCCCTGCGTGAGGAGGCTGCCGGAGTGCTTTCGGTCCTGCGGAGGATGGGTGTTGAGAAAACGGTCATGCTGACCGGTGACAGCGCTCGCACCGCCGCTGTGATCGCCCATCAGGTGGGGGTGGATACATTCTGTGCAGAGGTCCTGCCGGAGGATAAGGCCCAGTATGTGGCCCGACTGCGCAGAGAGGGCCATACCGTTGTGATGGTGGGTGACGGCATCAACGATTCTCCGGCTTTGTCGGAGGCCGATGTGGGTATCGCCATCAGCGACGGCGCAGCCATTGCACAGGAGATCGCGGATATTACCATTGCCGGAGAAAATCTCTGGGAGCTGGTTCGCCTGCGTCAGATCTCCATGGAGCTGATGAAGCGTATCCGCTTCAATTACCGCTTTGTGCTTGGCTTTAACGGAATGCTGATCGGACTGGGTGTATTCGGCATCCTGTCGCCGGCGGCTTCTGCCACCATGCACAATCTGTCTACACTGGGCATAAGCCTGCACAGCATGACGGCACTTCCCCGACCGGAAACAGAGCTTCCGGCTCCGGTCTGAGAACCAACGAATCAGGGACAGGACGATTTTTCATCGTCCTGTCCCTTTTTTGGGCGCTTAATTATCTTGCCTCAGAAGTGATTTCTGATAAAAGGGAATGCCGATCGATCACAAAACGAGAAAATAAGATTAATAAGAATTAAGAATATAATTGATAAAAATGAAGTATATGAATACAAAATAAATAATGGATAAAAAGTTCTTAATATTCATGAATATTAAGAAAATATGAAAATTTCATAAAATAAATGTTGCGTTTTTAGGAAAATGATATTATAATGATGAATATATTTGAAAGGAGAAAAGCGGATTATTTGAAGTGTATCCTTTACTTGTCCGCAAGAAAAAGCTATGAAGAAAACAGTTACATTCCTTCTTGCTGTTTCGATGTTGGGAACGCTGGCAGCATGTAAAAAAACCCCTGATGATAACGGCGCTTCCTTTGACATTGACAGCACAACCCCCAGCACATCTTTTGTGGAGGAAGCCTCCAAGCCTGAAAATGCGACTGCACCCCAGACAGAAGAAGGCGCACTGAAGGGGACACCCTTTACGATCCCTGCGGATAAGACCGGTGTGGAGACCAATTTTGAGTTGAACCAAAATTCACCGGCCTCGACGGCCTCTCAGTTTATCCTTGCTGTTGCAACCAACCAGTATAAGGCTCTGAGTGCACTGATGAACATGGAGAACAGCCCCTTTATTTCTGAGACAGATTTTAACTTTGCAATTCCCCGCAGCAAGTATTCCACCATTGCCGACCACGCCGGCAAGACGGTCTATACCTCTGTGTCCGATGTTCAGAAGGAAATGGATGTTGCTCAGGTTCGGGTGGCCCTGTGCAGTGAGGATGGCAAGGAGCTTGCATCCTTTGATCTGAATCTGGTCCTTAACAAGGAAAATAAGTGGGTGGTTGAAGATCCTGACCTGTACGAGGTGAATTATCATGTGATCGTCCCCGGCGGTAGTGCCTTGACCATTGATGGGCAGGCTGTTGACAGATCCTATTTTGTCAGGAAAACCGGCATCAACGAGCAGCAGGAGCTGTATATCATCAAGGCGATCGGTAAAGCCAATAAAGAGCTGAGGGTCACAAGCGAGGCCTTTGATCTTGCAATAGAAGCAATGCCCAGCAGCAACAATGAGGAAACACCTGCAATTCTGGCACCGAAGCTTGAAGATGGTGAACTGGATGAGGCACTCAATGCCGTTAAGGATATGTGGAATAGCATGTATCAGGAGTTTGTAGCCGGCAGTGACGGCTCTAAGCTGCTGCAGTACTTCTCCTCCACTGCAAATTCCAGCTATGCCAATGATGTGATCAGTTCCTTCAAGCTTATTGGGGAAAGAGGTCAATATGTAGAGCATGCAGTAAGAGGTTTCCAGAAAAACCCGGAAAAGGAATGTGTTTATATTACCGATAAAGCAGTTTTCTTGAATTTTACGTATGATATTAGCGCTTCCAGTACTGTAATAAAAGCTCTAGATTCTGATGAGAACCGTGAGAGCAACATCATTCTGACTAAGGAGGATGGGACCTACAAGATTGCCCTGATCTCCGATATGGAGCTATTCAGTAAAAGAATCTGATTATCCCTGAATATCGCATGTGATGCCCCGCCTGTTTGCAAGACAGGCGGGGCATTGTTCATCAAAGGTTAGACCCTGCTGTAAGGACGGGGATCGAATAATTGGATTGTAAAAACCGCCTGTTAGGGGCGGTTTTTGCTGTAATCAGACATAAATGGAAGTGGATACATATCCGGTGCATCTTCTGCGGACAGCCGCATAGAAAATGAAATAGGGGGGATTTTGTGAACAGGAAAACGACAATGCGGAACAATTTGTGCAGTATTACTAAAAATTTTTCGCAAAATTTTACGCAAAGAGGATGACGAAAAACTTGCAAACGATATAAAAATATCGTATAGTTAAATTGTCAGTTAGACTGACAATTTTAAACAAACGGTAAAAAATATGCAAAATAATTCTTACGAAAAATCCTCACGCAGGGAAATCAACCGGAGCCGTGTGATCGGCTATGCACTGCGCTGCTTTGTGGAAAAGGGAATCGAAGCCTCTACAATGACGGATATTGCCCAAAGAGCCGGTGTGACAGAGAGGAGCGTCTATCGGTATTTTGACACGAAAGCAGACCTGGTCTTGGAGACAGCACTGCTTTTTTGGAAGCAGGCTATGGAGCAGGCAGAGGGGTCTGAATGGAAGGAGCTGTGTTCGGCACTGAGCGGATTGGAGCAGATCCGGCGCATTCTTTACGGATATGCCAATCTGTTTTTGACGAACCGGCAGGAAATGATATTTGTCCACGAGGCAGAGGGCTATTTGAGCCGATGCAGAAAATCCCAGCTGTTGGGCGGCACACCGCCGACAGCCTTTGGTGACAGCACCGGCCCCTTGGCACTTGCGATCCGAAAAGGCATGGAGGACGGCACCGTGCGTTCGGATGGGGATATAGAGAGTCTGTATTACAACACCTATGATGCGCTGCTGGGTTTGATACAGAAATTGGCAATTGGTGGAGCGCACAGCGAGCAGTATGACCGGATGGCCTGCGGCAGACTGTATCAGTTTTGTGATTTATTGGTAGATGCCTACCAAAATAAATAATCCGTAAAAAGGAAAGGGAGAGAACGAAATGGAGTTAAGACCGAAGATCGTGAAACTGGCGAAGATGGTTGGCGGTTTGACGGGAATGGTTAACACCATCGACGAAAATGCGCCGGAGTATTATGCATTGGAGTGCGTTGTTTCGGATGAGCAGGCGGATGTTGCCTTGACCTTGGGACTGCGCAAGGAACGCACGGCGGCATATGTGGCAAAAAAATGCGGGAAAAGTCTGGAGGAAGCCACAAGGCTCCTGATGGAATTGGCGCAGATCGGTGTATGTAAGGTCTTTCACAACGAAAAGGGTGAGGAAGTCTTTATGGTGCAGATCTTTGCCCCCGGTATCTTGGAAATGATGGTCAACAACAAGGATCAGCTGGCAAGATTCCCGCAGATCGGCAAAGCATTTGAGGAATATACTAGACTTCGCATTTCCGGCATTGCGCCGAATCTGCCCATGGGTACGGGTATGATGCGTGTCATTCCCATTGAGACGGCTATCACAAGCGATGCGCAGGCAGTCCCCTATGAGAAGATCTCCTATTATCTGGACAAATACGACACCTTTTCGGTATCAGACTGCTCCTGCCGGAAGTCACGCCGTGTACTGGGGCAGGGCTGCGGACATCTGGAGCAGGACATGTGTATCCAGATGGGCACCGGCGCTGAGTACTATATCCGCACCGGAAGAGCCCGTCAGGTCACCCGGGAAGAGGTCATGGAGATCCTGCGCAAGGCTGAGGAAAACGGACTGATGCACCAGATGCCCAATATCGAGGGCTTGGGTGAATCTGCGGCGATCTGTAATTGCTGCTCCTGCTCCTGCTTTGCCATGCGTGTTGCGACCATGTTCAATGCGCCGGATGCCATTCGCTCCAACTATACGGCTCAGGTGAACCGGGATAACTGTGTTGCCTGCGGCCAGTGTGTGGAAAACTGTCCCACCAATGCCCTTCGTCTGGGGCAGAAGCTATGTTCCAAAACCCCGATCCCCGAAAAGACCTACGACAAGGTTCGTGACCATAAGTGGACGGAAAAGAACTGGAATGTGGATTACCGGGAAAACCGAAAGGATGTGGCAGAGAGCGGCACGGCTCCCTGTAAGACTGCATGTCCTGCGCATATTGCGGTACAGGGCTATATCAAGCTGGCGGCACAGGGCAGATATACAGAGGCTCTGGAGCTGATCAAGAAGGAAAACCCCTTCCCGGCAGTGTGCGGACGCATCTGCCCCCGCAGCTGCGAATCTGCATGCACCCGCGGTGATATTGATGAGCCCATTGCAATCGATGAGATCAAGAAGTTCATTGCTGATCAGGATATGAACGAGGCCACCCGCTACATCCCCCAAAAGCGCCATGACTACGGCATTCCCGTTGCCGTTGTGGGTGCAGGACCTGCGGGTCTGAGCTGCGCCTATTATCTGGCCATCGACGGCTATCAGGTCACGGTCTTTGAAAAGCAGCCCAAGCTCGGCGGCATGCTGATGCTGGGGATACCCGGCTTCCGTCTGGAAAAGAACGTGGTGGAGGCTGAGATCGAGGTGCTGCGCCAGATGGGCGTTCAGTTCCGCACCGGCATCGAGGTGGGCAGGGATGTGACCTTGCAGCAGCTCCGTGAGGAAGGCTATAAAGCATTCTATCTGGCGATCGGCGCTCAGGCAGGTCGCAGACTGAACCTGCCCGGGGAGGATGCTGAGGGCGTTGTTGCAGGCGTTGACTTCCTGCGTGAGGTGAATTTGGGCAATGTCCCTGCACTCACCGGAAGGACCATCGTGATCGGCGGCGGCAATGTTGCCATCGATGTGGCAAGAGCAGCAGTCCGCACGGAAACCTCGGCGGTGGATATGTACTGTCTGGAGCAGCGGGATGAAATGCCTGCACTTCCTGAGGAAATCGCTGAGGCTCTGGAAGAGAACATCGGCATCCATAACGGCTACGGCCCCAAGGAGATCGTGGTCAAGGATGGCAAGGTTGCAGGTGTCATCTTTAAAAAGTGCCTGAGTGTATTTAATGAAAAGGGAGCGTTTGCCCCTGTATTCGACGAAAATGACACCGTTTTGGTGGAGGCGGAGCATGTGCTGCTGTCCGTAGGCCAGAGCATCGTCTGGGGCGATCTGCTGGCAGGCTCTAAGGTGGAGCGCAAGCCCAATGGGGCAGCCATTGCAGATGCGCTGACATACCAGACGGCAGAGCCTGATATTTTTGTAGGCGGCGATGTGTACACCGGCCCTCGCTTTGCCATCGATGCCATCGCGGCAGGCAAACAGGCGGCGATCTCCATCCACCGCTTTGTACAGCCCGGTCAAAGCCTTGTTTATGGACGTGACCGTCGGGAGTATCACATGCTGGATAAGGAAAATGTCATCATTGAGAGCTACGACCGCACGCCCCGTCAGAAGGCAGGTCACACCGACACCAAAAAGAAGGCATTCAAGGATTCCCGTGTCACCTTCACAGAGGAGCAGATGCGCAAGGAAACGGAACGCTGTCTGGGCTGCGGTGCCGTTCAGGTGGATGAGTATATGTGTGTCGGCTGCGGTCAGTGTACAACGAAATGTAAGTTCGATGCAATCTCTCTGAAGCGCAATTACAACGAGTTTGCACCTGTGTTCGAGAAGCTGCCCATGGCGGTTGCCAAGTATGCGGTCAAGCGCACCGGCAAGATCGCAGTGCATGCTCTGGGCAAGAAGGATTAAGGTATATCATGCACGAATTGGGATTATTAAGTGCAATGGTCAAGACCATTGAAACCGTTGCGCAGGAAGAAAAGCTGGAGAAAATCGAAAGGGTGGTATTGCAGGTTGGAGAATTGTCCGGCGTACTGCCCGAATATCTGAGATCCTGCTATCCGGCTGCGGTCTACAAGACCTTTATGGAGCAGACGGAGCTGGAGCTTGAAATGGTTCCCGGCATTGCACGGTGCAATGACTGCGGTGAGCAGTTCAATGCCGTGCAGAACGATCTGAAATGCCCCAAATGCGGGGGAGCGCATCTGACGGCCCTGAGTGGGCGGGAGCTGATGATCAAAGAGATCCTTGGCTGCTAGTGCGGCAATAAAAATTTTATTAGGAGGCATATCCATGGAAACCATAAAAGCAAATACCCGTGTAGAGATCATTGTGAAATGGGTCATGTTCACAGCTGCCATTACGGGCATGGCAATTCTGGCCGGATTTTTCCCCGTATATGGCAATGTCCCCCTGATCGTGATTCCGTCGATCCTTGTACTGCTGTTTTCAAAACCCGTGTTCTTTGAGCGAATGAAATTGACGACGCTGCTGGTCATGCGGATTCTGGTGGTTTTTGCAGCGCTGCGGTTTTTTAATCCGCAGGTCTATGTGGACTTCATTATGCTTGCGCTGATCGTCAACATTCTGGAGGCAACATTCACCGATCTTGTGCGCTACAAGAAGTATTACAATGCCATCTCCGGTTTTGCGGTGGCACTGGGCGTCATTACCCTGCGGGGTCTGTGGCAGAACGACACACCCTTCGGCAATTATTATCTTACAAGAGGCGCACTGCCTGCGATCACCATCATGTATGCCATCGCCTATACCATCTGGAACTGGATCTTCGTCACCAACGAATTTTCTTCCTCTGTGGCATTGATGCATGTGGGCTTCCTCAGCGCACCGCTGATCGGCTCTGTCTGCACGATGGGTCTGGGAGAATACGGCGGCATCGGCATGTGGCTGCTGCTTCGTGCAAATTCTCTGGCCATCGGCGGATGGATGCAGATCGCAGCAAAGAGCTGGTTTGAAAACGAGTTCTTCAACGAGCGGTTTGACAGATTCGTAAAATGGACCAAGGGCTGCAATGTGCAGATCGTCTGCATGCTCATCAATCTTGCGTTGATCGCCGCCTGTATCATCCTGATGATGCAAAACGGCGGCATCACATACACATATTCCCCCTTTATGATTTCCGGCAACTGATTTTGAAAGGAGATTTCCATGAACCAATATGATGTAATCGTCATCGGCGCAGGCAACGGAGGCTTGGCCGCTGCTGCGACGCTGGCTGAAAAAGGAAAAAGCGTCATCCTCTTTGAAAAGCACAACATTCCCGGCGGCTGCGGCACCAGCTTCCGGCGCGGCCGCTTTGAATTTGAAGTAGCGCTGCACCAGCTGTCCCACATGGGCACACCGGAAAACCCCGGTCCCCTGCGTGAGCAGTTTGCACGCTATGGGATTCTGGATGAGATCGACTGGATCCAGATCAAGGAGCTGTACCGTGTGAATTTCCCCGATGGCACCGGTATCAGCCTGCCCTGCGAGAGAAAGGCCTGTGAGGCGTTCCTGCGCAAGCAGTTCCCCACACAGGCAGAGGCGGTGACGAAGTACTTTGATGCGGTCTATCACTTCTGTGATGAGGCGGCAGCCTTTGCTGCAAAGAGCGCACAGAGCAGCGGCGAGCCCGGTGCCCTGAAGAAGGCGATCATGAAAACCGGCTTCCCCAAGATGTATCCGCATCTTGCAAAATATGGTCTGAAAAGCACCCAAGAGGTTCTGGATGAATTCTTCACAGAGCCGAAGCTGCAGCTTGCGCTGAGTGCATATTGGTGTTTCATGGGCATGCCGCCTACGAGATTCCCCTTCTCCATTCTGGCAAAATGCACCACCTTCTATCTGGAAACCAAGCCTTACTACCTGCGCGGTACTTCCATGATGATGAATCAGGCCATCATGGAGGCGGCACAGCGCCATGGCGGCGTGGTCCGGCTGAACTGCGGTGTTCAGCGCATTATTCTGGAAAACGGCAAGGCCGTGGGTGTTGTGGATGAGCATGGCGAAGAATATCGGGCAAAGAAGATCATCTCCAACATTTCTCCGCTGGCGACCTATGGCAATCTGCTGAAGCCCGAGGAGGTTCCCGAAAGTGCAAGAGAATATCTCAAGCCCTATACGGTGGGTATTTCTGCCCTGACCTGCTTCATCGGTCTGGACTGCACCCCGGAGGAGATCGGCTTTAACACCTCCTTTACCCTGAACTATGAGAGTCTGGATGCAAACAAGGATTTTCAGGATGCCTATAAGCTGCTGCCTGAAAACGATCCTCTGGTTGCTACTTGTTATACCGTGGATGACCCCACTGTTTCGCCTCCCGGCACCAGTGTGATCACAGCAGGCACCCTGAAGTATTCCACCGAGTGGGAGAAGCTGACGCCTGAGCAGTACTACGAGAAGAAGTATGAGGCAGGCAAGCGCATCGTCGCCCGTTTGGAAAAAATGTACCCCGGCATTACAGCCCACATCGAGGAAATGGAGGTTGCGACCCCTCTGACCCATATGCGCTATCTGGGCCACCCCGGCGGAGCGATCTATGGCTATGAGCAGGATCTGATGCAGTCTGTATTCTTCTTCCCCGCAGAGAGCAAGATCCCCAATCTGGAATTTGCCAGCGGCTGGGTCAATGCCTGCGGCTTTGGTCCCAACTATACATATGCAGACGGCGTCGCATCCAAGATCGCTCAGGAGGTATAACACATGGCTAAGAATATCAAAGAAACCCTGCTGGGAACATTGGTTCACGGCGAAGAAGTTTTAGAAAACATCCGGGTCATGCGCAATGTATCCCCGGATAAGATCAGCGCTGCACCGGTGGCATCTGCCGCAGAGACGCTGCACCGCAAGGAGCTGAATCTGGTGGTCAATGCGGTGATCGATACCGGAAAGAATGCCAAGATCATTCGTTTTGTGTCCGAGGACGGCTATCTGCCTCCTTTTGAGGCGGGTCAGTATATCAACCTGTTTACCGTGATCGACGGCGTCCGCACCAGCCGTCCGTACAGTATCTCCTCCTCTCCCAGACAGAGAGCGTACTATGAGATCACCGTGGCACGGATTCCGCAGGGCTTTGTGTCGGATTACTTCATCGACCGGGTCAAGGTGGGTGACCGCTTTACGGCCAACGGCCCTGCCGGTGTGTTCCGTTTTCAGCCCGTATTCCATAGCAGAAAGTCCCTGTTCCTTGCCGGCGGCAGCGGCATCACGCCCCTGCTCAGCATGACCAGAGAAATTCTGGATGCAGCTCTGGATCGGGATGTGGTTCTGCTGTACGGCTGCCGCAGCCCCGAGGCAGCTCTCTATCACGAGGAGCTTTCTGCCTATGCCGCCCAGTATCCCAACTTCCGCTATCATCTGGTGGTTTCTGATCCTGTGGAGGGATGGACGGGAGAAACCGGCTTCCTGAACAAGGAGCTTATCGCCCGTATCGTGCCCGATTTCATGGAGCGCACCAGTTATATCTGCGGCCCTCAGGTCATGAACGATTTCTGCCAGAAGGAGCTGGCTGCTCTGGGTGTGCCTGAGAAGCAGGTGCGACGGGAGATGTTCGGTGCCCGCCGTGATATCCAGAACGAGCCCGGCTGGCCCAAGGAGCTGACCGGCAGTGAGGTGTTCAAGCTGAAGGTCGGCGACCGTGTCATCGATGCAAAGTCCGGCGAATCCATTCTGGTTGCGCTGGAGCGTGCCGGTGTACGTGTCAATGTATGCTGCCGCAGCGGTGAGTGCAGCCTGTGCCGTGTGAAGCTGGTCTCCGGCAATGTGTTTATGGCTCGCGGCATGCTGCGCCGCTATGCGGATGAAAAGTATGGCTACATCCACTCCTGCAAGGCATATCCCATTGGTGATGTAGAGATCATGCTGTAAAAGAGAAAGGGAGGCTGTTATGGGATTCTTTTTTGAAGGATATTCCCTGTTGACGATACTCGGCTTTGCGGCACTTGTGGCGGCGCTTGTGATTTTGAATGAGGTCACACGCCACAGTAAGAAGCTGTCTGTATTCATGTACTGTGTGCTTCCGATCATTTTGGTGGGATTGATCGCTGCCAAGGTGGTAGGAAGTCCCTCCAGTAAGACTTGGTTCGGCGTGCTAAAGACCTATTCGGCGCTTTTGGGTGTCATAGGCTTCATGCTGATCCGCTACACCAAGTTGGGTAAAAACAAGTTTGCGTGGTATTTTCCGGTGGCGATTCTGGCGATCAATATTCTGGAAGCGATCTATCGGGACATCGAGGTCTATATGACCTTTAAGACCATGACTACGGATGCGGCCGGTCTGACCCTGCTGGGCGGCCCCTGGAACCTGATGAACGCGGCGGCAGGCGTGTTCCTGCTGCTGACCCTGACCGGATGGATGGGGATTCGGGTGTCGAATACCAAGACGAGGGATATGGTCTGGCCGGATCAGCTGTGGTTCTGGATCGTTGCATATGATCTTTGGAACATTGCCTACTGCTATAACTGCGTTACCACCCGTGCAATGTATGCAGGTGTGGCACTGGTCCTCAGCTGTACCGTTGCAGAATTCTTTATAAAACCCGGTGTCTGGCTTCAGCATAGAGCCCAAACGCTGGCGCTGTTCGGGATGTTCTCTCTGGCGGTTGATTATCAGGCAATGCCGGTGTTTGGCATCACACCCACATACAGCCCCACGGCATGGACGGTTCTCAGCGCGGCGGCACTGATATTCAATGCAGGTGTATTTGTCTATGAGGTGATTTGCATCGTCAGGACACACCGCAACCCCCTGAAGCAGGAAATGTACACAGAGCTTTCCGAGTACCGGAAAAATCTGAAGGTCAACGGTCTGTAAAAAATTCTTACGATGAGGTGATTCCAGATGAAGGATGTTCGGGTAATTGAAATCAAGCAGAGCATTTTTGCAGATAACGATGCAGATGCAGCTCGGCTCAGAGAGCAGCTGAAACAGGAAAAGACATTTCTTTTAAATGTGATGTCCTCTCCCGGCAGCGGCAAAACGACCACCTTGATGCGCACCATTGAAAAGCTGAAGGATCAGATGCGTATCGGGGTCATGGAGGCGGATATTGATTCTTCTGTGGATGCCGAAACCATCAGCACCACCGGAGTCAAGGCCATTCAGCTTCACACCGGGGGGATGTGCCATCTGGATGCGGATATGACCCGTCAGGGCTTGCGGGAGCTGGACACCGCCGATGTGGATCTGGCGATTTTGGAGAATGTAGGCAATCTGGTTTGTCCGGCAGAATTCGACACAGGCTCGGTGAAGAATGTGGTGATCCTGTCTGTGCCGGAGGGCCATGACAAGCCCCTGAAATACCCGCTGATCTTCACGGTGTGCGATGCCCTGATCATCAATAAGATCGATGTGCTGCCGTATTTTGACTTTGATCTGGAAAAGGTTCGGGAATATGCATTGAAGCGCAATCCCGATCTGAAGATATTCCCGATCAGCGCGAAAACCGGCGAAGGCGTGGATGCATGGTGCCAGTGGCTGAGCCGGCAGGTTCAGCAGTGGAACGAAGGCTGATCATAATGCCTGATTTGCAGAGTTCTGTCGGATATCTCATGTACAACAGAAGGGGTGATTAGGAAACTTATTCAATAAGTCCCTGCGGAGGGAGGCTGTGTTTCGGCACAGTCTCCTTTTTTATTTGTGCAGATTTCTGAGAAATGCCCCAATTGGAAGGGGAATATGGTGAAAAACGGATGTAATTTAATCTAATCTGAAAAATGTTAAATTTCATGTTGTAATCGGCGGCTTTTTCTGGTATCATCTATGTGACAAATTTCCCCGTGTTTTCGGCATTTTTTTGAAAAATGTCGATACATCACATGAAAGTTCATAATACATTAATAAAAAGGAGAAATTTATGGAGGGAAAGAAAAACATAAAGCTTATCACCGGCCTTGCGGCAGGCGCTGCGGCCCTATGTGTCCTTGTCGCGGCTGCGGTATTCCTGTTTGGCGGCGATAAGCCGGCAGACGGCGCCAACGATGCCATCGTCGCACAGGAGAACGATCTGGTGATCGATCTGGCAGGCGCATACAAGGGAGAGTATGACCGGGTGACGGTCAATTCAGACGGCGCAGTTCTGGAAAATATGACGGCGGATGAGATCACCATTTCCGCAGCCGTTGGTGATGGAGATGTGACGCTGCGCAATGTGACGGCCAAGAATGTGTATGTCTATGGCGGCGGCGACCACTCCATCCATATCGAGTCATCTGACATCGAATCCATGATCGCGGATAAAAAGGATTCTCAGGTCCGCATCGTGGTGGATGAGAAAACCACCATCGATCAGACAACGCTGAAAAACCACACCAAGCTGGAGCTGAACGGAACGATCCAGAAGCTGGAGGTGGAATCCGAGTCGGAAATCACCATTCAGGGCAAGGTGGAAGCCATGCATGTCTCCGCTGAGGCGGTTTCTTCCAAGATCCAAATCGATGGTGAGGTAGAGAAGATGGATTCCGAGGGCATCCTGATCAATCTGAAAAAGAAGGACGATCAGGCCCAGAAGGAGACGGAGGAAACAAAGCCGAGTGAGCCGGAAAAGGATGAAAAGCCTGCAAAGCCTGCAAAGCCCACTGAGCCTGCGAAACCCAATAAGCCCGCAAAGCCCACTGAGCCTGTAAAGCCTAACAAGCCCGCAAAGCCCACTGAGCCTGTGAAACCCAACAAGCCCGTGAAGCCTACCGAGCCTGTGAAGCCCACCGAGCCTGTAAAGCCTACCGAACCCGTAAAACCCACTGAACCTCCCAAGCCTACTGAGCCGGAGGCCACAGAGCCTGCCCGTCCTGTGTTCGAAATTGAACGTGTTCAGACCGAGCCCGGCAAGGTAGTTGTGACACTGAATATGCCTACGGAGAATGCCCTGACTGATAAGAACATTTCGATTCTTTGCAACAGCGGCGGCGCGGATATGACTATCCTGTCGGTCAAGACAGAGGACAACAAGGTCTACGAGATCACCACCGCATATTATAGAGATAACGAGTACGAAATCTACATGGATGTTGCAGAGGGGATCACCGTCAGCAAGGTCTTTGAGGTTCGCACGGATGCACCTTCCATCACCAGCCCCGTGGCTGAGCGCATCAACGAGGGTAATGCGGAGTTCGTTTTTGTCTCCGATGTACAGGGCGAGTTCTACTATCTGGTTCAGGAGGCCCCTGCCAATCTCCTTTCCCGTATGATGCAGAGGGGGGGCCCCACTGCCGAGGATGTGAAGCAGAATGGTGAAAAGACTACGCTGAACCTCCATTCCAATACGGTCCGCATCCGCAATTTGCAGGAAAATGTGGCCTATGAGGTGTATTATGTGGCAGTGGAGGAGTCCGGCAAGGAGTCTCTGGTGCAGGGACCGGTGAAGATCGCTGCCCAAGCGCCCGTGCAGCCTGTTGAGAATGCAGTGAAGATCACCTCTGCAAAGGCATATCAGGTCCTTTCTCAGTATGCATATTTTGATATCACCCTGAGCGCACCCTCTCCTGAGACGCTGACCATTGAGAATTTCACGGTGCTTTGCCCTGCCAATGCGCAGCTGCATCTGGGCAGACTGGAAAAGCGGAGTGAAACCGAGTACCGCATCCATATGCAGGATCGCTACTTCTTCAAGGATATGAACCATTACACGGTCATCCTGACATACAGCGACAAGTCCGTCAGCAGACACCGCTTCTTCGTTGATCTGACTGCGCCCGACCTGACCGGGAGAGTTGTGACCCGTACTTCCGCAACCGAAGCCTTCTTCGAGTTCAACGCAAGTGAGGACGGCACCATGTGGTATCTGCCCATGGCAAAGGCCCATGGGGGCGCTTCTGACATGAAGCCCGCTGAACTGGTTGAAAAGGGCAAGCAGGTAGAGTTTACCTATGGCAAGACCCAACTGAAATTGGAGGGCATTGACGCATCCACGACCCACATCTGGTATGTGGTAGAGGACAAATTCGGCAATCGTATCGGCTTTGTCGATCATGTTCGTGTTCCGGCAGAGACTGCCCCCGAGCCTGAGCCTCAACCGCCTGTAAACCCCGAGGATCAAGTCACGATTGAGAAGATCGAACTGACCAAGGGGACAGTTATGGGACAGGAGCGCACCATTATAAATGTGTATTTCAATGATAAGTTTAAGGATGGTTTCGTTTCCAGTGAATTTATCAGGATACAGCAGCAGGGGAGTTCTGTTGTCTATACTGGCAACAGAGACCTTCAGGTGTCTAGCAGCAGTACCGAGCCTAATAAGATTTCCATTACGGTTATCAAGCGCAAGGCAAGCGTATTGACAGCAGGAACCTATGACATCGCTTTTGATTTGTCCACAGGAATCGTAAAATCTACCTTTACGGTCCAATAAAACACACGGTCACCCCACAACGTTTTCGTGGGGTGACCGTTTTTGGGGGGAGCGGATTTTCCCTGCCCCGTACGTAAAAAACCGTCCATCCGAGGGAACTCCCCGGATGGACGGTTTTGCTATATGATGAAGGATCGCACGGATTATTTGGAGGCGTAGATCTTCTGCTCGGTGCCGATGAAGATCTCTGCCAGAACCTGATAGGTCTCGGCCCATGCGTTCAGGATCTCGTCGGTTGCGGCATCGCCCAGAACCTCCTTGATGGCGCCCAGCAGATGCTTGCCGACAATGGGGTAATGCTCGGGCTTGACGTTGCAATTGCAATGCACTTCGCCGATTTTTCGGACAACGGGAGCAATGGCCTCCAGATTGTCGATGTTCTGGGCGGCTGCCAGAATGGAGGTTGCCAGAGCCTTGGGCTGCTCGCCGGACTTCTGCTTTTCCATGTTGAACAGCTCCTTGACCTCGGGGTTCTGCTCAAACATGTTCTTGTAGAACACGGTGGTGATTTCTACGCCGTGGGCCTGCAGGGCAGGGACGGTGCTTTTGATAATGTCGATTGTATTTTGATTCAACATGAGATGAAACTCCTTTTTATGTAAAAATGAACTGTCACAAATGTGACTTTTTCGCCATTATATCACAGATCGTCCAAAGGGCAATATCTCTGGTAAATTGTTCAAAAAAAGTTAAATAATTACGTTTTAATCGATATTATCCGCCTGAAAGTTGCGAAATTGGTAAAAGAAGATCGATAAAACGATGGTGCGGCTTCACGGTGAAGCACAGGGCGGTAAGGCCTTTGGGAGGGAAGCGTGCAGCCGGAGCGTTAAGGAAAAGTCACTAAATCTCACGAATGGGTTTTGTGCAATGTGATGCAGCCATTTGGAGACGAGGTTAAATTCAAACGAGGGATGATATTTTGAACACGGTATTTGGAGAACGATCCGATAATTACACTTGAGACTTTCTAAGTGTCTTTTGTAGTATGGTAGACGAATGATCCACAGCACGAAACGAAAACTTCGGAAGTGAAAGGAGCGATTTTGTGAAAGTCGTAAAACAAATGCTCAGCGGCGTTCTGGCAGCATGTATGGTGGTCGGCATGATGCCGAGACTCAGCGTGCATGCAGAAGCAGCCGGAACACAGCTGTATGTTTCGCCGGAGGGCAATGACAGCGCATCCGGCACTCTGGATGCGCCGCTGAAAACACTGGAGGGCGCACGGGATAAGATCCGCCAGATGAAGGAGCGTCCCGCAGGAGGCATCACCGTCAACCTGCGGCAGGGCGACTACAAATATCTGACCGAGTCCTTTGTTCTGGGTGAGCAGGACTCCGGCACCGCAGACAGCCCCGTTGTCTATCAGGCCTATCCCGGGGAAAAGGTCACCATCAGCGGAAATGCCGAGGCAAAGGGAGCGGAATTTGAGAAGGTGACAGACGAGGCAGTGCGGAACCGACTGCCTGAGGCTGCCCGGGACAAGGTTCTGGTGTTTGATGTCAAGACCAAGCTGGGCATCGATACCTTCAGCCCGATCCCCAAAAACGGATACGGATGGCCTGCTCAGGCCGGCGCGCTGAACATCACCGTTGATGGGCAGGCCCAGACTCTGGCCCGCTATCCTAACAAGGGATTTGTGAATATCGACAAGGTGCATGACAAGGGCTTTGTTCCCCGCAGCCACCAGACAAATCCCGACGGGACCTGCCCCGAATGCACCAAGCAGAACGGCGGCACCAGAATCCCCTGTAAGGTGGGGGAAGAAAACTGGATCAAGCAGCCCGGCGGTGTATGGACGGTGAAGGATCTGGGAGAAAAGTATGACCTGTGGAGTCAGGAAAAGGATCTGTGGGTTTCCGGCTACTTCTGCTGGGCATATGCAGATGACAGCACCGCCATCAGCAAGCTTGAAAAGGACGGCGGCGGTCTGAAGATGACTGCGACGCACCCATCCCGCTACGGTGTAGGCGGCGGTGATGTTAAAAAGTTCTATGCCTTCAACCTGCTCTGTGAGATCGATGAGCCGGGGGAATGGTATCTGGATCGGGAAAGCGGAAAGCTTTACCTGTATCCTGCCAAGGATCTGACCGACAGCACCATTGAGCTTTCCATGATGGGAAAGCCTTTTGTCATGGCCGAGAAGGTTCAGCATGTCCGGTTTAAGAACCTGAACTTCACAAAGGGCAACAGCCACGGCATCCAGATGAAGGACTGCCACAATATGCTCGTGGCAGGCTGCACCTTCAGCGATCTGGGGCAGCAGGCGGTGGTGGTCGGCCAGATCCCCGCTTTCGGTCAGTACGAGGCGGTGAATACCGGCGCCCACGGCGGCAGCAACAACGTGATCCAGAGCTGTAATATGGTGCGTCTGGGTCAGGGCGGTGTTTATCTTGCCGGCGGTGACCGCTACACCCTGACTCCCGGAAACAATCGGGTGGAAAACTGTGATTTTGAGGACTTTTCCGTGATCAAGCGGACCTATTCTCCGGCGGTGGCCTTGGTCGGTACCGGAAATCAGGCTCTGCGCAACCGCATCCATAATGCGCCGCACATGGCAATCAGCTATGACGGCAATGACCACAAGATCGTGGGCAACGAGATCTTTAATGTCTGCTATGAGACCTCGGACGTGGGCGCGATCTACTCGGTGCGCACGTGGTCTTATCGGGGCGTGGAGATCAGCAACAACTATATCCACGATCTGGTGACCTCCCATGGGACCGGCTCTGCTGCGGTGTATCTGGATGATATGACCAGCGGCGGCATCATCACCAACAACCTGTTTGTCAATATCCCCGGCCTCACAGCGCTGCTGGGCGGCGGACGGGACAACCGCTTCCAGAACAACATTCAGCTCAATTCCGGAAACGGCAAGGGCGTTCAGCACGACAGCCGCGGCGAGGGCTGGGCCGTGAATGCGGGCTCGGTGCCGGACGGCAACAATTATGCCGAGTGGAACAAGCTGAAAACGGATCCCCGATTTGACTCTGCCAAGTGGGAAAAGCAATACCCTGAGCTGATGAGTATGTCTCTGCGCACGGAGAAGAGAACCCACGGCGGAAAGACCTATGATGCCTGTGTGGATGCGCTGAAGCCGGAGAATGCCTCCATTCAAAAGAATATCATGGTTGGCGTGGGGAACCCCTTCGGAAATGTGAATGAGCGTGTCAGAAGTCTGGGCAAGGTGGAACAAAACGAAGAATACCCGGCCGACACCGATATCGGCTTTGTCAACGCCGCAGGAAAGAATTTTCAGGTAAAGGCGGATTCTGCCATCAAAAAGCTGATGGGGGATCAGCACTTCAAGGCCGAGGAATGCGGTCTTTACAAGGATGCGTACCGCACCGATCTGGGGATGGAGGTTGCAAAACCCCAACTGACGGCCCCTGCCGACAAGGAGACGGAGGTAAACCTTGCTGCCGGTGTGAAGTTTGCATGGGAGCCTGTGGATGGGGCAGGCAGCTATCAACTGGAGATTGCCACAGACGAGGCATTCAAGGAGATTGCTGCGACAGAGGCTGCCGCAGAGCCTTCGGCCGTCTGCACCAAGCTCAAGAAATCCACCCAGTATTTCTGGCGGGTGACGGCCTACGAAAACCGTCTGGGCGGCACCAGTGCGACCAGTGACGTGTTCAGCTTTACCACCTCGGATACAGAGGACGTGACACTGTACGAGGGCTTCGGCGTCAGCAATTTTGAGGGTTGGGACGTGATGTTCGGCAAGCCAACCAACACAGAACAGCAGGCCCATACCGGACGGTACAGCTATGTACTGGATGAGGCAAGGGACGGCATCCGCCGCAGCTTTGCCGCACCCCAGGCCGCTGAGGTCAGCCTGTGGATGTATGACACCATGGCGAAGGACACCGGCGTGGTGGCAGTTGCAAATGCGGGGGCCCAGAGTCAGGAATGGATCGCAATGGGCGTCAATGTGCGGCAGAATGCAGGCAAGTATATTGCCCGTGAAGGTAGCAAGTGGATCGTGACCGATGTGGCAAGGAACGAGGGCTGGCACGAGCTGAAGTGGGATTTCTCCGGTGGCAGCGACTGCAAGATGTACATTGACGGAACATTGGTCCACACGGTCAAGGATGTAAACGGCATAAGCAAGCTGGAGCTTGGGGACCAGTGGGGGGATTCCTCTCTGGCAGGCGATGTGTCCGGCATGATGTTTGACGATGTGAAAATCGGTCAGCCCAACGTGAAGCCTGTGCCCAAGGCGTTGGCTCTGGACAAAACAGAGGCAGTCATGAATTTGGGGGATACCCTTCAGCTGAAGGCCCTTCTGGATGCGATCCCCGATCTGCCTATGGATATGACATGGACCGCCGCCGAGCATGAGATCGCCCGTGTGGATGGCAACGGTCTTGTGACGGCAAACCGTGAGGGCGAGACGGAGATCAGCGTCACGGTGGAGGGACATCCCGAGATCAAGGCAGTCTGCAAGATCAAGGTGGAAAACCATACGGCGGTGCCTGTGGAGTCTGTGACCCTCAGCCAGACCCAAAAGACGGTGGACCGCTATGAGCGCTTTGACCTGATCGCAACGGTCCTGCCTGAAAATGCGGACAACCGTCAGGTGACATGGAGCTCCAGTGATCCGCAGGTGGCAAGTGTGGAAAACGGCCGTGTATTTGGTCTGACCGAGGGCACGGCGGTGATCACCGCTACCACCGTTGACGGCGGGAAAACTGCGGAGTGTGCCGTGACAGTCACGGATAAGCTGCATAATTTGATGGAAAATCCGGGGTTTGAAACAGGCGATACCACCGGATGGGGGCAGTACCCCACCAATAACAGCGAGGGGATTGAGATCCTGGTCACTGCCGATGCGCTGCGCTCCGGCAGCTATGGAGCGGCAGTCACCACGACCGATACCATCCCGGCATACACCCACAAGGGTATCCAGTATCGTTTGGAAAACACCGAAAAGGCACTGGATGACACCCTGACCTACGTGATGGAGGCATTTGTAAAAGTCGCTGATGACAAGACCCACAACATGGGGATTCAGGTGGCCCTGCGGGGAGGCGAAAAGAGCGGCGCACATGTGCCGGAGTATCAGGCTGTCAGCCAAGGGGATGAGTGGGTGAAGCTCATGGCAAGGATCACGCCGGAGATCATGGCCCAGTATCCCGGGACCACAATGCTGGACTTCATCGTCGGCAATGAGAACAACACGGAGTCTGCCGGAACCTATTATGTAGATGACGCGGTGCTGTATGCAATGCCTCAGGAGCATCAGCACAAGCTGACCAAGGTGGAGGAAAAGCCTGCAAGCTGCACCCAAGAGGGCAATCGGGAATACTATGTCTGCCAGTGCGGCAAGTGGTTTGAGGATGCAGAGGGGAACGTGGAAATCACCGATCGATCTGCCGTGATCCTGCCGAAGCTGCCCCATCAATTTGGGGAGTGGGTGGTCACCAAGGAGCCCAGTCACACGGAAGAGGGCGAACAGACCCGTACCTGTGCAGTCTGCGGTGAGACGGAGACTCAGCGCATTCCCATGCAGTCCAGTCCCTTTGGCGATGTTCATCCCGAGGATTACTTCTTCGAGGCAGTCCAGTGGGCCGTTCAGAACGGTGTCACGGCGGGCGTGACCCCCACGAGCTTTGGTCCGTATGAGGACTGCACCCGCGGTCAGATTGTCACCTTCCTGTGGAGCGCCGCAGGAAAGCCGGAGCCGGAAAGCACAGACAATCCCTTCAAGGATGTCTCGGAAACGGATTACTATTACAAGGCCGTCTTGTGGGCGGTGGAGAATGGGGTCACGGCAGGCATTTCGGCAGATACCTTTGGGCCGGCGGAATCCTGCACCCGTGGTCAGACCGTGACCTTCCTGTGGAGCGCCGCAGGAAAGCCGGAGCCGGAAAGCACGGACAATCCCTTTGAGGACGTTACCGAGGCGGACTACTATTACAAGGCCGTTCTGTGGGCAGCCGAGCAGGCGATCACGGCCGGCGTCCGAAGCGGAAGCTTCGGTCCCTACGACAGCTGCACGAGAGGACAGATCGTTACCTTCCTTTACAAGATGGGACTGTAACGGCGCAAAGTCCATTTGGCAGGGATGCCGATGGGATAGAAGCTGCAAATGAATATGCGGGGCATGTCGTCTGGACGGCATGCCCCAAAAACATGATTTTTAATTCTGACCCCCGCAGGGGGATGTTTCATTTCCGATTCTGACCCCATTAGGGGGATATTTCGTTTTATAAAATGGATAAATTGTGCAAATCGATACAAAATGATCGTTCAGCTGTTCATTTTTATTTCATAAAATAGCAAAACTAGCTTATTTACATTCGGGAGAAGATATGCTAATATACAGCTATTACACGAAGATGTATAAGATTTCGATACAAAGTAAAACGAAAGGAAGCTTTAATATGCTGAAAAATAAAGTTGCCGTAGTGACCGGCGGAACAAGAGGAATCGGCCTTGCCATCGTCAAGGCATTTTTGAAGGAAGGTGCCTCCGTGGCGCTGTTTGGCTCCAGAGCGGAGACTGTGAACAAGGCACTGGAGGAGATCAAGGCAGAGACCCCCGATGCGTCCATCATGGGCCTGTCTCCTGACCTTTCTGACTATGCCGCAGTTGAAAAAGCCATGAAAGAGGTTCAGGCCCACTTCGGCAGAATCGATATCCTTGCCAACAATGCCGGTGTCTCTGCAAGAGAGTCCCTCTATGAATATGATCCGGCTGCCTTCCAGAAGGTCATGGATCTGAACGTGAACTCCGTGTTCTACTGCGCCAAGGCAGTTGCCCCCATCATGAAAGAGCAGGGGGCAGGCTCGATCATCAACACCAGCTCCATGGTCAGCCTCTACGGTCAGCCCTCCGGATGCAGCTATCCCGCTTCAAAGTATGCAGTCAACGGCCTGACCAAGTCTCTGGCCCGGGAACTGGGCAAGGATAACATCCGTGTGAATGCGGTCCTGCCCGGCGTGACCCGCACGGACATGGTGGCAGCACTGCCTCAGGAAATGGTGGACAGAATTGCCGCAACCATCCCTCTGGGCAGAGTGGGTGAGCCGGAGGAGGTCGCAAACGCCTTTGTGTTCCTTGCAAGCGACAAGGCAAGCTATATCACCGGCGCAACACTGTCTGTTGACGGCGCAACGCAGGTCTGATCACGAATAATTTGCAAGCAAAAATCCCCCGGGGTCACCCGGGGGATTTTTACACGTAAAAAGCGATGGATAAGGAATTTTTAATATGAGGATCGGACTTTGCAGGGATAAAAAGGGCGTACTTCCAACGATATCGATGGAAGTACGCCAGATTGATTTTGTTTATAGGGGGAACCCGATCACATCATCAGATCATGCCTGAGGTTTTGCGATCTCGTTGAGCTTTGCGTTCATAGCCAGCAGCTGCTCCTTGGTGGGCTTGAAGCCGACCACACCTGCAAGGCTGATAAAACGCAGCACGGTGAAGCCGCCCAGCATCTGCATCATGCCTTCGCCGAAGCCGCCGGTTGCTTCCTCCATGTTCTCAGCCTTCTTTGTCAGATACTCGGCAGTGAACTGCTCGAACAGAGCCTTGCCCTGCTCGGTGGACAGGATGTCCTTGAGCTTGTCGTTCAGGGAGAAGAAGCCCTCGGGAGCGGTGATGTCGAACCAGTTCAGAACAGCACCCTGCTCCTTCAGACGGTAGTTCTCGTTAAAGACCTCTACCTTGTTGATAAAGCCCTCGTCCTTCAGGTCGCCGGAAACGGCAACCAGATGGGTCATGCCGCTGTTGGGGACTTCAAAGTAGAAGAAGTGGTCGGCAGCTTCCTTCTTGCCCAGAGAAACGCCGTTTGCAAACAGCTCAACGGTTTTCTGGTTGGAGTAGACGGTGACCTTGGTGACATCCTCTACGCGGTCAACATAACGCTTGCCGCACAGGTGGACGAAGGGCTCGTCAGACAGCCATGCCTTGTATGCATAGAAGGCATCCTTCTTGTACTTGCGGTCGAAGGTGATCAGACCCTTGTGGTTCTGGCCGTTTTCGCCGCCCTCTGCACGTGCGTCAGCGCCGAAGTCGAACATGTTCCAGACATGGGTTGCCCACAGGTACTTACGGGTGAACAGCTGCTTGATCAGCTCCTCGTGGTAGTATGCCTGATATTCCTCGGTGTAGTCGCCCTGAGTGGGGTTGGAGGTGTGCCAGTTCAGTGCCTCACAGCCGTACTCGGAGCAGCCGATGGGGATGTTGGGATGCTCAGCGTGGAACTTGTCGAACCAGGGGCCGTTCATCTCGGTCTCGCCGCCGTACCAGCCGAAGTAGTGGTTGTAGGAAACCACATCGGGGATCTCGATATAGGGATGATCGATGGGGCACATGCTGACTGCTGCGATGGTGGTGGGTCTTGTCTTGTCCCACTCGTGGCACAGGTCGTTGAGGATGTTGTGGTTCTCCAGCAGATCCTCGTTGTCCTTGGTCTGCATGGTGATCTCATTGGACAGACCCCAAACCACGATGGAGGGGTGGTTGTAGTTCTGAGCGATCAGTTCCTTCATCTGGTTGATGGTGTTCTGACGGCCGTTGGGCATATGCTCGGAGATGTAGGGGATCTCGGCCCAAACGACCATGCCGTATTCGTCACACAGGTCGTAGAAGTACTGGTCGTGCTGATAGTGTGCCAGACGGATGGTGGTGACACCCAGCTCGTTGATCAGTTCCATGTCCTCCTTGTGATGCTCGGGCAGCAGAGCGTTGCCCAGACCCCAACGGTCCTGATGGCGGGAAACGCCGCGCAGGGGGTACTCTTCACCGTTGAGGATGAAGCCGTTTTCGGGATCGATACGGAAGCTGCGGCAGCCGAATCTGGTGGAGACTGCGTCGATCACGGTTTCGCCCTCTACCAGCTCTGCCTTAGCGGTGTACAGGTAGGGGTCCTTGCGGCCGTGCCACTTGTGGGCATTCTCCAGAACGAAGTCTGCATTGGCAGCAGTGCTCTCGGTGGATGCAACCACCTTGCCCTCAGCATCGGTCAGTGTGTAGCGGATCTTCTGATCGGCCTTGGCGTTGGTTACGTAAACTTCAACAGCAACGTTTGCGTTGTCGCCGTCCATGACGGGGGTCACCTTGATGCCGGGAGCGCCGTAGTAGTCCAGATCGAAGTGGGATTCGCCCACGGCGATGATGTTGACATCTCTGTAAAGACCGCCGTAGAAGGTGAAGTCTGCGACCTGAGGGTAGACCAGATCGTTCTTGGAGTTGTCAACGGAGATGACCAGCAGGTTCTCAGTGTCCAGTGCGTCGGTCATGTCCACTCTCCAGGTGGAGTAGCCGCCGTCGTGGTGTGCCAGATGCTTGCCGTTTACGTATACGTCAGCAGAAGCGTTTGCGCCGCGCAGCTCCAGATAGTAGCGGTCGGCCGTGGGCAGATCGGTCTTTTCAAAGGACTTTGCATAGTATGCAGTGCCGCGGAAGTAGTCGCTGCCGCCATCCTGACCGTCGATGTTGTTCCAGCTGTGGGGCAGGTTGACAAAGTTCCAAGTGTTGGAAAGCTGGGTGGGGACTTCGGTAGCTTCCTTGGAGAAAAGCCATTTGTAGTTAAAGTTTACAATTTCTCTCATGTTTTAGACCTCCTGAGAATCTGTATCTTTTTATTCCGTCTCCGAAATTGCAGCCGGAATCGTATGCGGAGAAATGCGCATGCAGCGGCACACAGGACCCACAGCGACATCATCATTATGGGTCGTGCGTGGGGCTTTTATTCAGGCAGACACGCCGTTTTGCTCCTGTCTGCGGGAGTTTCCGGCGAGCGTTCTGCCAATGCGCTGCGCCCATGTGCAAAATAGATAAAGAAAGCAAAAAGGGTTCTCTTTCCTATCGTGATTTTAACACAGAGTATGGGTTGAAAAAATAACATATCCTTGATATTATATAACAAATCATGGAGATGCAGAAGGGATGGGCATATGAACGAAAATTTTGAAACGATCCAGAAGCTTGTAAAGTGCTTATCCGGGATCGACATACAGCTTTGCGCCACCTCGGAGGCGGTTCAGGAAGCTGTATGCAGGGGACTGTATAATATCAGCTTTGTCAGGGAATTGGAACAGAAGATCCAACAATTGCTGAAAACATTCGTGCCATACTGCATCTATGAGGTGGAGGCGTACGGTGACTGCCGCTTCATTATTGTCTACCACGAGCGGCTGCGGGCTTATCTCTTGGCCGGCCCCTGCCTGCTTGAGCCCTTTGATGAGCGGCCCCTCCTGCCGCTCCTGCGCAGGCACGGGGTAAAGCCGGAGCTTGAGCGGCAGATCCTGTCCTATTTTCAAAACATATCGGTGGTATCCTATGACCAGTTTCATCAGCTGGGGACACTGCTTGTGCAGCTGCTGTTCGGCAGCGGATCAGATGTGCCCTACCGAACTGTGACCTGCGTGAACACGGCAGGTGACAAGGTCGAAAATGTGCTGCT
This sequence comes from Clostridiales bacterium, assembly GCA_019418025.1. Taxonomy (GTDB): domain Bacteria; phylum Bacillota; class Clostridia; order Oscillospirales; family Oscillospiraceae; genus Faecousia. The sequence goes on along the minus strand of DYCR01000028.1, from coordinate 1,882 downwards.
AGTGGAGGATTTTGATGAAATTGAAAAAATCCGGCGTGTGGAGATGCGGTATGAATTGAGTACCGCACTGACCGAGGCCGTGAAGCAGGGGAACCTGTCTTTAGCGTATTGGTTCACGCAGCAGATGGATGTCAAGAATCCGGACCTGCAGCGTGCGCCGAATCATCTGCGCAATGCCCAGAATCTGTGCATCACCACCAACACCCAGCTGCGCCACGCTCTGGAAAACAGCGGCATACATCCGTACTATCTGGATGCGCTTTCCTCGGAGATCGCCCGCCAGATCGAGCAGATCAAATCCGTGGAAGCGGCAGGGGCGTTTGGCAAGGAGATCATTCGCCGCTACTGTAAGCTGGCGCAGGATAATATCCACCCGAACCTGAAGCCCTTTTCCAAATTGGCTGTGACCTATGTCAAGACCCATCTGGCGGACAATCTGACGGTAAAGAGCGTAGCCAAGGCGCTGATGGTCACGCCGGACTATCTGTCCACCCGGTTTCATCAGGAGGTCGGCATGACCTTTATTGAATTTTTGAACCGTGAGCGGGTGAATCAGGCGGCGGCCCTGCTGAAGCATACGAATCTGCAGATCCAGCAGATCGCCGTGGCGGTGGGGTATAACCACACCAGCTATTTTGCCAAGCAATTTGCCCGTTATAAGCATGCTTCCCCCCGGGCATTCCGGCAGGACGGAGCATTTTTGTAACCCAGAGTCTGCCTGACTTGACGGAGGCATCGTGAAGATTGCAGTGGATGCTCCGATATCCGATTGGATATATCATAACTCCCCGGCTGTGAACGCAGTCGGGGAGTTATTGTTTAGATATAAAGGTTTACTTCAATATCCTTCCACCCAAGCACGCTTTTTCTCGTTGAGAACGAATACAGATACTTCTGTGCATCCTCTAAAGTGAGAGTGAATTCTCCGATTTTGATGTGGTCATTAACATCGAATTCACTTGATCCGAGTACAAGCTATGACATCAGCGGATCAATCTTGGTTGATGATACATACAACTAATATTGCACCGATATTTGTTGGAGAGTAAGCCCTTCAATATGCACTCTGACAATTTAATCCATTAGTGCTAAACATTCAACATAACCCATGTAATCTCACACAATAGGAGATTACATGGGTTATCAAAGTAGGAAATAGAGGTGCACTAGTCAACAAAAACTGGACACTTAATTTTCTTTTTCAGCAACGACTGCTCAGATATTTTAGACGGTCGCAACACCTCCATAGGTCTCACGGTATTGCTTTGGCGTCAGGTAGTTGAGGGAATATGCCGGACGCTGCTCATTAATGAAAACCACATAGTCATCAATCTCCTGCGCCACAGGTAAAGCACCGGTCACATAGAGGTCTGTAAACAGTTCAGCCTTGATCCAGCCGTTAATCGCCTCCATAGAAGCGTTATCCGTAGGCGTCCCCGCCCGGGACATAGAGTACGTGATGTTGTACATGGGAAGCAGCTCATTAAACGATTTGGCCGTCAATCTGCATACCTGCCAAAAGCAGATTGGGAAATGTGCGATACGGCTCTCCAGGCTTTTTGTAGTGATAATGTTTGGATTTACTCTTGATTCCTGCAATTTTACAGCATTTATGCGCATAAGGAGCTGACACTATCAGCCCTGTATCTAATTGGATCTTCGCCCGTAGCCATCGATATCCGTGAGACGGGAACTTCAGATGATACTGCTGGAACAGTGCCACATTTCTGACAAGATTTTTTGTTCTGTCAGCGGGAGTAGCCAGTCTCTGCTTCCAATGATAGAAGCTGCTGCGCTGAATTCCCATTTTCAAGTCTGTCAGATCATTGGAACCTCGGACATGTGTAAATTGGATAAACGAATAAGGAGGGAGATGTAAGAT
>DYCR01000027.1 GCA_019418025.1 Clostridiales bacterium | reverse complement strand
CTCCTACGGCAACCACGTTGTCATCAATCACGGCGACGGCTACTCCAGCCTCTATGCCCACATGGCTTACTACGTGGTGTCTCAGGGTGAGTACGTCAGCCAAGGTCAGCTGATCGGTTACGTCGGCTCTACCGGCAACTCCAGCGGTCCCCATCTGCACTTTACGCTGATGTACAACGGCAGCGACGTCAACCCCATGAATTACCTGTAAATACCGAGTCCTTGATCCCCCCGCAGCATCCGCTGCGGGGGATTTTTATCTCCGTCCACCGCTTTTTCGATCGCCCCCGATACGGTGCCTTCACAAAATCCGCCCATTGCCTTGCATTACCCATCAAAAAAGAATATAATGGAGCAAGTATGTGCTTATGGCATGATAAGAAAAAGGAATGGTATCTTATGAGAGTCCTACTGCAAAATGTGACGAAAACATACCCAAACCGAAACAAAAGGTCCTCCGCCCCCATCACCGCCGTGAACGACTTCACACTGGAGATCCCCGATGGGAAATTAGTCGGCCTTCTGGGTCCCTCGGGCTGCGGAAAAAGCACCACGCTGAATCTGCTGTCCGGTCTGGTGCAGCCCACCGGCGGCAGGATCTTCTTCGGCGATGACGATATCACCGACCTCCCTCCGGAAAAAAGAGGGGTGGGCCTTGTCTTTCAGAACTATGCCCTCTACCCCCACCTGACGGTCCGTCAGAATATCACCTTCCCTCTGGAAAATCTGAAGGGCGAGCAGAAGCTGACCAAGGCCCAGAGACTGGAAAAGGCCGATGCCGCAGCCAAACTGGTGCAGATTCAGGACCTGATGGACCGCAAGCCCGGTGAGCTGTCCGGCGGTCAGCAGCAGCGTGTCGCCATTGCCCGGGCTCTGGTCAAGATGCCACGCATCCTGCTTTTGGACGAGCCCCTGTCCAATCTGGACGCACGGCTGCGGCTGCAAACCCGGGAGGAGCTGCGCCGCATTCAGAACGAAACGGGCATCACCACCGTCTTTGTCACCCACGATCAGGAGGAGGCCATGAGTATCTCGGACACCATCGTCCTGATGAACGGCGGCTCCATTCAGCAGGTGGGTCCGCCTCAGGCGGTCTACGACGATCCGGCCAATCTCTTTGCCGCCAAGTTTCTGGGGACACCCCCTATCAATGTATTTTCCGGCTCAGTCAAGCACGAGACACTTTATATCGGGGCCGATGCAGTCCTCAGCTGCAAGGGGCTTGCCGATCAAGCAGTCACCGTCGGCATCCGGCCGGAGGGATTTGAACTGGACAAAGCCGGTCCCCTTCACTGCCGGATGAAGTCCCTTGAGGTCATGGGTCGGGACATCACCGTCGTTTCCGCCCATCCTGCCTGCGAAAGCGGCACCCTGCGCTCGATCATCGATTCCGACAGCGCCGTGGAGGCAGGTCTTTCGTCGGTATCCTTCCGCCTGAACCCCCGCAAGGTGTTCCTGTTTGACAGCAAGACCGGGGCGCGCCTGCCTGTCACACTGGCTTGAATCGGGAGCTGCACATGGATAAACACAGTTTAAAGGGCTGGCTGTACCTGCTGCCGGCCATCGTATTTCTCGGCGTGTTCCTGATCTACCCCCTGATCGATGTCCTCATCTACTCTCTGGAGGAGGGCTACAATTTCGCCTCCCAGACCCATCAGGGCATCGGACTGTTCAACTATTCCTACGTCCTGCGCGACCCCTATTTTTTGCAGGCCGTCAAAAACACCTTCCTTCTGGTCATCATCACGGTGCCCCTGTCCACCCTGCTTGCGCTGCTGCTTTCGGTGGGACTCAGCTCTGTCAGGCCCCTGCGCCGACTCTACCAGACGGTCTATTTCCTGCCCTATGTCACCAACACTCTGGCCGTAGGTCTGGTTTTCATGATCCTGTTCAAGAAAACTCCCTACACCGACGGATTCGTCAACCTGATCCTTTCCTGGTTCGGTGCCGGACCCGTGGACTTTATCGATGGTCCCTATTGGGCAAAAATGACGGTGCTGTGCATCTATACCGTGTGGGTGGTCATGCCCTTCAAGGTCCTGATCCTCACCAGTGCTTTGGCCTCCGTGAATCAAAACTACTATAACGCTGCCAGGATCGACGGCACTTCACGTCTGCGCATTTTCACAAGGATCACCCTGCCCATGATCTCCCCGTCTCTGTTTTATCTGGTGATCACCGGATTTATCGGCGCATTCAAGGCATACAGCGACGCGGTGGCCCTGTTCGGCACGGATTTGAACGGAGCGGGCATGAACACCATCGTGGGGTATGTCTACGATATGCTCTACGGCAACAGCGGCGGCTATCCGTCCTTTGCCTCTGCTGCCGCGATCATCCTGTTTGCGATCGTGCTGACCATCACCTGCATCAATCTTCTGGTCAGCAAAAAGCATGTCCACTATGAATGAGGAACCAATATGGCAAAACGAACAAAACCTGATAGCTCGCCCCTGATCCGGTCAAAGCCACTGCGCATTATGACCTACGCATTTTTGACCCTCTGGGCGCTGATCGTGCTGTTTCCCTTTTACTGGATGATCCTGTCCTCACTGAAGGGCTACGGCGCATACAACTCTGAATATGTGCCACAGCTGTACACCCTGTCCCCCACCTTGGAAAACTATGTGCAGGCCTTCACCGATGTGCCCCTTGGGCGGTACTTCGTCAACACGGTGATCTTTTCCCTTGCAACCACCGCCATCATGCTGTTTGTCACGATTTTGGCGGCATTCGCCTTTGCACGGCTGAATTTCAAGGGCAAGGATCTGGCATTCACCCTGCTGCTGTCGCTGATGATCATTCCCGGCGAGCTGGTCATCATCACAAATTTCGTGACCGTCACCGACTGGGATCTGCGCAACACCTTTCTGGGACTGATCCTCCCCTCGGTGACCTCTGTGTTTTATATCTACCTGCTGAAGGAAAACTTCTCACAGGTCCCCGATCAGCTCTACTATGCGGCAAAGGTGGACGGGACCTCCGATCTGAAATTCCTGTTCAAGGTCATGATCCCCATTTGCAGACCCACCATCATCACCATCACCATCCTGAAGATCATCGAGTGCTGGAACTCCTATGTATGGCCCCGGCTGATCACCGACAAGGAGTCGCTGTTTCTGGTATCCAACGGCATCCAGTCCATTCGGGAAAACGGCTTCGGGCGGGAGAACATCCCGGCCATGATGGCTGCGGTGGTGGTGGTTTCCCTGCCGCTGATCCTCCTGTTTTTGCTCTTCCGGAACAAGATCATGGAGGGCGTGTCGAGAGGAGGTCTGAAAGGATGAAAAAGCTGCGCATTTCTGTGTGCCTGATTCTGGCTTTTTCCCTGCTTTTCGGGCTGAGTGCATGTCACGGCTCCCGAGGCTTGGATGCCTTCGTCATTCCGCAGGACTTTGATACCACCAGAGATTACGAGATCACCTTCTGGGCCAAAAACGACACCAACAAGACCCAGACGAAAATTTATGAACAGGCAATTGAGCGTTTTGAGGAGATCTACCCGAATATCCATGTGAATCTCCGGCTTTACACGGATTACGGCAAAATCTACAACGATGTCATCACAAATATTTCCACAAACACGACGCCAAACGTGTGCATAACCTACCCCGATCACATCGCCACCTACTCCAGCGGAAGCAACAGCGTTGTTCCTCTGGATCAGCTGCTGACCCATGAGCGCTACGGTCTCGGCGGCAGCGATGTCCGGTTCGATGCCCCAACCACGTCAGAGATCATCCCCCAGTTTTTAGAGGAATGCAGCTTCTCCGGTCATTACTATGCCATCCCCTATATGCGCTCTACCGAGGCCTGCTATATCAACAAGACCTATGTGGAGGCACTGGGCTACACCCTGCCCGACACTCTCACGTGGGATTTCATCTGGGAGGTATCCGAGGCAGCCACCCGTCAGGATGCATCCGGCAATTATCTGCTGAACGGTCAGCCCGTCATGATCCCCTTCATCTACAAATCCACCGACAACATGATGATCCAGCTCCTGCGCCAGTCCGGCGGTGAATACTCCACCGACTCAGGCCAGATCCGGATCTTTAACGACACCACCAGAGAGATCCTGAAAACCGTAGCCGACCACGTGAAAACCGGAGCCTTCTCCACCTTCAAGATCTCCAGCTACCCTGCCAACTTTCTGAATGCAGGTCAGTGCATCTTTGCCATCGACTCCACTGCCGGTGCCACATGGATGGGGACCGACGCCCCCCTTTCCGACATCAGTCAGGACAAGCTGGTTGCATTTGAAACCGAGGTCCGCCCCGTCCCTCAGCTCGATCCGGAAAATCCCATGATGATCTCTCAGGGCCCGTCTGTTTGTGTGTTCAACAAGGACGACCCTCAGGAGGTTCTGGCATCTTGGCTTTTTGCACAGTATCTGCTGACAAATGATGTGCAGATCGCCTATGCTCAGACGGAGGGATATGTGCCGGTGACCGCAAAGGCCCAGCAGGACCCCCGATATCTGGACTACCTGTCCCGTGCCGGAGAGGACAATGCGCTTTACTATGACGTGAAGCTGAAGGCCTCCCGCATGCTGATGGAAAACATGGACAACACCTTTGTGACCCCCGTGTTCAACGGCTCTGCGTCCCTGCGGGATGCTGCCGGACAGCTGATCGAAAACACCGCCAAATCCGTCCGGCGCAGCGAAACCGTTGATGCGGCATATTTCGACCGGCTGTATGATGATATCTCCTCGCTGTACCGTCTGGATCAGATCGGCGGCAGCGATCCCCTGTCCTCGGTCGATCGGTCGGATTTGGGCAGATTGCCACGGACTTCGGTGATTCTGCTCAGTTCCCTTGCCGTTGCATGGGGCGGCATTGTGGGTTATTCCATATTTCAAAAATGCAAAAAGAAAAATGGGAAATAACCCCACGATTCCATTGATTTCTTATTTTTTCGGAGTATAATGTCCCTAGTGGAAAACACAATAATCGAAAAGAGGAATGATTATGAAAAAAATCGTTGCACTGATCCTGTCCTCCGTTCTTGCCCTGTCCATGTTCGGCTGCTCTGCCGGACAGAAGGACGACCCCAGCAAGAAATCCGAGGGCGTTATGACCTATCAGGAGTATGCTGAAGCTCCGGTGGACACTCAGGTGACCATCGAGGCATATGTTCAGGCAAAGCAGGCATGGTGGGAGGATAAGGCCACCATCTACACACAGGATGCCGACGGCGCATACTTCGTGTACAACATGGCATGCTCCAAGGAAGATTACGACAAGCTTCAGGTCGGCACCAAGGTGAAGGTGACCGGCTACAAGGCAGAATGGTCCGGCGAGATCGAGATCATGGATGCCACCTTTGAGATCCTCGAGGGCAGCTACGTGGCTTCACCCGTGGACGTCACTGCACTGCTGGGTACCGACGAGCTGATCCGGCACCAGAACCAGCTGGCAGCCTTCAAGGGCATGACCGTCGAGGCCAGCCAGTCTCCCGAGGGTGAGCAGGTTCCTTACCTGTACAAATGGGACGGCTCCGGTCAGGATGGCGATGACCTCTATTTCAACGTCTCCCTGAACGGTCAGACCTACACCTTCGCCGTTGAGTCCTACCTCTGCGACAACACAACCGATGTTTACAACGCCGTCAAGGCGCTGAAGGTCGGCGACAAGATCGACATGGAGGGCTTCCTGTACTGGTACGAGGGTGTCAACCCCCACATCACCTCCGTGACCCCCGCAAAATAACACCAAACGTCAAAACAGCCCCCTCCGCATGGAGGGGGCTGTTTGAGACTGCCCGAAAACCCTTGCAGGGCTTTCAGGCATTTTTGCAGCCTGACATGCGCATAATTTGTCCGTCAATGACGGGAAAATTCTACACTCTCAGGCTGAGCAGTATTTTCCCCGAGGTACACGCCCCCGTGGAAAATGATTTTTATTTTATTTTGCCGCTCAAGCGGCAAACTCGGGCAGACTGTTTGACAAGCTGAAGCCCCCTCCGCATGGAGGGGGCTTGTTTCATGCAATTGACGATTTCAAAAACGCCGGTCATCTCTGCCGCTGCTGTCCCCAGAAGAACAGAGCCACGGTACCCGGGCCTGTGTGGCTGCCGATGGTGGTACCGATGTGGTTGATCTCCACACGGCCGTTCAGGTTGGGGAAGGTCTCTTCCACAAGCCTTGCCACCTCCACGGCATCTTCATAGCACGCCGCCTGAGAGATGTAGCACTTTCCGCTGTACTGCTCGCCGTTTTCCGCGCACTGCTTCATCTGCTCCACAATTTTCTTGATGACCGCCTGCTTTCCTCTGATCTTGAACCGAGGGATCAGCTTGCCCTCGTCGTTCATATTCAGCAGAGGGCAGATCTTCAGCGCAGTGCCGAACCAGCCTGCGGCCTTGGTGATCCGTCCGCCCTTGACATAGAAGGTCAGGTCGGTGGAGAAGAACCAGTGGTTCAGATTCAGGCGATGCGCCTCGGCCCAATGGTAAAGCGCCTCAAGCTCCATGCCCTCATCCCGCAGATCCGCCAGCTTATCCATGAACAGGCCATAGCCGGAGGAAGCGCCCCGTGAGTCCACGATCAGCAGCTTTCGGTCCGGATATTTTTCCATCAGCTCATCTCTGGCGATGCAGGCAGAATTGTATGCGCCGGACAGTCCCGAGGACAGTGTCACATGAAGCACATCCTGCCCCTTTTCCAAAAAGGTCGTGAAATACTCGATATATTCTCCCACGTTGATCTGAGCGGTGCGGGTGTCGGCGCCGTCGCTCATCGCCTTGTAGAACTGATCAAAGGGTACGGACTTACCCAGATCGTCCTCATACTGCACACCGTCCAGAGAAAAATGGTAGCAGGCGTAGGAAATGTTTCTGCTGTCGAAATGCTCCTGACTCAGATCCGCCGTTGAGCAGCAGCTTAATACATATGGATTCATAGCGTCTCCTCGCTTTGTTTGGATTTTCCTGTCAATGCCTCGATCGGTAGTAAAAGTCTATCATTTTTGCAAAAAGATGTCAAGCGCACCGGCAGTGGGAGGACTTTTCCACACATATGGGGGACAGAATCCCCATTCGGCAAAAAACCGCTGATGATTCAGCGGTTTTTGCAGTTTCTCCTTTGTTTTCCCCTCCGGCAATCGGGGTCACTCGATCACGTTGTATGCCTTCAGCAGCTTTTCGATATCCGTCCCCTGAATCTTGTCCAGTGCCTTTTTCAGGACCATCTTCTCTACAAAATTCAGGTGCATCTGGGTTACAGGCTTGCCATCACGCATCTTCACCGATGCATCCAGCAGATCCCGCACATCATAGGTGCTGCCCCAGACCTCCGGCACACCGCGATCCACATCCAGCAGGGTGTACACTGCCTCCATGCCAGTGCGCATGGAATACTCGGTGGTGAAAATGGTGTCTCGCTCTGTCTCGGCAAACTGACCGATGAACGCAAAGTTCACGGCGTTCTTGGGCACCACATCCGGACGATCCCCCTCTGCACGGGGCATGAAGAATGCCGTGATATAGGGCATCATGCAGGGGATGGTGTTGGCACTGTTATGGGCAAGGTCTGCAATTTCATTTTCAGGCACACCCAAATGGTACAGCCACTCCATGCAGATCTCCTCGCCGGTGCATTCACGCATGGTCTTTTTCACGTAGTTGCCGGGCTTGTCGGAGAACAGTCCATAGATCCAGCCTACCAGCTGATCCTTGGGCTGAGAGCGGAACTGGGGCTGGCGGTTGAAGGTCCAGCTCAGCAGCCAGTTGGAATCCTTGACCGTCACAATACCGCCGGTGACAACGCCGCCGCTGAAGGGATCTCGCTTGCAGATCTTCTGGATATAAGGGACAATCTTCTGATCCAGAGTCGTCACGGTGGCGCTCATCCAGTTGGTCTGCTCCGGGTCACTGCAGAACTTGTCCGGACGGCCGAAGTCCGGGCTCTGGGCGGCGATCCTTCTCCACATATCCCAGCCGCCGCCTGCCTTGATCTCGGTGTTATAGGGGGCAGGAGTGGTCTGAGAACCCAGAGAAGAGTTTTCAACGCAGCCGCCGTTGGTAATGAACACCAGATCATTCTCAGTCAGATCGACGAATTTGGTCTTGCCCTCCACCGTCAGCTCGATGCGCTTAGCCTGCTTGCGGGTGGGCTTGATGTCGAACTCTACATTCACCACCTTGGTGTTGTACTGGAAGTCCACGCCAAAGGACTCCAGATACTTGATCATGGGCAGGATCATGGATTCATACTGGTTGTATCTGGTGAAGCGGAGGGCCTTAAAGTCCGGCAGTCCGCCTACATGGTGGACGTAACGCTTGATGTAGCGCTTCATCTCCAGTGCGCTGTGCCAGTTTTCAAAGGCAAACATGGTCCGCCAATACAGCCAGAAATTGGAATTGAGTACCTCGTCGTCAAAAAATTCCGTAATGCGCTTGTCATAAAGATCCTCGTCCGGGGTGAAGAACAGGTGCATGATCTCCATGGCTGCCTTGTCGGAGATGGCAAACTTCCCATCGGTGTGGGCATCCTGACCCCGATGCTCGGTTGCACGGCAGAGGGAATAGTTGGGGTCCTTTTTATTGAGCCAGTAGTACTCGTCCAGAACGCTGACATTCGGCGTCTCAATGGAGGGGATGGAGTGGAACAGATCCCACATGACCTCAAAATGGTTGTCCATCTCCCGGCCGCCGCGCATGACATAGCCCAGCTGGGGATATTCCCATCCGTCGCAGGCTCCGCCGGGAATGGGGTCCTTCTCAAAAATGTGAACACGCTCACCCTTCATCTGTCCGTCACGGACCAGATAGCACGCTGCCGTCAGCGCCGCCAGTCCTGTGCCGATGATATATGCCGATTTGCCGTCTACGCCCTCCGGCTTGCGGGGGCGGGCAAATGCCTCGTAGTTACCGCTTGAATAATACATGTTGTGTACCTCCTTGTTCCATGTATCCACATTTTAATCCCCGTTTGACCCGCTGCATACGGATAATTCATGGGATATTGCACGAAATTCAGACAAATTCCCCTCAGTGCCTAAAACCGCTCCCTCCGGCTTCACCCGTTTTTGTGATATCATTTCCATTATAGCACATAAATCCAAAAATCATCCTGATTCTGACGCGAAAAAGTTTATTATTTCCAAATTGTGAATTATTGGTCATTTCCGTCGGGGGGACTTGACTTTTTTCTGTTCATATTTTATAATTTATGTGTTGAATAACGATATTTATTTATCGATAACGCAATAACGGATCGTTTTTTGCAGTATCTGTCCGGATCATCCCGACAGGGCCTGCCGACGATCCTGCATCCGAGCGGCTGATGATTCGGCTGCGTGCCATCAAAACATATTGGGAGGAAAATCATTATGGCAAGATTTACATTACCCCGCGACCTTTATCACGGAAAAGGCACTCTGGAAACTCTGAAAACATTCGAAGGCAAGCGCGCCATGGTATGTGTCGGCGGCAGCGCCATGAGAAAGTTCGGCTTTCTGGACAGAGCCGTTTCTTATCTGAAAGAAGCCGGCATGGAGGTTCAGGTTTTCGATGGCATCGAGCCCGATCCCTCTGTTGACACCGTTATGCGCGGCGCTGAGGAAATGCTGAAGTTCCAGCCCGACTGGATCGTTGCCATGGGCGGCGGCTCCCCCATCGACGCTGCTAAGGCAATGTGGATCAAGTACGAGTACCCCGAGATCGAGTTTGAGGACATGATCAAGGTCTTTGGTCTGCCCAAGCTGCGTAAGAAGGCCCACTTCTGCGCCATCCCCTCCACCTCCGGCACCGCTACCGAGGTCACCGCATTCTCCGTCATCACCGACTATAAGAAGGGCATCAAGTATCCTCTGGCTGACTTCGAGATCACCCCTGACGTGGCGATCGTTGATTCCGATCTGGCTGAGACCATGCCCAAGAAGCTGGTCGCTCACACCGGTATGGACGCTATGACCCACGCCATCGAGGCTTATGTCTCCACCGCTCACTGCGACTACACCGATCCTCTGGCGATCTTCGCCATCAAGATGATCCAGAAGGATCTGGTCCCCTCCTACAACGGCGACATGGACATGCGCGCAAGCATGCACAATGCCCAGTGTCTGGCAGGCATGGCATTCTCCAACGCTCTGCTGGGTATCGTTCACTCCATGGCTCACAAGACCGGTGCTGTCTTTGAGGATCAGGGCGCACACATCATCCACGGTGCTGCAAACGCAATGTACCTGCCCAAGGTCATCGCCTACAACGCAAAGAACCCCGAGGCTGCTGCACGCTATGCCGAGATCGCAGACTACATGGATCTGGGCGGCGCATCCGTTGAAGAGAAGATCCGTCTGCTGATCGCTCATCTGCGCAAGATGAACGAGGAGCTGAACATTCCTCAGTGCATCCAGCACTACGGCGCCGACAGCTACCCCACCGAGCAGGGCTTCGTCTCCGAGGAGATCTTCCTGGAGAGACTGCCTGAGATCGCCAAGAACGCCATCGCCGATGCCTGCACCGGCTCCAACCCCCGTCAGCCCAGCCAGGACGAGATGGAAAAGCTGCTGAAGTGCTGCTACTACGACACCGAGGTCGATTTCTGATTTCGCTTCTGTTCTTTCGCATAGCCTGCTCCCCGTGAGGGAGAATACCGAAAAACGGAACCATTCCCCCATTGGGATAACCCAATGGGGGATTTGCTTTTCCATCCTCTCCCGCCTGTATCCCTGCACCGATGGGCAATCCGCCCGAATATCAGCAATATAAACAAATTCTTAATTTTATATCTGCAATATGTAGAAAAAATAACCAATATTCTGTATAATACACCCATTGAACTATGGCTCATTTTCCTGTATGATAGCAACATGCAGTTTTCGGCACAGCGGCTGCATTGGCGCATTTTCGCTCCATTGCCGCCGTATGGCCCATTAAAGGAGGCAACACATCATGCAACATCATGTACCCTATGTAACCGCTCCTGACTGGAGCAAAGTACCTGCCGTCACTCTGGAGCATACCGGCTGGCTGAGCCCCTGCCCCATTGCCGCCCACGCCCAGATCTGCCACGACGGTAAAAACCTGTACATTCGCATGGAGGCACAGGAGCAGAACATCCGTGCCACGCTGACCGACCCTCTGGCTCAGGTCTGCAACGACAGCTGTCTGGAATTTTTCTTTGCCCCCTTTGCTTCGGACAAGCGTTATCTGAACTTTGAAGTCAATCCCCTCGGCAACATGTACGTGGGGTTTGGCGCGGAGCGGCCCACCAGAATCCGTCAGCTGGTGAAAAACACCGATATGTTCCACATCAAGCCCTACACCACCGACGGCGGATGGGGCGTGACCTACACCATCCCCGGTGATTTCATTCGGATGTACGCCCCGGAGTTCCGTTTCTCCGCCCCCGCCGCCTGCAACTTCTATAAGTGCGGCGACCAGACTCAGGTGCCTCATTATCTGGCATGGTCCATGCTCACCTGTGAGATCCCCGATTTCCACCGCAGAGGTGATTTCGGCACGCTCACCTTTGATGCGCCGACGGAATAACCATAAAATCAACCAAACAGCGGCACCGCCCCCCTCGGGGGATGCCGCTGTTTTTTCTGCCCTGCCAAAAGCAGGATCGCTCTGCCCCCCTTTACGGCCCCACCCGTGGCAGGAGCCGTAAAGGGGGTTTTTCTATGCCCCAGAGTATCCCCAAAATTCTCTCAGAATTGCCCTTTTGTCTCCCCCTCTGCCGCTTTCGCGCCGGTTGCTCGGCAAACGCAGCCTTTTCCCCTCGCCTTTTTTCGACAAGATCCCAAAAGAATCAGCAAAATAACCAGTTCTGATTCCCAAAATTGCGGCAGGATTGACAAAGAGAGAAAATTGTGAAATAAATGTGAAATTAGAGTAGAAGTTCCCGGAAAATATGTTACAATAAAACTGTATCTGAACCGATACAGACTTTACTTTTTCATTACACAAAGAATATAGATGAACCGCAATGAAGGAGACGACAAGAATGTCCAATAACAGTGTGAATCCCGCCAGTTTTTTCAATCCTGAAACTCAGGTCGCCGATTTGGCGCTGATTGCCTGCCCCGGTGCAGAAGAATTTACCCGTCTGATTGACAAGCACTTGGTTGCATGGTCCAAGGAAATCGGTATCGAGAAAGAAACCTACATGATCTCCTGCGACTGCCCCCGCTTCCAGAGCGGTGATGCCAAGGGACTGGTAAAGGAATCCGTTCGTGGTGATGACATCTTCCTGGTGGTGGACCCGGGCAATTACAGCCTGACCTACAACCTCTTCGGCCACGAAAACCACATGTCTCCCGATGACCACTTCGCAAACCTGAAACGCCTGATTCAGGCCGTTGCAGGCCGCGCCCACCGTGTCACCGTCATCATGCCCAGCCTCTACGGCGGCCGTCAGCACCGCAGAGTCTCCCGTGAGAGTCTGGACTGCGCCGTTGCCCTGCAGGAGCTTCAGGCAATGGGCGTGGCAAACATCATCACCTTTGATGCCCACGATCCCCGCATGATGAGTGCCGTCCCCCTGATGAGCTTTGACAACGTCATGCCCACCTATCAGGTTCTGAAAACCCTGCTGAAGGAAATGCCCGAGCTGAACTTCGACAAGGATCACTTCATTGTCATCAGCCCTGACGAAGGCGCCATCAACCGCAACATGTACTTCTCCAGTGTTCTGGGCTGTAATCTGGGCATGTTCTACAAGCGCCGTGACTACACCCGTGTTGTCAACGGCCGCAACCCCATCGTTGCCCACGAGTATCTGGGCGAGAGCGTTGAGGGCAAGACCGTTTTCATCGCCGATGACATCATTGCCTCCGGCGAAAGCATGCTGGAGGTTGCAGGCGAGCTGAAAAAGCGCGGTGCAAAGCACATCATCGCCAACGCAACCTTCCCCCTGTTCACCAGTGGCCTTGCAAAGTTTGACGAGGCAGTGGAGGCCGGCACGCTGACCGCTGTCGTGGGTACCAACCTGACCTACCGCAAGCCCGACCTGCTGAAGCGCGACTGGTATCTGGACGTGGACTGCTCCAAGTACACCGCATACTTTGTTGCCGCGATCAACCACGATATCTCCGTCGGCTCCATCTGTGACCCCATCAAGAAGATCGAGGCCCTGCTGGCAACCCGTGGATAAGATCCCTCATAAATAACCAATCCCCCCGATTTACCGAAGTAAATCGGGGGGATTTTCTGTTTCTATTCAGTTTTCGGGTGGGGTGTCTAGGGTGTCTCCTTCTCCCACTTGGCATAAAGCGTCATGGAGTCGGACACTGTCTCCGTGTCAAATTCCCACACATCACCATAGCCCGGGTCCTGATACCATCCGGCGAAGCGGTAGCCCTCTCTGGTGGGAGGCTCCGGCATCGGGATCAGTTCCCCGTACTGATATCGCACGCTCTGCACATCCGTCCCGCCCTTGGAGTCAAAGGACACCTGCAAGCCCTTTCCGTTCAAGGAACTGAAGGTGACAATCAGGATGACCGCAACGCAAATGATAATGATGGTATCCAGTGCCTTCACTGAGATGTTGACATGGCGGTAAAGTCCCCGAAATTTTGGTACGTTCTGATCTTTTTCTTCCATTATTTCTTAACCAAATACTTACGCATATCCAATGCGCAGGCACACAGAATGATCGCGCCCTTGATGATGAACAGCGAGGAGGAATCCACGCCCAGCATCGTCAAAGCAATGAAGATGATACGCAGCACCACTACGCCCAGGATAATGCCGCTGATCTTACCGGTGCCGCCGACAAAGGAAACACCGCCGATGACGCAGGCCGCAATGGCGTCACACTCGGCATTCATGCCGGTGTTTGCTGCAACGGAACTGGTGCGCACAGCCTCAATAAAGCCGGAATAGCCGTACATCGCACCGGCAAGGGTATGTACCAGCACGGTGGTCATGAACACGTTGACACCGGAGACCTTCGCCGCCTCGGCATTGGAGCCGACGGCAAACATGTTCTTACCGAAGGTGGTCTTGTTCCAAATGAACCACATCAGAGCGGTCAGGACGATGGCATAGAGTACATAATAGGGAATGGGGACATTGTCCATACGGAACATTGCGCCGCCGACAGCGTCCTTGTATTCCTGACTCAGATTGGAGATGGGCTGACCGTTGTTGCCGTTCAGACCGAAGAACCACAGGATGATGCCATAGGTGATCAGCTGCGTGGACAATGTGACGATGAATGGATGCAGACTAAACTTGGCCACGAAGAAACCGTTGACCAGACCGATCAATGCGCCGATGGCGACGACGGTCAGCAGAGCCACCAGAATCCAGCCGGGGGTGACCGCCGGAAGGTTTGCAAACATCTTGTTGACAAAATCAGACTTTTGCAGCATGACCGCAGAGACAGCAGCCGTCAGACCGGCCACACGTCCGGCAGAAAGGTCGGTACCCGTGAGGACGATACATCCGGCAATACCCAGTGCCAGAGGCATATAGGCAGCCACCTGCGTGATCAGGTTTGCCAAGGAGCCCAAGGTTAGAAAGTTGCGAGTCTTGAATGAGGTATATACAATGAAGATCAGCATCAGGATATACAGTGCGTTGTTCAGGATCGCATCCGTCACGGCACGCTTTTTATCCTTGCTGTCCTTTTGGTTGAATTCTGCTGCAGTAGCCTGCAGCCGCGTTACAGGGTTTGCCATGGTTTTCTTCCTCCTTATACATACTTGGCAGCCAAGGTCATGATCTCTTCCTGCGTGGTGTTAGCTGCATCCACTTCTCCGGCGACCCGACCGCCGGACATGACCACGATCCGGTCGCACACGCCCAGAAGCTCCGGCATTTCCGAAGAAACCATCAGAACCGTTTTGCCGTTATTGGCCAGATCCAAAATCAGCTGATAGATCTCGTATTTCGCGCCCACGTCGATGCCTCGGGTAGGCTCATCCAGCAGCAGCACATCCGGATTCGTCAACAGCCACCGACCAATGATGACCTTCTGCTGATTGCCGCCGGAGAGCGCCCGGATCTTTGTCTCCTGAGACGGGGTCTTGGTGTGCATCGCTTCGATATACCTCTGGGTGTCCTCCCGCTGGGATTTTTCACTGAGGTAGACACCGAAGTGCTTGTGATTTTTCAGACTGGAAATGACCGTGTTGTCACGAATATTCAGGACACCGAAGATGCCCGTTGCCCGACGCTCCTCGGTCAGCAGCGCAAAGCCGTTTTTGATGGACTCACCGGCGCTGCGATTCTTGCACACCTTGCCGTCGAGGGTAATGGTGCCGCTCTTTCGGCTGCGAATGCCGAAGATGCACTCCAGTGTTTCGGTCCGTCCGGAGCTGTCCAGTCCTGCAAGACCCAGAATCTCACCCCGTCTAGCCTCGAAGGATACGTCCTTCAGGTGGTTGTACAGACCCGTCATCCCCTCTACCTTGAGGTACACGTCACCGGGCTTGTTGGTTTTTGGCGGGAACTGGTTGGTCAGCTCACGGCCAACCATCAGCCGGATGATATCGTTCATCTCAAGCTCTGATGCAGGTCTGGTCGCGACCCACTGACCGTCACGCATCACTGTGATCTCGTCGGAAATGCGCTTGATTTCCGCCATCTTATGGGAAATATAGATGATCGCCACGCCCCTTGCCCGCAGCATATCGATGATGCGGAACAGATGCTCCACCTCTTCCTCTGTCAAAGAAGAAGTCGGCTCGTCAAACACGATCACCTTGGAGTGGAAGGAAACCGCCTTTGCGATCTCCACCATCTGCCTCTGGGAAACGGGCATAGTGCTCATAATCCGCTTGGGATCTACGTTGATGCCCAGCTCCTCAAACACATCCATGGTGTCTTTATACATTTTTCGCTCATTGACAGCAATTCCGGCAATCTTGGGGTATCGCCCCAGCCAGATATTATCCATGACCGAGCGCTTCAGCGCCTGATTCAGCTCCTGATGGACCATCGCCACACCGTTCTCCAGTGCTTCCTTGCTGTTTTTGAAATTCACTTCCTGTCCATCCAGAAAGATCTGTCCGCCGTCTTTGTTATAAATGCCGAACAGGCATTTCATCAGCGTGGATTTGCCCGCACCGTTTTCGCCCATCAGCGCATGCACCGTACCGCGCCTGATTTCCAGAGAAACATGATCCAGTGCCTTCACGCCGGGAAATGTCTTGGTTATGTCTACCATTTTCAGTAGAACATCATGCTCCATAGTGTTTTCCTCCTCTTGCAGGGTCTCGTTCCTTGTTTTGCAGGATGCCAACAGGAAACGGCGAAAAACCGCCCGGGACCGAGTCAGGTCAGCGGAATGTCTTTCGCCGTTTTCCGGCAGCTAAAAATTTGCATCAAAAAAGGCAGCTGCCGCCGAGACGACAGCTGCCTTAACGATGTACGTTTCGTTTGAGCCGTGCTTAGTTGCCGGTGTAGGGTGCGTAAGCAACGTACAGCTTGCCGGCGCAGTCGGGTGCGATGCTGAAGCGATCGTCGGACAGAGCTGCCAGAGCCTCAACGGCAGTCTTGCCGCCGGAGATGGCAGAAACGGTCTGAGCAATTGCAGCAGCCATGCCCTCTGCATCCTGCTTAACGGTACCGGTCATGGCACCCTCAGCGATCAGAGCCTTGGCATTGTCGGTAGCGTCAACACCGAAAACGGGAACCGTGTGACCGCCGTCTTTGTTGTAGCCCTTCTCCTGCAGGGAGGCGATAACTCCCTCTGCCATGCCGTCGTTGTTGCAGATGACCAGCTCGATCATGTTGCCGGCAGCCTCGTTGTAGGTAACGAAGTTGGTGTCCATGTACTCCTTGGCAGCGGCAGCAGACCATGCGCCGCCCTGATCGACCTGATACTTGTCAGGGTTCTTGGCATCGAAATACTCCAGTGCAGGCTTTCCGGCCTCGGTCAGGACCTTGTCGGCATCCTCAACGCCGTACTGGGTGCGGAAGATGGCCTCGATGTTGGACTCTTCGCCCTTCATCATTGCGTAGGAGATCTTGCCGTCCTTGTTCAGGTCCACCTTGTCGAAGTTTTCCTTCAGGAATTCGCCGATCATCTTGCCCTGGATGTGGCCTGCCTCGGGGGCATCGGTGCCGATGAAGGCAGCGTTCTTTGCCTCGTTCAGGACGGGGATGTCTGCGCCCTCAAGGCCGATGGCGCGGTTGAAGAACACAACGGGGATGTCACCGGCTGCGTCCAGAATATCCTTGGCTGTGTCGGGTGCGCCGGAGGTGACCACGTTCACCACCAGCATGTTGGAGCCGCCGGCGATGGCAGTCTTGATCTGATCGAGCTGCTTTGCCTGATCGTTGGATGCGAACTGATCGTCGTGGGTGACACCCAGAGCGTCCAGCTCCTTGTTCAGTGCATTGCGAACAGAGCTAAGATAAATATCACTTTCATCATACCAGAAGGTCGTGACCTTCAGTTTACTGTCAGAAGATCCCCCGGGTGTGGTGCCGTCGCCGCCGCTGCCGCCGCAGGCAGCCAGAGCAAGCACCATTACCAATGATAAGGCCAGTGCAATAATCTTTTTCATGATTAAATTTCCTCCTTAATTTTGCGAGACGATTGTCTCAGGGTGCAGTCATATTATCATTGTGTCCTAATTTTGTAAAGTATCACGTCCCAATTTTGTATATATTTCCAATTGTGAATAAATTATTTTGTATAATTTAACTCGACATTTCAAATTTGAACTCCTCTGTATCCGTTAAAATCTCCTGCCGGAACGCCCTCTGCATCCATACTGCGGAACATTGATTACCTCTCTTGCATAAGATACCTTGACAGACGAGGTATCTTGTGATACTATGCAGTCAACAAGGAGGGAAGCCATATGTCAATTGCAGGCGATCTGATACGCGGGCACACCGATGCGATCATTCTTGCACGGCTGCTGCGTTCTGACAGCTACGGCTACGAAATCAACAAGATCATCTCCACCCTATCCTCCGGCAAGTTTGAACTGAAGGAAGCGACGCTCTACACCGCATTCAAGCGTCTGGAGGAGGCCGGCTACATCACCTCCTACTGGGGCGACAGCGGTGCCGGCGCCCGAAGGCGGTACTACACCATCACCCCCGACGGGCGGCAGGCCTCCGCCAGACTCATGCAGGAGTGGGCAGAAACCAAGGAGATCATGGACAAATTATTGGAAACGAGGGATTAAAATGAGGAATCAGTTAATATCTTATATTGATTTATTGTTTGCAGGAAGCTCGGATACCGAGGATATCAAGCAGGAAATTCTGCAAAATACACTCGATCGCTACGACGATCTGGTGGCTCAGGGAAAAACTCCCGAGGCCGCTTACAGCCTTGCGATCTCCGGCATCGGTGACATCAGTGAGATCCTGAACGGGAATGCGCCTCAGCCTGAGTCGCATCAGATGCGTGCAGAATCCTCCAAGCAGAAACAGAATCTTTCCAAGATCCTGCAAGCCATCGCAGTTGCGCTGTTCATCCTCTGCCCCGTGCCTGTCATCGTCCTGCAAAACGTGCTTGGTGTGGTGCTGCTGCTTGTGATCGTCGCCGTAGCTACCGGAATGATCATCATTTCCCAGTCACAAAAAAAGGAATCTGCGTACACTTATGCAGACTCGCCTCGGCAAAACCTTAAAATGAGCATCCGCCGCTCCTTGACAGCCGTGGGCACTGTCGTCTACCTTGCAGTCAGCTTTTGGACAGGTGCATGGTATATCACATGGCTTGTGTTCCCCATCACCTATGCCATCAACGAAATTATCAGCGCCTGCATGGATCTGAAGGAGGCAGCGTAATATGAAAAATAATGCAATCGTCCGAATCATTTTATTCAGCTTGCTTGCGTTCGTCTTGATTGCCGTGTTGGTTGTCGGTATCCTGATCGGCAGGTTCGCTATTGCCACATACCTCTGGGATCAGACCACCACAAGCAATATAGAGATCGTTGAGCCTGATCCGTCGCTCGCCCCCACCGCAGAGAGCGGAGCGCCTGATGCCGATCTCTCCGCAAATGCCGGAGCAGCTGACGCAGCCGTCGTTCCGGCGGATCAGATCTCGGAGCTTGAGATCCAGTGGATCGCAGGCTCGGTCACCATTCAGCCCGGTGACACCGAGGATATCCGCATCAGCGAGACGGGCGAACTGTCAAAGCCGATGGTTTGGAAAATCTCCGAAAACAAGCTCATCATCCGCTCCTGCAAGGACGATTTCAGCCTGCTGAGCGGCTGGGCCATGAGCCGTCTGAGCAAGGATCTGACCATCATCGTTCCCAAGGATTGGACTCCCCGTGAGATCGAGATCAACACGACCTCGGCCGACATCGACATTTCCGATCTGACCGTCGGCGACATCGACATCGACAGCGTTTCCGGCCAGAGCAGCCTGACCAACTGCGTGGCAGAGGGGCTTTCTCTGGACAGCGTCTCGGGAAACATCCACTTCACAGGCAGCCTCGGCGCTCTGGACTGCAACACCGTCTCTGCCAGCTGCACCATCGTCACCGACCGGGTCCCCAGAGAACTGGATCTGGAGTGCGTGTCCGGCGACATGGATGTGACGCTGCCTGAAAGCGCAGGCTTCAGCGTGAAGATGGAGGGTCTTGTGAAAAACCTGTCCTCGGACTTCCCCGTTACCAAAAACGGAAACATCTACACCGCCGGAGATGGTGCATGCCAGATCTCCTTTGAAGGCATGTCCGGTGATCTTTCCATCCGTCAGGCCGGTTGATACACCGGTCCCGCGGCCCTCGCTCCCAGAGCCCGATTTGCGGTTTCTGCCCCAAGCGACAGCCACCCCGACACATCTCGACACCCACAAGGCCGCGGCCGCATTGATTGCAGCTGCGGCCTTTTTTCGACCGGATCTGTAAAATTTCATTTAACCTATTGACATAGTAGGTAATTCATGGTATCCTCTTTTCTGGTAATTAACCTACTAGTTAAGGAGGTAAATATAAATGATGAAAGTTTACGCCGATAACGCCGCCACCACCAAACCCAGCGAGGCGGCCATTCAGGCGATGATTCCTTATTTCACAACCGTTTTCGGTAATCCCTCCAGTCTGCATTCCGAAGGTCAGCTTGCAAAGGAAGCACTGGAATCTGCCCGGGCCACCGTGGCAAAGCACCTGGGCTGTACCCCCAGAGAGGTCTACTTCACCTCCGGCGGTACCGAGTCTGACAACATGGCCATCCGCAGTGCCGCCTACTTCGGCGCACGAAAGAACAAGCGCCATATCATCTCCACCGCCTTCGAGCATCATGCAGTCCTGCACACGCTGAAGAAGCTGGAGAAAGAGGGC
This sequence comes from Clostridiales bacterium, assembly GCA_019418025.1. Taxonomy (GTDB): domain Bacteria; phylum Bacillota; class Clostridia; order Oscillospirales; family Oscillospiraceae; genus Faecousia. The sequence continues at coordinate 10,141 of DYCR01000027.1, read as the reverse complement.
TTTGAGATCACTCTGCTGGATGTGGGCCCCATCGGGACCGTGACTGCACAGCAGGTCAAGGACGCCATCCGTCCCGACACCGCTCTGGTCACCATCATGTACGCCAACAACGAGATCGGCTCCATCCTGCCCATCCGCCAGATCGGCGCAGTATGTAAGGAGGCAGGTGTCATCTTCCACACCGATGCCGTTCAGGCAGTGGGTCACCTGCATGTAAATGTGACGGAGGACAACGTGGACATGCTCAGTCTCTCCGGCCACAAGTTCCACGGCCCCAGAGGCGTGGGTGCCATGTATATCCGCAAGGGCATCCCCCCCATGAACCTTATCGAGGGCGGCGCTCAGGAGCGCGGCAGACGTCCCGGCACCGAAAACCTGCCTGCCATCATGGGCATGGCACAGGCTCTGGACGATGCCTGCGAGCATCTGGATGAGCATATGGCAAAGGTCGCCGCTCTGCGTGACCGTCTGATCGCCGGCCTGTCCGAGATCCCCCACTGCACCCTCAACGGTGACCCCGTGAACCGTCTGCCCGGCAACGTCAGCTTCTGCTTCGAGGGCATCGAAGGCGAAAGCCTGCTGCTGCTTCTGGACGACAAGGGGATCAGCGCAAGCTCCGGCTCTGCATGTACCTCCGGCAGCCTTGACCCCAGCCACGTGCTGCTGGCCATCGGCAGACCCCACGAGATCGCCCACGGTTCCCTGCGCCTGAGCCTGTGCGCAGACAACACCGAGGAAGAAATGGATCATATCATCACCTCTGTCAAAGAGGTCGTTCAGTATTTAAGAGGAATGAGCCCCGTTTGGCGCGACCTGATCAACGGCAAGCGGCAGTTCATCACACAAGAGTAATAGGAGTATTATTATGGCATTATATAGTGAAAAAGTAATGGATCATTTCAAGAACCCCCGCAATCTGGGCGTTCTGGAGAATGCAAGCGGTGTCGGCGAGGTCGGCAACGCCAAGTGCGGCGACATCATGAAGATGTACCTGCAGATCGAAAACGACATCATCACCGACGTGAAGTTCGAGACCTTTGGCTGCGGCAGCGCCATCGCCTCCTCCTCCATGGCCACCGAGATGATCAAGGGCAAGTCTATCCACGAGGCAATGCGTCTGACCAATGCAGCCGTTGCCGAGGCTCTGGACGGCCTGCCCGCAGTGAAGATGCACTGCTCCGTCCTTGCAGAGGAAGCCATCAAGAGCGCCCTGAAGGACTACTTTGAAAAGAACAACATCCCCTTCAACGACGAGGACTTCCCCGAGTTCGACCACGACCACGACCACGACGTTCCCAGCGAGGATTGATCTATGATCGTGTCATCAAAAGGGCGCTACGCGCTGCGCGTAATGCTGGCACTTGCAAGCCGGTCCGATGAGGGCTATATCCCTCTGAAGGAGCTGGCTCAGCAGGAAGGGCTTTCCGAGAAATATCTGCAAGCCATTATGACAATGCTCAGCAAGGCAGATCTTGTGGATGCCTCTCACGGAAAAAACGGCGGCTATCGGCTGAACAAGCCGGCGCAGGAATACACCGTGGCATCGATCCTGAACCTGACCGAGGGCGGACTCACCGCCGTGGAGTGCAGTCAGGATTGCAACCGTTCAAGCTGCTGCGTCTCCCGCCCCATGTGGCAGGGACTTGATGATCTGGTGCAAAATTATTTTCAAAACATCACCTTAGCAGGATTGTTGGAAAACAAACTCTAAGCCAAAATCCCCGATTGTTTTCTGACAATCGGGGATTTACGTTTTAATATTGTGCCACGTTGGCATTCTTCAGCTGCAGCTGCAGGCGGTCTGCGATCAGGGCAATAAACTCCGAATTTGTCGGCTTTCCCTTGGTGTTGGAAACCGTATAGCCGAAAAACCGCTGTAAGGTATCCAGATCGCCCCGATCCCACGCCACCTCGATGGCATGGCGGATGGCCCGCTCCACTCTTGACGGAGTGGTCGCAAAGGTCTTTGCCACCTGAGGATAGAGGACCTTGGTAATGGCGTTGATCACGTCCATATCCTCCACGGCGATGATGATCGCCTCCCGCAGATACTGATATCCCTTGATATGTGCAGGCACACCGATCTCGTGGATGATGTTGGTGACCATGGCTTCGATATTTGTCTGAGATGTCTTTTTCATCTGCATGGTTTTCTGGCTTTCCCCGCCCCGGATCTCCTCCAGACGGTCCACCAGTGCATCCATGTCGCAGGGCTTCAGCATCAGATACATCACGCCCAGACTCGCCGCGGCAGAGGCCACATAATCCGTGACAAAACCGGAGGTCGCCAAAATTGCCGGCTGATGGTCACCGGATGCAATGGTTTTCAAAACGCTGAGCCCATCCCGCTTTGCCAGCATCAGATCCAGCACCAAAATATCCGGTTTTCTCTCCTCTAACATACGGATCGCCTGTTCCCCATCATTAGCGATTCCGGACAACTGAAAACGATCTGAGCGCTGCAAGACAGAACATAAGGCGCTGCAGAACTCTTCAGACCCGTCGGCGATGAGTACGCTTGTTCTTTTGTCCATGAAATTCCTCTCCTTCAAATAGTTGGTTTGCTTCGGGGTTCGACCCCACATATGTCGCTGTGACAAATAAATGATAGCATGATGGGCCATTTTTTGCAATAAAAAACAGCAAACAATCGCTCGACTAAAGATTGCATTTTTCGACATAAACACACAAAAAGCAAACTTTTATAATTAAAATGCAAGAAAATGCAAGGAATCTTTCATCCCGTCCGGTGTTGACGCACCCTTTCCCTTCGTGTAAAATATACCCATAAAATCAAACAAAAAGGAGCCTAGTTATGAACGAAGTATGGAACCTCGACCCGATTTACAAAGGTTTTGACGACCCTGCCTTCGAGCAGGATCTGGATACGCTCAAGCAGCAGGCCGGCGCTTTCACCCGGTTCACCGCCGATCTGGGCAATGGCGACCCCCTCGACACCCTTCGACAGGGTATCGACTTTGAAGAGAAGATCACCCTGCTGGTCAACAAGCTTGCCGAGTACGCTTCCCTGCGCCAGTCCACCAACACCAAAGACTCCCAGCCCGTTTCTCAGCTGGGCAGGATCATGGCCGTGGCCAGTGATCTGGCCGCACCCGAGGCCGCATTCAAGGACTGGGCAAGCAAGCTGCCCAACCTGATGGAGCTGGTGGATTCCGACGAAAATCTGAAGGACTACCACTTCCTGTTTGCCAACATGGCCGATTCCAGCCGCTATCTGCTGTCCGGCCGTGGCGAAGAGATCATGGCAAAGATGGAGCTGTCCGGCGGCAGCGCATGGAGCGACCTTCAGCAGTACCTGACCAGTACCGTGGCTGTCTCCTACCGGGGCGGCACCACCAATCTGTCCGCCATCCGCAATCTGGCCTACGATCCCGATCCTCAGGTCCGTCAGGATGCCTATCAGGCCGAGCTTGCCGCCTATGACAAGATCAAAGACTCCGTTGCCTATGCCCTGAACTCCATCAAGCTGGAGACCATCACCGACTGCCAGCTGCGCGGCTACGACAGCCCCTTGGAGCGCACCCTGAAGCACGCCTTCATGTCCCGTCAGACTCTGGATGCCATGCTCGCTGCAATGGATGAGTACCTGCCCAAATTCTGGCAGTATCTGCGGGTGAAGGCAAAGGCTCTGGGCCACGAAAACGGTCTGCCTTGGTATGATCTGTTTGCCCCCATGGGCAATGCCTCCACCAAGTTTACCACGCAGCAGGCAAAGGATTTCCTCATCGAGCAGTTCTCCGGCTTTGACACAGAGCTTGCCCAGATGGTTGCCACCGCATTTGACGACGAGTGGATCGATTTCTTCCCCAGAGACGGCAAGGCAGGCGGTGCATTCTGCGCCGGCGTCGAGTGTCTGGGCCAGAGCCGCATCCTCACCAATTTTGACGGCATGTTCACCGATGTGGTCACACTGGCCCACGAGCTGGGTCACGCCTTCCACAACCACTGCATCCGGGATCACCGCCCCCTGAACCATGACTACTCCATGCCCGTGGCGGAGACTGCCTCCACCTTTAACGAGTGCGTGGTCATGGCTGCCGCCATCAAGGCCGCCAAGGACGATGACGAGCGTCTGGCCCTGATCGAATCCCAGCTTCAGGACGCTGCCCAGATCATCTGCGACATCTACTCCCGCTACCGCTTTGAGACCATGGTCCTTGCCAACCGGGAGGAGAAGTTCATGGACGCAGATACCCTGTGCGGCTACATGACCACCGCCCAGAAGCAGTCCTACGGCGACGGTCTGGACAACAGCCTGATGCATCCTTACATGTGGATCTGCAAGGGCCACTACTACGGCTCCACCTTCTACAACTTCCCCTATGCCTTCGGCGGACTGTTTGCCCGGGGCCTGTACGCCCAGTTTGAGGCACAGGGAGCCGACTTTGTGGAAAACTACAAGCGCCTGCTGCGCACCACCACCGTGGCAACCGCCGAGGATACGGCAAAGGTCGCAGGCATCGACCTGACCGACAAGAACTTCTGGCGCAGCGCCCTGCAAACCATTGCAGACCAGATCGATCTGTTCTGCAAAATTCTGGAGGAAAAGTAAATGGCATCGGAATATATCAAAGAATTGATGGATTTTTTAAATGCTTCTCCCAGTGTGTATCACGCTGTGGAGCAGCTGCGGACCTCGATGGAATCCGCCGGCTACACCCGACTGGATGAGGGCAAGCCTTGGACTCTGGAGGTGGGCGGCAAGTATTACCTGACCCGAGGCGGCAGCGCCATCATCGCCTTCCGCATTCCCTGCGCCCATCCTCAGGGGTTCCTGATGACCTCCAGTCACTCTGACCGCCCCACCTTCAAGGTGAAGGAAAACGGCGAGCTTGAGAGCAAATACATCCGCATGGCCACCGAGAAATACGGCGGAATGCTGATGGCCCCGTGGTTCGACCGTCCCCTGAGCGTGGCAGGCCGGGTTCTGGTAGAAACCGATGACGGTGTGAAAACCAAGCTTGTGAACATCGATCGTGATCTGATGATGATCCCCAACGTGGCGATCCACATGAACCGCAAGGCCAACGACGGCTACGCCTATAACCCCACCAGTGACACCATCCCCCTGCTGGGCGGTGCCGAGGCCAAGGGCAGATTTGCACAGCTGCTTTCTCAACAGGCCGACGGCAAGATCCTTGCCCACGATCTGTACCTGTACAACCGCAACCATGCCGCTGTCTGGGGCATTGACGAGGAATTCTTCTCCTCTCAGGCCATTGACGATCTGGAGTGCGCATGGGCCACCACCAAGGGCTTCCTGACCTCCGGCGATTCCTGCTCCATCCCCGTTGTCTGCGTGTTCGACAGCGAGGAGGTAGGCTCCAGCACCGTTCAGGGTGCCGCCTCCACCCTGCTGGCAGATACCCTCAGCCGGATCTGCAATACACTGGAGCTGTCACTGCCCCAGATGGTCAGCCAGAGCTTTATGATCTCTGCCGACAACGCCCATGCCGTTCACCCCAACCATCCGGAGCTTGCCGATGCCGCAAACGCACCTGTGATAAACGAGGGTATCGTGCTGAAATTCAACTCCAACATGCGCTATACCACCGACGGTGTCTCCGCCGCAGTATTCCGCCGGGTGTGCGGCAAGGCCGATGTCCCTGTCCAGACCTACTACAATCGGGCGGATATGGCAGGCGGCTCCACACTGGGCAACATCTCCCTGAGTCAGGTCTCTGTCCCCACGGCGGATATCGGACTTGCTCAGTTGGCAATGCATTCCTGCTACGAAACCGCCGGTGTCAAGGATCTTGACTATCTGGTAAAGGCCATGCAGGTGTTCTATTCCAGCACCCTCACCGTCACCCCTGACGGCGGATACGTGATCGATTGATCCGTGCCGGAGACCCTCCGGCTGTCCTATAAAATAACCCTCCCGATCCGGCACAAGGCAGCTGTCGGATCGGGAGTTTTTTGTCCGGATACCAGTCTTTTCTACGTTCTTAATTTGTTCATATTTTTTAAAATTTTCTTATTAAAAATTAACTTGTCAATTTCACTGCCGTATTGTATAAATATAGAAAATTCAGACAGAAAGGATACCTATATGAAGAACAAGCAACTTCAGAAGCTCATTGCAGGGATGCTGCTTGCCGCCTCGGTGTTCTCCGTTTCCGTCCCCCTGACGGCACACGCCCAACAGGCCCAGACACCGGCTGAGGCTCCCCAAAGCAATGAAAATTACCGTTACCTTTCCGAAATGTCCTATGTCCCCAAAAAATCCTATGTGGGGTACGGCAAGATCATCACAGACGGCAGCGCCAGCGGACCCGGCATACAGCTGATCGTGGACGAGGAGACCGTCTCCTTTGACCGCGGTGTCGGCGCTCACGCCCAGTCCTGCCTGATCTATGATATCAGCCAGTATTCACAGGTCTACTCCAGATTCATCTCCTATATCGGCGTGGATGCCCGTCAGGGCGGAAACGGCGACGGTGTCCTGTTCACCATTTCCGTTTCTGACGACGGCACCAACTGGGAGGATCTGAAGAAAACCGATGTCCTCAAGGGCACGGACGAGTCGGTGTTTGTGGACATCGATGTCACCGGAAAAAAGTTTTTAAAGCTCTTCGCCCATCAGAACACCTACAACGGTTCTGACCATGCCGTCTACGCCGACGCCCGCCTGATCAAGCCCGACTACAATCCCAATGTGGAAAACAATGTCCCCTTCAAGACCTTGGCCGGCTACGATCAGGAGCTGTCCGGCCGCTCCGTTGAAGAGAACCTGAAGGACCACATCCACACGATCTATGAGCGGGAATTCGTCCGGCAGGTGGGCTACCAGACCCTGACCCGCCTTTATCAGGACGAGGAAACAAAAGAAGCCATCGAGTACCTGCGCACCGATAAAAAGGCTCTGGCCTACTTCATCGAGGGCGGTCCCCTGAACAAGCTGCCCAGAAACAGCACCTATCGGGGCATGCGGGCCTTCTGCGACATTTACAACCGTCACAAGGACAAGCTGAAATCCGGCACGGACAACGACTTCTACCTGCGCCTTGCCGTCAGCATCGCAAGCACCTTTAACTACGAAAGAAACGTAGCATTCTGGATGCAGCCCAACAAAGGCAGCGACGGGCTGAAGCGGTTTGAAACCTACATCAAGCTGTCCGAGCCCGGCGGTGTCATGGACAAAGCCGGCAACAGTAATGACCACAGCAAATGGTCTGCCGCCCAGTTCCGGGCGCTGTCGGTGCCCATGATGCGATGGGTCGTGGATGCCCGAATGAACGACGACGAGTTCTTCTGGCTGGCAGACTACGCTCTGGAGCAGAAGGCCTTGGGCAAGAATTTTCTGGATGCATACCTTTATATCCAGTATCGGGACAGCTTCAAGTATGATGACCCGAAATACTACTCAGAAGAAAACCACAAAATGTGGAACGACAAGTACCACTTCGACGGCTATTTCGATGACTACGGTGCAAATATCAAGCGCCTGTGGATTGTCTTTGCCGAGGGTGCCGTCTGCGGCGGTCTTGCCAAGACCTATGCCAATCTGGCCGAGGTGTTCGGCCGTCCCTCCATCGTCGTCGGTCAGCCCGGTCACGCCGCAACGGTCACGTGGCAATATGCCCCGGGGGAGGGAAAATATATCTGGAAGCTCCAGAACGATGTCTCCGGCTGGACAAAATCCAACAGCGAGCATAGCGACTTCATGCTTGGCTGGGGCACATCCAAATATGCCACCCCTCACCAGTTCCGGGCAACCTACACCATGTTGGCAAGCGATGCGGTGGAGGATCACGAAAACTTTGTGAAGGCAAACCAGTGCGTCCTGCTTGCCAACAGCTATTCTGACCTCAGCACAAAGGAGACCCTGTACCGCAAGGCACTGGACTTCCAGAAAATCAATCTGAGCGCATGGGACGGTCTTGTCTCGGTGAAGCTGGCAGATCAGAACCTGACCAGTGAGAATTACCTGACATTCAGTCAGGAGCTTATGAGCAGTCTGACCTACTACCCAAGACCCATGGACGACCTGCTGAAGGCCATCCGTCCCAAAATCACCAATGTGCAGAACCTTGCCGAATTTGAGCTGCTCCGGCAGGAAACACTGAAAAAAGCGGCACAGGCAACCACTGCCGATATCCGTCAGCCCAATGTCCCCCAGATCGTGGCAAAGGATCTGCTGAACCAGAACACCGCCCAGCTTGCAAGCTTCTCCTTCGACGGAGAAAAAGCAGGCACCATCGTCCTCAATCCCATGTATGACCAATCCTCTGTCCGGGTCAAGTACAGCATCGACGGCGGCAGTGAATGGATCGAGACAGACGATCACGAGATCCGGCTGACGGAAGCTCAGCTCGATCAGCTGAGCGGCACCACGGACATTCAGGTGGGTCTGGTCGGTGTGAAGAACACCTATACCATCGACCTTGTGGATGCCAAGAACCCAAAGGACAGCGGCGTTCAGCTCAATGACTTTGAAAACCTCTTTGTCGGCCCGACTGACAATCTGGAGTTCAGTCTGGATCAAGGCACCACGTGGTGCAAATATATCCCCGGGCTCGACAGCGAAATGCGCTTCCCCGGCGCTCAGCAGCTCATGCTGCGGTACCTGAACCACGGGCAGACCGTCAAGAGTCAAGCGGATGAATTCACCTTCACCGAAAACAATGACACCCCCGAGAAAACATACCTGCCCCTGAAGCACGTGAAGCTGGACACCTTCTCCTCTCAGCAGAATAACGGAAAAGAGGCTGCAAAAAACCTGATCGACGGAAATCCCAACACCTATTGGCACACCGCCTACAACAAAAAGGATGACAAGGAGTATGTGGTGGAGTTTGATACCCCCCGTCATATTTCTGCACTGGAGTATCTGCCTCAGGCCGCCAACGGCCGTTGGAGAGACGTAGAGGTCTACGTCAGCATGGACAAGACCGACTGGGAAAAGGTCGGAACCGCCTCCCTGCCCAATTCCGAAGGATGGAAGGAGATCCCTCTGGATTCTCAGCATCAGGCAAAATACCTGAAGATCAAGGGACTGAACTCCTGGGGCAACAGCACAAGCGAGCGGGACAAGTATTTCAGCGGTCGGATGCTGAATTTCTACGAGGATCTGACCCAAAATAAGCTGCCTCTGGCTGCGGTGTCCTACACCATCGACACCCCCACCAATCAGGATGTCACCGCCAGTATCGAGCTGCCGGAGGGCTGTGAAATGCTCGAGGGCAAGACTTCCCATACCTTTAAAGAGAACGGCACCCACCTGTTCCGGTACAAGGATGCCTATGACAACGTCTACGAGGTCAGCGCCGAGGTCACATGGATTCGCAAGGCCCAGCTGACCGGGACCGTCACCTATTCCGAAACCGCCCCCACCCGCAGCCAAGTGGTTGCCACCATCGGGGACTTCCCCTTCGACGATGTCTACGTATCCAACAACGACCGTTCCCTGACCCACACCTTTACCGAAAACGGCAGCTTTGTCTTTGAGCTGGCGGATTCCTACGGCAACACCGGCAGCGTCACCGCAGCGGTCAATAACATCGACCAAACTGCCCCCAAGCTCCACGTAACATACTCCGCCACCGAATGGACGGATGCAGATGTCACCGCGGTAGTGACCGCCGACAGCGAGGACGAAAGCTTTACCGTGGTGAACAACGACGGCAAACGGGAGTATGTTTTCCAGAAAAACGGCAGCTTTGTCTTTGAAGTTCAGGACGAAGCCGGCAATACCGCAGAGGTAACCGCCACCGTGGACTGCATCGACAAGTCAAAGGGTCAGATCCGGCCTGATTTTTCCGAAACCGAAGAGACCTACGACCCGGTCACGGTTCATCTGGCTGTCGATCCTGCCGCCCACCGGATTATCAACAACGGCGGCTCTGACTCCTACACCTTTGCTTCAAACGGGACCTTTGTGTTTCAGATCCGTCTCCTTGACAGCGGCAAGGTGGTGGACTACCCCGTCACCGTGTCAAACATTTCTCAGAAGCCTGCCCCTCAGCCGGAGCCGGAAATCCCCCCTGTAACGGAACCGGAACAGCCCGCCGAGCCGGAAACACCGCCGGTGACTGAGCCGGAGCAGCCTTGGGTACCGGAGCCGGAGCATCCCTACGAGCCTTCTGCACCTCAGGTCCCTGCCGAGCCCCCCTACGTC
>DYCR01000026.1:4783-30597 GCA_019418025.1 Clostridiales bacterium | reverse complement strand
GCCCCAATCAAGCCCCCTGCCCCCCTGATGCCCTGCATCCTGCTGTGGGCGGCGGCCCTGCTTTCCATGCTTGCCGGATTTTTCCTGCTGTTTGGCCGTTCCTTCCCGGCAGGACTTGGCTGCCTGCTCCTGTTTTTCATTCTGGCTGTCACGGCCTCCGTTGTCACCGACAGGCGCAGAAAGCGGGAACTGGCCCGCCGTCTGGAGGAAAAGAAAATCCAAGATCAACAGGAAAAGCTTGCCCATCAGACAGAGGTCTGGAGCCGTCAGCTGGAGCAGGCCGATCAGTTGAACCGCATGCGCCACGAGACCATGCAGGCAAAAATACAGCTGCAAGCCCTCCTCGCCACGGCGAAAAAAGCCGAAAAGCCTCAGGATGACGATCATCTGACCCTGTCCCCTGAGGAAACGCAGCAGGCACTTCAGGAGAAAAAAGCCCTCCTGCAGCGCTGGCGCATCCAACTGGGTCAGTGTCAGGGCAAAGCTGAGCTGCTGCCCGATCAAGCCATTTTGGAATCCCAGCTTGCCTTCGCCAAAAGGCGGCTTGCGGAACTGGAAAAAACCTATCGGGCACTGGACTATGCCCAGAAAGCACTGGAGGCAGCCATGCAGGAATTGCAGCGGCGCTTCGCCCCACGCATCACCCGGCGGGCAGGCCAGTTTCTCAGCAGGCTCACCCAAGGAGCCTATGACCGCATCTCCATCGGGGAAGATCTCACTGTACAGGCAGCCAGAGACTCAGAAATCACGCTGCGCACCGCCCAGTGGCGCAGCGACGGCACCGCCGATCAGATGTATCTTTCTCTGCGGCTTGCCGTGTGGGAGGCATTGAATCCCCATGCGCCCCTTGTACTGGACGATGCACTTGTTCGGTTCGACGATCAGCGGTTGGAATGTGCCATGCATCTGCTCAAGGAGCTTTCCAAGCAGCGGCAGATCCTTCTGCTGTCGTGTCAGGAGCGGGAAAAAGCCCTGCTCGATCCATAAAGCCATCCCCCCTTATGCGGCCGTGATGCTGCATAAGGGGGGATTTTGATATTCTCTGAACCACAAAAAAATTGCCGCTGAAATACAGCGGCAGAAGAAGAGGAAAGAAAAATGAAAAAATCAGACAGATCGCTTACTGCCCCAGAAATGCATCAGGGTCAACAGGCTCGTCATTTTTGGTGACGCTGAAATGGACATGGTCACCCAGTGCCTGCTCTGTCATGGCACTGGTGCCTACACAGCCGATGGTGTCGCCCATCCTCACCGTGTCACCTGCTGCCACATTGACCTCCTCTGCAAGGCTTGCATACTTGGTGGTGTAGCCGTTTTCATGGCGGATCACCACCGTCATGCCCATTCGGTCATCATCATAGACCGTGTAGACCTGACCGTCTGCGGCCGCACGGACCTCTGCTCCGGCATCGGCGGCAATGTCGATGCCATTGTGGACCCGCCAGTCTCTGGTGGTCTCGTTGTAGCTCAGGCACTCCATGGCATACGGCGCAAGGATCTCTCCCTCCACCGGCGTGCAGGTCGCCATTTTTCCCACCGTGGGCCTGACCGCAGGGGTCTGCTGATCGGGCCGGGTGGTTTTTTCTGGATTTTTTGCAGTGTCGGTGGCCACCACAGGGGTCTCCGTCTTTTGCAGCGAGTCAACTTCGGCGGCATTGTTGTAATATACATAGCCTGCGATCCCGATTGCAGCTGCGCACAGGACCAGGGCTATGTAATAGCCCTTGCCGCCCAAATAACGACTCATGTTTTTGTCGCTCATAATTAAGCACCTCCGAGGTCAAGTATTGCCACTTTATTTCCGGTTAAACCCAGTTAAAAAACTTTTTTCCATTTTTTGTGGACTACCCGCCCTGCCGGATGCATATCCTTGCAATACCAAATCGAGGAGGGATCGACCAATGAAGCGTCTGGGCTGTTTGATTCTTACCGTATGGATGACACTGGCGGTGCTGACACCGCCGGTCCGGGCCGAAGATACCGAGTACAAGGGAAAGTCCTATCTGCTGATGGAGGCCTCCACAGGGACCGTTCTGCAAAACCATAACGAGCATGAAAAGCTGGCCCCTGCCAGTGTCACCAAGGTGATGACCCTGCTGCTGATCATGGAGACCATCGATTCAGGCTCCCTGAAATGGCAGGACATGGTGACTGCATCCGAGGCCGCAGCCGCAAAGGGCGGCAGTCAGGTTTATCTGAAGGTGGGCGAGGCCATGAGTGTGGAGGATATGGTCAAATCCATCGCCGTTTCCTCTGCCAACGACTGTGCCTGCGCCATGGCTGAGCATCTGGCAGGCTCGGAGGCCGCCTTTGTCGAGCAGATGAACCGCCGCGCACAGGAGCTTGGCATGGAGGATACCCATTTTGTCAACTGCACCGGATTGGATGACAGCCCCGAGGCCGCCGAGCATCGGACCAGTGCCCACGACATCGCCCTCATGTCCCGGGAGCTGCTGACCAAGCATCCGGATATCAAAAAATTCACCACCATCTGGATGGACTCTGTGCGCAACGGCACCTTCGGCCTGAGCAATACCAACAAGCTCATCCGCTTCTACCCCGGTGCCACAGGGCTGAAAACAGGCTTCACCTCAGGGGCAGGCTTCTGTCTTTCCGCCTCAGCCCTTCGGGACGGCATGGAGCTGATCGCCGTTGTCATGGGCTGCCAGACCTCCGCCGACCGCTTCTCCACCTGCCGTCAGCTTCTGGATCAAGGCTTTGCCTCATATGCAGTATATGACGCCCCCATCCCTGAGGATACCGATGTTCCGGTCAAGCTGGGGAAAGCTTCGCAGGTGCATCTTGTAGCCGGAGCCGGCACCGAGCTTCTGGTGCAGAAGGGCGAGGTTGCCAAACTTGAATCATCGGTCACGCTGCCGCCGCAGGTCTCTGCTCCGGTGCGCAAGGGGGACCCGTTGGGAGAATTGTGCATAAAATCCGGTGACCAGATCCTTCTGCGGGTGCCCCTTGTGGCAGAGGAAGCCGTGGAACGCAAGGGCTTTTCAGACCTCTTCTTGGAATTATTGGAAATGGTATCCATGGCAAGACCGTAGAATTTGGTAAAAAGCTCCAAAAATTATGTAACAATACTGTCGGAGTTCCCTGTTGCGTACATTGGATAATTATGTTATCATGTACCCATACCGGCGAAGCATGTCTACTCCACAAAATAGACCGGTTTCGTCAAAAAAGGAGGAAATTTTTATCCGCATGACTCGCGGTGCGGCAGTGTGGAGACCTGTCGTAATGCAGTGTTACCCCTCCATTGGTAACTGCGAGATCACATGCGCGGAGGCGATGTGATCGGAGTCGGAAACGTATGGCAAGCTTAACCTTAAAAAACATCAAGAAGATCTACCCGTTCAGCGGCGATGACACCAAGAAGAAGAAAAAGAAGAAGGGCGAAGAATCCACCGAGAAGAAGGCCAATCTTCAGATCACAGACAAGGGTGTTGTTGCAGTTCAGGAGTTCAATCTGGAAATCGCCGACAAGGAATTTATCGTTCTGGTCGGACCTTCCGGCTGTGGTAAGTCCACCACCCTGCGTATGATCGCAGGTCTGGAAGAGATCTCCGAGGGCGAACTGTACATCGGCGACCGTCTGGTCAACGACGTAGCTCCCAAAGACCGCGATATCGCAATGGTTTTCCAGAACTACGCTCTGTACCCCCACATGACCGTGTACGAAAACATGGCATTTGCCCTGAAGCTGCGCCACACTCCCAAGGACGAGATCGACAAGGCCGTTAAGCAGGCTGCCGAGATCCTGGACATCACCCAGTACCTGGGCCGTAAGCCCAAGGCTCTGTCCGGCGGTCAGCGTCAGCGTGTCGCCATCGGTCGTGCGATCGTTCGTAACCCTCAGGTATTCCTGATGGACGAACCTCTGTCCAACCTGGACGCAAAGCTGCGTAACCAGATGCGTGCTGAGATCATCAAGCTGCGTGAGCGTATCAATACTACCTTTATCTATGTTACCCACGACCAGACCGAGGCTATGACCTTGGGCGATCGTATCGTCATCATGAAAGATGGCTTCATCCAGCAGATCGGCACTCCTCAGGAAGTGTTCAATCACCCCTACAACCTGTTCGTTGCCGGCTTCATCGGCTCTCCCCAGATGAACCTGTTCGACGCAAAGCTGGTTAAGAAGAACGGCAAGTACGCTGTTGTTCTGGATAACCTGACCGTCGAGCTGTGCGAGGAGAAGCAGGCTGCCCTGACCAAGAACAATGTTGCCGAGCAGGATGTCACTCTGGGCGTCCGTCCCGAGCATATTACCCTGTGCGGTAACGGCGGCATCAACGCTAAGGTCGATGTTTCCGAAATGATGGGCTCCACCGTTCACCTGCACGTGACCGCTATGGGTCGTGACGTGGTTCTGGTCATCTCCACCATGAACATGACCGGCGCAGAGGTCGCTGCACTGTCCAACGGTGCAAACGTCGCTTTCGACTTCAACGGCACCGTCTGCCACGTGTTCAACAAGGAGACCGGCATCAATCTGGAAGCCTGATCCCAAAACAACAAAAGCCGCTGCAAATTTGCAGCGGCTTTTTTCTGCCCCTTTTGCGCTCATTTCCCGTCTGGGTATCAGGCGGCCGGATTTTGTCAATGATACCTGTGCCGCCCCTCCCTTCTCAGGACCGCTGCTCCATAAAAGGACCCGTTTCCCTCGGATAAATGGCAGGCCTCCGGCGGCAATCGGACGGTTTCTACTTGACAAACTCCTGAAAAAGCGTTACCCTTTCATTAATCTGGATTTTTTCTAAGGAAAAATTCCTCACAGAATCCCCCTGCCGGATCAGCCCCCATGGGGATATCTCGGCAGAAAGCCGCACTTTTGCACAAAATATGATACAGGGTCGCAGACGGGAGCAACCGATTGCTTTCCCCCTCTCCTTTGTCATCATATGTGGTGCGGTTTGGATATACTGGCTTAGCGGCACGCATCGATTTTCGATCCCGTGTACTCCCCACTGCAAAATAACGATTTGCGGCCCCCCGCATGAGATAGGAGCGTAAATTATGAATTATAATTGTCTCAACATTATAAAATGGACCGAGGCCCAGTTGAAGTATCAGTATGATGTCTCACTGGAACAGGCCACCCCTCAGGAATTGCACGAGGCCCTCGGCACCGCTGTCATGATGGCCATCAGCGACAACTGGAGCAAGAGCCGCAAGAACCGCCAGTCCCAGAGAAAGGCGTACTATTTCTCCGCCGAGTACCTGATCGGACGCCTTGTTTACAGCAACCTGTATAATCTCGGCATCCTTGATGAAATGAAGCAGCTGTTTTCCGAGCGCGGTGTTGACCTTGCATGTCTGGAAGAAATCGAGGACGATGCACTGGGCAACGGCGGCCTCGGCCGTCTGTCGGCATGCTTTTTAGACTCTGCCGCCAGCTGCAACCTGCCCCTTTCCGGCTATGGCCTGCGCTATCGCTTCGGTCTGTTCAAGCAGACCTTTGACGAAAACGGCAGTCAGGTAGAAGCTGCCGATGACTGGACAAAGTTCGGCGATCCCTGGTCCTACCGCCGGTATAACCATACCGTTAAGGTCCATTTCCCCGAGCATACGGTCCTAGCCGTCCCTTATGACGTGCCCGTCATCGGCTACGGCACCAACAACATCAACACCCTGCGTCTGTGGCAGTGCGAAGCCGAAAGCGAGCTTGATTTCAACGCATTCAACAATCAGGACTACCTGCGTGCGCTGGATCAGAAGAACAAGGCCGAGGATATCACCCGCGTCCTGTACCCCAATGACTCCACTTGGGAGGGCAAGCGCCTGCGTATCAAGCAGCAGTATGTCCTGTCCTCTGCCTCCCTGCAGGATATGCTCCGGGTCCACAAGCTCAACCACGGGGACGATCTGACCCGTTTTTCCAATTTTTATGCCATTCAGCTGAATGACACCCACCCCGCCATGTCCATCCCCGAGCTGATCCGTCTGCTGATGGCCGAGGGCCTTGACTTCGAGCAGGCCTTCTCCGTTGCCCAGAAAACCTTCTCCTATACCAACCACACCGTCATGGGCGAAGCTCTGGAGAAGTGGCCTCTGGACCTGCTGCGCAGCGTTGTCCCCGAGATCACAGACATCATCTGCCGCATCGACAGCAAGATCCGCACCGAGCATCCGGGTCTTTATATCATTCAGGATGATATTGCCCACATGGCAAATCTGTCCATCTATGTGGGCAGCTATATCAATGGTGTTGCCGAGATCCACTCTCAGATCCTGAAAGACGACGTATTCCGTGACTGGTACCACACGTTCCCCGATCGATTCCAGAACAAGACCAACGGCATCACCCCCCGCCGCTGGCTGGGTCTGTGCAATCCGGAGCTTACCGAGCTGATCTCCGACAAAATCGGCGGGGATTTCCTGAAGGATCTGGACCGCCTCAGTGAATTGAAGCCCTTGATCGATCACGACCTTGTCGATCGGTTCAACGGGATCAAGCACCAAAAGAAGCAGCAGCTGTGTCAGGTCATCGCCCAGCATGAGGGGATTGAGCTGAACCCCGATTTCCTGTTTGATGTTCAGGTCAAGCGCCTGCACGAGTACAAGCGCCAGCTGCTGAATATCCTCTCCATCGTGGATATCTACTTCCGGCTGAAGGACGGCAGCCTCACCAACTTCCACCCCACCGTCTACCTGTTCGGTGCAAAATCCGCCCCCGGCTACATCCGGGCAAAGGCGATCATCCGCTATATCAACCGCGTCTCCAAAATGATCAACAGCGATCCCGAGGTCAACGACAAGCTGAAGGTGGTTTTTGTCCAGAATTACAACTGCTCCTATGCCGAGCATATTATCCCTGCGGCAGATATCTCCGAGCAGATCTCCCCCGCCGGCACGGAAGCCTCCGGCACCGGCAACATGAAGCTGATGCTCAACGGCGCCGTCACTCTGGGTACGCTTGACGGAGCCAACGTAGAGATCGTTCAGGAGGCCGGCACCGAGAACAACTATATCTTCGGTGCAACGGTGGAGCAGATCAACTCCTCCAGATCTTACTACCATGCCCGCAGCATCTATGATGCCAACCCCCGCCTGCGCCGGGCCATCGACACTCTGGTGGACGGCACCGTCCCCTGTGACAACGATCAGCGGGAGCTGTATCACGCCCTTTTGGACGGCACCTCTTGGCATATGGCCGACCATTACTACCTGCTGATGGACTATGAATCCTATCTGGAAGCCAAGCTCCGTGCCAACCGTGACTATGCCGATCGTCAAGCCTTTGGCAGAAAGTGCCTGATCAACATTGCAAGCGCCGGCAAGTTCTCCTCTGACCGCACCATCGGCCAGTATGCCGACGAGATCTGGCACATCTCCCCCACAGACTGCGATTCATCCAACTAAAGAAATCCCCGGTCTCGCCGAGGCCCGGGAGCCAATAGAAAGCCGCTGCTGCATGGTTGCATCTGCCCCATGCAGCAGCGGTTTTTTCGACACATAGGCTCATTTCTTGTGTTCCGGCAAATTGGGGATCATGCCCTTTTCATCTGCCTCCCGAAACACAAAGCTGTATTCGATGTAGTCCTCCCTGCTGCACTGGTGCATGTTCAGCTCCACCAAATAAACCTGAAATGTCCCCCATACAGGATGGATCAGCTTGCCAAACAGCTTGGATGCCATGTACACCGACAGTGCGTGGAAGCTCATCACCGCATTCTTCCCTTGAAACACGCCTTTTCCACGGATCACCCTGCACAGCGGCCCCAGTCCCTTGTATTCCGCCGTCCCGTCGGGAAGGGCCTGATACAGCGGCTCCATGGTGGCCTCCACCTGAAATGTTTCCGGATTCTGGGGCCACAAAAAGTTTTCAAACTTCATTTTATCCATGGCTTACCTCCCGCCGCAGGGCATAGCCGGAATATTCCACTATAACCCCCGATTGCTCCGTGACGCACTTTTCCGTGTTCCAGCAGCAGCCCTCGTAGACCTGAACCTGCCGCCCTCTGCGCACCGTCAGCGAAAAGGGCTCTGCCCCCATATCGGGGATCGGTTTCCCCGATGGGATCTTCTGTACCAGTCGGATCTGCCATCCGCTGCCGGCGCTTGGGCTGATCCCCACCGGCTCGGTCTGGCAGACCCCGTGCAGCATCTGCCGATGCTGATCCTGCTCTGCTGAAAATCGGGTCACATACGCAAGCGCACTGTCTCCCATGGTCACCTCCCAGCTGCGCCCTCTGACCCATGTGCCGTTTTCGCATACAATGGGCAGCTTCGCCGTCACAGGGACGGCAAAGCAGTCGCTTCGGTTGTGGTACTCCATTTTTCCGCAGACGGATTGAATCTGACTGTCATGCAGGGCGCCGGTCACTGCCGCTGCTGCGGACTGACATTCCCATCCCCCCAGACCTCTGGGGCTGAGTACATAGATCCCAATGACCGCTTCCCCCGCATCCCGATCCACATTCCGCAGCTCCACCGCCGCCATAGGCCCTTCCGGCTGCACCATGATGCCGGCGGGATAGGCCTCTGTCACCGCAATCCCCAGCTTCTCCAGAATCTGCCTGATTTCTGTCAGCCATTCACGCCCCATTCACAACGCCGCCCTTCTCCACACAGATCCCCCATACATATACATCCGCATCTCCCCCGCGGACAGTCTGTGCATTTCGTACCACATACGTGACCCCATCTGCCACGATCTCGTCTCCCATGACCGCCTTCGGCTCCACCGGACCGATGTATATGAACCGATTGGTGTCCTCCAGCCCGGTCAGTCCGGGCTGGAGCTTTGCCAAATGCTCTGATTTTCCTGTCTCCGCCTGCCAGAAGGCCTTCACCTTGCTGCTCCGGCCGCCGTGGAGCAGGATCATTTCTTTTCCATATCCTCTCAGGATCTTCCCAACCATCATCTGCATCGTCACACCCTCATAAAAGAGACCCTGTCTGCCAGATACGGTGCGATCGTCAGCTCTGCCTGCCTGCGCAGACAGGCCGCCGCCGTGGAGCTTCCGCTCTTTTGGACCGTCACGTCCCCCACCCGGAAGGACTCCGGAGTCATGGCGCTGTCCGTTTCCGACAGCGCCGCCAGTGCATAAAGGCTTGCCGCCGCAATAAAATCCCCCATGCAGTCCTCGGCCGTGACGCTCTGCTTCATCTTCGCCAGCAGGGTGTTTGCTGCACTCCGGCACAGCATCCGCAGGAGCGTCTCCTGACGGTGATCCAGTGTCCCCGCCAGAAGCAGCGCCTGAGCATAGATCCGATCGATCATGCTCATACCTTCAGCACCTTTACGGCCCCGTCGCAGATCTTGCCGAAGCCGGAGATGGAGGTGATCGCCGCACGCTCCAGCTGGCGGTCGATCAGCTTGTCATACTCCACCAGAACGTCCCCCGCTCTCACCAGCTCCAGTGCGTATCGATTGTCGATGCCGATGATCATATTGTCGCCCACACAGCCGGTTCTGTGCAGCTGCGCACCCAGAGGTGTGGTCAGCTGACCGGTACCCTGAAAGTTCAGACCGGTCAGAGGATTCTGCAGCTCGGGGATCTTCAGCAGCTTGGTCATCATGCCGCTGTTGCAGATCATGCCGTTCATGGTGTAAGGATCGAACTGACCCCAGAATTCCACCAGCTGATCATAGCCCAGCTGGCCGCTGCTTCCGGAGATGGGGCTCGTACCCACCTGATACTGCTTTGCCGCATTGTTGTTGCCGTCACCGTTGACCAGAACATCCACCGCATCCGCCAGCTGCATCTTCTGGATATAGCTGCCGATCTGGCGCAGCATCACGCTGAACAGATCCAGCTTCTGGAACCGGACTGCCTCATAGCTTGCCACAAGCATGCGGCCGCGCTTGGTCAGGTTGATCAGATGATCCTTGGTCTTGACCTTGGTTGCGGGGATCTCGGCACCCTCTGCCACATGCTTCATGCCTGCCGAATCCTCATCTGCCTCAGAGTAGATGGAGCGGTAGTCCATGGCGTCGATCACGGTGGTGGTGGCGGTGATACCGGGCAGGATATCATTTTCCTCCATGCCCTGACGGACTGCCCGTGCGATGTACTCAGGGAACAGCACCGCAGAATCCATGCTGCGGAAGAACTTCTCCACCGTAGAGGAGCCTGCGCCCTTGACCTTGATGCCGAAACGCTTCAGCTGCCGCTGAAATGCATCGGTGCCCTCCAGTGCGGTGCCTCGGTAGTTTTCACTGGGGTCCATAGACTCCAGAACCTGGGTAAAATTCATACCCTCCTGACGATACATACCCTTTTCCAGTCTCAGATTATCAAAAGCCATTTTCCGTTTCCTCCTTACAGTTCGATGATTGCGGTCTTGGATGCTGTGTCCACGCTGACGATCAGATAGGACTTTCCGGCCGTGTGACTCTTCACGCCGCCCTTGCCGTCGGCAGCCAGAATGGATCTGCCCACATTCAGCTCCGTGCCGGAGTAGCTCACCTCTGCAAAGCCGTGGAGCTGTACCCCGGCAAAGCCCCTGCGCACAGATTCGATCTTGCCGCAGAAATCCTCTCCGTCCTGACAGCCGGCCACCTTGCCGTTCTGGGCCATTTTACACACAGTCCCCACCTTGACGGTGTCTGCTGCAAATGTGGCGCTTACATGACCGATTCCCTCAAAAGATACGTTCATATTGTTCCCTCCTGTTGTAAATATGTCCTCCGGTTCCCCGGTGAAACTCAAATCAGATAATCGCTTTCCACGGATCGCTCAGTCTTGGTGCAGCTCAGCTGCATCTGCACCGGATAGTGCTTGACCATCTGCTCCCCCAGTGCCTCCTTGAACCGCATCAGCTCCTCCGGCGCCATTTTCTGCGCCGCCGAGCGCAGGATCTGCTCTTCCACGCCGATGTCCAGTGATAAGCACAGCCGTACCACTTCATCCTCCAGTGCCTTTGCATACTGCTGTCCCAGCTGAGCCATCTTAAACATCACCCGGAATTCCTCCTGAGCCCCATGGGCATCCGCCAGCTCCTTCAGACTGACCTTCCCCTTGCGCAATCCCTTCAGCACCCCCGCATTGGGCTGTGCCGGCACCGCCACAAAGGAAAATTCATATGCATCCACCGGATTTCTCAAAATCGCGCAGCATACCTGCCCGTCATAGATCTCACCCTTGGCGTGACCGCAGCTGCCGTAGACCTGTCCGCAGACCGAGCAGATGCTTTCTCCCATGGCGCACCCCACCGAGACTTCCTTTTTGATGCCCGCCTCAATGTCGGCGATCCACTCGTCTCCGGCGCCGCCCCTTCGGATGTACGCCCATGCCTTGATGAAGCTGATGCCCTCTTGGCATACCACCTCCGTGGCAAAGATTCTGGCAAGCTGCCCCTCCGAGCTCCATTTGTGATCCACGATCCCGCTTTTTCCGATAAACATTTTTGCCAGTTCCCCAAGGGCCTCCGTGTCGAACCGCTCATAGTCCCGATCGAGCTGATCGTCGCACAGCCGCAGGGAGAATACATAAACCTGCTCCTGTGTCAGACTTGCCCTTGCCTGCGTGTTGATTGCCGCCAGCTGCTGCTCGGTAGGGGTACCGCTGCCCACAGCCTGACTTGCCTTTTGAATATCCATTGTTACTGACCTCCTTTGTCTGCACCTGCCAGTGCAGCTGCTGCCTGCGCCTGATACAGGCCGGCCCTTGCCTCCTGCGTGATGTCCTGCAAGCTGATATCGTTCCAGAGGATCTCCACCCTCGGCTCCATCCCTTCAAGCGCAAGATATGTCCTGCATATTTTCTCCAGTGCCGGCTCAACCGTCCGCCTCAGGGCCCACAGCTCACTGGTCAGCAGATCCGCCTGCTGCGTGCACATGCGCTCCGTGGTGCTCCAGCTGAAGCCCAGTAAAAACGGCGGCAGACCGGTCTTTGCGATCAGCTGCTCCATGATCTGCCGAACCGGGACCTGTGAATCGAGGATCGGGCTTTCGCTTCCGATGACCTTGATCTCCACATCCCCCACCGCCACAAAGTCCCGAACCATGCCGTTTTTTCCATCCTCCATGGCTCTGGCCCATTCTGCGGCGATCTGGTTGCCCCGTTCCTGCGCCGTGGCGGCATCCATGCTGTCATCGTTTTTGCAGATCACGCTGTACCGGACGTTTCCTGCCCGCTCCCAGTTCACCCCGATGGTCTGGTAGATCTTCAGCAGGATCTCGGCCATGAACGGCATTCCTCTGAACAGGCTCACCCCGTAAGGATGCTCCGGCTCCGGCTTCAGTGTAGTGAATACCAGAAGATTCTGATAGGGCAGAGGATGGACCTCCCCACGCTCATCCCGTCCGCACAGCTCCACCTCCAGTCCGGAACCCCCGTCACTGATCTCCAGCTGGGTCACGTCTCCCCAGCACACCGCCCTCATGCGGCCGCCGGAGACCACCATTTCTCCCACTGCCCTGCCATAGACCAGCAGGCTGTCCATATAGGCTGTCAGGAAGCTGTCGATCCCAACCTGCCCCCGTCCGCAGTTCACGGTTTTCAGAAAATGCTGCAATTTTTTCGTGGCCGCCTCCGAACCGCATTTCACCTCAAAGCCGCCGGACAGCCGTACCAGCTTCCCCACCGCCGCATCCAGTGCCGGCAGTGCCTCTCGGATCTGCTGATAGATCCGTTCCTCCCCTCCGCCCAGAGGGATGTACCCCCTCAGGTTTCCAAAGGGGTGGCTGTTTGCCGAGCGGATCTGGCAGCTGGCCGCCAGAGGCCCGCCGTCCTTTTTCCGCTTTAACATGTTACATCGCTCCTTTCTCAACTCCGCCGCCGGACGCTGCTGACAGCAAACCCGGCAGGGCTTGCGCACAGCACCGTGCTGACGAAATACCGCATGTCATCCATGGCGTGGTCATGCTCCTTCTTGACCTTGTCCTTGGTGTCGGACTTCAGATCCCACACATATTCCTCCATCTCCCTCAGACAGTCACCGCAGCTGTCGCAGATGACGATCTTTCCGCTTTTGAGCAGCTGCGCCGTGGCCCGGATACCCGACAGCACATCATTTTTTGCCTGCCTGACATTCCAGCCTTCCTTCCGAAGCACCCTGATGAAGCTTGCCGCCGACGGATCTACGATGACCGCCGCAATGGGTTTCCCCTCTGCCAGTTTTTTCATGGCCTCGGCATACTCCCCGTCGGTCATCTGCCGCATCTCCCGCCGGGATGCGAAGTAGAATTCCTTCACCCGGTACCATATCCCGTCCTGTAAGCCCCACAGCCCCATGCTCGTGGGGTTCACCGTGCCGTAGTCGCAGGAGATGTACCATTTTTCAAACCCTCCCGCCGGCACCGGCTGAACCATATCCGGCTCAAAGAAATCATAGACCCTGCCCTCGGCCTGCGCCCATTGCCCCAGTACGAACCGTCTGTAAAACACGCCGGAGTACAGCCGCTGATAGCGCCTGCGGATCTGCTCTGACAATGATGGGTTGTCCTCCATCAGAAAATGTAGATGCATGCAGTTGCGTTCCTGTGCCTCCAGAATCCACTGCTTGTAAAACCAGTGACTGGGGCCTGCCGGATTGCAGTTGAACCACAGCCTGCTGCCCGTGACCGAGCATCTTGCGCAGGCCTGCTCCACGAAGCTTTTCGGCATCAGCACCACCTCGTCGAACAATACCCCCGCAAGGGTCATGCCTTGGATCAGCGCCGCCGAGCTTTCGTCTCGTCCGCCGAAAATGTAGTATTCGTTCGTATGCCCTGCAAAGGTCATCCGCACCAGATTCTCCGTCCGTTTTTCCTTCCATTTTGCCCCCATGGCCCCCAGCTGCGGCAGGATGTCCGACAGCATGTTCCGCCTCAGGGCTGCGATGGTCTTTCCGCACAGGGCAAATTTCCTGCCGGAAAAGCAGCACTGCGCCCACAGGAAGAAGCCCAGCCCCATGGCAAGGGTCTTTCCCGAGCGCACCGCCCCGTCGCAGACGATGGCCTCGTATTGCTCATAGGGGCTCCCGGGCATCCACCAGTTCATGGCGCATTTCTGCTTTGGGGAAAATCCCGTGTACCTCATGGCTGCTCCTCAACTGAGGCTTGCAGTGCTTGGATCAGCTCCTCCACCTGCGTGTCGCTGCCCTCTGTGGATGCAGACAGCTGCTCCAGTGCCTTCAGCCGATCGATCAGCTTGATCTCCACCATGCCCTTTTCGCTGCGCTTGATCTCACTGAGCAAGCTCAAATCCAGTCCTCCCAGATTCGGCATTTCCTCCAGTGCCAGCCGCACACAGTCGTTGGGCTTTCCGAATGCCAGCTCTGCCAGCCGCCGGGTCACGTCCTCCTTGCGGATCTGACCCTGCCTGATTCGCTGCTTCAGGGACGAGCCCTGATGATCTTGTCGCTCCAACCCCTTGCCCTCCTTTCAACTCTGGGTTCAAATCCCCCCGATGTTGCACATCACCATGCAACGGCTCCGGCTTTTCCAGCCGATTCTTGACAAATCCCCGGGCTGCGCTATAATAAATCTATCAACTGGGCTCTGCCCAAAAGGAGTATTAACTATGTATCATCGTATGACCGTTGCCGGTCTGGAACGTGACCTGCCCATCTGCAAGGTCTCCGATACCCTTTCCATTGCAGGCTTTGTCATTTTTGGTGACCAGGAGCTCACCGTTGCCTGCGCCCGTGATCTTCTGAAAAAAGCCCCTGAGTACGACTATATCATCACCGCCGAGGCCAAGGGCATCCCTCTGGCTCACGAGATGGCCCGTCAGCACGGCGACCCCAAATACATTCTGGCGCGGAAGGGCCCCAAGCTCTATATGCGTGACATTCTGGATGTTTCGGTCCACTCCATCACCACCGCCAAGGAGCAGCACCTGTATCTGGACGGTGCCGATGCTGCATTGATGAAGGGCAAGCGGGTCCTCATTGTCGATGACGTGATCTCCACCGGCGAGAGTCTTTCTGCACTGGAGGCCCTTGTCGAGAAGGCCGGCGGCAGCATCTGCGGCCGTATGGCGATCCTTGCCGAGGGCGAGGCTCAGGACCGTCCGGACCTGATCTATCTGGAAAAGCTCCCCCTGTTCCACCCCGACGGAACCATCATGGACTAAATAATACAAAGGGCGCACCGACGGGTGCGCCCTTTTTTGAGGTGATACCTGTGCCACCAAAAACCGACAATTATCAGACCCTTGCGGCCAAGGCTCAGCAAAAATTCCTGACCTACGACCAATCGGAGATCATCCGAAAATCCCCCGTCACCTTCGACCGGACCTACCTGTACCTGCCCGTTCTGGACCGGACCTGCCGCATCCACCGTAAAACCGGGGACCTGAGCTGGTCATCCCCCGACGGCACCTATATCCCCGGCACCGAGCCCTGTGACCGGCTCACCGTTTTTGATTATCTGTGCGATGCCGATGCCTGCCGCAGCCTGTCCGGCACCTTCCTCTCCATGGCAAATTTCGGGCATCTGTTTCACACCCGCCTGCTGGAGGACGGGCCTCCCTCTGCGTTGGAGCTTGCCGTTGACCTTGACCCCCGGCTGCTCTGCCGCGCCTGTACCCGTCTCGGGGGCGAGCCCTTCCCCGGTGGCGACATTTCTTATAAAATTCCATTTTTTCCGGATATGCCCGTGGTTCTGCAATTCTGGCATTCAGATGAGGATTTCCCTGCCCGACTCCGATACCTTTGGGATAAAAACGCACTTTTTTATCTAAAATATGAAACGATGTACTACGCTCTCGGCATTTTGCAAAACCGACTTTTGTCGTTCATAAACTGTTAAAATTTATCATTTCATCTTCTTTTCGATACATTTTTACCTAAAATAGCCTCCCCTTTTCCAATCCTCCCTCAGGGGATAGAAAAATAAACAAAAAATATGGTCAAAACACCGATTGACTTTCAGCAAAGTAATGAATAAAATGATATCGATACACAGTATGTGCGGAAATTTCGTTTGTTCCAGTTCCGCTGGCAAATGTATCAGACCACATATTTTTTTATTACTTACTTAGGAGGAATTACAATTGGATCGCTTAATCACTGTTGAAGAACTGGAAGCGGCAACCAATTCCTTGCTGGAAAACGGCAAGAAGGTCGGCGCTGACTCCTGGCAGCAGCGCGTCAAGAACCAGACCCCTCACTGTGGCTTCGGTGAAGCCGGCACCTGCTGCCGGATCTGCTCCATGGGCCCATGTCGCATCACCCCCAAGGCACCCCGCGGTATCTGCGGCTGTGACGTTCACGGCATTGTCGGCCGTAACTACCTGAAGTTCACCGCCGGCGGCGCCGCTGCTCACTCCGACCACGGCCGTGAGATCATGCACGTCCTGCACCAGACCAGCCCCGACGGCAGCTATCAGGTCAAGGACCCCGATAAGCTCATCCGCATCGCCAAGGAGTGGGGCATCCAGACCGAGGACAAGGACATCTACGAGCTGGCTCACGAGGTCGCCGTTGCCGGTCTGATGGAATACGGCAAGCCCTTCGGCTACCAGAACTTCCTCAAGCGCGCACCCGAGCATACCCAGAAGCTGTGGGAGGATGCCGGTCTGCAGCCCGAGGCCATCGACCGTGAGGTTTCCCGTTCTCTGCACATGACCCACATGGGTTGTTCTTCCATGCCTGAGGCACTGATCCACCAGTCCCTGCGTGTCGGCCTGTCCGACGGTTGGGGCGGCTCCATGATGGGCACCGAGTTCTCCGACGTTCTGTTCGGCACCCCCAAGCCCGTTGACACCACTGCCAACATCGGTGTTATGGAGAAGGACATGGTCAACATCATCGTCCATGGCCACGATCCCTCCCTTTCTGAAATGATCGTCCACTATGCAAATGATCCCGAAATGATTGCCCTGGCCAAATCCGTTGGTGCCAAGGGCATTAACATCGCCGGCGTGTGCTGCACCGCCAACGAGGTCGCCATGCGTCACGGCATCCCCATGGCCGGCAACTTCCTCAGTCAGGAAAATGTGGTCCTCACCGGCGCATGTGAAGCCATCGTCGTGGACGTCCAATGTATCTTCCCGGCACTGGGCCCCCTGTCCAAGTGCTTCCACACCAAGTTCGTCACCACCTCCCCCATTGCCCGCATCCCCGATTCTGAGTTCGTTCAGTTCAGCGCAGAATCCGCCGGCGAAAACGCAAAGGCGATCGTGAAGATGGCTGTCGAGAACTTCGTCAACCGCAAGGCCGAGCTTGTCAACATCCCCGACCAGAAAACCAACGCCCGTGTGGGTTATTCTGTCGAGGCCATTGTCAAGGTTCTGGATGGTGTTGCAAACTCTCAGGTCGATACCTTCGGCACCACCAAGCCCCTGCTGGAGTGCGTGACCTCCGGTGTCCTGCGGGGTGCCGTTGCCATGGTCGGCTGCAACAACCCCAAGATCCGCCCCGACTATGCGCACATCGAGCTGATGAAGAAGCTGATCGCAAACGATATCATCATCATCGTTTCCGGCTGCTCGGCTCAGGCTGCCGCCAAGGCCGGTCTTTTGGACCCGGTCATGGCCAAGGAGTACTGCGGTGCCGGTCTGAAGCGTGTCTGTGAGCTGGCAAACATCCCCCCTGTCCTGCACATGGGCTCCTGCGTTGATATCTCCCGTATGCTGATTCTGGCCTCCGAGCTGTCCAAGGACTCCGGCATCCCCATCGCACAGCTGCCCGTTGTGGGCTGCGCTCCCGAGTGGATGTCCGAGAAGGCCGTCTCCATCGGCAACTACGTTGTCGCCACCGGTCTTGACACCTTCCTCGGTGTCGATCCCTACGTCAGCGGCTCCTCCGAGATCCGCCAGTGGCTGACCGGCGAGGACGGCATCAAGAAGTGGGTCGAGGCCAACTTCACCGTCGAGACCGACATCGAAAAGCTGGGCGATAAGATGATCGAATGTATCGAGTCCAAGCGTTCCGCTCTGGGCATCTAATTTCCATAAAGAAGGTTCCTTTACATGAAAGTAGCAATTACCGGCAAGGGTGGCGTGGGTAAAACCACCCTCGCCTCCACCTTGGCTCGGCTCTACGCCGCCGAAGGCCGTCAGGTTCTGGCGGCCGACGTTGACCCGGATGCCAATCTGGGCTTGGCCTTGGGCTTCTCTCCGGAGGAGGTCAACTCCATCATCCCCATCTCCAAGATGCGGACATTGGTGGAGGAGCGCACCGGCGCCAACGAGGCCAACAAATTTTTCAAGCTGAATCCCAGCGTTGCCGATATCCCCGACAAGTACGCAAAAGAGATCAACGGTGTCAAGCTGTTGGTCATGGGTACCGTTGACGTGGGCGGCAGCGGCTGTGTCTGTCCCGAGCATGTCATGCTGAAAGCCATCCTCTCTGCCCTTTCCTACCGGAAAGACGACGTCGTCATCATGGACATGGAGGCCGGGCTTGAGCATCTTGGCCGGGGCACCGCCGCCAACATGGACCAGTTCATCGTGGTCATCGAGCCCGGTGCCCGCAGCATCCAGACCTATGGCAAGGTCAAGCAGCTTGCCGACGATCTTGGTGTCAAGCAGGTCCGAGTCGTTGCCAACAAGGTCCGCAGTGCCGATGACGAGGCGTATATCCGCGCCCATATCCCGGCCGAGGATCTTCTGGGCTTTGTCCACTATAATCCCGAAGTCATCGAGGCTGACCGGCTTGGAAAATCTCCCTACGACGTGAGCCCCACCGCAATTGACGAAATCAAGAGAATCAAATCTGTCATCGACAGAGATGAATGAATCAGGAGGTAAAATCGTGACTTTATTTGATCGTGTATTTGGCGGTAATGATGCCGTTTACGGCCTGACCGTATCCGCCGTTGACAATGCAATCGCACAGTATGGCGAGAGTCAGGCAGTTTCCTTCCCCGACACTGCATACGCTCTGCCCTGCTACTTTGGCGTGACCGGTGTCAAGGTCACCACTCTGGGCGAGATGAAGGCCGCTCTGGATGTCATCAAGTCCCTGATGACCCGCGAAAGCCGTCTGAACGACGCCTTCATGTCCGGCGTTGCCACCGCTCTGTGTGCCGAGTTTATCGAGGCTCTGAAGTATCTGAACGGTGCCACTCCCTACGAAATGCCCTGCTACGGCCATCTGGCTGATGCCGTCATCCGTAATCTGGGTGTTCCTCTGGTTACCGGCGACATCCCCGGTGTTGCCGTCATTCTGGGTGAGGCTCCCTCCGCCGACGAGGCCGTGGAGCTGGTCAAGAGCTATCAGGCTCAGGGCATTCTGGTCACTCTGGTGGGCGGTGTCATCGATCAGCTGGAGGAAAAGGGCTTCAAGACCGGTGACAACGTCCGCGTCATCCCTCTGGGCAAGGATGTCACCGCTGTCATCCATGTCGTTTCCGTAGCGGTCCGTGCCGCTCTGATCTTCGGCAACATCAACGGCGGCGACGCAGCCGGCCTGATGAAGTACACCTTCGAGCGTGTGCCCGCATTCGTCAATGCCTTCAAGCCTCTGGACGATGTGATCGTAGCCTGCGGCGCAGGTGCCATCGCACTGGGCTTCCCTGTTATCACCAACGAGACTGAGAACATCTTCCGTGTTCCCAAGTCCCTGATCGTTCAGGAGGATGTCTCCAAGTTCAACGCCACCTCTCTGGAGGCCCGTGACATCAAGCTGAAGATCACCAAAATCGACATCCCCGTCTCCTTCGCTTCTGCATTCGAAGGCGAGATCATCCGCCGCGGCGATATGCAGATCGAGATCGACGGCTCCCGTAAGGACTGCTTCGAGCTGGTCACCACCAAGGGCCCTCTGGAGATCGAGGATCACAAGATCGTCGTCGAGGGCCCGGAGCTGGACGAGTTCGAGGCCGGCTCCAAGATCTCCGTTTCCTACACCATCGAGGTTGGCGGCAAGAACATGCAGCCTGACTTCGAGGCCGTCATGGAGCGTAAGATCCACTCTTACTTGAACTGCATCGAGGGTGTCATGCACACCGGTCAGCGTGACATGATCCGTATCCGTATCTCCAAGGCCGACTTTGAAGCAGGCTTCCGCCTGAAGCACATCGGCGAGGTCCTGTACGCCAAGATCAAGTCCGAGTTCGAGGCCGTTGTTGACAAGTGTCAGGTCAAGATCGTTGTGGGCGACGAGGCCAACAAGGTCCTGCGCGCACAGGCAAACGATGTCTTTAACAAGCGTGACGACCGTCTGAGAAGCATGACCGACGAATCCGTCGATCAGTTCTACACCTGTACCATGTGTCAGGCCTTCTCCCCCAGCCACGTCTGTATCGTCACCCCCGAGCGTCTGGGTCTTTGCGGTGCCGTGTCTTGGCTGGATGCTAAGGCAACCAACGAGCTTGACCCCACCGGTCCCTGCCAGATCGTTCCCAAGAACAACTGTCTGGACGAGAAGCTGGGCCGCTACGTAGACGTGGACGAGGCCGTTGACAAGTATTCTCACGGCGCTCTGGAGCATGTCACCCTGTACTCCCTGTTCCAAGACCCCATGACCTCCTGCGGCTGCTTCGAGTGTATCTGCGGTGTCGAGCCTGTTTCCATGGGCGTTGTCATCACCTGCCGTGAGCATGCCGGCATGACTCCTCTGGGCATGACCTTCTCCGAGATGGCTTCCATGACCGGCGGCGGT
This sequence comes from Clostridiales bacterium, assembly GCA_019418025.1. Taxonomy (GTDB): domain Bacteria; phylum Bacillota; class Clostridia; order Oscillospirales; family Oscillospiraceae; genus Faecousia. The sequence goes on along the minus strand of DYCR01000026.1, from coordinate 10,101 downwards.
GTGCAGACCCCCGGCTTTATGGGCCACGGCAAGCACTTCATCTCCTCTCATAAGTTCATCGCTGCCGAAGGCGGCCCCGGCCGTATCGTCTGGCTGCCCAAGATGCTGAAGGATCAGATCCGTGACCATCTGGATGCCACCGCTAAGGAAATGTACGGTGTGGAGAACTTCACCGACATGATCGCAGACGAGACCGTCTGCACCGAGGACCCCGAGCAGCTGCTGGCTTACCTGTCTGAGGTCGGTCACCCTGTTCTGAGCATGGAGCCCTTCGATATGTAATTCCCTGCAGCAGATGCCGAGCCTACGGCTCCCGCTCTGCCGCCATCCAAACAATAAACAGGCCGCCCATTCGGGCGGCCTGTTTCAGTCTGCCCGAAAGCCCCGTTGGGAGCTTTCGGGCATTTGTAACAGAACGGAAAAACTTTCCTGAAAATGCAAAAAAATGCCAGCCGTTTCCGGCGGGCACTTCACCAACATTCTACACGTATCCTCCAAGAAAGTCAATAGCCGTCCTCGACAGTCTTTTACAAAAATCCTTCCGAATTTTTGGCACGCCTTTTTCCCTGTTTTTCTTTTCTAAGGCCTTGAACTGTGATATACTATGCCAAGAATATATATTGGAGAAGAATTTGAAATGAGTAAGATCGGTTTTGACAACGAAAAATATCTGACTACCCAATCCGAACAGATCCGCAAACGGATCGCCCAGTTCGGCGGGAAACTATATCTGGAATTCGGCGGCAAGCTCTTTGATGACTACCATGCTTCCCGTGTCCTTCCGGGCTTTGAGCCTGACAGCAAGATCCGCATGCTCCAGCAGCTGAAGGACGACGTGGAGATCGTCATCGTCATCAACGCCGCCGACATCGAAAAGAACAAGGTCCGGGGGGATCTGGGCATCCCCTACGATGTGGATGTGCTGCGCCTGATCGATACCTTCCGGGAGCTGTCCCTGTTTGTGGGCAGCGTGGTGCTGACCCGCTATTCCGGCCAAAGCACCGCCGATGCCTTCCTCCGGCGGTTGGAATCTCTGGGCATCCGCTGCTATAAGCACTATAACATCCCCGGCTACCCCAGTGATGTCCAGCGCATCGTCAGCGACGAGGGCTTCGGCATCAACGACTATATCGAGACCAGCCATTCTCTGGTGGTGGTCACCGCCCCCGGTCCCGGCAGCGGCAAAATGGCCACCTGCCTGAGCCAGCTCTACCACGAGCATAAGCGGGGCATCACCGCCGGCTATGCAAAGTTCGAGACCTTCCCCATCTGGAACCTGCCTCTGAAGCACCCGGTAAACCTTGCCTATGAGGCCGCCACCGCCGACCTGAACGACGTGAACATGATCGACCCCTTCCATCTGGAGGCCTACGGCGAAAAGGCAGTCAACTATAACCGCGACGTGGAGATCTTCCCCGTGCTGAACGCCACCTTCGAGCGGATTCAAGGCCATTCCCCCTACCAGTCCCCCACCGATATGGGTGTCAACATGGCAGGAAACTGCATCATCGATAACGACATCTGCTGCGAGGCCTCCCGCAAGGAGATCCTCCGCCGCTACTATGCCGCCTGCGTCGATCACATCCGCGGCAAGGATAACGACGAGACCATCCGCAAGCTGGAGCTTGTCATGAATCAGGCCGGTGTCACCCCGGAGATCTTCCCTGCCGTTGCTGCCGCCCTGAAAAAGGCCGAGCAGACCGGCGGCCCTGCCGGAGCAATGCTCCTGCCCGACGGCCGTGTCATCACCGGAAAGACCTCCCCCACTTTAGGTGCCGCCTCGGCGCTGCTGCTCAATGCCCTCAAGGCTCTGGGCGGGATCGACGATAATCAGCACCTGATCGCAGCGCAGGTCCTTTCCCCCATCTGCGAGCTAAAGACCCAGTATATGGGCCACAATAACCCCCGCCTGCATACAGACGAGGTGCTGCTTGCGCTGACCATCTCCGCCATGAACGATCCCCTTGCTCAGCGAGCAAAGGAGCAGCTGAAAAATCTGCGGGGCTGCGAGGCCCACTTCTCCGTCATCCTCAGTGAGGAGGACGAGCAGCTGCTGCGCCGTCTGGGTGTCCACGTCAGCTTTGAACCCCGCTACGAAAGCAGCCGTCTATACCACAAATAACCAAAACCCGCCTGTAAATGGCGGGTTTTTTCATACTATGCATGAAATCTGTCATTTCTGTCCATCTTTCAATAGACATTCCTGTTCATCGTTGCTATACTTATGATGTATGAGCATAAAACCTCTCGGCGACATCGCCCAAAAGAAAGAAGGATTTTCCAAATGACCATGTATATTCTCAAGACGATATCCTTGCTTGGCGGGCTTGCCCTGTTTTTATTCGGCATGGACATCATGGGCAAGGCCCTTGAGCGTCAGGCAGGCGGCAAGCTGCAAACCATCCTTGCAAAGATGAGCTCCACCGTCATGCGTGGATTTTTATTGGGCATGGCGGTCACCGCTGTGATCCAGTCCTCCTCTGCCACCACCGTCATGGTGGTCGGCTTCGTCAACTCCGGCATCATGACCTTAAAGCAGGCGGTCGGTGTCATCATGGGCTCCAACGTGGGCACAACTGTCACCTCATGGATTTTGTCCCTTACCGCCTTGGAGGGCGACAGCCTGATCGTTCAGCTGTTCAAGCCCACCACGCTGGCCCCTCTGCTCGGCACCATCGGCATCATCCTGTTCATGTTCACCAAGTCCGAGCGTAAAAAGGGCATCGGCACCATTATGCTTGGCTTCATGGCACTGATGACCGGCATGCAGCTGATGGGCGATTCCATGAAATTTCTGGAGCATGAAGAATGGTTTGCAAACCTGATGATCTCCTTCTCCAACCCCATCCTCGGCATTTTGGCAGGCGCCGTCCTCACCGCCGTGATCCAGTCCTCCTCCGCCTCCGTGGGTATCCTGCAAAGCATGTGCGCCACCGGCGTTGTCACCACAGGCACTGCACTGCCCATCATTCTGGGCCAGAACATCGGCACCTGTGTCACTGCCATGATCTCCACCGTCGGAGCCAACCGCAACGCCCGCCGCACCGCCATCGTCCACCTTTACTTCAATGTCATCGGTGTGCTGATCTTCTCCCTGATCTTCTATGGCATCGGTGCCATTTATCCGTGGAATTTCCTTCAGGACTCTGCAACCCCCTTTGATATCGCAATGATCCACACCGCCTTCAATATCGTCACCACTGCGGTGATGCTCCCCCTGCACGGTGTCCTCGAGAAGCTGGCAGTCCTGTCCGTCCCCGACACAGCCTCCCCCGAGCAGACCGAGCTTCTGGACGATCGTCTCCTGGCCACCCCCGCTGTCGCAGTTCAGCGTGCCCATGAGATTGCCAACCGCATGGCAAGCATCTGCGGCGAGTCCGTGCATCAGGCCATTGCCCTGACCCGGGACTACAACGAAAAGACCATGGCACAGGTCAGTGCCTTGGAGGACACCTCCGACCGCTATCAGGATGCTCTCGGCACCTATCTGGTCAAGCTGTCCAGTGCCAATCTGGCGGTCAATGACAACCGCACCTTAAACACCCTGCTCTATTCCATCAGCGATCTGGAGCGGATCGCCGACCACGCCATCTCCATTGCCAAGGCCGGAAAAGAGATCTCCCAGAAGAAGATCCGCTTCTCCCCTCAGGCCCAGAGTGAGCTGGCGGTTCTGGAGCGTGCCGTCACCGATACGGTGGACCGCACCATCGAGGCCTTCGTTGCCAGCAACATGTCCCTTGCCAAGAAGGTCGAGCCTCAGGAGCAGGTCATCGACAGTCTGGTGCGTGAGGTCAAATCCCGCCATGTCCGCCGGCTGCGGGACGGCATGTGCAGCACCGAGTACGGCTTCGTTCTGGATGATCTGCTCACCTCCTACGAGCGGATCGCCGATCACTGCTCCAACATTGCCATTGAGATGCTTCAGGTTGCCGAAGGCAAGCTGGAGGCCCACGAATATCTGGGTGCCCTCAAGGCAGGCCAATTGGAAGAAAGTGCCAAATACTCCGAGCGCTTCCGCAAATATCAGGAGCGCTACACCTTCCCTGACGAGCAAAGCAAATGATCCCCTCACTCCCGGAAGCCTTCGGCGCTTCCGGGAGTTTTTCCGTTTCCCCTGCCATTTTTCTAAAAGCCTTGCAACCACTCAGAAAAAATGATAAAATATCTTATTAAATCAAAACTTCACCCAATTTCGGAGGATATACACATTGAATACCAAAACCACTCGAATCACCCAGTCCCAAGTGGACGAGCAGCTTTCCTACTGCGCCCGCATCCAGGCCCTCTGGATGGAGCGCGGTGTCACCCCTAAGGCATACGTAGAGACCTACGGCTGTCAGCAGAACGAAGCCGACTCCGAGCGGATTCGTGGCATGCTGGGGGATGCCGGCTATGCCATCTGCAATCAGGCCGAGGGCGCGGACGTGGTCATCATGAACACCTGCGCCATCCGTGAGCATGCCGAACAGCGTGTGTTCGGCAATCTGGGTGCCCTGACCCACACCAAGCGCCGCCACCCGGGCCAGAAGATCTTCCTCTGCGGCTGTATGGCGGGACAGGAGCATGTGGTCGAGCGCATCCGCAAGAGCTACCCCCACGTGGACGGTGTTTTCTCCACCCACCACATGTGGCAGTTCCCCAGCCTGCTGTATCAGGTCCTCACCGGCACCAAGCGTGCCTTCTCCACCGTGGACGAGCCCGGCTCCATTGCCGAGGGTCTGCCCGTGGTCCGCAGCAACACCCTCAAGGGGTGGGTCTCCATCATGTACGGCTGCAACAACTTCTGCACCTACTGCATCGTCCCCTATGTCCGGGGCCGGGAGCGCAGCCGCCTGCCTCAGGACATCCTCACGGAATGTCGGGAGCTGATCGCCTCCGGCTGCAAGGAGATCACCCTGCTTGGTCAGAACGTCAACTCCTACGGCAAGGATCTTGAGGAAAACGTAGACTTTTCCGATCTGCTTGCCCAGATTGCTCAGCTTGACGGCGACTTCCTCATCCGCTTCATGACCAGTCACCCCCGGGATGCCGGAAAGAAGCTCTTTGACACCATGGCTGCCTATCCCAAGATCGCAAAGCAGCTGCACCTGCCCTTCCAGTCCGGCTCCAGTCGTGTGCTGAAGGCTATGAACCGCCACTATGACCGGGAAAAATATCTGGAGCTTGTCTCCTATGCCAAGAGCGTCATGCCCGATCTGGTCCTGACCTCCGATGTCATCGTGGGCTTCCCGGGCGAGACTGCCGAGGAGTTTGAAGAGACCCTCACCCTCATCGAGCAGGTCCGCTACGACGCCCTGTTCACCTTCATTTTCTCTCCC
>DYCR01000026.1:0-4773 GCA_019418025.1 Clostridiales bacterium | reverse complement strand
GCAAAAATGGAGGACCCCCCCCCCAAGGAAGAAAAAACCGCCCGTTTCGACCGCCTGTGCAGCCTGCAAAACACCATTTCCGAGCAGATGCACCGGGCCTACGTGGGCAAGCATATGCGTGTCCTGATCGACGGTGTTGACGGCGATCAGCTCACCTCCCGCACCGAAGGCGGCAGACTGGTCCGTCTTTCAGGAGACGAAAGCCTTATCGGCAGCTATGCAATGGTCACCATCACCGATTCCAACACCTGGAGCCTCATCGGTGCCCTAGACAAGGAGTGAAAACCATGGCTCAAAACCAAGAGCTGACCCCCATGCGCAGACAGTATAACGAAATCAAATCTCAGAATCAGGACTCCATTTTGTTCTTCCGTCTGGGCGATTTTTACGAAATGTTCGACGAGGATGCCCGCCTTGCCGCCAAGGAACTGGACCTGACCCTCACCACCCGGGACCGCAACAAGCCCAAGGAGGAGCAGACCCCCATGTGCGGTGTCCCCTTCCACAGCGTGGATTCCTACATTGCCCGTCTGGTGCAGAAGGGCTATAAGGTCGCCATCTGCGAGCAAATGGAGGACCCCGCCAATGCCAAGGGCATCGTCGAGCGGGATATCACCCGAATCGTCACCCCCGGCACCGTCACCGAAAGCTGTATGCTTGACGAGAGCCGGAACAATTACTTTGCCTGCATCTATGGCGAGGGCGGCCGTTACGGCCTTGCCTTCTGCGATGTTTCCACCGGCGCATTTTTTGCAACGGTCTGCTCCGATGCAGCAGCAGCCGCCTCCGAGCTGGGTCGTTTTTCCCCCAGTGAGGTCATTCGGGGCGGCAGCAGCGTGGACTGTGAGGAACTGGAAACTGCCCTGTTTCAGCGGCTGAACTGCTGCGTGGACGAGGGCCGCCCCGAGCAGTTCGTCCTTGCCGATTCCGAGACGCTTTTGCAGCAGCACTTCGGTCAGAGCCTTGCCCAGATGGGCATTGCCGGCCTCAGCTGCACCGTCATGGCCTGCGGGGCCCTGCTCTCCACTCTGCTTTTCGTCCAGAAAAATGACCTTGCCCACATCCGGGAGCTTCAGTTTTACACCACCGGCCGCTTCATGGAGCTTGATCTGGATGCCCGGCGCAATCTGGAGCTGACCGAGACCATGCGCGGCAAGGAAAAGAAGGGCACCCTGCTCTGGGTCTTGGACAAGACCCGCACCGCCATGGGCAGCCGTCTGATGCGCAGCTGGCTTGAAAAGCCCCTTCTGGATGCTGCGGAGATCACACGCCGCCATGCCGCCGTGGAGGATCTGGTCAACTCCACCATCTGCCGCGGCGAGCTGAGTCAGGCCCTGAACGACGTATCCGATCTGGAGCGGGTCATGACCCGTATCGTCACCGGCTCTGCCAACTGCCGGGATCTTCTGGGGCTTGCCCGGGGCTGCCGTGCCCTGCCGGAGGTAAAGGCTCAGCTTTCCCGCTTGGATGCCCCCCTGCTGCGCAAACTGGAGCAGGCCATCGACCCCCTCACCGACTGCGCCGATCTGATCGAATCCACCATCGTGGACGAGCCGCCCCTCACCGTTCGGGAAGGCGGCATGATCCGCCCCGGTGCCAATGAAGAGGCCGACCGCCTCCGGGATATCATGAACGGCGGCTCCGGCACCATCGCTGCCATCGAGGCCAGTGAAAAGGAGCGCACCGGCATCCGCACTCTGAAAATCGGCTATAACCGGGTTTTCGGCTATTATATCGAGGTATCCAAGTCCTTCGTGGATCAGGTCCCTGCGGAATACATCCGCAAGCAGACCCTGACCAACTGCGAGCGCTACATCACGCAGGAGCTGAAGGAGCTTGAAACCCAGGTGCTTTCTGCCAAGGATCGTCTGGTTGCTCTGGAGTACCAGATTTTCACCCAATTGCGTGAGCATCTTTCTCAGCAGGCCTGCCGGGTCCAGACCTCTGCCGCCGCCGTCGCCGCCGCTGACTGCCTGTGCAGTCTTGCAAACGTTGCGGTTCAGCGGGGCTACTGCCGCCCGGAGATCACACTGGGCAGCGAGCTGGAGATCAAGGACGGCCGCCATCCGGTTGTGGAGGTGGTCCTGAAGGATGCCCTTTTCGTCCCCAACGACACCAGTCTCGGCAGCGCCGAGCAGCAGGTCGCCATCATCACCGGCCCCAATATGGCAGGTAAATCCACCTATATGCGTCAGGTCGCCTTGATCGTCCTCATGGCGCAGATGGGCTCCTTTGTCCCGGCCCGCAGCGCAAGGATCGGCCTTGTGGATCGGGTCTTTACCCGGATCGGTGCCAGTGACGATCTGGCCTCCGGTCAGTCCACCTTTATGGTGGAGATGGCAGAAGTGGCCTCCATCCTGAAATACGCCACCGCCCGCAGTCTGCTGATTCTCGATGAGATCGGCAGAGGCACCTCCACCTACGACGGCATGAGCATCGCCCGTGCGGTTCTGGAGTATGCCGCCAATCCCAAAAAGCTGGGCGCAAAGACCCTCTTTGCAACCCACTACCACGAGCTTTCCACCATCGAAAACGAGCTTCCCAACGTCAAAAACTACAACATCGCCGTAAAAAAACGGGGCAGTGACATGATATTCCTGCGCAAGATCGTCCCCGGAGCCACCGATGACTCCTACGGTGTGGAGGTCGCCAAGCTGGCAGGCCTGCCCAATTCCGTCATCTCCCGTGCCCGTGAGATCCTGAAGGAACTGGAAAGCGAAGGCTATCAGCCCGCAAAGCCCCGTCAGCCTCAGGAGCCGGAGGAGCAGATCTCCATGATGGATGTGACCGCCCTGCACATCAAGGATGCCCTTGCCGCCCTGACCCTTGATACCCTGACCCCCATCGAGGCCATGAACGAGCTTTACAAGCTGAAGCAAATGCTGCTATGAAACACGATTTTACCTTATCCCTTTCCAAAAAACGGGAGAAATGGGCATGGATCTATCTGATTTTTCAGCTTTTGATCCTCCCCGATATCCTGCTTTTGCTGTTGAGCGCCGTGGGCATCGCCTCAGAATCCACCCTGAACCTGCTGTATTATCTCATCAATTTCGGGGTCTGTGCGGTTCTGTTTGCCCCCATGCTGCGCCGGTCCCTGATCCGTGCCGCCGATGCCCCCATCCGGACCCTCGGCACGGCTGCCGTTGGCTTTGGCCTGCTTCAGCTTGCCAACCTCCTGATCGGATACCTCATTTTGCAGGTCTATCCCGATTTTTCCAATGTCAACGATGCCGCCGTGTCGGGTCTGATCACCCAGCGTCCCCTGCTCATGGGCCTTTGTGTCGGCTTCCTTGTCCCGGTGGCTGAGGAGTGCCTCTTCCGTGGGCTTCTCTTTGTCCCCCTTTATCGGAAAAAGCCCATGGCCGCCTACCTGCTGTCCATTGTGTTTTTCTCGGCCATTCATGTGGTGGGTTATATCGGCCTGTTCCCTGCCGGAGTGCTGCTGATGTGCTTTGTCCAGTACATCCCTGCGGCATGGATTCTGTGCAGCGCACTGGCAAGGACAGATTCCCTTGTCACCCCCATTTTGATCCATTGTGCCGTCAATCTCCTTAGTATTTTCACCTTGAGGTAATCTTTATGCCGAAAATCATTCAATTATCTCCCCATATCGCCAACCTGATCGCCGCCGGCGAGGTGGTCGAGCGCCCCGCCTCGGTGGTCAAGGAGCTGCTGGAAAATGCCGTTGATGCCGGTGCCTCCAAAATCACCATCGAGATCCGCAACGGCGGCATGACCTTCCTTCGGGTCACCGACGACGGCTGCGGCATGTCCCCTGAGGATGCCCGCACCGCATTCCTGCGCCATGCCACCTCCAAGCTGCGCAGTGCCGAGGATCTGGGTGCCATCGCCACCATGGGCTTCCGGGGCGAGGCACTAGCTGCCATTGCATCGGTCAGCCGTGTGGACCTGATGACCAAGACCGCCGGAGCCATTTCCGGCACCAGCCTTCTTCTGGAGGCCGGAGAGATCACCGAGGAGGACGAGGTCGGCTGCCCTGACGGCACCACCATCATCATCCGCAGCCTGTTTTACAACACCCCTGCCCGGATGAAATTTATGAAATCCGACTCCGTGGAGGGGGGCAAGGTGGCCGCCGCCGTGCAGATGCAGGCTCTGGCCCACCCAAACGTCTCCTTCACCTTTATCCGTGACGGCAAGCAGACCCTGCAAACCCCCGGCAACGGGGATCTGGGTGCGGCGGTCTACTGCGTCTACGGCAGAGACTCGGCCCGATTCGTGGAGGTGGACTCCCGTTGGGAGGGCTACCATATCACGGGCTTTGTCTCAAAGCCCACCGATGCCCGTCCCAGCCGCAGTCTGCAAACCTTCTTCGTCAACGACCGTCCGGTCCGCTCCAAGCTGCTCATTCAGGCTCTGGAGGAGGCCTACCGCAATCAGCTGATGGTCGGCAAATTCCCCGCCTGTGTCCTGCATCTGACGCTCCCTGCCCATACGGTGGACGTGAACGTGCATCCTGCAAAAACCGAGGTAAAATTCCTCTCTGAAAAAGCCGCCTTCGACTGTGTCCACTACGGTGTTCTGGCGGCGCTGAACAAGACACCGGACCGCCCTCAGGTCCACCTGAAATCAAACACGCAGCCGGCTGCCCCTGCCCAGACCCCTGCCAAGGCGCAGCCCTCCATCCCTGAAAAAAAGCAGGATTTCTTCCGCACCATGACTCCGGAAGCCTATAAATCCTTTGCCTCCACCCTTTCCGGCGCACCCAAGCCCGCTCCGGCGGCAGCAGCCGCTGCCCTCGGTGCGATC
>DYCR01000025.1 GCA_019418025.1 Clostridiales bacterium | reverse complement strand
AGGATGCCTATGACCGTCTGATCTACCCCAGTGTCAGTCGGGAGATTCGGGCGGAGCTGACCGAGCGTGCCGGTGCCGGCGCCATCCGCAACTTTGCCCTGAACTTAAAGCCTCTGCTGATGCAGCCCCCGGTCAAGGGCTTCGTCACCATGGGTCTGGACCCCGGATACCGCAACGGCTGCAAGGTCGCCGTGGTGGACGGCACCGGCAAGGTCCTCGACACCGCCGTGGTCTACCCCACCTTCTCTCAGCGGAAAAAGGAGGAGGCCATCGCGACCCTGTCGGCCTTGATGAAGCGCCACAAGATTCAGCACATCGCCATCGGAAACGGCACCGCATCCCGTGAGACCGAGGCCATGGCCGTGGAAATGCTGCGCTCCTTCCCAAACGCAAGCTATGCCATCGTCAACGAGGCCGGTGCATCCGTGTATTCAGCCTCCCCTCTGGCTGCCGAGGAATTCCCCGAGTATGACGTCAACCTGAGAAGTGCCGTATCCATCGCCCGCCGGCTTCAGGACCCTCTGGCGGAGCTTGTAAAGATCGATCCGCAGGCCATCGGTGTCGGTCAGTATCAGCACGACTGCCCCCAGAAGGAGCTGTCTGCCGCTCTGGACGCCGTCGTGGAGGACTGCGTAAATGCCGTGGGCGTGGATCTGAACACCGCCAGTGCCAGCCTGCTGCGTCAGGTGTCGGGTCTGACCGCCACAACTGCCAAGAATATCGTCACTTATCGGGAGGAAAACGGTCCCTTCACCTCCCGGGCCCAAATCAAAAAGGTGCCGAAGCTTGGCCCCAAGGCCTACGAGCAGTGCGCCGGCTTCCTGCGGGTGCCGGAGAGCAAGGAGATCCTTGACAACACCGGCGTCCATCCGGAATCCTACACCGCCGCAAAGACCATGCTGACCCTGTGCGGCTACGACAAGAAGGACATCCCCGGCGGATTGAAGGATCTGAACGAGAAAATGGAGCATCTGGGCATCTCTTCACTGGCGCAGGAATGCAGCGTGGGCGAGCCCACTCTGCTGGACATTGCAAAGGAGCTGCAAAAGCCCGGACGCGATCCCCGAGACGAGCTTCCGGCCCCCATTTTGCGCAAGGATGTACTGGAGCTGAAGGATCTGAAACCCGGGATGGTCCTGACAGGCACCGTCCGAAACGTGATCGATTTCGGTGCCTTTGTGGATATCGGGGTCCATCAGGACGGTCTGGTCCATATCTCTCAGATCGCTCCCCGCCGGATCAAGCACCCCAGTGAGGTGGTGAAGGTCGGCGACGTAGTAAAGGTTGCCGTTCTGGAGGTAGACGAAAAGCGCGGCAGGATCGGACTGACCATGAAGAATCTTCCGAAAGAATCCTGATATTTAAGACCGCTCCCTCCGGAGCGGTCTTTTTCTATTGACATTTCCTGACTTTAGGAGCATAATATATAAGTTGCGACTGCAACAAAATATAAAAAGAGGAAGTGTTTTACGGTGGATTCCCCTCGCAATACCCTGACAGAGGGTCCTATTTGGAAAAATCTGATTTGGTTTGCCCTTCCGGTATTTTTCGGCAACGTCTTTCAGCAGCTCTACAACACCATCGACTCCCTGATCGTCGGTCAGTATCTGGGGGATCAGGCCTTGGCTGCCGTCAGCTCCTCCGGCAATTTGATCTTCATGTTTGTCGGCTTTTTCAACGGTGTTGCAATGGGTGCCGGTGTCATCATCGCCCGATACTTCGGCGCCCGGGACTACAAGGCCATGGAAAAAGCGATCCACACCGATATCGCCTTCGGTCTTTGCACCGGTGTCCTGCTTACGATCCTCGGTATCATATTCACCCCCACGATCCTGAGTTGGATGGGAACCCCCGCCGATGTCCTGCCCAATTCCATCAGCTACTTCCGGCTCTACTTCTGCGGTGCGATCTTCACCGTCATGTATAACATATTCGTGGGCATCCTCCACGCCATGGGCGACAGCAAGCACCCGCTGATCTACCTAATCATTTCAAGCATTGTCAACGTGATCCTTGACCTTGTGTTCGTGGCGGTTTTCCACATGGGTGTCGGCTCCGCCGCATTGGCCACCACCATCTCTCAGGGGCTCAGCGCCCTGATGTGCTGCGTGCGCATGATGCGGTTGGATGGCCCCGGGAAGCTTTACCTCCGGAAGATCCGCTTCGACCTGCCCAGTCTGAAATCCATCATCTACTTCGGACTGCCCTCAGGCATCCAAAACAGCGTGATCGGCCTTGCCAACGTGGTGGTCCAGTCCAACATCAACGCCTTCGGCACCGCTGCAATGGCAGGCTGCGGCGCATACTCCAAGCTAGAGGGCTTTGCGTTCCTGCCCATCACCTGCTTTGCACAGGCACTGGCCACCTTTGTGGGGCAGAATCTGGGTGCCCATCAATATGACCGTGTCAAAAAAGGCGCCCGTTTCGGCATCATCTGCTCGGTAATTCTGGCGGAGCTGATCGGCGTTCTCTTCTACTGGTACAGTCCCGTCATGATCGGGCTGTTCAACGGAAGCCCGGAGGTCATCCGCTTTGGTGTCCGCCACAGCAGGACCATCTGCCTGTTTTATTTTCTGCTGGCTTTTTCCCACTGTGTCGCAGGGATCATGCGGGGTGCAGGAAAAGCAACCGTACCCATGTTTACCATGCTGCTGTGCTGGTGTGTGCTGCGCGTGACCTATATCACTGCAGCCGTTCGGTTCGTCCCGCAGCTGCAAACCGTCTCCTTGGCATACCCCATTACGTGGGCTTGCAGCAGCATCATTTTCCTGATCTACATGCTGAAGGCCGACTGGGTCCACAACTTCGACCGGATGGAGCAAAAAAAGGTGCGGCGGTAACAAGGACTGCCGTGCATTTATCCCTCGGACGATATATCTATTCTGCACAAAAAACTGTCCACCGGAGTTTCCGGCGGACAGTTTTTCTGTTATCTATGCTATTTCTTCTTATGATTCTTTGCCGACAGCACATACACCGTCACCAGAACAATTCCGGCAGCCGCCAACAGCACGACATAGAGGACCACATTGCTCTCATCCCCCGTTGCCGGACGGTTATGATCGGAAGCTGTACCACTGGGTACGGTAGGCTTAGTCTCCGGCTCGGTAGGCTTCACCTCCGGCTCGGTAGGTTTTACCTCCGGCTCGGTGGGCTTTACCTCCGGCTCGGTGGGCTTCACCTCCGGCTCGGTGGGTTTTACCTCCGGCTCGGTGGGCTTTACCTCCGGCTCGGTAGGCTCTGGCTTCGGAGCTTCCTTCACAAACTCTGCCGCACCTAGATCCGGCTTTTCAGATACTGTTTTACCAAAGAAATCCTGATCATAACGCACGCCTGCAACCGTCGGGAAGTTTTCGCCCACCACGCAGTCAATGCTCTTTCGATTTTGCGCCTTCGCTTCATCAAACAACTGGCGGGGAGACAACCCTCTTCCATCCACGGGGCCGTTTTCAGATACGCCAAAATGCTTCATCGCCTGCTGAAGGGTAACGCCCTTGTCCCTTAACACGCTGTTCTCCAACAGCTGATAGCCAAGCAATCCCTCATGATCGTGGGGAAGCGGCTTATGGGTAGAATTGCTTTCCGGAGCATGACCCGGGTTGACAAGACCTGCGTCAGCGGCATCCGCCAGAACGAGAGGCTTGTCCTCCTCATCCGGCGGCTGAATCCCGCCCACATACGCATTGTTGTAAAGCTTAATATGCTGCTTCAAATCGTTGACCTGCGTATGATAGTGCTGCTGACCGGCAGGATACAGGAATACATTGTTAAACAGGTACGCATCGGCGATCCCCTGACCATTTCCGGTGTTGGAAAGCAGGAAAAGACCACGGGGCATCACCTGATCCGAATACAGCGTGTTGTTATAGATCATCGTACCCAAGGGAATGCCCTGAGCAAATTCAAAGACCTTGTCCCGGTCATTCTGGCTGATGTTATAGCGGACAGTTGCACCGATATGATTATATCCGCCCATGATCAGCATGAAGCCGCCTTCGTTGTTATGACTGTAATTATACTGCATGACCGAATTGGAGGAGGCATGGTCACAGTCAAATCCCTGACCGTCGGTTGTGCCATGGGTATTAAAGGATTCGTTATACTGTATCACCGTATTCGCCGCCTCAAAGGGCCAGATACCCACGTTATAGCCTGTGTTTTGATAGCGGCAATCCTTCGCCAGATTGTTTTCAATCAACGCCCCATCCGTATCACGCACGGTGATACCGTCACCGCCGATCATATCCATGTAGTTATCCCGCACCACAACATTGGTGGACGGATACCAGTTCAGAGGTACACCGGGGTCATTGGGCAGCCACTGGTTGCACCAGCGTGAGCTGACCAGCTTAATGGCCGAGCGATCGACCCGTTCAAAGGTACAGCCCGTGATCGACACATCATCATACTTGCTGGGTATGCCCATCAGCCTGCCGTTTTCAATGGTTGCCTGAACATCAAAGAATACACCGCCATTCCATTTGTTGTCGATCCTGCCGTTGATATCGTGAATATAGCAGCTTTCAATATGGATTCCCGATGCAACGCCAAAGTCTTTGATGGATACATTAACTGCACGAAGTGCGGTTTTTGTGTTGTTGCTTTGATTCAGTGCAAAGCTCTGATTGTACTCAGGATGCAGATTGGTGATCTCCAAATTGCGGATGGTAATATACTGCTGATTCTCAAGGGATACTACATTCTCAATTTTCCCCTGCCCCTCCAGCCTCGGCAATGCACTTGCATCGCCATACGCGTCCACAACAATGGGTTTTTCCTTTGTTCCCATGCCCTGAAATGCCAGCTGCTGTCCTTGGAACACGCTGCCGCGCCTCAGCAGGATCTTATCTCCCGGGTGAAATTCCGATCTGTTTTTCAATCCTGACACGGTTTTCCAAGCTGTCTGCTCGGTCAAACCGTCTGCATCATCTTTTCCGCCCTCTGCATCGATATAGTATGTCCGTGCCTGCTGAAGGTTGGAGGCCTTTTCAAACTCCACCGTGACCTTCAGGGTCGTATAGCTGCCCTCCGGCATGGTAAATACGCCATGCTCGTCCAACACCGGCCGGCTGTCCATTGTGCCGCCCTCGCCGGCAAAGGTACAGGACTTGATCCGATATCCCGCCTTGACCAGTGTGGTCAGGGTCACATGATCTCCGGCAGCTGCCTGCGCAAGGTCCTGCGTAACAGTTCCGGCGGTGTGCTCCTTGTCCGGCTCGCCGTCCAGCATGGTCACCACCGTGATCGGCTTGCCCTGCCGAACCCGTTCGATCAGCACATTGTCAAATGCGATCTTTGCTCCCTTGGTCATGTTCATCAGAAGGACCTGAGGCTTCATTCCATGCCACTGATCCGGGTCTGTGTAGCTGAGGATGGCTTTTCCATCAATGGAAACCGTCACCTGATCTCCGACGATCTCCATGGTGATCCGGTTCACCTTTCCGGTTTGCAGCTGAAAAGAGGCTTTCTTCAGCTCCGTCCTTTGCCCATTGACAAACCGAAGGATCATGGCCGCCCCTTGGGAATTCACGGCAAGCACATAGCGGTCATCCTGACCGCTGCCTGCCCGGAAGGCAATCTGGAAGGTTCCGTTGTTGGCTGTCATCCGTTCTGCGTCCAGCTCGATCCGGTAGCCCTCCCCACCCTTCACCTTGTCAAATACATTGGTGGGAACACGATAGCATGCCACTGCGTTATCTGCCGGAGGATCTGCTGTCAGTCGTTCATCTTCAATTTTGCATCCCTCAGGAAGATCCTGGATCGCTCCCCCAAAATCTTCAAAATAAACCTCGTCTTTTCCCGGCTGTCTGGTTACAAAATGCGCCGTCACGACCACATGGTCAAACTTGTTGTTCAGCTGAAATTGGTTGTTCTGAATCACGATCAGGTTATCCGTATTGGTTGTGAATTTGTCAAACACATATCCGTGATTGGCTTTCACGGTGAGCTTGACGGTGTCGCCATGATATCCCGATTGACGATCCGCCTGCAGCACACCGCCCAAGCCGCTTTCTTTGCCGTCGGTGAACACCTTTAAGGTCACGGGAATTTCCTGTCCCGCCGCCTTCTGGTCTGTAGAAACCACAATGCGGTTCAAGGCAAATGCCTGAGCAGGGTACTGGCCTGCCACTAGAATCGGCCCCTGAGGCATCTTTGCAGCTTCTGCATTCCGGACATCGATTATTTGTGTCCGGTTCAGCCAAACGGTAATGTGATCCCCTTTCATCAGGATATCCACCGCCAGCTCCTTAGGCGCGGTTTTAATATTTACCCCTGCGACATCCGCTTCTGCAAGCTTTGTCTGCACGCTGTTTCCTGCCGCTTTTTCCAGATAGATCCTGTTGTTCGGGAAGTCAAATCGAACCTGAAGCCGGGCATCGTCAAATGATGTGCCGCCCCGGAATCCAATTTTCGCATTGCAGTTTGTATTCCCCTCCAAAGTTTGCAGATCCACATGGATCAGCATGTCGTCTGCAAAAATCGTATTTTTCGAAATCATGTGGGGGTTTGGCCCCGCACCCTGAAAAATGGCCTTTCCATCAGCGAAAGAAAGATTTCCTCCGGCATGATTGTGCCAGCCGTCCCCATTTTCAAATGTCTCATCCATTAAGACACGGGGCAGCTGCTCAGGCTGCGCTTGGCTCTGCTCCTGATGGATCGTCTCCTGATCCGGTCCTGCCTCATCCGATCGGATATCGGCATCCTTTGTCTGCGTGTCCGCCTGCGGAGGGGTCAGCGCTGCATCCGATTGAATGTCACTTGCCCGCACGACCCCCATGCTGCTGCCCAAAACCATACCGCTGAGCAGTAATAAGGCCACGCCCTTTTTCCATAACTTATTCATGCATTTCCTCCTACTATACCATTCAGAACCCAAATTCGGGATTCTTTTATACGTTCCTCCAGTCGATCCTCAAACTGCTGCGCCGCATATTGCTGCAAGACTGCACCTGCAACCTCCTCGTATGGAGCGACCTCCCCCGGAATCCGTTGTGTGCAGCGCAGCCGTATCTGGATGCCGTCGGATGCATCCCAAAAAAGCTCCTGCAGCGGAGAAAGCTGCAACAGGTTCTCCACAAGCTGTTCATTGGATTCTGACATGCTGCGGATATTGTACCGATCCAGCTGAACCGTCCCCTCCCGGATCAGCACCCCCTGCTGCCAGACACTGTACTCTGCCGAGATGGTGTCTGCATGCCGGTATTGCTGTCGATTCCGGTCGTAGAACTGAACAAGGGCATCCTGCTGCGCTTCCTGTTCGAGTTTTTGAACGATCCGCTGCTGACAATCCCCCACATATTTTTTGTAATACTGTATGTGGTCAAATTCCAACGGACCATAAATAGGCTGATCACTTTCCTTCTTCGCTTTTCTTTCCGCGTTTTCACGCTCCATTGCCTGAAGGATCTCACCGTAGGATACGCTCTTTTCCCCTTCCAGCTCCGATGCCCAGTCCATGATCGCGCGGGATCGAGCAACACGCTCTGCCACCGCTCCGTGAATCTGGTATTCCTGACTGTAAATCGGTGTTCCATTGATCAGCAGCACAGGAAATTCCACGAAAAAAGATATCACCAAAACCGCAGTTATCAGCAGCGCACCGCCCGTGATCCATCTTCCCTTCTTTCCCACCGCACACTTCCTTTCCACCATCCGGCAGATGTTTTTGATTATAATATAGAATTAATAAGACCCAGAAAAGCCAGAGCATCTCTTGGTTCCGTCTTGCTTTGCCCAGAGGTATCCACCTATTTTCTTTAGTATAATCGGGAAATCAGGAAATTGCACCATGTTTATCCGACGAATATCGTCTCTGTTTTTTGTGTAACATGCTGTATTTTTCATCGACATTTAATTATATTTTATAATTTATTTCAACTGCTTGAACAGGATTTTCACCGCCCCCCATGCCCCATCCGATAGAAAACCCCTGCGCACAGTTGAACAGAACAGCCCCAGTTTGTACTGTCTGTACAAACTGGGGCTGTTTACGGTATTTTCCGGCGCAGGGGGTGTTATTCTGTTACGGCACAGCGCAGGCTGTGGACTGTAAATGCCCTCCGGCTGTTGCAGCTGTGCCGGCATCACCGTCACTCAGGAGCGCAGATGCTGCTCCCAAGGCAGATTTTCTGCATCCGACAGCTGATAGGTCCCTCGGATCTGCTCACACAGGAGCCTAAGCTTTGCCTGCATGGTATCAGACGCAAGGCGCGATTCCTGCTCCGGCAGCATGGCATGCACAAACACCTGCATCTGATCCTCTCTGGGGCTTTTCATCGCGGTCACGTCGGTGAAATCGTTCTCCCCCTCTGTCAGGTAGGCACTGTGTTCATCGGCGCCCGCCCCATAGGAAAAGCCCTGAGGGTTCAGCTCTGACCATTTTTTCAGACCGTCACCCATGGTCGCGATCCTTGTAACGATGGCCTCCCCAAGCTGACGATAGAAAATCTCCTTCAGCTCCGGGCTCATGCTGACGTGAAGCACGACACCGCCATCGACAAATTCACAGCTGCCTGTACCGGGGACCGTTCCGACTGCCGGGTCATAATCATCCACCAGACGAATCTGTAAATTGCCCTGCTTTCCCTTTTTCCCTCGCATGCCCACCTGCTCAAGGAAGCCATCCGGCATCTGATCCATGGCCTGCTCCAAAAGCTCCAGAGCGGCTGCATACATCTCAGGTCGGTAGTCCGGCACCGTGGAGTAGTCCAGTCCCGGGGTCCGGCTGTTCTGTTCTGCAAAGGCGATCTCCACTCCGTGCCGCATTCCCAGCTCCTCTGCCCGGAGATTGACCTCCTCCAGTGCAGTCTCTGGATCATCCGTGACCGAGGCAAATTCCCTGAGGATGGAGGCGGTATCCTTCGGCGGGGTTTTTGTGGTATCCCATTGATAAAACTCCGTTTGGCCGTCTTTCCACAGCCAGATCATATCCTCTTGGATGCATCCGCCGGAGAACACCTCCGTCTGCTGAGGCAGGGTGACCTCCGCCTTCGGCACCCCTGTTTCCAGATCGTAGACCGTCAGGCTCAGTCCCACATTCCCCAGATTCTGGGTGATCACATGGGATTCCCCCGGCGAGATCACACGATCCCACGGCTGACTGGGCTGAAGCATCTGGATCGTCCCGTCCCGCTTTCCGGTGATGATGCGCTGAAACGCACCAAAGGGGTGGCGCAGCTGAGGCGCCGCCGCATACCAGTTCCCCCAGTGGGGCATCAGGTCATGGTAGGTGGCAGTGAAGTAAATGCTGCCGTCTTTTGTGCTGATAAAGCGGGTCTGCTCCCCTCCGCCTGCATCCGTGCGCACATACCGCAGAACGTCATTGTCAAAGGCCAGACCCTCCAGAACGATCGTCCCGGCCCCTTCCTGACGCAGCAGCCTTGTCACGCCTGTGGACAGCTCCATCCCGCGGATCTCTGAGCCGACCGTGTAGTATATGGTCTGAAAATCCGTTGATATGACAGGGGCCGAGCCAAGCTCACGAGGCAGCTGAGTGGCCGACTCGGTGACAAGATCCCCGTTCAATATCACGTAGCTGCTGCTGGAGGTGTCGAAATACCCGATCCGATCCTCTCCGATCAGAAAACCCGCTGTGTTCCACCCGAAGTCTCCCTCAAGATCCCGCTGCTTCTGAATTTCCAGAGTGGTGCCGTCCAAAAGGAGCAGGGTCTTTTCCCCCGCCCGCACCAACAGCTTCTCTCCAAAGGGAGCAACACCTGTGACGGGCTGCCCCATGTCATAGGCACGCACCGCCCCTGCCGTCCCCTGTTCTGCAGGAGTATCCGGCTGATAAAAGGACTGCGTCGGCTCGGTCGGGGCGGTTTCCTTCGGTTGGGTAACGGGAGCCGACGGCTCATTTTGCTGTCCGCAGCCTGTCAGCAGCAGCGAAAGCAGCAGCGCCATCACCAGTTGCTTCATGTTATTGTCTCCTTGCCAAGTAATAGTCATCTCCCTGACGGTAATAGGGACAATGACCCGAGGGAGAGGTCGCAATGCGGTAGACCTCGTCCTCATCCAGATCCATCATGCAGTAGTACTCGTCATATTCTTCATCGTAATCATAGTACCAGCAGGTTTCACATTCATTCATAGCCCCTTGTCCTCCAGTATCACAAAACGAAATTCTCCGTTTTCATAGACAAGACAGCTGTGGCTGCCGTCCTTCGGAATAGACACGCTGCCCGGATTCAGACAGCGGATACCCCCGATGCTCTCGTCCCGCTTGATGTGGGTATGTCCCGACAGGAAAACACTGCCCACCGGCAGGGGCGGCAGATTTTCAGGACTTGCGTGATGCCCGTGGGTCAGATACATGGTGCAGCCATCGGCCTCCAACAGAGCATAATCTGCCAGACAGGAAAACGGCAGCACCATCTGATCCACCTCAGCTTCACAGTTTCCCCGAACCGCAATGATCCGGTCTTTGTATTCAGACAGCATAGGGATCACCTTTTTGGGGGCATAGTCTCTGGGCAGATCGTTTCTGGGACCATGGTAGAGCAGATCCCCCAGAAGGACGATCCGATCGGGGTGTTCTTTTTCGATTTGCTCCACAAGCTTTGCGCAGTAATAGGCCGAGCCGTGAATATCGGATGCGATCAGTAATTTCATGCTTTTACACCTGCCATTTGAGATTGTAGATAGCCCTCTGTATCAAAGGGCTTCAGCTTTTCGTCCTTGCGCAGATACAGCGGGTGATGGGGGTGGCCTTTCTTGCTGACAGCGCCGGCGCAGTACCACCGGGCGTCGTAATCCCGGCTGATGGCCAGCATATCCGCCACGCAGTCAGACAGATATCCCCGTTTTTCGATGATCGCACCCCAAGCCGCCCAGACCGCCGGATGCTCTCCGATGGAAAGCAGATAGCGGAAGGCCTCCATATTTTCCCTGTGCAGGGCCTGATTGCAGGTGCGCTCCATATCATCGGGCTTGGTCGCCCGCTGTGCGTACACGTTGAACATCAAAAAGGAGTCAAACCCATTGCCCAGAGCGATCCGCTCCACGGACTTCAGGGTGTTGTCCAGAGCGTCCGGCTTGGCGGTGGAGGGGTTGATCCCCACACAGATCAGGGGATTTTTCCCTCTTGTGCCCAGAATATAACGATATTCCGAGTAAAAATTGGGGGCATAAAGCCACTTTCCGATATCGTATGTATCGCTTGGGGTATTGGCTGCGGCCAGAGCATCAGAAAAGGTCAGCAGCTCGATCTGGGTCGTTTCCACGGATGGTATATGCATCATTCAATCCTCTTTCGGCGGGAACCAACAGGATTCCCCTTCGTTAAACCACGGACATTCCGCGCTGTTGATCCCCAGCTGTCGGAATCGAGCGTGACAGGCCTTGTCCAAAAACTCATAAGCGCCCTGCATCGTCGATTGCAGGCCCACGCTTTTGCCATCGCTCATATAAAGATCCACCAATATGCCGCCCCCTGTGGTGACATAGAGCTGCTGCGCTTCGATGTCTGCATAGCGGTATGTGACAGAGCGCCTGCCAAAGGTGGAATAAAGAAAGCTTTCCTCATCATAGTAGATGCCAAAGCCCAGATAGTACGCCTCCAGTCCGGCGCACATCACCAGAAGCAGGATACCCACCACCAGTATGAGGGGACGGAATCCGTTAAACAGCTGGATCAGGATCAGCACGCCCAGCAGTCCCAGAAGAAGCCCCGCAATGGCATAGCGCTTGGGCAGCTTGACCGCAAGGCCGGATCTGTGCTGCTGCTTTCCCCGAAACAGCTTGGTAAACAGCTTATCCAAGCCGAACATGACAGCAAATGTCAGTGCTGCAACGATTACAATGTACATTCCGATGCCTCCTGTTCTGTGTCTGTCCAAATCACTTGATCCACAGGGATGTCGAACGGCTCTGTCTTTAGATGCTCAAGCACCTGAAACCCATAGCACAGCGCCACGGTGGGATGGTCCGGCTGCTCTGCCAAAAACCTGTCATAAAACCCACCCCCGTAGCCAATGCGATGGCCCTCCCGATCAAAGGCAAGCCCCGGCACCAGCACAAGGGCATCCGGCTCATCCGCCACCGGACCGTCAGCGATAGGCTCGGGGATCCCTGCATAGCCGGGTGCGGTCTGCGTCAGATCATCCAGATAGATAAATCGCATGGTGTCGCCGAAAACCTTTGGGACCGCCACACGCTTTCCGTCCTCAATCGCCTGCATCAGCATGTCCGTGGTCCGAACCTCCTGATTATAAGGCAGATAGCCGTAGACGGTCTTGGCATTCCGGTAAAGGGAGCTTTCCCGAAGCAGCCGCCCCAGCTCCCCACTGGCTTTTTCGATCTGTTCATCGGTCATGGCTCGCTTTTTTCTGCGGATCATGGCCCGAATATCTGATTTTTCCATACCCTCATTTCTCCTCATTCACCGGAGGGAACATCCGGAACAGAAACTCGATCCCCACCTGACCCAAAAGGCCCAGCAGGAAGATCCTCCAGAGATTTGCCTGAATCGTCAGCTGGAACATCAGGAAAATACACAGCAGACACCCCCACATAATGGCAGAGATCAGCGCCTTGTTCCAGTTGTACAGCCCCCACGCCGAGCGCAGGCTCAGCAGCACGATGGCGTTGACCGGGATCGCAAAGGCAAAGGTCGTCCAGCTGTGGGGAACATCGAAAGAATCCAGCATGGTGTAGACAAACAACGCCACAAACCACACCAAAATGGTGCAGAGCTTTTGAATGATCCCTTTATCGGCGATCCGTTTGGGTCTGGCGGTGGCTTTGGGAGATCCGTCGACGGATTCCGGTGTCTCACTGCTGTCAGAAGCCTCCGGCCCGATCAGCTGATTGACGTTCGTCCCGAACAGCTCCGCCAACTGCACCAGTGTCAGCAGATCCGGCATCGACTCTGCCCGCTCCCATTTAGAGACGGCTTTATCCGAATAATTCAGTTTTTCGGCAAGGTCGGCCTGCGTAAGCCCCGCCTCTCGGCGAAGTCTGGCAATGTTGCTGCCGACCTGAGATTTTAATTCTTCATTTGTCATAATTGCCTCCGTTTTCGTGAGGATATACTTTTACCAATCATACCATATTCCCTGTCAAAATGCAATTTTCTTGTTTCGACATGCAAAAGCCCCCAACAGCCAAGCTGTTGGGGGCGCAGGGTGTCAAATAGTCTCACAGAGTTTTCCGCTTCAGCGGAAAATAAAGTAAAAGTCATTTTCCACGGGGGCGTGTACCTCGGGGAAAATACTGCTCAGCCTGAGAGTGTGGAATTTCCCCGTCAACGACGGGCAAATTCTGCGCGGGTCAGGCTGCAAAAAATTGCCCGAAATCCCAAAAAGGGGTTTCGGGCAGTCTCAGCATATTTTCTTATTCGCCGTAGCCCTGAGGGTTCTTGGACTGCCAGTTCCAAGAGTCACGGCACATATCCTGCAGGGTTTTCCCTGCTCTCCAGCCCAGCTCCTCGGCGCTCTTGGCGGGATCTGCATAGCAGGTGGCAATATCGCCGGGGCGGCGGTCAGCGATCACATAGGGGACCTTGACACCGTTGGCCTCCTCAAAGGCATGAACCATGTCAAGAACGCTGTATCCGGTGCCGGTGCCCAGATTGAACACCTCGCAGCCCTTATGCTCGGTGACATACTTCACGGCTGCCACGTGGCCCTTAGCCAGATCCACAACATGGATATAGTCACGGACGCCGGTGCCGTCATGGGTATCATAGTCGTTGCCGTAAACGCTCAGGCGCTCCCGACGGCCGATGGCGACCTGCGTGATGTAGGGCATCAGGTTGTTGGGAATGCCTCTGGGATCTTCACCGATCAGGCCGCTCTCATGGGCACCGATGGGGTTGAAGTAGCGCAGCAGGCAGATGCTCCAATTCTCGTCTGCATGGGCAAGCGCCGAGAAGATCTGCTCGGACATGTACTTTGACCAGCCGTAGGGATTGGTGCAGTAGCCAGTGCGGCTGGTTTCACGCAGGGGCATCTCGTTGTCTGCGGTGTAGACGGTTGCAGAAGAGGAGAAGATCAGATTCTGCTTTTTGAACTCACGCATGACCTTGGTCAGAACCAAAGATGAATTCAGGTTGTTGTCATAGTACTCCAGAGGCTTTGCCACGGATTCGCCCACGGCCTTCAGACCGGCGAAATGGATGACACAGTCGATCTCATTTTCGGTGAAGATCCTGCGCATCAGCTCCTCATCCCGGACATCGCCCTCGTAAAACTTCATATCCCGGCCGGCCAGCGCCTTGACCCGCTCCATGCTCTTGGGGTTGGAATTGCACAGGTTGTCAACGATAATGACATCATAGCCACTGTTGAGCAGCTCCAGACAGGTGTGAGAACCAATATAGCCGGCACCGCCGGTGACCAATACATTCATAGTACAGCCTCCTGTTTATTCGGGCATTGCCCTTAATGATCTGTGATAATTGTATCGCATCCACGCCGTAATTTCAACCGGGTACATGTATCGGAATAAACATTTTTCTTGCTATTATCAGTGCAAAAGGTTATAATACCCCTATCTAAAAGCATGGAGGTCTACCATGGAAACGATCAAACATATCCTGCTGCTGACCACCGGCGGCACCATTGCATCCTTGCCCGGCGGCGAGGGACTGGAGCCCCACCGGTCTGATGTGATGGAACGTCAGCTCAATCAGCTTCGCAGCTATTTCAACATCACCGTGGAAGATCTCATGTGTCTGGATTCTTCCAATATCCGCCCTGCCGAGTGGCAGCAGATCGCCCGCAGGGTGTATGAATGCAGACTGGATTATGACGGTGTCGTCATTTCTCACGGAACAGACACCATGGCCTACACCGCCTCGGCGCTGACTTACATGCTGCCGGGGATCGACCGCCCCATCGTGCTGACAGGCTCTCAGCTGCCTCTGGCAGATGTATTGTCAGACGGCCCCGACAATCTGCGCACGGCCTTTGCCATGGCTGCCACCGGCAATCCCGGTGTGTATCTGGCCTTTGACCGAAAGGTCATGCTGGGCTGCCGCGCCGTCAAGGTCCGTGCCTCCGGCTTCTCGGCCTTTGAGAGCGTCAACGCCCGCTATGCCGCTCAGGTCAGCAATCTGGGCCTCGTCGTCAATCCCGACGGCCTGCCCCCCATGAGCGGCTGGCCTATGCTGAAAACCGATATCAGCACCAACGTATTTCTGCTGAAACTGACCCCGGGGCTGGACCCGGGCATCTTCGGGATGCTGGCAGACATGGGCTACAAGGGCATTGTGATCGAGGCCTTCGGTCTTGGGGGCATGAATTTCCTGAATCAGGGGCTTGAAGGCATCCAGAATGCCGTGGCCCGGGGCATCAGCGTAGTGGTCACCACCCAATGCCTGTATGACTCTTCCGACCTTCAGGTGTATCAGGTCGGCAAGAAGCTTCTGGAGCTGGGCGTGATCCAAGGCCGCGATATGACCTCGGAAGCCGCCATGACAAAGCTGATGTGGGCACTGGGTCAGGGGATGAGTCAAAAAGAAATCGAACAGCTGTTCCGTCGAAATCTGGCAGGAGAGGTCACCGCATAGTAAATTTCATGATGAGAGGAGATCACCCATGGATCCAATTTACGTAACTGGTCACCGTAACCCAGATACCGATTCCATCGTATCGGCAATGGCATATGCGGCACTGCGCAATGCTCTGGGCGATCGCGAATATGAGCCGGCCTGTCTCGGGCATGTTTCTGATGAAACACAGCTGGTGCTGAACCGGTTTGGCTTTCAGCCTCCCAAACGAATTTTCAACATGTACACCCAGGTCAAGGATCTGGCTTATGAAACCCCGCCTGTTCTGTCCGCCGGTGTGACCGTGGGCAGAGCATGGACGGTGCTGCAGGAAAACAGGAACGTTTCCTCCGTGGCTGTCGCCAATGAGGACGGCACCCTGTACGGCATGCTGTCACTGGACGACGTGGCAAGCTATAACATGGAGCTGGTATCCAGTGCCTACCTGCGTCCGGTCCCCATCTTCAATCTGCTCTCGGTTCTGGAGGGCAAGCTCCTGCACGATGCAGGCATCGACAGCGACATGGTCTCCGGCGAGGTGACCATCGCCCTGCCCCAGAGTCGGGAAAATCTGCTGTTCCACAAGAAAGAATCCATCGTGGTCTGCGGAAATCAGCCCGATATGATCCAGCGGGCGCTGAATCTGAACGTCAACTGTCTGATCCTTTGTCAGGCAGAGATCACAGACGATCTGCGCCAAACCGAAAGCTCAACCAACATCATCGTCACCCCTTACGACGCTTATCGGGCGCTGCGGCTGATTTTCCAGTCCGAGCCGGTCAGCCGTGTGTGTCAGACAAAGGATCTGACCTGCTTCCATCTGGAGGATCGGGTGGACGATGTCCGGGAGCAGGTGCTGAAGCACCATGCCCACTGCTACCCCATCCTCGACAACGACGAGCATGTGGTCGGCATCCTCACCCGTCAGCATCTGCTGCGCCCCCGGCGCAAGCGTGTGGTCCTTGTTGACCACAACGAGGCGGCCCAGTCCGTACCCGGTCTGGAGGAGGCGGAAATTTTGGAGATCATCGATCACCACCGCCTTGCCGATATCCAGACGGGCAATCCCATCTATGTCCGCAACGAGCCTGTCGGCTCCACCAACACCATCATCGCAGGCATGTTTCAGGAGCGCGGGCTGATGCCCTCGGAGAAAATGGCGGGCATGATGGCGGCAGCCATCGTATCCGATACCGTCATGTTCAAGTCCCCCACCTGCACCGAAAAGGACAAGCGGATGGCCGAGCGCATGGCACGCATCGCCAATGTGTCACTGGACGAGCTTGGCAAGGAGATCTTCTCTGCCAATCAGATCTCCAAAAGCCCGAGAGATCTGCTCTTTACCGACTACAAAGAGTTCCACATTGCAGGCTACAATCTGGCTGTTGCCCAGATCACCTGCGTGGACTCTCCTGCCATCCTGACCAGAAAGGAAGAATTCCTGACAGAAATGCGCAAGGTCGCTCAGGAAAAGGATTTTTCCATGGTCATCCTGATGCTGACCGACGTACTTCTGGAAGGCACCCAGATCCTGTTTGTGGGTGATGACGAGGTCATCAGTCAGGCCTTCAGCGTCACCCCCAAGGACCACACGGCCTTCCTCCCCCGGGTCATGAGCCGGAAAAAGCAAGTGATCCCCAGTCTTTCCGCCCTGTGGGGTTAAACAAAAAACACCGCGCCCCCATGGAGATATCCTCCATGGGGGCGTGCTTTATCCGTTTTCCTGAGCAGGCTTGCTGACAAGGTCCTGATAGCGCACCAGTGCATCGTTCCACGGCGCATAGCGCAGATCTTCCCGATGGTCGGGCAGCCCCAGCTTCTCCTGCAAATATTTCCCAAAATAAGCAGAGAGCTTGCTTGCTCCCTGATAATTCAGATGGTCACCCTTGTCCAAGGTATCCACCGACCAGTCCAAGCCGAATTCATCCGTCAGCAGGTTCAGATCCAGATACACCAGCCCATGCTCATCGGCAAAGGCCTGCATCGTGTTGTGCTTCGGGTAGGTCCAGTACTTCATGCAGGGCGCGCTGACCAACATCAGCGGCACGTCATATTCCTCACACAGCTTCAGAATGTCCTGAAGGCTCAGCATACTGGACTTCGGAATGGGGGCTTTTTCCTCGGAATATGCCATATAGTCAAGATTCGTGCCGGCATCGATCCCCGTCTTGTAGCGGAACCCCTTCAGATCGTCTGTCCATGTATAGTCGATGCCGCCGCCAAAGTCCTGTAAGGTCATGCCCTTCCACCGATCATGGTAGTGAAACAACGGCAGCAGGTCCTTCACCTTGGAGGCAATATAGTTCCGGGTGGTCGTCTCACGGAAGATGGTGTTGGTCTCTAGGATCACCGCCGAGGGCTTCTGGGTGCGCAGGGCCTTTTCAATGAACAGCACCGATTCGTAAACGGGCTGGGCACTGGTGCCTGCCACGTAGGAGGTGAAGCCGTAATCCTGCCACATCAGCATGGGCGAAAACGAGCAGTAGGTCAGGCTGTCGCCCACGATCAGCACGTCCAGTGTGTCATCCGGCTCGCCCAGAAAGCCGTTGGCTCTGGCTTCGTCCATTCCGGCTTCCTCTGAATTGTTTTTTGGAATAAAAATATATGATGTAAGTACAAACAGCATCAGCAGTCCCGCAAAAAAAGCAAGGACCCTGAGATAAGGTTTCATGGTCGTTTTCATGTGTCGCTTTTCTCCTCACCGGCTTTCAAACTCAAGGCACGGACAGATCCCATACCGGAAAAAGCTCAGCCTGATAATCGTACTACATCCCGCCGGATTTCGCAAGGTCCGCTATTCTTAATTTTGATTAAAAACTCCATTTTTGTATAATTTTTCAGCTTTGATTTGGCTTTTATTCGCGCAAAAAATGGCATAGCCCAGAGGGCTATGCCATACAGCTTGTCAAAAAAGTCTCACAGAGTTTGCCGCTTGAGCGGCAAAAAAAGACCAAATCATTTTCCACGGGGGCGTGTACCTCGGGGAAAATACATATCAGCCTGAGAGTGTGGAATTTGTCCGTCAATGACGGACAAATTATGCGCGGATCAGGCTGCAAAAACTTGTCGAAAAGCCCTAAGAGGGTTTTTCGACAGTCTCAATGGCATAGCCCAGAGGGCTATGCCATAATAAAATCAGTCAAGGCTCTCGCCGATATCACGGTAAGCACTTTGCAGGGGGTTGGTTTTCTCCGCCTCTGCGCTGAATTTGTTGATGACCTTGGTGGCCTGATCCACATTCAGCAGGGTACCTGCACCTGCAACACAGCCACCGGGACAGCCCATGCCCTCCAGCAGGTAGCCGTTGTATTTGCCGGCCTTTGCCATCTGCATCAGCTTGCGGCACTCACGCAGGCCGTCGGCACGGGCGATCTTGATCTCCATGTCCGGGTGTGTTTCCCGAATGACACTTGCAACTGCGCCTGCCACGCCGCCGGATACGGCAAAGCCTCTGCCGCCGGCAGTGCCCTCGTTGGTCACCGGAGCTTCCTCCAACTGCTGGAAGTCGATCTCCTTTGCCTCGAACATGCCCTGAAGCTCCTCAAAGGTCAGGACAAAATCCACGTCGGAGCGAATGGTCTCACGAATAGCCTCCAGCTTCTTGGCAGCACAGGGGCCGACAAAGACCACCTTGCAGTCGGGGAATTTCTTCTTCACAAGGCGAGCCGTGTAAACCATGGGGGTCAGGGTCATGGAAATATTCTTGGCCTCGGTGGGAAACATCTTGTGGACCATGGCATGCCATGCAGGGCAGCAGGATGTTGCCATGTATTTCTGCTCATTGGGGACCTTTTCGATGAAGTCCTTTGCCTCCTCGATGGTACACATATCCGCACCGATGGCAACCTCCACCACCTGATCAAAGCCCAGAACCTTCATAGCCGCATTGAACTTGCCCGGGGTGGCATGCTTGCCGAACTGTCCGGCAAAAGCCGGAGCTACAATAGCAATGACTTTATTGCCCTGAAGAATGGACTGGATCACCTGGAAGATCTGTCCCTTGTCCACGATGGCACCAAAGGGGCAGCTGACCAGACACTGGCCGCAGGCAACACACTTGTCCTGATTGATGATCGCCCGGGAATCGGGGCCGGAGGTGATCGCATCCACACCGCAGGCGGCCTCACAGGGACGCTCCAGCTTGATGATGGCACCGTAGGGGCATGCACCGGCGCATTTTCCGCACTTGATGCACTTTTCCTTGTCGATCACGCTCTTGCCGTTGCTGAAGGAGACTGCACCCACGGGGCATACCTTCTGGCAGGAGGCAGCCAGACAGTTCTGGCAGCTTTCTGTCACGTGGTACTGCTTGGTGGGACATGCGTGACATGCATAGGGGATGATGTTGATGAGAGGCGGCTCGTAGTACTGCTCTGCAACAGCCGCAGCATCCATACCGTCTGTCATCAGGCTTCTGGTTTGGACCGGGCGCACACCCAACCCCATTGCAAGGCGCACACGCTCACCGGCAATGGCACGCTCCAGAAAAATCGACTCCCGATGAAGGGGCTGATCGCCGGGTACGATTTTGTAGGGCAGATCCTCGGCATGGGTGTAGTCCCCGCCGGAATATGCCATTT
The DNA here is from genome assembly GCA_019418025.1 of Clostridiales bacterium. Lineage (GTDB taxonomy): Bacteria > Bacillota > Clostridia > Oscillospirales > Oscillospiraceae > Faecousia. Next base: position 12,493 of record DYCR01000025.1, on the reverse strand, counting down.
TGGCAACCTCGGTAAAAACGGATTTGCGAATGTCTGTAATCAGGGATGGAATTCCTCTCATTTAGATTCTCCTTTGCGTAAGTCTGCTTTGTCATATTATAGCAAATATGGTAAAAAAAATCTATCGATCAATATTGATAAAAATATAGAAAATATTACGATTTTTAACTCTTTTTGCACAAACACCCGGTTCGTGTTTGTATAATCTAACAAGAACTGCCCGCTGCCACTGCTCATCGGCACAGGAAAATATGCCCCTCACGGAAGTTTTGCTGATGTAGTGCCGGGAATTCCCGGCGCTACATGATATGCTCCTCTGCGCAGTTATCCAGTACCGGATAGCCTGTTTCACTCAGATCCGGCGCCGCAAATTTTTTGATGCTCACCGCGTCAAACTCAGGGCACACCCGAGCCTCCGGGTCCAGCCGCAGATCCACCGTGTTGGTCACTGCCGGTTTACGTTTTTTCATAAAAATCACCTCAGAACAGTTTGCCCGCTTTCGGTGGTTTCATAACGCCGCGGTATTTTTCGACAAAAAGATTTTTCATTTCTTCCCGGAAAGATACTTGCAAAATGATTTAGGCTGTGCTATACTAAAGAAGTTCCACGCGGGTATAATTCATCGGTAGAATGCGACCTTCCCAAGGTTGATAGGTGGGTTCGACTCCCATTACCCGCTCCAAATAATCGTCCGCACTTCGCTTGAGGTGCGGACGTTTTTTCTTTGATATCCCGTAAAGCTTCGGTGCAATTTAAATCCGCCTGCCAAAACGGCAGGCGGATTCTGAGACTGCCCGAAACCCCTTCTGGGGCTTTCGGGCAATTTTTGCAGCCTGACCCGCGCATAATTTGTCCGTCAATAACGGACAAATTTCACACTCTCAGGCTGAGCAGTATTTTCCCCGAGGTACACGCCCCCGTGGAAAATGATTTTATCTTTTTTGCCGCTGAAGCAGCAAACTCGGGCAGACTTTTTGACACACTGAAATCCGCCTGCCAAAACGGCAGGCGGATTCGTATTTCTGTCGGTTACTGGAAGTCTGCCTCATTCACGGGGTCACCGCAGTTGGGGCAGAAGCGGGTGTTCAGATCCTCACTGGTCCATCCGCACTTGTCGCAGACCAGCTTTCTCTTCACCTGCGGTCTCTTGGAGCCGCACTCAGAGCAGAAATTGCCGGTGTTGACCTTGCCGCAGGAGCAGGTCCAGTCCTCTGCTGCCACAGGAGCGGGTTTCTTACTGCCGCACTGGGGGCAGAAGTTTCCGGTTGCCGTCGCACCGCAGGAGCAGGTCCAGCCTTCCGCTGCCGCAGGAGCAGGTGCAGGTGCCGGCTGAGGTGCCTGCGGAGCCTGTGGCTGTGCAGCCTGAGCGCCGAATGCCGCGCCCTGCGCAAACTGGGGCTGCTGCATGGGGGCCGTGTGGTCATACTGGGGGTTATAGGCCGGCTGACTCTGGCCGATGTTGCCCATACCCATGCCGCCCATGCCGTTCATGAACATACCCATGCCCATCATGTTGGCAACACCGCCCTTTTCTGCGCCCTTGGCAAAGCCTTCTGCCATTTTGGTCTGAATATCGTAGTTGGCTGCGCCGTTGGCCAGCATCATCATCTGGTTTTGGCGAGTGGAGATCATCTCCTCGTCTTCCTTGGAGATTCCCAGACCGCTGCCGCCCACGGTAAAGTCATAGCAGTCAAAGCCGATGCGGTACAGGTCGCTGCCTTCCAGCTGCTTGGTGGCCAGAGAGGCAAGCATAGTCATGTTCTCGCCCACCATGATCTGGTCATAGGTCACCTCGGCACGGCTGCCGATCTCAGCCATAGCGGTGGAAACGGCCTGAGACATCTTCTGTCTGGTGTTTTCAAAGAAGGTGTCCAGAGATGTCAGAGAGATGACCGCATCGTTATCTCCGCCTGCATACTTTGCGCCGTAGTTATCATAAAAATCCAGAGGTCTGGTCATTCTGACACGGGCCGTACCAAAGCCCTTTACGTGTACCGTGCATACCAAGGGTGCAGGCATGCCCGCAAAACGCTGTGTATGCCGGAAGGATACATTGCCCACGCCCCACTGGAGGGATTTATCCAGAATGCCGGTGTTGATGAAGTAGATCCGCTGGGTGCTTCTGCGCTGTCCGCCCATCTTGGCCTGTTCCCAAACCTCCTTGGCAACGCTCTTGAACCGGTCGCCAAAGCTGCCCTCTCCGCTGAAGAAGGAGGGTGCAAGGGTGGTGTCATAGACAAACTGACCGGGCTCCATACAGGCCTCAACCACTCTGCCGTTCTCCACGATGATCATACACTGGTTATTCTGCACATCGATCAGAGAGCCGTTGGTGATGACGTTTGCATCGGAATTGGTGTTGGTGGACCCGTTGGGGCGGATCTGCTCTGCCCGTCTCATGATCACATCATTGCTCATGGAGCCGGAAGCAAAATACTCCTGGTGCATCGCCTGATGCAGCACGCCGCCCAGAGCGCCTACTGCACCGCCGGTAGCACTGTTTGCAGCGTCTTTCACTGCGCCGAATGTTTTACGAATCAATCCCATTAGTTATACCTTCCTTTTTTGGTTTATTTTTCCATAACGTCCGCAACCACCCAGTTGGATATTGTATCGCGGACATGTTTTGTTCCACAATACGGGCACATGCCGTCGGCTTCCTTCAGCGGTGCGCCGCAGTTTTTACACATGAGGTACGCTGCCGAATCATATTCATCCCGCAGCTGCAAGGTGTACTCCACCTCGTAAAGCTTTTCCTTCCGCTGTCCATTCAGCGTAAATCCCACAGAGACACGATATCGCAGCGTGGCGGAATTCAACGATTTTTTGTAGTCGCTGATGGCAATGTGGTTGACCTTGATTTCCGTCAGTCTCCCATGGGATCTGTCTCCCATGTCGATCATTACCTTATCGGAAACCCTTGCCTTGTCAAAGCCCTCCTGACCGCCGTATTTGATCTGCAAATACTCCAGAATAAAGCTTTTGACATCCGTGTCTGCATCCTCTGCGTGAAAATCCTTAAAATCCTTCTGGACCTTTTCCAGACACATGGTCGTGGCGCCTCCGGTGGAGCGGGCCTTGGGGGTGTTGTCCATGGCCGCCTCCACAAGCCCCGAGGCTATGTCCTTTGCGTAGGGTGCCAGCTCGCCGAGCAGCGCATCCTCTGCCTGCCGGATCGCCCGGTTTTTAAGCTGTCTCGCCTTTCTGACACCCCATCGGTATCCAAAGAAGATCAGGCCCGCTATGACGATCAGCGGCACATATTGAAGGATCAATTTGACCAAAAACTGTTTATCCATCAGAAGCTCTGCCCTCCGCCGCCGTGGGTGTTGCCGCTGCTGGAGGTGTGACTGGAGCCGCCGGAGCTGCCGGAGTTGGACGAGTTCTGCTTATAGTATCCGCTCTGCACGGTGTTATAGGTCCGGATGAAACGATCGTCCTTGTTGGTCACGTCATAGCTTCCGTGGTCGATGTACACCGTGGCCGCCGGAGCCTTATTGGCCTTCCGATGCTGAAGCACCAAACCAATCCCCACCAGAACCGTCAATATGATCGCAGGAATCTGCACTGCGCCGATCCCCTTGGCATATGCACTTATGAAGGTGCGGCTATTGGGATCTTCCGAGGCGATCTTGCCCAACGCATAATCCGACATCGCCTCCAGCGTGCCCTCATAGTCCTCCTTCTCGATTTTGGCGCTGCCCTTATCCGTCGTCTTTTGGACCGCCTTGTTGTCCAGATACTTGATGGCATCGCCCATCGTGTTGACATAAATCTTACGATTATCCATATCGATCACAAAGGCGATGGCATTATCATGATTGACAAACATCTGATCCATGTAGTCATCCGTGTACTTCGTGGTGTTTTTTCCCTGTGCATCAGAGGTCGTCAGGAACAGGATATGATAGCTGAGCTTTTTGGTGTGCTTCTCCACAGACCGGATCAGCTCTGCCTCCTGCTCATCTGTCATCAAATCCGCCAGATCGTGCATATAGACCGTGGCCTTGCCCACTGTCTGCTGATAAGGTCCCTTTGCTGCCGCCTGCACCGATATCATCGGTACGAATAGGAGAACCAGCAGCACTGCCGCAGAAATTTTTGTGTACAGATTCTTCATTTACAGAATCCCCCCTAGTCCCATGATCAATCCGGCGATGAGGCTCGTGCCTAAATAGGTGCCTGCAATCAGAAGCGTCAGCTTGAGCTTGTCCATGGGCAGCCTGCCGCTGACCTTGCCGGTCTGTCCGTTCACCGCAAAGGTGTACTTCTTTCCGTTGTAATTCACATTGAGAAGCCAGACGGGTAACATAACATACTCCGACTCGTGGCTTTTGATTTTGTGGCTGTCCCGCTTCAGCATCAGCGAGGAGTATCCGGCAAAGGACTCACGGGCCTTTGACTCCATGCTTTTTTTCGCACGCTGCAGCGCCCGTTCCCGCAGCACCTGCTCCTCGTCGTCGGTCTGCTCCGCCGCAAAGCCTGCCATATATGCCGGATTATAGTCCCGGCATCCCTCATAGTCAAAGGGCTCGATGGCCTCCATCAGCTTGTCGTCGATGCGGACAGATCCGTCCGTGGGGATCCGCTCAAAAACCGCCTCGGCATCCAATTGCAGCTCATATACGCTATGGACCGTGACCCTGTCATCGCCCCGGCGGTGGGAGGAAAGCTTTTCCCCCTCAAACACGTGGCTTGCTTCATCATCAATGGTGTGCAGATAAAAGGGTGCGAACAGGCCCTGATATTTTTCAATGGTATTCTGCTCCTTGAACTTCCGAGGTGTCAGGAAGGAGTGGTTTACATAACTTTTATACAGCTTGGTGATCTCCTCTTTATCCTTGCTGAAGGGGATACACATCTTCGGTCTGAAGTCACCCGCAGATTTGGATGTAATGGAGACGGCCTCCGAGCAATAGGGACAGATGGTCGCCATGGTGGTTTTCAGTGTCACGATCTCACCGCCGCAGTTTTTGCACTCATAAACACACATGTCCTCGCCCACCGTGGCGTTGGTGTATTCCTGCTGCGCCTCTTCGCTTTGGACCTGCTCGGTGGTATCGGTGTAGTCCTCAAATTCCTCAGGCTGATATTTGGAGCCGCAATATTGGCAGTTCAGACAATTTTCCTTTGTGTCCCAGTATAGAACTGCGCCGCAATTTTTACAATTATAATTCTGCATATGGTTCGTCGTTGTGCCGCAGCACAATCTCTCCTCTCTGTATCTTTTGTTCAACTCTCACTCGGATCGGGCCGGAAGTGCCTTTTCCGCGGAGCCGGCTGAGATCTAAGATATTCGCTATCACCACCTGATCATTCTGACACGTGCTGTCTAATTTTGGTGATTATAACATATTTGATGACAGCAATTCAATAAAATTTTATACATTTAATAATTTCTAAAAATTAAGATTGTGTACGGACGCAAAAAAGAGGACACCTATACAGATGTCCTCTAAAAATTTATGACTCCACTCTGCGAATCTGCGCACCAAGAGCCGTCAGCTTCTCGATCAGACGCTCATAGCCGCGCTCGACATAGTGTACATTTTCCACATACGTGGTCCCTTCGGCTGCCAGACCTGCGATAATCAGGGCAGCACCTGCCCGCAGATCCTTTGCCCAAACGGTCTCTCCGGTCAGCTTGCTGCCGCCGGTAATGGACGCAGTTTTCCCGTTGATCTGGATGTTGGCGCCCATGCGCTCAAGCTCCGAGCAATAGCCAAAGAACCGAGTCTCATACACGCTCTCGGTCAGCCGGCTGATGCCGTTGGCAAGTACCATGCAAACACAGATCTGTGCCTGCATGTCCGTGGGGAAGCCCGGGTAGGGCATTGTCTTGACCGTGATACGGCGAAGCCCGCCCTCACGCTGAACGCGGATGGCGTCGTCAAATTCCGTGATTTTAGCACCCATCTCCCGAAGGCGGGTGGTGATGCATTCCATATGCTTGGGGATGACATTCTGAACCAGAACGTCGCCGCCGGTGGCAACTACCGCAGCCATGTACGTGCCGGCCTCGATCTGATCCGGGATAACGGCATAGCTGCCCCCCTTGAGGGACTTGACGCCGCGGATCTTGATGGTATCGGTGCCTGCGCCGGTGATCCGCGCACCCATGGTGTTCAAAAAGTTGGCAAGATCCACGATATGGGGCTCTTTTGCCGCATTTTCGATGATGGTCTGCCCGGACATCAGCGTAGCCGCCAGCATGATATTGATGGTCGCGCCCACGCTGACCACATCCAGACTGATCCGTGCGCCCTGAAGTCCGTCAGGCCCCGCGGTCAGCTCCACATACTCATCGGTTTCGTCCACATCTGCCCCCAGTGCAAGGAAGCCCTTCACGTGCTGATCGATGGGACGGGACGCAAAATTACAGCCGCCGGGCAGCGCAACGTGCGCCTTGCCAAAGCGGCCCAGCAATGCACCCATGAGATAGTAGCTGGCGCGGATCTTCTTCACATATGTAGGGTCAGGCTCGCAATATTCCACACCAGTGGTGTCGATTTCGACGACATTGTCCTCCACCCACCGGACCTGAGCATTCATGCTGCGCAGGATATCCAGAAGGATGCGGACGTCCGAAATATCGGGTACATTTTCGATCCGGCATGTTCCCTGCACTAGCAGCGTGGCAGGCAGGATGCCGACAACGGCGTTCTTTGCACCGCTGATGACAATGCTGCCATTCAGGGGATTGCCGCCGACAATTTCATATTTAGCCAAGGATGATCCTCTCCCTGTGTTCATTAGAGATAGTTTTCGTCATTATACCATGAAAATAGGATTATGTAAAGTGCCAATCTTTACCGCCGCAGGCCCTTTGGATAGTGGTTTTTCAGCACTCTGCCGTCTCCCTTGCCCCATCCGAGGGAAAAGCCGCCGGCTGTCACCAGACACCATCCCTTTTTCTCCGAAGCCGTCACATCGCCGTGCATATATGCCGCGATTTCCGGAGAATCGGCAGCATAGTCCTGCACGTTTCCGCAGGTCCCGAGCCAGAGTGCCAGTGCGTGCGCCGGCTCAAAGCGGTCTTTTTTGCACACCCCCAGCTCTAGTCCCGGGCGCAGCACCTTCAGACCCTTCAGCACAGGCATTGTCTCCGGCACCCAGAACAGGGCACTGCCAAAGCAGATGGGCTTTCCCTCAGGCAGATAGATCCCCATTTCTTTTGCAAAAGCTTCCCATTCCTTCGGCAGCTTTTCCGGCTTGGACGGCTCCGGTGCAGGCTCGGCCTCTCCGGACTTCCGCAAAACCGCAGCATAATGCCCCTCTCCACGCTGATGGTGGGGCCAAAGCCGGAAGGTATGCTCCAGTCCCGGAGCCGGGTCCTCCACCAGATCCGGCCGTCCGGCAGACAGACTCGGCGCATCCACCGCCTCCACGGAGAAATCAGGATGCCGCTTCAAAAATTCAGACACCGCCCCCTCGTCCTCGTCCGGCGCGAAGGTACAGGTGGAATAAACCAATCGTCCGCCGGGTCTGAGGAGCTTGGCCGCAGTGGAAAGGATCTCCTGCTGCCTGCGGGCGCACATCTGCACCGTCTCCACGCTCCAGTCGGTGACGGCCGCCTCCTCCTTGCGGAACATTCCCTCCCCAGAGCAGGGGGCGTCCACCAAGACCCGGTCAAATGCCCCTTCAAAAAAACGCTCCAGCTCCGACGGATGGTGGTTCAGCACCAGTGCATTCGCTACCCCCATCCGCTCGATGTTCCGGGACAGGATCTTTGCCCGCTTGGGATTGATCTCATTGCAGACCAGCAGCCCCTGCCCCTGCATCTTTCCGGCGATCTGGGTGGTTTTTCCTCCGGGCGCTGCACACAGGTCGCACACGATCTCCCCCGGCTGCGGGTCAAGCAGAGTCACAGGTGCCATGGCACTGGCCTCCTGCAAATAATACACCCCGGCCTCGTGCCACGGGTGCAGGCCCGGCCTTGCATCCGGATCGTAATAGTATCCGAAGTCGGCCCAAGGGACCGGCTCTTTCACAAAGGGCAGCTCAGGGAGCTGATTGGTTTTCAAAGGATTAAAGCGAAGCGCCACGGCCCTCGGGCGCTCCAGACTGGCAAGATAATCAGGATATTCCTCTTTCAGCTGCTGCTCCATGCGCAGCAAAAAAGCCTCTGGCAGCATAAAAATGCTCCTTTTCTCAAGATTGTTTTATCATTATAGGGGTATCGACTGGGGTTGTCAAGAATCTTCAGCCATGGTAGAATATAGCAAACACAGATTAGGAGGAAATGACATGGATCACGGTGTTCAGGCTGCTGAACTATTTTTACAGGGGTATAACTGCGCTCAGGCTGTGGTGGTTGCATTCTGCGACGTAACCGGCTTGGAGCCGAAGCTTGCCGCCCGGCTCTCGTCATCCTTTGGCGGCGGCGTGGGGCGCATGCGGGAGATCTGCGGTGCTGTCAGTGGCATGGCTGCGGTACTGGGGCTGCTTTACGGCTATGACAGCATGCACGACGATCAGACAAAACAGGCACACTATGCCCGGGTACAGGAGCTGGCCCAGCAATTCCGTGCCCAATTCGGCAGCATCGTATGCAGGGAGCTTCTGGAGAACCCCTCCACAGATCCCACACCCAGTCCCCGCACCCAGAAATACTATCAGGAGCGTCCCTGTGCCGGATACGTCCACTTAGCCGGCGAGTTACTGGATGCCTACATCGAGGCACACCCTCTGGAGAACGTCCCATGCGAGAACTGATCTACAATCAGCACGCCATTGCCAAGGAGCAGTGGCGCTACGGCTTTCGGAGCAGCTCCGCCACCGGATGCGGGTGGATCGCCACCTACAACGCCCTGCACCTGATGGGCTATCATGCGCAGCCGGAGCAGCTGATCCGCTACTACGAGCGTCAGCTGCCCCTGATCCACGGCACCGTAGGCACCAGTCTCTGGGGCCCGGCCCTGTGCTTCCGTCAGTGGGGATTTCCCGTGAGGATGATAAAAAACCGAAAGCGCTTTGATCAGGCCGTGAAGGATTCCGATGTCTGCATCCTGTTTTACTATTGGCGGCAGGGGCTGCGGGCAGGGGCCCATTTTGTCACCGTCCATCACACCGAAAGGGGCTACGTGGGCTACAACACCTTCCGCAACAGCACCGGCCCCGATTACTACGGGGACAGCTTGGATGCCTTTTTGCGGAAGCACCGCTTCTTCGGTGCCGTCCTCACCACCATCAAGGACAAGCGTCCATCATAAAAAATAACCCTCGGCAGGAAGATCGCCTCTGATACGATCCGTCTGCTGAGGGGATTTTCTATTTTCGGGGATATTCCCCACCGACCGGCTCAGTCCTGTCTCAGGCCCGTCTTTGCATCTGCTGTGTGACCGCATCGGCCAGTCGGGTCAAAAACTGGGTATTGGTGGGCTTCATGATCTGTCCGTTGGAGGATTTCGGGAAATACGCTCCCCACACCTGTGGGTCATGCCGAAGCCAAGCGGTGTTGATGGCCGTGCGGATATTCCGCTCCACCGAGCCTGCACTGGTCCGCTGACTGCTCATCGCCGCAATGGCCGGATACAGCACCTTAGTCACCGACTGACCGGGGTTTTGGGCCAGCATGGTGATCCCCAGACGGGCCTGCTCAAAGCCTGCCAGATTCGTGGGGATGCCCAAGTCGTACATTTTTGTGGTCACGACGGATTCTGCCGTGGGGTATGTCAGATACTGGGGCTGATTCTGCGCAAGCAGCTCACCCACACGCTGTACGATCACAGAATCGCAGCAGGGCTTCATCAGCGCATACTCCACCTGATAATGGCTGAGCGCATTGATCAGATAATCGCTGTAAAAGCGGCTGGTCACAATGGTGATCGGGCGAATGCCCTCCTCCGCAGCCGCCTGAAGCACGCCCAGTCCGTCGATGCCCGGCAGCATCAGATCAAGGATCAGCACCTGTGGGTGCAGCGTCCGCAGGACCTCCAGTACATCTTCACCGTTGTCGCACCAATCGACGTGGTACGATTGTCGCAGCTGCTCTGTCAGACTAAGTCGAGAGTCCTCCGAGGCGTCTGCAACCAAAACATGATTCATAATTCCCACCCTCTCATCTTATTGTCAGATTCTGATAAAATAATAACAAATTTTTTATAAAAATTCAATATTTTTACCGAGATACTTTTCGACTTTCCTCGACAATCTGACTCCGGTGGGTTCATCCGAATCTTCTTGCGTATCCGCACCTGCGGCACAGCTCCTGAGTCGCTCTGCGGCAGGAAAAACCATCCACCATTTCCTTCACCAGAGGATTGGACAAAATCTCCCCGATCTCCTGACGGAACAGATTTCCAAGGGGAATGTCCCCATTGTGATCCAGACAGCACGGCACTACGCTTCCGTCGCACAGCACGGAAAAATGGTCCCTCAGACCGTAGCAGAACACGTTTTCTCCCTGATCCTCCGCCTCAAGATCCGGCCAAGAAAACCGCTGACCATACTCAAGAAACACCCGATCCCGGATCTTGATGCCCCTTGCCCCCTCCTGCCACGCTCCGGGGAAATATCGGTGCATCAGATCCAGTGTGCTGATGTTCCGACCCTCGTCATATCCCTCATTCCAAAGTCTGAACACCACGATGGTTCCGGCAGCAGACGCGCGGTCTGCAAACTCCATACACCCTTGTATGTATTCCAGATATTTTTCCACAGTCCCCTGCTCAAAGCTGTGGACAGAAATATTGACCTTGTGGACCCCTCTGTCCACAAGGGCCTGCCCCCGGGTCGGAAGCAGGGTGCCGTTGGTGGTGATGATGGAACGAAACCCCATTTCGCCGGCTCTTTTCAGCATTTCCGGCAGCGCCGGATGGGTCAGCGGCTCCCCCATCAGATGATAGTACAGATATTTCGTCACACCCTGAAGCTTTCGGGCCACAAGGGTGAAATCCTCCAGTGACATCATCCCCGGCGCTCTGGTCGTGCCCGGGCAGAAGGAGCAGCTGCAATTGCACTGGTTTGTAATTTCCACATAAACCTTAGAATACATATGAATCCCCTAACAATATTTTTCCTTATCGTACCACATATCCGCCTTGCAAGCAATCCTTGCCCCGCAGCAAAAGCCCCCTGCGGCGCTGTAACCTGCCGCAGGGGGTGTTGATGTTCTGTTGTCAGCATTCAAAGCCCAAGATCATGCCGCCATGCTCTGCATAAAAGCTGCAAATGCCTGCACAGGTGCCGATTTGGACCTCTGCATGGGCAAATTCCTCGCAGATCAGCCCCTTCAGCTTTTCCGCGCCGGCTTCGTTGTCCACATGGTCAATCAGGACCTTGCCGCCATGATAGTTCATCTCACGCATGTGCTTAATGATATCGGCCAAGGCCCGGCGTTCGCCTCTGGTCTTGTCCATCAGCTCCAGCTTGCCTTCCTCGCTGCCCTTGCCCACCAGACGGATGCCCAAGACACCGACGATCTTTGCCACCGCCCCGTTGACTCTTCCGTTGTTGGCCAGATTGTGGATGGACTCCAAGGTAAACAGCGTGTGGGTCGTTTTCTTATAGTTTTCCACAAGTTCTGCAATCTCTGTGAAGTTTTTTCCCTCTTGGATCAGATCTCGGATCTTCAGTGCCAGCAGCCGCATCTCAGGTCCGGCCGACAGGGAATCCACCACATGGACGTGGCGGTCGGGATGCTCCTCCTCATAGGTGGCTGCGGCGATCTTTGCCGCATTATAGCTGCCGGAAAGGGCACTGGTGATGGTGATGCAGAATACATTCTCCGCATCGCCGAAGGCCTCCAGATACTCCCCCACGCCGGGGCAGGCCGTACTGGATCTTCCGTGAAAATGCCGCAGGCTCTTCACCATATCTTCAACATCCAGATTCCGGTCGTCTACATATTCTGCCGTACCTGCCAGAATTTTCAAAGGTACACATTCAAAGGCTATCCCATCCAGAGCTTTGAGATCTCCGGCTGAATCCATTACAATTTTATATTCCATGGTCTATATCTCCCATCACAGTATGTGTCAGATCATTCTTACCATACTATATCAATTTCTTCCAGTGCCGTCAACCGCATTACCGGCTCCAATTGTGAACGAAATGGAAAATATACCGTTTGGGTCTATCGTGCTGATCCTTTCACAGATCACATGGCACTTTTGATGTGACCGATCAGGATATCGCCTGCAACCACCCGATCCTCGGCAGCAAAGCCTTCTGCAAAGTTATCGGTGTAAAGCACCTGCGCATTGGGCGGGAACTCCTCGTCCCCCTCCCAAACCATGATCTGCATCCGATAATTGCCGAAAAACTCAAACTGATATCCTGCGTCACCGTGGTTCAGGGGGACAGCCCCCAGCTTTTCTGCCGCAGCCCGAAAAGCCGCCACTCTGGTGCCGAAGGTAAAGGCCGCCCGGGTCAGCACCCGTCCGGTATAGGGGGTGATGTAAAGCTCACCCCAAGGCATTTCCCGAAAGGTTTTCCACGCCCCGTTCCATGCCGCATCCTTTGCCTCCAGCAGGCAGCGCAGCAGGAAGG
>DYCR01000024.1 GCA_019418025.1 Clostridiales bacterium | reverse complement strand
ACTTGGGGAGGGGCGGGACTGCGACAACGCAGAAGCCGTCGTCCTCAGCCGTGAAGGGGAACAGCAGGTAGCTGCCCTCGACGGTGCTGGAAACCTTGCGGAAGCTTCCGTCAGTGCTTCGGACCATGACGCGCAGCTGCTCCGGCGCATAACCGGCAGGCGGTGCGTAATGCAGCTGCACGGCCTGACTTCCGGACTGTATTTTCACGGTGTAGCCCTCTGCATATCCACTGCCGGCGGACTGCATCTGCTCGTCAGACATTGGCTCGGTTTCAATGGCATCGTCGGAGAGGAACTCACCCACGGCCAGAAGCACCGGGCGGCCGTCCTCGCGGAGCTGCTGGCTTTGAACGGTGGTCTTGACAGGGGTATAGACAAGGGGGAAGGTCCTGTTGAACATCACGCTGCCGAGATCCTGCTGATCGAGTCCGTCCCACCTGCCGATGGAGCCTTCCTTTTCGGGAACGGCGGGGATCTGGGCCGGATCGATGCTTTCCCCGATGGGGGCGGAGACGGTTCTTTCGCTTCCGTCCTCAAAGCAGAATGTCAGGGTCACGGTGGAAAATACCTCGGGAAGATCCTCCAGATTCAAAAATTGCTCCATGTCCAGAGGCTGTGCCACATCGGCGTAGCTGATCCCGTCGATGCCGCCCACGTCCCCTGCGACGTTGAGATAGAAGTTGTTTGCGATGGGGGAATCGACCTCGTCTCTGGGAGCCTCGGCCCATCCGAGGATGGCACCGAGCTTTTCGTCCTCACTGGAGATCCGGACCAGACTTCTGCTGTCGGAGACGATGGTCGCGCTTCCGGCAATGCCGCCCACGGAGGAAGCGCCGTGTATGGCGCATTTGGCGCTGCTGCGGCGGATAAAGCCGGTGCTGTTGCCGGAGACACCGCCGACATAGTCGGCTTTTTCGGCATCCAGTGTGCCGGTGTTCAGGGAATCGGCCACAAGACCGACTGATTGCTTGCCTGCGATGCCGCCTGCGTTCCGCTTTTTGGCGCTGACTGAGGCGGTGTTTTCACAGTTGAGGATCACGGCTCGGATCTGGCTCTGAAAATTCAGGGAGCGGTAACCGTTGAACTGCAAATCGTCCTCGTGATCCAGATCGTTTTCGATGGCCACAGACCCGGCAATGCCGCCTGCGTTCAGGTCAGCAAGGACGCTGCCCCGGTTATGGGTATTTTCCACCTTGCCCGTGGGATCGTCTGAGGTGTCGGCATCGGAAACGTCGTAAATCCTTCCGCCCACGTGATCGGATGCGTTGTGGATGGTATTGCCCATGGTGCTGGCATGATCGGCGATGGCCTGAATGTCACCGGACAGGGTCTGGGCGGCATCCTGTGTGGAGGAGACAATGGAGTCGAGGGTCCCCATCATGGCGTTCATGCTGCTGCTGAGCTGATTCTGAGCGGCGATCAAGCTGTCCTTGTCGGGGATGCTTGGGTCGAAGTCAGGGGGGACGGGATCGTTCGGGTCAAAATGGGGCAGATCCGGTGTCAGCGCATCAATGGCATCCTTTGCGCTTTCGATCTGACCGTTCAGCTGGGAAAACTGACTGTTCATCGCCGCGGTATTGTTGTGGGCGTTGGCAGAAGCCTGACTGGTCAGGGCGGACATGGTGTTGATCTGCTCCTGAAGGATTTGCAGGGTGTCCTGACTGAAGTCGATGCTTGTGACCGGCTCCAGCTGTCCGACAATGCCGCCTACATCCTTTCTGCCGGATATCTCGCCGGTGTTTTCGCAGTCGGTGATATAGCCGGACTGGGAGCCTGCAATGCCGCCGATGTTGTATCCCATATGGGGATATCCCACATTGGCTTTGTTGACACAGCCGTGGATCACACCGGTGCTGGTGCCTGCGATGCCGCCGATGTCGGTTACGGTGTTGGCAGATTCAGAGCCAGTCATGGTGTCGATGGAGATGTCGGAAAACTCCACGTGATTCTGCTGAGAGGTCACGTTGATCTCGGCGGAGTTGGTGCTGCCGCGGATGATGCCGGCATTGTCCCCGACCAGACCGCCTGCAAAGTGATTGCCGATGACACTGCCGGAGGCATGGCTGCCGTCAATGACGCCGGAAGAAAGATTCGAGCCGACCAGACCGCCTACCCGGTCCTTGCCGGAGACATCTCCAGAGATGGTGCAGTTTGTGATGGAACCGGCATTGCTGCCGGCCAGCAGACCGATGCTTGCGGAGCTGCCTTGCGGGGAGACGGTACCTTCAACGGTCAGATCTTTGACAACTGCCGTGTCGGTCAGGTAGCGGAACAGGCCGAGGGTTGAGCCGCTTTGGCTCAGAGAGAGTCCCGTAACGGTGTGACCGTTGCCTTCAAATGTTCCGCAGAAGATGGGCACCCCGGTAAACGGGGTCCCGGTCAGGTCGATATCGGCTTGCAGCCGGACCGTCAGATCCCGGCTGTATCGGTCAAGGCGGGCATTTTCTGCAAAGGCAAGGAAGTCATCGACAGATTCAATGACAAGGGTTTTATTTTCGTTTTCCTCTGCCAAAACGGGACTGGCAAAGGAGAAGATCAGCGCAGCAGTCAACAGTGCGCCCATCAGTGCCGTGATTTTTTTATTCATGCTCGGCACCTCCTTCGTGAGTAGTAACCGCTTCGTCGGTGGAAACGGTGGCGTTCAGCTCCCCGTGGAGGACACCGTCAAAGTCGGCATCCACCATGCCGGAGACGTATCCGCGGATGTGTCCCTGGACCCGGACCGAGCCGGTGGCGGTCTTGGCGGCCGGAACCATCATTTTGATGCGGAAGCGAGTCCGCTCGATGAAGGAGTCACCCAGTACGAGGAAGGCAGGGAGAACACCCAGAACCAAAACGATGGAGATGATGGTGCCTCTGCCCAGACAGGTGCCCATGATGGAAACAACGGGCTGTGCAGACAGGTTGCCGATCAGCAGACCGGCAGCGGCCATGATGCTGCCGGAGGTGAACACCGTGGGGAATGCAGCATTGAGCGCATGCACGATGGCTTCCTTGTGGGGCATATAGGCTTTCTTCTCCTGATAGTGACTGGAGATGACGATGGCATAGTCGATGTTTGCACCCATCTGAATGGCGCTGACGATCAGGTAGCCCAAGAAATAAAGAGGCTGATTCATCAGAGTGGGGAAGGAGAAGTTGATCCAGATACTGCCTTGGATCACCACGATCAGCAGCACGGGAAGCGCCGCGGACTGGAAGGTAAACAGCAGCACCACGATGACGAACAGCGCAGAAAGAATGCTGATCATCAGGTTGTCAGAGGCAAAGGAGGAGGAAAGATCCCGGGAACTGGTGGAGTTGCCCACCACGTAATAGTTGCTGTCATAGTGTTCAGCCATGAGCTGACGCATGGTGTCGAGGAAGGCATACGTCTCGTCCCCTTCCTCCGGCAGATTCAGAAATACCACCATTCGGCTGTATTGATCGCTGCGCATTTGCTGCTGTGCGGTGTCCAGCTGATCAAACAGCTGATCCATGGTTTCCTGATCCTTGCCGTCAAGCACAATGTTGTGGGTCTGCATGCGGTCTTTCAGGAACACAAACAGATCAAAAAGAGGAATGCGGTATTCGCTCAGCCCGTTCAGGATCTCACCGTATTGGCTGTTCTGGGCGGCATAGGCGCTGTAAAGCACCTGCGCCACCTCATAGTCAAAGTCCAGCAGCTCTGCAAACTCTCTTGGGGTCAGGGCGTCGGTCAGGCTGTATCCGTCCATGACCTCCATGGTTGCAAGGCCCATGGTGCTTTTGACCTGAGGCATATCCTCCAGCTTTTCCAATATGGCTTTTTCGGCTTCATAGTTTCCGCTGGGGACCACCAGTGCCACCATGTTGCTGGTGCCGAAGGTGTCCTTGATCTTGAAATAGGCAACCTGACGGTCGGCCATTTTGGATGTTTTGATATCGGTGAAGCTGTAAGAATAGGGACACTGGTTGGACAGCCAGAAAGCGCCGCCCAGCATCAGCACGAACAGCAGCGGCACCACCCGGCGGGACAGGACGGCAAACTTGCCGATGGGGGTGATGTTGGGCAGCAGCTTCTTGTGCTTGGTCTTGTCGATCAGCGGGCTGAACAGGATCAGAAGTCCCGGCATCAGAGTGAACACGGACAGCAGGCTCAGGAAAATGGACTTGATCAGGACCATGGACATGTCAAGTCCCAGAGAGAATTTCATGAATGCCAGTGCAGCCAGACCGCTGATGGTGGTCAGAGAGGAAGCGCAGATTTCCGGAATGGACTTTGCCAGAGCGTCGATACAGGCGTCCCGGGTGTTCTTGGTTTCATGCTCATCAGAGAACCGGTGGCACAGGATGATGGCGTAGTCGATGGCCAGAGCAAGCTGCAGCACAACGGCGATGGAATCGGAAATAAAGCTGATCTTTCCGAAAATGAAGTTGGTGCCCATGTTCAGCAGGGCAGCCACCGAGAATGTGATGAGCAGCACGGGGACCTCGGCATAGGCCCGGGAGGTCAGGGTCAGCACCAGAATGATGATGAATGCCGCAATGATCAGGATGGTCGTCATCTCTTCTTGCAGCATGACCTTGTCATCGTAGCCGATCAGGGTGTCGATGGAAACGTCGTACCCCTCGGTTGCCTCACGGATCTGCTCCATGGCATTCAGGCTGCTCGGGTCATTGTTGTTGCCATCAAAGGTGACGTCGAACAGAGCGGTGGCATCCTTGTAGTGATCCTGCGTGTCATCGAACATGACCAGCTCAACGCCGTCGATATCGGTGAAGGTATCGACTAGCTGCTGTGCGGTCTCGTAGGTGACGTTGGACACCATGATGCGTGCCGTGGCAAAGGTGGCGAAGTTATCGTTCATGGTCACAATGCCCTGCCGGGTCTCGGTGTCCTCAGGCAGGTAGCTGGTGATATCATTTTCCACATTGACCCAGTTCATGGAAAAAATGCAGAAAATAATGGCAAATGTGTACAGAACGAAGAATAGATGGCGTTTGTCCACAATGAATGTGGCGATTTTGTGGAATATTCCACGGTTTTCGTTGTTATGTTTCATAAATGACTCCCCAATGCATGATATGCATGCGCCGCACATCCATAGGTGCAGCATGCAGATTGATCGCAACCCATAATTCTACACTATTTTACCATGATGTTCATGATGGATATATGGCTCATATGTTAATAAAATGTAACAAAGCAAAAACGCTCCCCATAAGGGGAGCGTTTGGCCTGTGGAAGGGGACTGCGTCGTAACATTTGGCTTAAAGATCGTCAACGAGGGCGCTGCTTTTTGCATAGGCGGTGCTTCTTGCCTCGAAGAAATCGGTTTTGATCATGTTGGCGTTGGAGAATTGGCTGACCCAGCTCATGCTGTCGGGCTCCTTATCGTGGCCCTCATAAATGGGGGGGAAGCCCAGATTGGTGCAGCGCAGATTTCCCAGATACTGGATGTAATCGGTGACCATGCTGCGGTTCAGACCCTGCACATCATCGCCGATGACATAGTGGCCCCAACGGATCTCCTGCTCGCAGCCTTCCCGGATCATGGAGCGGTAGACGTCCACGTGGGCATCGGTGAACAGCTCGGGGGACTCCTGCTTCAGCTCCAGCAGAATGTTGCGGAACAGCCACAGGTGGGTGTTCTCGTCCCGATTGATGTAGCGGATCTCCTGAACACTGCCGGGCATGCGCTGATTGCGGCCCAGATTGTAAAAGAACATAAAGCCGCTGTAAAAATAGATGCCCTCCAGAATGTAGTTTGCAACCAAGGTGCGGACGAGGGTCTCAGGGGATTGATCCTTCTGAAATTCGTTGTAGAGATTTCCGATAAACTCGTTGCGCTCCAGCAGTCTGGGGTCATCCTTCCACTGGTAAAGCACATCGGTGCGCTCCTGAGGCTCGCAGATGGTGTCGAGCATGTAGCTGTAGCTCTGGCTGTGTACAGCCTCCTGAAAGGTCTGGATGGCCAGACAGAGGTTGATCTCGTTGGCGGTGATATAAGAGCCGATCTGGGGCAGGTTGGCAGACTGGATGCTGTCGAGGAAGATCAAAAACGACAGGATCTTGTCATAGGCCCGGCGCTCAGGGGCGGGGAGCTTGCGATAGTCTTTGATATCGGTACCCAGATTGATCTCCTCCGGCACCCAGAAATTGTTCATGGCCTGCCGATACCAGTCGCTGACCCACTCGTACTTCATGTTGTTGAAGTCGTTGAGGTTTGTGGTGTTGCCGCCGATCATACGGCGCAGGCGCACATCGGTGTCGCCGGCGGGATTAAACAGGGGTTTCTTATTCAGCACGTTCATGTCATTCTCCTTATGATGAGCAGGCATCGCACTCTTCTACCTCCAGACTCTTCGAGCGGATGTAGTAAACGGTCTTAACACCCTGCTCCCATGCCAGAAGATACAGATTCAGTACCTGACGGAAGGTATATTCGTTGGTGATATAAAGGTTCATGCTCTGGGCCTGATCGATGTGACGCTGACGGATACCGCAGGCGCGGACAGACCATGTCTGGTCGATCAGGTGGGCATTTTTGTAATACCAGAAGGTTTTCATGGAAAGCTCCGGTGCAACACGGGGCATCAGGCCGCTCTTTTTCTCCTCGAGGAAATAGCGGTTCATGATGGGGTCCAGTCCGGCGGTGGTTCCGGCGATGATACTGGTGCTGCTGGTGGGAGCGGTGGCGAGCAGGTAGCCGTTGCGCAGTCCGTGCTGCATGACCTGCTGACGGAGCAGGCTCCAGCGGTCGTCGGTCAGGCCGCGCTCGTCAAAATATGCACCGGTCTGCCAGAGGCTGCCCTCGAAGTAGGCGTATGCGCCCTTTTCCTGAGCGATCTTGCAGCTTGCTAAGACAGTGGCATAGTGAATGTCGGAGAATACCTTTTCGGCAAATTCGAGGTGGGCATCGCTTTCCCAAGGAATGCCCCGCTTTGCCAGCATATGGTGGTAGCCGCTGACACCCAGTCCGATGGGGCGGTATTTTTCGTTGTTCACCTTTGCGTAGGGGACCGGGAAGAAGTTCAGGTCGATCACGTTGTCCAGCGCACGGACAGCACTTTCGGTGATGAATTGCAGCTGCTGCTGATCCTCAAGATCGATGTTGCCAAGGGAGAGGCTTGCCAGATTGCAGACGACGAATTCACCGGGCTTTGTGATGTTGACCACCACGGTCTCGCCGTTGATCTGCTGAATGGACTCCTCCACCTGAGAAATGGCGCTCATGTTCTGAGCGATCTCGGTGCAGAGGTTGCTGCAATAGATGATGCCCCGGTGGCGGTTGGGGTTGGCGCGGTTGACGGTGTCCCGGTTGAAGGTGAAGGGCGTGCCGGTTTCCACGGCGCTCTTGATGATCAGGCGGATGATATCCTTAATGGGGATCACACGCTTGTGGATGCGGCTGTCGTGGACGCAGTCCAGATACTTCCGGGTCCATTCCTCACCGTAGGAGTCCTCCAGTGCATATCCTTTCACGTTCAGGATCTCGTGGGGGCACATCAGATACCAGTCGCCTTCCAGATTGTCTCGGGCCTGCTCCCAGAAGTAATCGGGATAGCAGACGGCGGGGAATACGTCGTGGGCCTTCATGCGGTCATCGCCGTTGTTGGTGCGCAGATTCAAAAATTCCGGAAGATCCCTGTGCCATACATCGAGATAGACCGCAACGGCGCCTTGACGGACGCCAAGCTGGTCCACGGCAACGGCGGTGTCGTTTGCCAAACGGATCCAGCGGATCACGCCGCCGGCGGCACCTTCAAATCCGCGGATGCTGCTGCCGGTGGCCCGCACCTTGCCGAAGTACATGCCCATGCCGCCGCCGAATTTGCTGACCTTGGCGAAATTGTCGATGCTGCGGTAGATGCCGTCCAGACTGTCGGGGACGGTGTCGATAAAGCAGGAGGAAAGCTGATGGAAGGGCTTCCGGGCATTGGAAAGGGTGGGGGTGGCCATGGTAACCTGCAATAGGCTGAGCATATCGTAGAAACGACGGACCCATCCGCTGCGGTCGGTTTTCTCGTTCATGGCCAGATGCATGGCGATGCCCATGAACATCTCCTGAGGGGATTCCATGGGGACACCCTTTCCGGTGCGGATGATATAGCGGTCCAGAAGCAGGGACAGGCCGGAGTAGTTGAACAGATTGTTGCGCTCCGGGCAGATCCATGATGCAAACTCCTCAATCTGGCTTTGGGAGTAGGCGCTGAGGATGTAGTCGCCGTAAAGGCCCTGCTCGGTCAGGTAGACCAGTTTTTCATAGAAGCTGCCGATATGGTTGCGCTCCAGAATCTGCGCAAGGTTCAGGTTGAACTTCAGCATCAGCAGGCGCGCGGCGATATTCTCCCAACGGGGGGCTTCCTGAGTGGTGCGCTCAACGGCGGCCTTGATCAGCATGTCAAGCTTCTCTTTGTCGGCAAGGTCGGGTTTTGCCAATGCCTGAAACTTGGCATGAAGCAGCTCCAGATCGTAAGGCTCCTCGGTGAACTCCTTCTGGATATCCGTCAGGACCGCCGACAGCTGAGGGATCTCAGGGAGCATCTGGGTGATGGCATAGCGGGAGCGGCGCTTTTTGGTGCGCTCCTCCCGATAGAGGATATAGTTCTTCATCTCCTGATAGTAGTTTTCCTCCATCAGGGTGCGTTCTACAAAATCTTGGATCTCTTCCACAGAGATCGTTGCCTGATTTTCGATTTTTGCCTGAATCTTTTGTTCTACTTTAGAAAGCAGCAGGTCAGACTGCTGAGGGGGCAGGGTGCTGCCTGTGCTGATGAAAACCCTTGAAATTGCGGATTTGATTTTCTCCGGCTGGTACTGTTCCTGATGACCGGTGCGTTTGATGATCCACATATAGATTCCTCCGAGTACAAGATGTTGTGCAATAATTAGATAGTAACACAAGATATAGAATGGCACAAGTGAATAAATGTGAAAAATATATACTAAATCAGGACAGTATTCTTGTGCAATTTATCCTTGACTTTTGTCTGATTTCGTACTATACTGCGATGGTATGAAATCGGACAAACGGAGGACGTTCTATGCAATACATCATTTCCAACAAATTAAGGCGCTATAACAACCTATACAGCGAGATAACGGCGGTTTATCATGATATTTCCGTGAAATTGGGGATCAGCGACAGCGCCACCTTGATCCTGTACAACATATGCTGCGAGGGCGGCAGTCTGCCCTTGGGGGAGCTTTGCCGATGCTCAGGACTGAGCAAGCAGACGATCCATTCCTCCATCCGCAAGCTGGAACAGGAGGGCGTGGTTCATTTGGAGGCCATCGACGGAAAATCCAAACGGGTCTGCCTGACCGAGCAGGGCAAACGCTATACAGAGAAAACCATCCTGCGGATGATGCAGATGGAAGAAAGTGTTTACAGCTCATGGGAGGAAGCGGACTTGGAGAAGTATTTGGAGCTGACCGAACGATTCCTCCATTCATTGAAAGAAAAGGCAGGACAGATGACATGACAATGAAGAAACACGGCATGCTCGAGCTTTCACAGCATTTTACCTATGGAAGGCTGCTGCGCTATACCTTCCCGTGCATCATCATGCTGGTGGTGTCCTCTATTTACAGCGTGGTGGACGGCTTATTCGTATCCAATTTTGTGGGAAAGACCCCATTTACTGCGCTGAATTTTATTTTTCCGCTGCTGATGATCCTGAGCGGTGTGGGCTTTATGTTCGGCACAGGCGGCAGTGCGCTGATCGCAAAGACCATCGGTGAGGGGCATCATAGGCAGGCCAATGAGATCTTCTCCATGATCATCTATTCAGCCGCTGCCTGCGGTGTGGTGCTGATGGTTCTGGGGCTGTGGGTGGTGCGCTCTGTGGCGGTATACTTCGGTGCCGAGGGTCAGCTTCTGGAGGACAGCGTGCTGTATGCCCGGGTGTATCTGCTGGGGCTGCCCGGATGTGTGCTGCAATATGCCTTTCAGAATCTGTGCGCCACCGCGGGAAAGCCGAAGCTTGGCCTGTATGCGACCATTTTCGCCGGGATCACCAATGTGGTTCTGGATGCACTGTTCGTTGCGGTGCTGTCTTGGGGGCTTGCAGGTGCAGCAGCGGCCTCTGCCCTCAGTCAGTACATCGGCGGTCTTGTCCCAGTCCTTTATTTTGCGTGCAGGAACAGCAGCCTGCTGCGCTTGGGCAGATGCAGGTGGGACGGAAAGGCTATGCTGAAAACCTGCACCAACGGTGCATCCGAGCTGCTGAACAACATTTCCATGTCCATTGTGGGGATGATGTACAATGTTCAGCTGCTGAAATACGTGGGAGAGGACGGGATCGCCGCCTATGGTGTGCTGTTGTACGTAAACCTGATCTTCCTTGCGATCTTTATCGGGTATTCCGTGGGGATGGCCCCTATTGTCAGCTATCATTTCGGCGCGCAGAACCATTGGGAGCTGCGCAGCCTGCTGCGCAAAAGTCTGGTGATCCTGACGATCAGCTCCGTTCTGATGTTCGTCATATCGGAATGTATGGCAAGGCCTCTTTCCGAACTGTTCACCGGATATGACAAAGGACTTCTGGAAATCACCCTGCGAGGCTTCTTTCTTTATTCCTTTTCCTTCCTGTTTGCCGGAATTGCCATTTTTGGATCGGCATTTTTCACGGCGCTGAACGACGGACTGACCTCTGCGATCCTGTCGGTTTTGCGCACTCTGGTGTATCAGGTGCTGACGGTCCTGCTGTTTCCTTTGTTCTGGGGGGTAGATGGGATTTGGGTGGCCACAACGGCAGCGGAGCTTCTGGCGGCGGTGGGGACGATCGTCTTTATTCTCGTCCATCGGAAGAGATATCATTATTAAGGCTGCTTATTCCACAAGCATCTGAAGCTCGGTGATCTGCTCACGGTCATCGGACGTGGTGTGGTTATCGATCCACAGGATCTCCAGAATGTCCCCCACAGGCCTGTGTCCGTGTTCCTCAGCGTATGATAGGAGTTGGTTGACATAAGACGGGCATTGACCATAGGAGCCTTGATACCGCAGAGTAAGATATGTGCCGGCAGGCAGCTGGTCAGTGCCGTTTTCGTCGATCATAAAGACGGATTGATAGCGAAGGGGCTGATTGCCCTGCGCATCGGGCCGGGCGATCACCGTGCCGATCTGGTTGCAGCCGATCACGTAGAAGTGCTTCGGGTCGATATTCAGCAGCTGCTTGATGAGTACGTCCATTTCGCAGGAATCGGAATATCCCTGAGGAATGGAAAAATAGGCCCGTTGGGGGAGCTGTTCGGGGATAACGGTATCCAGCGGGAGCTTCCGGGCGGCACGGATGGTATCCATGCGGCGGGCCACATTTGCCTGAAGCTGCTGCAAGGTTTTGAGCTTTGCCTCGATGGCATCCTGCTCCTGCTGAAGCAGGGCCAGTGTGGAGTCGGTGCTGTGATAGTCAAGATACTGCTTGATCCTGTCCATACTGAAGCCCAATTCCCGAAGATCCCGGATAACGTTCAGCCTCCAGACATCATGCACGCTGTACAGGCGGTAGCCGCTTTCTGCACGCAGGGGGGAAATCATGCCGATCTGCTCGTAATACCGCAGCGAGTCCACCCCGATGTGATACAGTCGGGAGATTTCACCGATTTTAAAATATTTTTCCATAATTCACATCCTCCTCTTGACTCTGGTATTATACCAGAGTTTATACTAAAGGAGCAACCGCAATATCTAGGAAAGGGAAATCGTTTTTCAATGTCTGTTCATTCGCAAAAATCTTCTAAATGTCCCGTCAAAAGGGGAATCTCTCCTTGGTTTGAGGGGATTCGTCTGCCATACTGTCTCCTTGCGCTTCTGGGCAGCACCATTCTGGCCTTTGGGATCTATAACATCCACTCTATTTCCAATGTGACCGAAGGCGGTGTTCTGGGGCTGACGCTTTTGTTGGAGTACTGGTTCCATATCTCTCCGGCGGTTTCAGGATTTTTCCTGAACATTTTATGCTATGCCCTTGGGTGGAAGCTTCTGGGCAGGCAGTTTGTGGTCTATTCTGTGATCTCTACCGTGGGCTTCTCTGTCTCCTACGGCATTTTTGAAGCCTTCCCGCCGCTGTTTCCGGAGATCGCGGATATGCCGCTGATGGCATCGATCGTTGGGGCGCTGTTTGTCGGTGTCAGCGCAGGTCTTTGTGTCCGGGTGGGCGGTGCGCCTACCGGGGATGATGCTCTGGCGATGAGCGTATCGAAGTTGGCCCACGTCAACATCCAGTGGGTCTATCTGTGCAGCGACCTGACGGTGCTGCTGATGTCCCTGAGCTACATTCCGGTCAGACGGATCATGTATTCCTTGCTGACGGTGATCCTTTCGGGGCAGCTGATCGGCCTGATGCAGAGAATCAGGCTGCCGGAAAAGCAGAAGGTGCAGCTTCCCTCGGAGGCGTGATCGGATATCAGAACAAAACGCTCCTCAGTCAAGAGACTGAGGAGCGTTTTGTTCCTATGAAAGGATCAGCAGAGGGTTTTCATGATGCTTTGGATCTCGGCGACGCCCTGATACACCCGGTAGGAGTCTCCGGTGACGACCACCAGAGCGGGGGCCTTGAACAGCTTATACCGCTGAGCCAGATCCATATGATCTTCTACGTCCATCAGCTTATAGGTGATTCCGGCCTTGTCCAACTGAGGCTTGATGATGCGGCAGTTGGGGCAGGTCTTTGTCACAAAGAGCAGGATCTCTTCGTGGGGCTCCAAAGGGGCGGGGGCCTCTTCCTTGGGCGATATGGTCTTGACCGGATGGTCGGAACAGCCGGTGGCGGGGCAATAGGTCTTTCTGTCCCGGTATTCCTGAGATTTCCCGTCATTCCAGTTCTGAACCGGGCGGTAATAGCCGGTGATGCGACTGTAAACCTCGGTTTTTTTGCCGCAGTGGGGGCAGGTGAATTGCTCGCCGGACAGATACCCGTGGTCGGAGCAGACGGAATAGGTGGGGGAAATGGTGTAATAAGGCAGCTGATAATTCTGGGCGATCTTTCGGACCAGAGCCGCAGCGGATCGCCAATCCGGCAGCTTTTCCCCCAAGAAGGTGTGGAAAACCGTTCCGCTGGTGTACAGGGGCTGAAGCTTGTCCTGAATGTCCAGTGCCTCGAACACATCCTCGGTATATCCCACAGGCAGGTGGGAGGAGTTGGTGTAATAGGGGGTGGCACCTTCGTGGGCGGTGATGATGCCGGGATAGTGCATCTTATCGTGCTTGGCAAGGCGGTAGGTGGTGGATTCGGCAGGGGTTGCCTCCAGATTGAACAGATCGCCGTATTTCTGCTGATAATCAGACAGGCGCCGGCGCATATGATTGAGGACTCGGACGGCAAAGGCTTGGGTCTTGGGGTGGGTCAGATCCTCGCCGAGCCATTTGGCGTTCAAACCTGCCTCGTTCATCCCGATCAGGCCGATGGTGGAGAAATGGTTATCAAAGCTGCCCAGATACCGCTTGGTGTAGGGGTAAAGCCCCTCTGCCAACAGCTTTTCAACGGTGGTGCGCTTGATGTCCAGACTGCGGGCGGCAAGGTCCATCATGCGGTCCAGACGGCGGAAAAAGCTTTCCTCGTCCTGAGACAGATAGGCGATCCGGGGCAGATTGATGGTGACCACGCCGATCGAGCCGGTGGATTCGCCGCTGCCGAAGAAGCCGCCGCTCTTTTTGCGAAGCTCCCGCAGATCCAGCCGCAGACGGCAGCACATGCTGCGCACATCCGACGGCTCCATGTCGGAGTTGATGTAGTTGGAGAAATACGGCGTGCCGTATTTTGCGGTCATTTCAAACAGCAGCTCATTGTTGACGGTGTCGCTCCAATCGAAATCCCGAGTGATGGAGTAGGTGGGGATGGGATACTGGAAGCCGCGCCCGTTGGCATCACCCTCGATCATGACCTCGATGAAGGCCCGGTTGATCATGTCCATTTCCTGCTTGCAGTCCCCATAGGTGAAGTCCTGAGGCTTACCGCCTACGATGCAGGGCTGATCGGCAAGATCGGCAGGGACGGTCCAGTCCAGTGTAATATTGGAAAAGGGAGCCTGCGTGCCCCAGCGGCTCGGGGTGTTGACCCCGTAGATAAAGCTTTCGATGCAATGCTTCACCTCGTTATAGCTCAGACGGTCGGCTCGGACAAAGGGGGCAAGATATGTGTCAAAGCTGGAAAATGCCTGAGCGCCTGCCCACTCGTTCTGCATGATGCCCAAAAAATTCACCATCTGATTGCAAAGCGTTGCCAGATGCTTGGCAGGGGCCGAGGTGATCTTGCCGCAGACACCGCCCAAGCCCTCTTGGATCAGCTGCTTCAGGCTCCACCCGGCGCAGTAGCCGGTGAGCATGGACAGGTCGTGGATGTGGATATCTGCATTGCGGTGGGCGTTGGCGATCTCCTCGTCATAGATCTCACTGAGCCAATAGTTTGCGGTGATGGCACCGGAATTGGACAAGATCAGACCGCCGACAGAATAGGTGACGGTGGAATTTTCCTTGACCCGCCAGTCGGAGATGTTCAGATAGTCATCGACCAGACGCTTGTAGTCCAGAATGGTGGAGCCCATGGAGCGCAGCTTTTCCCGATTCCTGCGGTAGAGGATATAGGCTTTGGCGATGTCTGTATAGCCTGCCCGCTCAAGCACGGCCTCTACACTGTCCTGAATGGCTTCCACCGTGATGGCATTGTTTTGGATCTTGCCGGAATAGTCTGCCGTTACCTGAAGCGACAGCATGTTGATGATGTCGGTGTTATATGGTGTCTGGGTGGCTTCAAATGCCTTTGTAATGGCATTGGCGATCCTGCTCAGCTGAAAATCCACCGTTTCTCCGTTCCGCTTGATGACTTGATACATATTCCCACGCTCCTATTTTATATCCCCCGAATCTGAGTGTTCGGTATGTCGGTCAGCAGGATCTGCTGCATTGCGTACAACTCGTTTTCTGCAAGGGCGGATAAGCCCTGCCCAATCAGGCTGCCGGAATCCACAAACTGCTGCAAGACATACGCTTTGGCGCCTCGCAGCCAACGCCCGATCTGACGGATATCCTCCTGTGTGTGCAGCGGATGGCAAACCGTTGTTCGGAATTCATAGGGGATATCCGATGACAGCAGCAGCGCCGTGCTTTTTTCCACCAGAGGGAAAACGTCGATCCCGCCGCAGGTTTCCCGATACCGGTCTGGACTGTTTTTGATATCCATTGCGATGTGATCCACGGCCTTTTGCCGAATCAGATGCTCTAACATCTGCGGATTGGTTCCGTTGGTATCTAGCTTTACGCAAAATCCCATCTGGCGGATGAGCCGGATTAGCTCGGGCAGCTGGGGGTACAGCGTCGGCTCACCGCCGGAAATGCAGACTCCGTCAAGCTTTCCCGTGCGACGGGACAAAAAGGCAAGCAGCTCCTCCTGAGATATGGCAGGGGAGGGCATGCGGTCCGGCAGTACAAGACCTGAATTGTGGCAGAAGGGGCAGCGCAGATTGCAGCCGGAGACAAAGACGGTGCAGGCCACCTTGCCGGGATAATCCAAAAGGGTCGTTTTTTGGATCGCACAGATATCCATGATGCACACCTCCACTGCGTATTCTATTATTCAGTATATCGCAACGGCGGAAAATGTCAATAGGAAAATACTACATATTGTGCTTTCTGAAATTATGTATTACAAGATATGGTGTGTCTGAGGATCAATGCACCGGCATGTGCCAGCCTTCCATGAAGCGGTTGATTTTCTCTTCGGCACCGGTATGGTTCCGATAGACAAAAAAGAATGACCGATCGATCTGACAGTCCTGAACGGTAAAGGTGGACAGTCCTGCCTGCTTTGCAAGGATCTCATAGACAAAGGAAACGCCGATCCCTTTCTTCACATAATCGAGGATCATGTGAAAGTTGCTGATGAAGATGTTTCGCTTGAAGTGGGAGATGGATTCATTATGCTCTTGCAGCTTGTTTTCCAGCATAGCTCGTGTGCAGGAGCCTGCTTCCCGGCAGAGCAGGGTCTGCCCCAGAAGCTCCTGTATGGTGATCTCCCGGTCGGCGAAGGGGTGGGTGGCGGAGCAAATCCCGACAAAACGCTCGGTACTGAAGGGCATATACCCGTATTTGTTTCGGTCGAAGCCGCCCTCGATCAAAGCGAAATCCAGCTTGCCTGCGTCCAGCAGCTGCAGCAGCTGCTCAGTGTTCTCCTCGACCATGGACAGCTCATTTCCCTCGCAGCTGATAAATTTTTCTGCATATTTGCTTATCACAAATTCGGCGATGGTTTTGGTGATCCCGATGCTGAGGCTGTGGATCTCGGTGTTCTCCAGCTGATGCATCATGCTGCGTTCATTGTTTTTCATGGTGCGGGCATACTGCTCCAAAATCACGCCGGCACGGGTTTTTCGCAGCTTGCGCCCCTCATATTGAAACAATTTTTGCCCGTAGGAGCGTTCCAGATACTGGATATGCTGGGTGACGGCCGGCTGACTGATATGCAGCAGCTTGGCACTCTGCCGATAATTCATGGTGTCGCAGACCGATAGAAAGGTGTCGAGCCGAAAATCAAACATGGTTTCCTCCGTTTGGGTTGATAAATATTTATTATCAATAAAAATCTAAGTATAAATTGATATTATCATATGCCTTTGCTATAATCAAGCCAATCAGAACAAACGAAAACATGAAAAAGGAGAAACGCATATGAAAATCGTGGTTATTGGCGGCGTAGCAGCCGGAACAAAGGCTGCGGCGAAAATCAAGCGAGAGGACCCGTCAGCACAGGTGGAGATCTATAACAAGGGGCAGGATATCTCCTATGCAGGCTGCGGCCTGCCTTACTATGTAGGCGGAGATATCAAAACCCGTGAGGAGCTGGTGGTGAACGCACCCGTCAAGTTTTCCGGACTGACCGGAGCTGTGGTCCACACGGGTCAGGAGGCAGTTGCCCTGCATCCGGAGGCAAAGACTGTGGAGATCCGCTCCGTGGCGGATGGATCTGTGGAGACGGTCAGCTATGATAAGCTGATCCTTGCAACGGGAGCGACCCCCTTTGTGCCTGCATGGCCGGGTGCAGATCTGGAGGGTGTGTTCACCGTCAGAACCCCTGACGATGCAGTTGCCATCCGGCATTACATTGAGACAAAGGGCTGCAAGCGTGCCGTGGTCGTCGGTGCAGGCTTCATCGGCCTTGAGATGGCAGAGAACCTGATGGCACAAAATGTTTCCGTGACCCTTGTGGATATGGCGGAGCAGATCATTCCGAATATTCTGGACCCGGAGATGGCAGACCATGCAGCCAAGCATTTGGCAGCCAAGGGAGTAAAGCTTTCTCTGGGGACTGGGGTGAGTGCCATCCATGGCGGGGCGCACGTGGAGTCCGTTGCTACTGACGCAGGCCGGATTCCGGCGGATGTGGTGATCTTGTGCATCGGTGTACGGCCTGCCACCGGATTTTTGGAAGGCAGCGGGATCGAGTGCGTGAAGGGAGCCGTTGTGGTGGATGAATATCAGCAGACCAATCTGCCGGATATCTATGCAGCGGGAGACTGCGCCATTGTCCGCAACCGCATCACGGGCCGGCGGCAGTGGTCGGCCATGGGCTCTACGGCCAACATCACCGGAAGAACTCTGGCAAGATCCCTGACCGGAACACCCTCGCCCTATGCCGGCTGCCTTGGAACAGGTGTTGCCAAAATTGCGCAGGATCTGAATGCGGGCCGCACCGGACTGACCGAGCGTCAGGCAAGGGAAGCGGGCTATTCGGTAGAGACGGTGATCTGCGTCGTGGGGGATAAGGCCCACTATTATCCCGATGCAGATGATTTCGTGGTGAAGCTGATCGCCGATCGGGAGACAGGAAAGCTTCTGGGTGTTCAGGTTTTGGGCCCCGGAGCCGTTGACAAGATGGTGGACGTGGCAGTGGTGGGCATCACCGCAGGGCTGACCCTGAGCGACTACGACACCATGGATCTGGCGTATGCACCGCCCTTCTCCACGGCAATCCATCCCTTTGTGCAGGCGTGCTATATTTTGGAGAACAAGATCAGCGGCAGCTTTGAGACGATCACTCCGGCAGAGTATCGCAGGGGTGAGGCTGAGGGATACCGCATCATAGACGTTCAGCCGAATGCAAGCATAGAGGGGGCGCAGTGGGTGAATCTTGGCAAGGTGAACGGCCCGATCGACGGCATCGCCAAGGATGAAAAGGTCCTTCTGGTCTGTACCAAGGGCAAGCGGGGATATTTCCTGCAAAACCGTATGAAGCATTACGGCTATACAAACACCAGAGTTTTAGAGGGCGGTTTGACCTTTAACACGGTAAAGAGATAAGCTTTTACGATAAAATGGATTTCAGCAAAGCGGTGGCACACCTGTGGTGGGCTGCCGCTTTTTTCGAGGGAAACGGGAACGGAGACGGGCCGATCAGATGACGGCATAGGTTCTGGCGGTGCTGTCTGATATTTTTAAGTTTATCTTAAAAATATGTCGATGGCATTGAAAAAAATGGATATTTTGTTATAATAAGTCGCAATGTACGGGATGAAAATGACCTGTGCAGGGTTGTTATTTCGGCACAGAATATTTCAGGAGAAAGCGATGAAAGATTTCAGTTACGTGATTCAAAACTTTTTTACCCATAAGGATTATCTTGCTCCGGCAAGCCAGATCCCCGGGACCTTTGGTACGCCGCTGAGCTATGTGTTTGAGGCGGTGCTGCTGGCCATTATCATTGGGGCGGCGATTTTTGTATCCAAGCGCAAGTACCTGATCAAGCCGGTCTTTATCGTTCAGTGGATCACATTGGTGGTCTGGGAGGTCATCATTATCTATTGGGACAGCGTTTCCGGAAAGACCGTCGGGTGGGATCTGGCAGTCAATCTGTCGCTGTATCCGTGCAGCATCTTCATGTATGCGATGCCGTTCGCCATTTGGGGCAAGGGGATCTGGAAGAAGATCGGGTGCGGTTATGTGGTCACACTGGGATTTCTGGGGGCGGCGATCAACTTCTTGTATCCGGTTGCAAAGCTGACCTCTTATTCCTGCATCTCCTTTGCGGCATTCCACACCTTCTATTTCCACGGCACGATGCTCTTTACGTGGCTGGTGATGCTGATTTCCGGCTATCATCGCTATACGAACGTGACCCGCTGGTGGGAGCTGTTCCTGCCCTGTGTTCTGAGCATTATTGTCTCGATCCCCTCGAATATCATCAATTATTCTGCAATCAACGCCGACTATATGTACTTCAGAGGAAAATTCCCCCTTGTGGCCCAGATCTTTGCAGGGCTTGGGGAGGTCAAGATCACGATGATCCTGTACGTGCTGTATATTGTTGTCCCGGCGCTGTTTTATCTGCCGTCGTATCTTTCTCACAAGAGAAGATCTGCCCACCGTGAAAAGTCCCTTGCGGGAGTATGATTGAAATAAAAAATCCGACTCTGATTTTCAGAGTCGGATTTTTGCATATCAGCAGGGGGCTTCCTCATGGGTGCCGGTCACCGAGAAGATGACCCATTCGGCAATATTGGTGGCGTGGTCGCCGATCCGCTCAAAATATTTGCAGATCATCAGCAGATCCAGAGCAAATTCTCCATGCTCGGGCTTTTTGGAGATCCATTCAATGAGCAGGTGCTTCATCTCGTCAAAAAACCGATCGACGATGTCATCGTGGGCAATGGCAGCCTGAGCAAGGGCGATGTCCTGCTTTACATAGGCATCTACGCTCTCGGTCACCATTCGGATGGTTGCGTTTGCCATCTGTCTGATCTGATGCAGCTCGGTGACGGTTCTTCCGTCCAGATAGGTGATGATCTCGGCGATATCCTCGGCCTGATCGCCGATGCGCTCCATGTCCGTGATCATTTTCAGTGCGGCAGAGATTACCCGGAGGTCCTTGGCAACGGGCTGCTGCTGGAGCAGCATTTTCAGGCACAGTGCCTCGATATCCCGCTCCTTTTGATCGATGGCATTTGCCACCGGCATAATGTGCTCGTTGAGATTGTCGTCCCACTGGGTCAGTGCATCCGAGACCATGGAGATGATCTCCTCGCAGAGGGCGCCCATTTCGATCATTTCCCGATTCAGCTGGGCCAGCTGTCCATCAAAGCGGCTTCTCATTATCCGAACCTCCCTGTAATGTAATCTTCTGTACGCTTCTGTTTTGGCTGCGAGAACAGCTCCTCGGTTTTTCCGAATTCCACCAGATCACCCAGAAGGAAGAATGCAGTGTAGTCAGAGATGCGGACTGCCTGCTGCATATTGTGGGTGACGATGACGATGGAGTATTTTTTCTTCAGCTCCAGAGTCAGCTCCTCGATCCGGGAGGTGGAGATGGGGTCCAAAGCGGAGGTGGGCTCGTCCATCAGCAGGACCTGAGGCTGAACCGCCAGCGCACGGGCGATGCACAGCCGCTGCTGCTGTCCGCCGGAGAGCCCCAGAGCGTTCTTTTTCAGACGATCCTTGACCTCGTCCCAAATGGCGGCATCGGTCAGGGCCTGCTCAACGATATCGTCCAGCTGGGCCTTTGCGGTGATGCCGTGGGTGCGGGGACCGTAGGCGATATTGTCATAGATGCTCATGGGGAAGGGATTTGGCTTTTGGAACACCATGCCGATCTCCTTGCGGATTTCGTTGACATCCACATCCTTGCCGTAGATGTTCTGGTCACGGAAGCGGATATCGCCGGTGATTTTAACATCGGGGACCAGATCGTTCATGCGGTTGAGTGTCTTTAAAAAGGTGGATTTACCGCAGCCGGAGGGGCCGATGAAGGCGGTGATGCGGTTTTCGGGGATCTCGATGCTGATGGATTTCAGCGCCTGAAACTGTCCGTACCAGAGGGACAGGTCTTTTGCGGTGATGATATTGCTCATAGGCTTCTCCTGTTTTTGTAGTATTTGCCCACCAGTGTGGCGGCAAGGTTGATGAGTACGGTGAGGACCATTAAAATTGCGGCAATGGCAAAGGCTACGCCGAATTCGCCTTCCTCCTTAGCGTAAACGTACAGTGCAACGGTCAGGGTCGCACCGGGACTGGACAGGCCGTCGATGATGCCGTTCACGGCATGGGCAAAGCCGGCGGTGAACAGCAGGGCAGCAGATTCACCGAGGATTCTGCCAACGGTCAGGATGCATCCGGTGATGACACCGTCCACGCAGTTGGGAAGGACCACGGTGCGGATCACCCGCCATTTTCCGGCACCCAGACCGAATGCGCCCTCCCGATAGGATTGGGGAACGGTCTTGAGACTCTCCTGAGTGGTGCGCATGATGGTCGGCAGGTTCATGATCACAAGGGTCAGACTGCCTGCCATCAGACAGGTCCCCATATTATTGGAAAACAGCAGCATACCCACAAGACCGTAGATGATGGAGGGAATGCCGGAAAGGGTCTCGGTGGCGTATTCGATGACACCCACGATGCGTTGGTTGGGTGCGTACTCAGTCAAATAGACCGCAGCACCCACACCAAGGGGGATGACGAATACCAGTGTCGCCAAAACGATGTACAGGGTGTTGAGAATGTCGGGCAGGATACCGATCCGCTCGGTGATGTAGCTCGGCTTCGTGGTCAGCAGCTCCCATGAAATGTTGGGAATGCCCTGCCAAAGCACGTAGCCCAGCAGGAAAAGCACCAGACCGGCAGTCAGTCCCGTGGAAACCCACATCAGCACCCGCATGGTGGTGATATATGCTTTTCGTTTATGGGTCGTATGAGTGGGCATATTAAACCTCCTTGCTGCGCTTCAGAAAGAAGTTCAGCGTTGCATTGATGAGCATGATGAACAGGAACAGGACCAAAGCGATGGAGAACAGGGCCTGCTGCTGAAGTCCGCTGGAATAGGACATCTCACTGGCAACAGCCGTGGTCAGGAATCTTACACTTTGGAACAGTCCGGGCATGTTTGGTGCGTTGCCGGAGACCATGATGACAGCCATCGCTTCGCCGATGGCTCGGCCCACGCCCAGAACAACGGCGGCGGATATGCCGCTCTTTGCCGCAGGGACCGAGACACGGAAATATGTCTCGATGGGGGTCGCGCCCAAGGCAAGGGATGCATCCTCATATTCCTTCGGCACAGCATCGAGTGCAGTCATGGAGACCTTGATGATGGACGGCAGGATCATGATCGCAAGGACGATGATGGCAGCGAAAAGGCTGGCACCGTCGGGGATATCAAACAGTCGGCGAATACCGGGGACCAGCACAAGCATACCCACAAGACCGTAGACTACCGAGGGGATTCCGGCAAGGAGACTGACGGCGGTCTCCATCAGAGATTTGATCCTTGGGGGCGCAACCTTGGAAAGATATACCGCAGTCAGAAAGCCGATGGGGACACCCAGAACGATGGCACCGGCGGTTCCGTAAATGCTTGTCAGGATGAAGGGGAGGATGCCATACGACGGCTCTGCACTGGTCGATGACCAGGTCTTTCCGAACAGAAAGGGGGCAAGGCCGATTTCTCGGATGGCGGGAATGCCGGAAATGACCAGATATACGGTGATCAGCAGGACACAGCCCACAGTGATCAGTCCCAGTACGAGAAAAATCCCGTGGACCAGGTTTTCGATGAATTGTTTCCTTTTTTTCATATGTGACCTTTCTATGAGAAAAGCGGCGACTGGTTCAGCCGCCGCTTTTTGCACTTATCAGTGGATCGGTACTACACCTGCATCTGCAATGACATCGGCTGCCTCGGGGGAGGTGATATAGTCGAAGAACATTTGCGCTTCTTTGGACAGCTTGCTGTCGGTTTTGGTAATCAGCTCAAAGGGACGCTGCACCACATAGCTGCCGTCCTTGACGGTGGCCTCGGAGGGAGCAACACCGCCCACGGTCAGGGCCTTGATGCCTTCCTTGACCGCAGAGAGGGAAGCGTAACCGATTGCTCCGGGGTTCTGAGAGACGGTGGCGATTACGTCGCCGGTGGAGGTCAGCTCCTGACGGTATTTGCAGGCATCCTTGGTGTCGGTAATGGACTCAAAGCCGTCACGGGTGCCGGAACCGGCCTCACGGCCAATCAGAACGATCTCGGCATCATTTCCGCCCACGTCCTTCCAGTTGGTGATCTCGCCCTTGTAGATTTTTGCGATGGTCTCCACATCCAGATCGGATACGGGGTTTTCGGGATTGACCACGATGGCGATGCCATCAAGGGCCAGAGTGGTCCCGGTGAGTCCGCCGGCCTTTTCGTCGTCCTTCAGGCTGCGGCTGGAAAGACCGATATCGCAGCGGCCTTCCTGAACGGCCTTGATGCCGGAGCTGGAGCCGGTGGGGTTATAGGTAACGGTGATGCCCTCGTTGGACTGCTGGAAATGTTCACCCAAGCTGCCGATCACCTTCTGCATGGAGGTGGAGCCGTCAGTGGTGACGGAACCCTTGCCGGATTCGGAATTGGAGCAGCCTGCAAATGCGCCTGCGACCATGGCAGCGGCAACCAGTGTGCATAGTACTTTACGTTTCATATTGATTTCCTTTCCATTTTTACAATTGGATTGATCTTGGACCTTTTGGTTTACAAGAATATTTTAGCGTCCTTTTGTAAAATGCAAAAGGACGCTAATGTAAAATCCGTGTGAAATTGGAAAAAGGACCTCACAGCTGCTTCATAAAGTCGGAAATTTTCCGACCATCGGCATAGCCCTCTTTGTAAAACCGTTCCAGAGCCTCCTTGTCCCGAGTCAGTGTGCTGACACCGCAGGTATCCTGAGGCGCAACGATCAGGGCCTTGCCCATGGCGGCATAGTGCTGCGCCAGTGCAACACCCTGATTGTATCGGTCTGCCTTCGTGCGCAGCTGCTGTGCGGCGTTGGGGTAACGGCGGTGCATGACACGGGCCATCCGCTCCTCCCGCTCAGAGGTGCGGATCTCCGATTCCGGCTTTGTCAGCAGGACGATCACCTTGTCACAGCCCAAATCAAAGGCCTTTTGGATGGGGACAGGGTCTGCCAGTGCGCCGTCAAAATAACAGGTGCTGCCTACCTTATATGGGTGGCAGACCAAGGGGATGGCGCAGGATGCCTTGATGACGCTGTAATCATCCTGCACGATATCGTCTTTGGTGAAATATTTGACTGCCCCTGTGTCGGCATCCGTTGCCACCACATAAAACTCCATGGGGTTGCGGACAACAGCAGGGAAATCCAAGGGGTACTCTCCGTCTGAGTTGCTGAGGGTGCTGTACATATAATCCAGATCGATAAAGGTCCGCTGCTTTAAAAAGGTTTTGGGACCCACATGCTCCTTGCGCAGTCCGTACTCGGTATAGAAATGGAAATTTCGGCCCCTTTGTCCGGCTGCATAGGAAATGAGGTTTGCGCTTCCGGCGGAAACACCGATCCCCAGATCGAACCGAATGCCGTGATCCATGCAGTGATCCAGCACACCGGCTGCATAGATCCCGCGGTATCCGCCGCCTACATCAACAATGCCTATTTTCATATATTTGTGTTCCTCCATAAGATGTCGGCATTTGGGTGCCGTTACCATTTTATCATAGATTCGGGAAGAATAAACGAAAATTTTACCGGATTGCCCATGGAAATCAGAGCAACCCGGTAAAACAAGAAATGTAACAGGATATCGCCGGTCAGTTTTCAGACCTCAGGGGCAGCCTTGCCGCGTTACTCGGCAAGATCCTTCTGCTCAATGGCATCGGTCTTGTAAATGAACTTGACCCGTCCTTCGGTTCCGGCGTCGATTCCGGAGAAGGTGTTGTAGCGCTTTGCCACGTCGATGGTAGCGGATACACGGCCGGTCAGGCTTTCCAGATCCTCGTCAGCAAGATCGATCAGCTTTTGGATGCCCTCTTCCATCATGGTTTTCAGCCCGTCGTC
Source organism: Clostridiales bacterium (assembly GCA_019418025.1). Taxonomy (GTDB): domain Bacteria; phylum Bacillota; class Clostridia; order Oscillospirales; family Oscillospiraceae; genus Faecousia. The sequence goes on along the minus strand of DYCR01000024.1, from coordinate 8,227 downwards.
CAGAAGCTTTGAGCCGTCACGGAGCTTTGTGATCCCGTTGATCAGCTCAGGGGACTTGCTCTTCATGGTGCCGATGCCGGAGGAAAGCTCCCCAACACCTGTATTCAGGGTGGACATGCCGTTTTTCAGGGTGTCTGCACCGGATGCCAGCTCCTTGGCACCGGCAGTCGCACTGGCAACGCCGGAGGTGTAGGCCTGCACGCCGAGATAGAAGCTGTTGTAGCTGTCCAGAGAGGTTTTCAGGGAAATGACTGCCTTTGCGCCCTCGGCTGCGGCTTGCAGCTGAGCCTGCACCTCGTCAGAAGCCATCATGTCGGAAATGGCCTTCTGGACCTGAGCCTCGGTATTCTCGGCGATCATGGCCTTGATCTGCTCGCTTTGCATCTGCTCTGCCATGACGGCTTCGATTTTTTGCTGGATCATGCCCTTGACGTCATCGCTTTCCATCTGCTTTTCTACTTCCGCATCCATGGCGGTCTTGACAGTTTGATCGATGGCAGCCTGCTGTTCCTGAGTGACCAGACCGGCCTTGACGGCGGCCTCGTACTGCTCAAGGGTCATGCCGGTTGCCTTTTTGACCACGGCAGTGCGGAATGCGGTCTCATTTTCCTGAACCTTCTGGGCAACGCCCTCGCGCACGGTGGCGGTGACCTCAGCGGTTACCTTGGCCTGAACCTGCTCTTTTACAACGGCGGTGACCTTTTCCTCGATCTCACCGCGCTTTGCGTTCACACCTTCGGTGACCTTTTGCAGGGCCGACTGGTAAACGGCATCCTTATCCAGAGATGCGATCACGTTGTTCAGGACCTCTGCATAATTGCCGATGGTCAGCGTGGGGACAGACAGTCCGGCAGCGGACAGCTGGCTGTTTGCGGTGGAGAGCAGGGTGTTGAAAACCTGTGCAGCACCGCCGTTGAGGGTGTCGCTGTTGGAGTTGAGGGTGTCCAGACCCTCGGAAAGCTGAGTGGCACCGGAGTGCAGCTGAGATGCGCCTGCGCTGAGGGCATCGGCACCGGACTGGAGCTTGGTTGCGCCGGCAGCCAGCTGATCAATGCCGGATACAAGGACCTTGGACTGCTCCAGCAGGGTGCAAAGGCCGTTGTACAGCTGATCGGAGCCGTCCATCAGCTTATTCATGCCGTCGGACATTTTTCCTACGTTTTCCTTCAGTTCGCTGAAGTCGATGTCCTCAGAATTGAAGTTGTCGAACAGCGCTGCGCTTGCCACGGTCATGGTGGGGGCCATTTCAAAGTTCTCCACGTCTGCGGCGATCTCAACATAGCTGGGCAGCTCCAGATCTTCCTTGCTGATGTTCAGATTTTCCTGCATGCCGGGCAGGGCAATGCCGATCACGGCGATGCCGTTGCCCAGATTTTCCATCTTACCGTTGGTGATGGTCACGTTGCGGAACACATCACTGTCCAGCAGTGTGCCGGTCAGAGCCACGAAGGGGACATAGATCTTTTCGTCCTTGCCGTTGATTTTGACCTGCTCGAACTGGGTGTTCTTGTAATCGAAGCGGATGGTGACCCTGCCGCTCTTTCCGGCAAGCTCATCGGCAGAGATCTTTTTGCCGTCGAGGGTGTAGCTGATGGCCATTTCCACGGGGACCTTCCGGTCGGTGGTACCCTGATAGTAAATATCAGCGCCCTTTGCATCCCAGACAAGCTTGCCGTTTCCGTTGTCAGTGAAGGTCTCCTCACCCTTGACATTTTCAATGCCGGTCAGGGTGGTCACGTCATCGATGGTTTGGGCCTGCTTTGTGTTTTGCAGCCAGTTGTTGACCAGAACCTTCTGCACGGAGCCGTCTGTTCCGGTGAATACGTAGACGGTTTCATCCTTTGCGGCAGTTTCTCCGGCAGATTTCGGGGCAGAGACGGTTTTTGTCTCCTTGGCGGGCTGCTTTGCTTCACTGTTGAGTGCATGTACAGCGGTCGTGGCCGTTCCAAACAGAATGGATGCACCAACCGCCAGTGCCATCACTTTGGTTGCTTTGTTCTTCATTTCAGGTTGACCTCCTTGTTTTTACGATGCCGAATTTGTCTCATGTCAAATGTTGTTGCACACACCACTCTGTCAAACAGAAGGAGCAGTGCAGGCAGGATCAGGATAACAGAGATCATACTGACCACTGCACCTCTTGCCATCAGCATGCACATGGAGCGAATAATGTCGATGTTGGAGTAAAGCGCAACGCCGAAGGTTGCGGCAAACAGTCCCATGCCGGAGACGATGATCGAGGGGATGGACGTGCTGAGGGCGGTGCAGACAGCGCTGCGCTTATCGGACCCCTGAATGCGCTCCACCTTGTAGCGGGTGGTCATCAGGATGGCGTAGTCCACCGTGGCGCCCAGCTGGATGGTACTGATGCAGATGGGAGCGATGAAGGGCAGGCTCTGGCCCAGATAGTGGGGCAGACCCAGATTGATGAAGATCGCGCTTTCGATCACCGTGATCAGGATGAAGGGCAGGCTGAAGCTCTTTTCCACAAAGGCGATGATGATAAAGATCGCAAGGATAGACACGGTGTTGACGACCTGAAAGTCTCTTGCAGTGGTTTTGATCATATCCCGCATACAGGGGGCCTCGCCGATCAGCATGCCCGCCTCGTCATATTTTTTCAGGATGTCGTTGAGGGTGCCGATCTGTTGGTTGACCTCGTTGCTTGCAACCTTATATTGAGAGTTGATCAGCATCAATTCCCACTTGTCGCTCTTCATGGTCTCCACGATGGATTCAGGCAGGAACTCCTCGGGGATTCTGCATCCGACGATGGATTCCATGCTCAGGATGTACTTGATGCCGTCCACCTGCTCCATTTCGTCGATCATCTTGCGGACCTTGGGGGTGGGGACATCTCGGTTGACCAGCAGCATGTGAGTGGAGGCAATATCGAACTCGTCAACCAGCTTTTCGTTGGCGATGACGTATTCGATATCCTTCGGAAGACACTGGCCCATATCGTAGTAGACCTCGTCATTGGTGGCGCTGTAACCCATGTAAGCGGGGACGAGGAGAATGGCGAAGATGATCAGCAGAACCACGCTGCTGCGGACAACGCCTTTGGAGAACTTGTTCATGTTGGGGATCAGGGGCTTGTGCTGTGTCTTTTGCAGGGGCTTATCCAGCAGCAGGATCAGTGCAGGCAGCACCGTGACGCAGCCCAGAACGCCGAGAATAACACCCTTTGCCATCACAATGCCCAGATCCATGCCCATGGTGAAGGTCATGAAGCACAGGGCAATGAATCCGGCGACGGTGGTGATGGAGCTGCCGATGACACTGGTCAGTGTCATGGAAATGGCGGCTGCCATGGCCTCCCGATGGTCGTCGAGCTTCTCACGCTGCTCGCAGTAGCTGTGCCACAGGAAGATGGAGTAGTCCATGGTGACAGCCAGCTGCAGCACGGCCGATAGGGCTTTCGTGACATAGGAGATCTCACCCATGAAGTAGTTGGTGCCCATGTTGACCAAGATCATCATACCGATGGACAGCAGGAAAATGAAGGGGACGATCCAGTTATCCAGAAGCAGGAGCATGGCAAGGCAGGCAAGGGCAACAGCGATGCCTACGTAGATCGGCTCCTCGGCCTCACACAGATCCTTCAGGTCCGTGACCAGAGCGGACATGCCGGAGACGTAGCACTGCTTTCCGCAGATGGAGCGGATCTGGCGGATGGAGTCCATGGTCACATCGGCGGAGGTGGCACTGTCGAAAAAGACGGCCATCATGGTGCTGTTTTCGGTGTTGAACTCCTTGAGGATGCTGTCAGGCAGCAGCTCCATGGGAACGGACAGATCAAACAGGGAGTCGTACCAGATAACGGTTTCCACATGATCGACCTGCTCGATCTGGTCTTTCAGCTTGGCTACATCCTTGTTGGGCATATCCTCCACGATGATAAAGGAGAATGCACCCTTGCCGAAGTCCTCCATCAGCTCTTCCTGACCGATGACGGTATCCATATCGTCCGGGAGGTAGTCCAGCATATCATAGTTGATTCTGGTGTTGATCATTCCCAGACAGGAGGGGATCATCAGCAAAAATGCCAGAATCAGAATCGGGATGCGGTATTTTACAACCGCTTTTGAAAAACGCATGACTTTTCACAAACCTTTCCTAGTATCTCTGGTCCTGCGGACCAGTCGAACATATCATCAAGCTTCTCCATCAGAGTCCGGCGGGAGCTTCTGATGAAAAATCTTAACTGCGGTCAAAACGGTGACCAAATTCAAAATCCCCTCCGAGAGGATGGACACCCCCAGCAGCACCATTGCTGTCTGCGCGGTTTCATAGGGCCGGAACATCAGCAGAAAACCGATGACACTGGTGATAAGGGCAGTGGCAAGGATCAGCCACCACTGGCGCAGCCCGAAGGATTTGGAATCAATGGCGATCTGGATCTTCAGAAGCGCATCTGCCAGAATGCAGATCCCCAAAAGACTGCAAATAATGTGGATCATGGCATCGGTGCGCAGGATCAGGATCAGTCCCAAGGAGATCAGCAGGATTCCAAAGGCCAGATCAAACTGAAATGCCAGCCGATACAGGTCTTTTGAAATATAGCCGACGATCTTCACGGCACCGAACAGAATCAGCAGGATTCCACCGATCCAGCACAGCAGGGAGACGGAAAAATCCGGTACGGCGATCAGAACAATCCCCAATATGCACAGCAAAGAGGAAAGAATGATATAGCCGTATTTTGCCATTTGCAGCCGTCTGTTAAAAATCATAGTCGACACCTCCTTTTTCCCGTTTGATGCAGCGCAGGAGCCTGACCGGCATGGATGCCCCGCTGCCTTTGTTCTGAAATCATTATACGTAAGAGAGCAGGAGCTTCATACGGATAAGAAAAGCCCCATGCCTATAATTTAGGCATGGGGACATATTTGTCTAACAGGATATCAGATTTTCTTAAAGCGCTGGATCATCAGATCCAGATCGCCCTGCTTCAGCTCGAACAGCCGGTGGGCATAGGGGCGGATATCGGTCTGCATGCCCTCCTCCAGCCAGCCCATCACAATGCCGAAGCAGACACACTTGATGTAGTCGATGAGGATCTTGCGGTCGGACTCGTCGGCACTGCATCCTTCCAGAAGCTGATTGACAAAGGTTTTTGCGGTATGCTCGCAGACCCGCCACTGATATTGCTCATAGATGTCACGGTTTACCGAACGGTAAATATGTAAAACGGCATTTCGGTTTTTCAAAGCAAAGCCGATGATGGTATCGACGTACTCCTCAACGGAGTTCATTGCCGGATGCTCCAGAATCACCTGATCGGCGTAATCCTGTATGATCGTCTCGATCAGCTGGGGAATGTCTTGAAAATGATAGTAAAAGGTATTCCGGTTTACTCCGCAGTCATCCACAATATCCCGCACCGTGATCTGTTTCAGAGGCTTCTCATTCAGCAGCTTGATAAACGAATTGCGAATGGCTTTCTTTGTAAATTCGGCCATGTATGCTAACCCCTTTCACTCACAATTGATAACTATGAATGTATTATATCGGAAAACCCCGTAGATTTCAACAGAAAACCTGTTTGCAGCAATCATTTTATTTTGTATAGATTTCAACGCATAACGTGAGGGAAATAATCTTGTCACGGCTCAGAAAATTTGCTATAATCCCTAAAAGATAAGGACCGCCGGGAAGCTTTCACGGGAAGTGGGCGGTCCCTTCCCGGGCATCGGGTCTGCCGTGTCCGGTTTACAGATACAAAAGGAGCAAACTGCGATGATTCATGAAGTGATGCATATTGGCGTGACGGTGTCGGATATGGACCGTTCGATCGACTTTTATCAAAATATTCTGGGGCTGACCTTTGCCGGGGAGATCCGGATGGAGGGCCGGGAGACAGACCTGCTGTTTGGACGGAAGAACTGCAAGGCACGTGTGGCGTACCTCAATGGCAGCGACCATGTAATGGCGCCGCCGGTAGAGCTGATCCAGTTTGTGGGGGACGAGGCAGAAAAAATGCCCAGTGACCTGCACCGAACCTCCATTTCCGAAATCTGCTTCCGGGTGGATGATATTGATGCGGCCTATCGCCATCTGCTGAACAACCACGTGGAGTGCCTGTCCGAGCCACAGTACTTTGATTTCACTGCATCGGGCTTCGGCAAAAGCAAGGCGATCTATTTCAAGGACCCTGACGGGGTCATTCTGGAATTGATGCAGTCCTTGGACTGATGTGCCCGTTGGCACGGATCGGCGGCCCGATGACGGGACCGCGGTGGGAATCTGAAACAGAGAAGGAATGAAGTATTTGAAAAATGAACGGTTGAGTCGGTGGAATGCAACAGCGGCCTATGCGGCGCTGCACATTATGTGTTGGGGCTTTTACGCAGTTACGCTGTGTTTTTCCAGTAATGTGCTGTATGGCTACGGTTTTTCTGACAGCCAGATCAGCATGCTTTTGGGTGTTTGCACGGGACTTTCGTTTTTGCTCCAGCTGGTACTGGCAGAGCTGCTGTCCAAACATCCGCGGATCAGGGTCTGGGGGCTGCTGATCACCATAGGCGCGGCAATGGCGGCGGGCAATCTGGCGGTATGGCTGCCCAATGTCCCTCGTTCTCTGGGGATCGCGTGCTTTGGGATGTGCTGTATGCTGCTGCAGACCCTGCCCTCGTGGACCAACGCCATCGGTATGGATGCCATCAAGCGGGGGGCGCCTGCCAATTACAGCATAGCAAGAGGACTGGGCTCTCTGGGGTACAGCGTGCTGGCATACGTGACGGGGATCTTGGTGCGGGAGCATGGCTACCGCGTGGTGGCACTGGTCGGCGGGATCTGTGCGGTTATACTGGCGGCAGGCTCTGTCTGGTTTCATTTTGCTGCCGAGCGCGGCCTGCCTGAGCCGGTTCAGGTTCAGCAGCAGGAGCAGAAAAAAGGCAATTTTCTAAAGCAATATCCGATGTTTACGGTCTTTTTGGCCGGGTCTGTTGCATTGCAGTTCAGCCACAACCTTGTCAGCAACTTTATGTACCAGATCATGCTTGTTAAGGCAGGGGGCGCGGCAGAGCAGGGGATCGCCAGTGCGATCTGCGCCTTTGTAGAGCTTCCGGTCATGTTCTTCTTCCCCTTGATGATGCGGAAAATGCGCTGTGACAAATGGGTCCGCTTTGCAAGCCTGTTTGTGGCGGTGAAGGCCATCGGCATTTTCCTTGCGGCGACCCCCAACGGCATCTATCTTGCACAGGCGACGCAGATGCTGGGCTATGGCTTGTATACCATCAGCTCGGTGAATTATGCGGAGATGGTGGTGGGCAGAGGGGAGTCCATTCGTGCCCAGACCTATCTGGGTGCCACCTGCACGGTGGGCAATCTGATGGCGATGGCCACCGGCGGCTTTATCTGTCAGCTGTTGGGGCCACAGGCGATGGTCCTTGTGTCTCTGGCGGCGGCACTGGTTGGCGGCCTTACCATTTTGTTTACCGCAGAAAAAACAAGGCAGTGAGACTGCCTCCTTATTGGGCGCTTTAGCCCAATAAAACCCCCGGTTTTACCGGGGGTCAATAAAAATACTTTAGTATATGAAAAAACAGCCTCCGACGATACAATGGTAATGGTTTGGCGACCGCATTACCAAAATCGAAGGAGGCTATTTCACAATGGAAAGAAATACAGTAAATCACAGTGCGCACTCCACATGGAGATGCCAGTACCATATCGTCTTCGCACCGAAGTTCCGTAGGAAAGCAATTTATGGAGAGTTAAAGGCAGATATCGGCTATATTCTACGGAAATTATGCGAGGAAAAGAAGGTGGAAATCATCGAAGCAGAAGCGTGTGTAGACCACATTCACATGCTAGTGAGCCTTCCGCCGCACTTAAGTGTAGCACAATTTATGGGATATCTCAAGGGAAAAAGTACGCTCATGATCTTCGACAGACACTCCAACCTCAAGTATAAGTATGGCAGCCGGCACTTCTGGTGCCGAGGCTATTACGTAGATACAGTGGGGAAGAACAAGCAAATAATTCAGGAATATATTCGCAATCAGCTAATCGAAGATGAGATGATGGATCAGATGAGCATAAAAGAATATGTAGACCCGTTTACGGGTAGCAAGAATAAGTAGGCATAAAAACAGGCCGCTTTAGCGGCGGCCTGTAAGTGTAATGCGGTGCCAAACTTTCAATGCCCCTTTAGGGGCGAAGCCAGTAATTGGCCCTTCTAGGGCCTGTGCAAACCACCACTTCAGTGGTGGTTATGATT
>DYCR01000023.1 GCA_019418025.1 Clostridiales bacterium | reverse complement strand
GATCTGCTCATAGATGGGCTTATCGGTGTTGCTGCTGATGATAATTTCCACAACCATCCTCCCAACTTAATGTATTTAGTGTACTTGTTGTATAAGTACATTATAGATAAAATTCAGAAAATGTCAATACATATTTTCCCGCCTGCGGTATAAATCTCATCTGACAGAAAAAGCGCCGAACCCCATATGGTTCGGCGCCTGCTGTTTTCCTATTTTTTCTTGTCTACCCGATTCAAGCCCTTTTGGGTATGCCTGACCCGAATCTCTGTACCTTTATAGATCCTGACGAAGTTGTCCCGATGCTTATACGCGATCACCGCCGTACCCACCAGAAGGATCACTGCTAGGATCGCACTGTGGCACATGATGCCCAAAGAAATGGGAACCACAATGATGGTCATGACTGTTCCGGCCACGATGTAATCCGTCAGCCACGTCAATATCACCACCAATGCCAATACGATCAGCGCTAGCTTCCAGTTCAGTGCAATGGTCATCCCAATGTATGATGCAAAGCCCTTCCCGCCCCGAAACTTCAGGTAAAACGGGAAGATATGCCCCAGAACGGATGCGATCCCCGCCATGGGGCCTACATACTCAAGCTCGGGAAACAGCGCCATCGCCAGCCAGACCGCCAGTGCTGACTTTGCTATATCGTGGATACCTACCAGAATCCCCGCCTTCCACCCCAGCAGCACCGTGGTGTTGGAGGCCCCCAGATTGCCTGAGCCTGCATTGCGGAAATCAACATGCTTCCATCTGGCAATGTAGTATGCCAAATTGGAGCATCCGATCAGATATGAAAAAACAATTGCAATGAGATAACCCATATGATCATTACCTTTCGAAAATCTATTACGGCAAATTGCCGCATACAATCCTTGCAATTATAGCACAATTGGGCTGTTTGGGCAACTAATCCGACTTGATTTACAAGCGAAAAACTTTTTTCGATTTTTTGTGAAATAATGCTTGACATTTTCCGATACCCAGTATATAATAATGAAGCTGTCACGGAACAGCAAACAACAAAAGAGACCTGCTGCTATAGCTCAGTCGGTAGAGCGCATCCTTGGTAAGGATGAGGTCGCCAGTTCAAATCTGGCTAGCAGCTCCACGAACCACTCTGAATGTTCTGCTTTCAGAGTGGTTTTCTTTTTATCTGGCGATAAAATACCCAGAAAAGTTGTACTGTCAAAAGACTCGTTCTTTTTGACCCACACCCTGACCCATACGGGCAAAATATCAGAAAGTGCCAAAGAGGAGCGTTTCGCTTCTCTTTGGCACTTTTCATTTTGCCGTGGTGCTTGCACGGGTGTTTTCTTTTCTGCTTGTTACAGCTTACATGACCTGCGACATGAAATTCCCCATCACCCGGGCGGCTTCATCTTGCTTTTGCGGACGCATCTCCAGATTATTTGTATAGCTTGAGCGAAAATAAAAATCACTCAAATACAGTTCATCCGGAGCTGTATAATATGCATCTCGATATGGCTTATAAATACTAGTTCATCGATTGAGAAAGACTTTGCTCTGCCTGCCACATGGCAGCATATTTGCCATTTTGTGCAAGTAATGCTTCGTGTTTGCCCTCCTCCGCAATTCTGCCGCCGGAAAGCACCAGAATCTTATCCGCATTGCGAATGACTGACAAGGTGTGTGCAATCATAATGACCGTTTTCTTCTGTTTCAATAAATTCGCGATGGCCGTTCGCACTGCCAACTCGTTTTCAATGTCCAAAGAGGACGTTGCTTCATCCAAAAGGATAACAGGACTGTTTTTTATGATTGCCCTTGCAATGGACAGCCTCTGGCGTTCTCCGCCTGAAAGGCAATTTCCATTTTCACCAATAGGCGTATCATAGCCTTGTGACATCTGACTGACGAATTCATGACAACCGGCCAGCTTACAGGCGTTTTCAATTTCCTCATTCGTTGCAGCAGGACAAGCATGGCGAATGTTTTCCCGCACGGTATCATCGAAAAGGAATACATCCTGATCCACCATGGAGATCTGTTCCAACACCTTTTCTGCACAAGCCTCCTGAAGCGATTGACCGCCCATGGTAATACTGCCGCTGTCGGCCTCGTAAAACTTAGAAACCAGATTCAGAATCGTAGACTTGCCTGAGCCTGAATCTCCTACGATCGCAGTTAATTTGCCATTTGGCGCTGTAAAACTCACATCTTTCAGGACCGGTTCTCCTTTTACATAGGAAAATGCAACATGCTCAAAACATATTTCATGGTCGTTTTGGGTGAACGGAATCGCGCGGCCCTGTTCTGCAGGCTCATGGATGACCTTTTCAATGTTATTTTGAGAAATTCGCAGATTTTTGTAGCTGAACAAATCAATGGAAATGGCTGTGATCAGCTTGGCAAAAACCATTGGAAGCATACACAGCAGCAGGAAATCAACATTTGATACGACACCTGCCTGCCAGGGAGCAATCCCTACATATATGACAACGGGCACCATCAGCCAGTTGATCATATTAAAGCCAAAGTTAATGGGAATCGCATGCGCTTCAAAGGCATAGTTAACGTTGCTGAATTCACGCATTGCATTGGTAGTTGCCCGATTTTTGGTGCCGGCTGCACCATACGAACGGAAGGTCTGAATGCCGTCGATATATTCCACAATGCTGCTGACCGTTTCTGCCGCCACCTTATTTTTATGGGTGCCGTATTTTTTCACAATGCGGAAGGAAAGCCACATCTCGGGAACGAGGAGCAATGCTGCGCACAGCAGGATCAGCCCCGCAGGGCGGTACAGCACAGTGACAAACACCAGAAGCAGCACAGACAGCGTGATGTTTTTCGCAAGGCTGCCGGCCTTATGGGTCAAAATCAGCTCATAGCTGTTTACATCGCTTGTCATCACATTTACATAAAAGCCGACCTGACCTTTGGTAAAGCAGGACAGGGGGATCTGCTTCAATTTGTCCGCAAGAAACAAACGGATGTTTTTAGAAACCTCTGCGCCGCCGATCTGACTTTGGGTGTACCCGATCGCATAAAGGATGATCCGTATGAGCAAAACGCCCAGCAAAATGCCGGTTGTCGTCAGCACCTGTGCGATTGTAACAGCTGTGCTATCCAACATAGTCAGGACCATATAGAGCACCATATAGCTGCAGCCTGAAAGCAAGCCTTCTGCCACAGTTAAAACAATACCTGTGCGAAAGTTGGATGGTCTTTGAAAAGGATGCTTCATCACTCTGCCTCCTTACAGCCATATACCATGGAGCGTGCTGCCTGATAATTTTGCCACGCCCTGCGATAGTAATCACTTTTTTCCAATACCTCGCTGTGGGTACCCACATGGGTGATGGTTTGCTGCTCCACCACTGCGATCCGGTCACACAGCCTGACCGCCCCTAGTCTGTGCGCTACAATAAATACCGTCTTGTTTTTGCACAGCTCATCAATCGCTCTGTCGATTTCCACCTGATTTTCAGGGTCCGCTGCCGAGGTTGCTTCGTCTAAAATCAAAATAGGCGCATCTTTCAAAATGGCTCGTGCAATGGCAATGCGCTGCCGTTCCCCGCCTGAAAAGCGAGAGCCGAAGCTGCCTACCTTGGTATCATATCCATCTGGAAGAGACATGATAAAATCGTCGATCTGGGCCCGCCTTGCTGCATGCCGTACCTCCTCCAAGGAGGCATCCGACCCCATGCGGATGTTTTCCAACACGGAATCTCTGGTCAGAAAGGTTTTCTGAAACACGATAGAGATGTGCGCAAGAATTTCCTCATAGCAAATGTCCCTCACATCTGTGCCGCCGATAAGTACGGCCCCTTTTTGTACGTCATAAAAGCGGGAAATGAGCTGCACGATCGTGCTTTTTCCGGCACCAGAGGCCCCGATCAATGCAATTTTCTCTCCCTGCTTGACTGAAAGATCGCAATTCTGCAATACCTCGGTTTTTCCATCATAGGAAAAGCTCACATGGGAAAGCGTCACATCGTACTGCTGAGGAAAACTTTCGCTGCCTTCACACACAGGCAAATCCAATATTTCTTTCGTTTTCCGTACGCCGTTCAAAGCTTCGGCAAAGGTAGTGCCAAGCTGCTGCAGGGGAATTAGCTCAGTCAGGTAAAGTGAGCCCACATAGGCAAACATCAAAAATACACTGGCCGAGACGGAGCCTTTTAAGAAAAGCAAGCCTCCAATGGGAACAAGCAAAACCATGCCGCTTTCCAACAGGATCGTGAAAATGGCAAAGGGCGGACCCATCTTGCGGGAAAGCGTATTCCACACCCGGTTTTCTTCATGGATCGCGGAGGAAAATCTTTCAAAGGACGCAGTACCCATATGAAAGGCTTTAATGAGCCGCATGCCCCGCACATATTCAATCATCACGGAGTTAAAGCTGCCCAGAGAACGATTCATGGTTTCCATAGAGCCCATCATCCCCTTGAAAAGCTGCATCATCACCATGGCAGCCAACGGCAGGGGTATCAATGAAATTAAGGCAAGTGGCACATTTACTGTGAGTAAATAAGCGAAAATCACCACAGGCCCTGTCAGATAGGCTACAAGCTCAGGGATGTTGTGCGCAAGGCAAAGTTCCAGCTTTTCAATATCCTCATTAAGCACGGTTTTCATCTGACCGGTGCTTTTTTCGTTCAATGCACCCAGCGGTACCTTGGCCAGATGCTGAGTGATCATGCAGCGGACCCGAAACAGCGCACCATAGGCCCCTTTGTGAGAAAGCACACCGGAGGCCGCCATTGTGACCATGCGAAGCACCGTTGTAACCGCAATCAGCAATATATTCTGTGATAGTATCTGTATGGTTATCGTCTTAGACAAAACCGCATCCATCAAATGATAAATACCCATATAAGAGCCGATAACAAATAGACCGCTGACAAACGCGCAAAGCACAGATGCCACTAAATATCGCTTGTCCTTTCCCGCCCAGGAAAGGAGCAATCCGACTGGATTTTCATTTTTTTGTTTCATCATAATCCCCCTCTTTTACAGCAGGATTCCTTTGCGCAGCTGGGTCTCCAGTTCTTTGCAAACAGGAATATCCATAGAGATCGCTCCGTCCTCAAGCCGGATCATACGGGTACAGGTTTTACACAGGAATTCATAATCATGCGTTACCACAAAGATCACTGCATTCTGTGCCAGCATTTTCAGCAGCCCGCTCACTTGCTCCATACTTTTATAATCAAGGCCGGAGGTTGGCTCATCAAAAACAAGCACCTCCTTCCCGCAAACGATACTGACTGAGACGGCCAAGCGCTGTTTTTGTCCGCCTGACAATGTATTTGGATGCCGCTCCTTCAGCTGATCCAATTCCAGCATGCACAAGGTTTGTTCTATCCGCTGCTGATCTGCATTTTGAATGCCGAAGCCGCATTCGGCTTCCACACTTTCTGCAAACAACTGGTAGTTCACATCCTGCATTACCATGTATGATCGTTTGCATCGTTGTTTATCTTTGAGAGGCTGACCGTTCCATGAAAAGGTACCTGCATATTCCTTGTGGAGACCGCAAAGTGTTCGCAGCAGCGTGGTTTTTCCGGCACCGTTCTTTCCGGCCACGCCGATAATTTCCCCAATTCCGGCAGAAAAGGAGATATCCTTTAGAATCGGTCGTTTTTTTCTGCTGATGGTCAGCTGCTTCACTTGCAGTAAGTTTTTTCGATAAGATATGTCACGCTCCGGAGGAAGAACGTCCTCCAGACGGATGGTGCGCAGCCCCATTTTGATACGCTGCACGTCGGGAAGTGATTGGAATGCATCTGATGAAAAATCATTTTCGATTCTCCCGTTGTTGAGATAGAGAATACGGTCTGCAAAATCCCAACAATAATAAAGACGATGTTCTGCAATTACAACTGTTTTTCCTTCGGATTTCAGTTGATACAGATATGCCCTCAAATCTTTGATAGCCGCAGCATCCAGATTGGAAGATGGCTCGTCCAGAAGATAGATGTCAGGATTCATATGATAGACAGATGCAAAAGCAACCTTTTGCTTTTCACCACCGGAAAGCTCAAAGATATTGCGTCCCTGCAGGTCCTCCAAATGAAGCGTATGGAGTGTCTGGTCTAACCTGCTTTTTAATGTACTCTGCAAAACACCGTGATTTTCCGCACCGAAAACGATTTCGCTGTCCACATCCACGTTGAAAAACTGTGTTTTGGGATTTTGGAATACGGTGCCCACAAATTTAGACAGGGCGTGCATGGGTGTGTCTGCTGTTTTATGCCCTTCGATATATACAGAGCCGGAGAGTCTGCCTTGAAAATAGTGAGGGATGAGTCCGTTCATCAACTTCAGCAAGGTGGTTTTTCCACAGCCGCTTGAGCCGCAGAGCAGTACGCATTCTCCTTTGCGGATCGTCAGATTGATGTTTTGCACCCCATTATCCATCTCAGTCTCGTCTGAATAGGAAAAGGAAACATCTTTAAACCGAATCATGCTGCGCCTCCAAACTTCATGGCAATAAAATAAGTCGCAAAGATCAAAATTGCCACATAATCCCGTATGGCAAAATGAACCTGCACAAGACAGCTCCGCCGGTTGGGCGCTTCCACACCTCTTGTCACTGCGGCAACCGTCAGTTCATCTGCCGCACGGGAAGCGGAAATCAGAAGGGGCGTATAAAGACACTCCACTGTCAGAGTCGGATTTGTCAGGAATCCCCAGAGGGTCGGGGAAATATCGCGCATACGCATGGCATCTTTGATAAAATCCCAATCTTCCCGAATGGTGGGCAGATACCGCAGCATGACAGCCATTGGAATAGTTATTTTTGGGGAAACACGCGCCTTTGTCATGGCCGTCAAAAATTCATTGATTTTGGTGGTTGATAGGATGATCCCTGCCATAAAGCCGCAGGGATATACCTGATACATCAGGCTCAGCCAAGCCAGAATCATGGTTTGTACGCCGCCCGGTCTCATTTGGAGCGCCAGTGTCCGGGTGGCATAAAGCGCCGTAAACACAAGCAAATTGATGCACGCTGCTTTGCCTTTTCCGCAAAAAACAGAAAACAGAGCAATCAACAGCATAAGACCACACAAAAAAGAGAGTTTGGGTGCCTGTGTGGCAATAAAAACCGTGATGATCAGCAAAATGATTTTGCATCGAGAGTCAAATGGTGATTCGTTTCCGGCTTGCCTTTTCATTTCGTAATACCGGCTTTTTCAAACTGCTTTTTCAGCAATCTGCTTCCCACAAAGGCGCTTAGTGCAGCCACCAGAACCGTTCCGGCCAGCATGGTGACCAAAACGAAGGTGTTGGCACTTTCACTCATAATATCCACATAATCCTGCGTAGCCCGCTCCCCTTCCAGCATAAAACGAACCCATGATTCGGGAGCAATAAAGTAAGCGAGATAGGAACCGGTATTCCCCAGACTAAATATGATGTAGGAAAGAATGTTCATTTTGCCGCTGCTGTGCCTTCCAAGCTTTGCCGCCAGATCAGCCAGTATGCCGCCCATAAGATACCCAAGACTCATGCAGGGGTGCATTCCGGTCATAAAGGTGAACAGAGCCATAATCACACCTGTAATGGTGACAGAGCTGAAGTTCTTCACCTTGGCGATCATCAAAAGATAGACCGGACCGGCAAGCAGGGATGCACCCACCGGAAAATAAAAGGTCAGCGCAGGTGCCGCCGCAAAAAAGCCGCCGCCTATCATGACGCACCCGAAAATGAGTGCGGTGAACACTCCGGTAATAATCAAATCTTTTACAGACAGTCCCTTTTTAGCTTGATTCATCTGATCGTTCCTCCTATGTATATCCGTACTGTTTGACTTTCACTTTGATCTGTGATAGTCTACGAGTTAGTCTGAGTTAACTCATCACTCCATATAGTACACAATTTAGAATGCTTTTCAATAAACGGGGGGGCATTATGCCTCATCTGTCTGAAAAAGCGTCTGATGTGTCTGAAAGCAGGTGTGTTATTTTGAATTATGAAGAGGAACTTTTACAGTGCTGCAAATTTTATCCCATCCCCACGCCAAAAGAGTTTTCTCCCGCAGGGCAATGTCTGGCTGTAAAACAGGACATATGCGAGGGCTTCTTTTGGTTATACAGCGAGGATGACCTTTTCAATATTAAAATACAGAATTTTTTCTTTCGGCAGGATCAGCTTTTTGATCCACAGGCGCTGAATTGGCCCGACAGCCTTAGCATTGTCTATTGTGAATCGGTATCCGGCGAAGAATTTATGCCCTATCGCAGACTAACGGCTGGCTGTGTCAAAACCTTTTTTGGAAATCGGCATCCGTGCAAAACCCTTTACCATAAAAATGTGCCGATCAAATCGGTAAGCATTGAAATTTTTCCTGCCTATTATCAGCAGTATTTGAAGAAAGTCTTTCCCGTCGAGTATCAAAACCCCTATGAAGCATTTCAGGAGATCGACCAGACAAATGATTTTCCTGAAATGGTGACCTTATTGCGGCAGGTACAAAGCTATCGGGGAGAAGGCATGGCTGCCAGACTGTTTTATCGCAGTAAGGTATCTGAGGCGGTTGCGTTGATGATACAGCATACCCAAACACATCCCAAGCAAGAGCCCCTTCCTGTCAGTCAGGAGGACAGAGAGGCTCTTGGCAATATTGCCGCTTATATGAATGATCATTACAACCGCACTATATTGTTGGAGCAGCTTGCAAAAATAGCCTGTATGGGAACCACAAAGCTGAAAAAGTCTTTTCATCAGGTATATGGATGTACGATCACCGAGTATATTCGTCAGCGCCGATTAAGTCAGGGTGAAAACCTGCTTGCTACCACAGATTTTTCTATCGAACAAATCGCCTTAACGGTTGGTTACAGCAATGCAGGCCGGTTTTCCAAGGATTTCCGAAGCAGTACGGGATTAAATCCGTCTGAATATCGCAAGCTTTCACAAAGAAATGAATAAACAGCAGCCAGAGAGTGCCATTCATAGATGGTGCTCTCTGGCTGCTGCTATAAAAATCAGAATAACTTGAACATTCAGTCCTTCCTGCAAAAGCGAGTGGGGAGGCTGCGTCCAGAGCGAAGAACATCTGTCAACAGCGGTTTGACCCACACCCTGACCCATAGGGTGAGTGAAAGCAGAAGAATCCTAAAATTGCGTTTATCATACCATTGCGGATCTAAAGTGTCAAGGAATGCTATGCCTTTGCCGGGTGGCATAGGCGTAGATTTCCAATTGGCTCAGCGAGTCGTATAAGTCATGTTATCACAATTCTTTTGATATTGTTGCAAATCTTCTCCCAATAAACCATATAAATACAGGTCGCTCCATCGCCCTGTCAAGTCCTTCACATGGCTGCGCTGCATTCCCTCAAGCTGCATCCCTAATTTCTTCATCAGAGCAACAGACTTCACGGGGTCAATGGTTTCGGCAAAAATCTTGTGTGCATGCAGCTTGGCAAATGCATAATCAATGACTGCTTGGCAGGCTTCATACGCATATCCTTGTTTCCAGAACTTCTGATTGAAAAACCATCCCATTTCGTAAACATTCCCCGTATATTCATTGAACAGAATATACCCAATTACTTTTCCACTTTGCTTATGGACTGCCGCAGCTGCACCTTCTCGTGCAATACAGAATTCATTCAAGAAATTCTTCGTTTTCTCAAAATCATAGGGCTGTTCACAATATTTCATCGTTTCTGCATCGCCAAGAATTTCGTAAAGATCAGATGCATCTGCCTTCACAAAGTTGCGCACAGTTAGTCGGTTGGTTTCCAATTTCATCGATGTTCACTCCCCGAATGTCAATCACCCCTGCCCAGTACATATGCTGCTTAAACAGGTACTCATACCTCCACGATCAGCACTGCTTCCGTATCATAACCCAATTTCTGTTTCACCTTACCATCATAGAAATAGAAAGCATTTCCGTGAGAAATCGGATTGTCTGTAATGGAATTGATCATCAGCGCTTGTCGACTGGCAAGCAGAGCCTGGTCTGCATAGTCCTGCTCATAAGCTTCCCATTCTTCCAGATCGAAATTCACATAGACCGGCCAGATCAGCAAGTCATCGGTTTTGAAGCGTTCCGGAAACAGCCATAGGTCACCGCACAAGGCAATCATGATATTTCTTCCATGATACAAAAGCTCATCGGTTGCAGTTCCTTCACGGTAATGGCCGTCCGTCCTGCTGTATTCCTTCCAGTTTTTAGAAATGCGGCGATAATTATGGATTATTTTCCCCTGTTCAACCACAGCACAGGATGAAAACAGTGTATCTCCTTCCCGTTCCACATACCCAAACAGCAGATCTGTCTGATACTTCACTGTAAGACTGCAAATCCGTTGCATAACTGCGCTGTTCTGTGTGATTGCTATATCTTTATCTATTTGAAAATCCCAGCAAAGAGAATCGAACCCCTGCAAAAAGGTCTCACCGAAACACAGAAGGTCTGCTTTCCCTTGACTCTCCTTCAATGCCTTTTCCATTTGCCTGATATTATATTCCACATCTTTGTTTTTAAATCTGTATGCCGCAAGTCCGATTCTCATATAGCTCCCCCTTAAAACACAAAGGCGCAGGCTGAAGCCTGCGCCTTTTCGATGTACTCATGTTATTGGGTGTTAACAATGCACATTCTGGGCAAAGCTTCTGTTTCTTTTCTCAAAACCGAAATACATATACATGGATCTTTGCACCTTTCCGTTAAATTGCGTTTATCATACCATTGCGGATCTGAGGTGTCAAGGAATGCTATGCCTTTGCCGGGTGGCCCGATTTACCGAACAGACGGGACGGCAGCTCTCAATGCATTTAGGTCACGTTCGTCGGGGTGAGAAAGTGCTTTGTCAAAATTATCGAGCATCTGCTGAATATTGGGGACCTTTCCGTCGCCCTGCGCCATGGCTTCATATCTCTGCCGCACGGACAGGGGCATTTTTCCCTGACACATAAAGCGCCCCACCAGCTGCGCCCCCTCCGGAAGATTCTTGACCACACGATCCAACACTTTATCAAAATATTCCTGACTTCCACCGAAACCGGCAGTTCCAAACAGAAAGATCTCCTGATCGGTCACAGCCTTCAAAAGCTCGGCAACCTCCCCGTCACAGCTGCCCTTGTCGGTCCAAAAGCCCACATAGATCCGCTGTGCCTGCAAGGCCGCCGGGTCCGGCGTTCCAAAATAAATACATTCCTCCGCAGGCAGACTCTCTCGGAGGGTTTCGGCCAGAAGCTTCGTATTTCCTGTACGGCTGCTGTAAACAATTGCATATTTCATATTACATGACTCCTACTGTTGTATATTTAATTCGTCGATGCACCGATTTTTAACCGCACACTCCCGAATTACGGATAACGGAAAGCCTCTTGCCTACCATTGCGCCACGCTGCGCATTTGCAAGCTTTATCACAGAACCGAGCATTCCGGCAGTCAGGCTGTATCTGCCCACTGCTCTAAAGCCGAGCGAACCTGTTTTTCAATCATTGTTTTATTATAATAAGCTTTGCACTTTATTCAACCTTAAAATTGAAAATTTACTGTTAATGAAAAAGAATGTTCCCACGGCAACCCTGATATTAAAAAACCCTGCCGAAGCAGGGCCCTTTATACTGCCGGCGCCTCACAGGGCCCTCCGGCAAAGCATGTGAGCTGTCAATCGCACAGGATATCCGCGATGCGCTTGCATGCAAGGCCGTCCCCATAGGGATTGCTTGCATGGCTCATTTTCTCATATGCTTCCCGATCCTCCAAAAGGAGCTTGAAATTGCGATAGATGGTCTCTTCCTCGGTGCCGACCAGCTTCAGCGTACCGGCCGCGATCCCCTCGGGACGCTCGGTTGTATCGCGCATGACCAAGACAGGCTTGCCCAGAGAGGGTGCCTCCTCCTGTATTCCGCCGGAGTCGGTGAGGATCAGGTAGCTGCGGCTCTGGAAATTGTGGAAATCCAGAACATCCAGCGGCTCGATGATATGGATGCGTTCCTCGCTGCCCAGAATCCGATTTGCCGTCTGGCGCACGGTGGGGTTCATATGGATGGGATAGATCGCCTTCACATCCGGATGCTCGTCCATGACCCGACGAATGGCCCGGAACATATTCTCCATGGGGCTGCCCAGATTCTCCCGACGGTGCGCCGTGATCAGGATTAGCTTGCTGTCCTTCGCCCACTCCAATTCCGGATGGGTGTAGTCCCTGCGGACCGTGGTTTTCAGGGCATCAATGGCCGTGTTTCCCGTGACATAGATGCTGTCCGGGTCCCTGCCCTCCCGCAGCAGATTCTGCTTCGACTGCTCCGTGGGGGCAAAATTATATCGGCTGATGATGGACACCGCCTGACGGTTGAACTCCTCCGGATACGGGCTGTAAAGGTTATAGGTGCGCAGTCCGGCCTCCACATGCCCCACGGGGATCTGGCAGTAAAAGCAGGCCAGAGCCGTGACAAAGGTGGTGGAGGTGTCCCCGTGGACCAGAACCACATCGGGCTTTGCCTCCTCCAGAACGTCTTTGATCTTATTTAAAATATTGGTGGTCACGTCAAACAGCGTCTGCTTATCCTTCATGATAGACAGGTCATAGTCCGGCACTACGCCGAACGCCTCCAATACCTGATCGAGCATCTGCCGGTGCTGTCCGGTAACGCAGACGATGGTCTCCACCGATTTTCTGGACTTCAGCTCATTGACCAAAGGACACATCTTGATTGCCTCCGGACGTGTGCCAAAAACCAACATAATTTTCTTCATGGTGTGTTCTTCTCCCTTTCCATATCCTGTCAGATCTTCTGCACGGATAATGCCACGCTCCGAAGCATCCAAAGAAACATATCATTGGCCTCATTTTACCACATTTGTGCCAATCATGCAATCGCCTTTATAATTCTGCCGAGGCCCTACCCTCAGGCCGCCCCGCAAAAAAGCCGGACCCGGCTGCGCCGTGTCCGACTTTTTTCTTTATTCGTCTGTACGGGAAGCTTTCCCCTGCCTTCCGGCTTCCCGGCGGGAGATCCAAATCGCATTGAGCAGCACAAGGGCCTCGGCAATGATCATCCCCGTCCAGATCGCACCGGGACCAAATACCATGGGCATCAGGAAGATAAACACGCTGTTGACCACAAAGCTGCGCATCACAGACAGGTAAATGGCCTGTCTGGTTCGCTTGGTCGCAAGGAAGTAAATGGTATAGACCGTGTTGATGGCCGCAAAAATAAAGCAGATGCCGTATATCTGAATACACGCATAGCCCAGACGGATCAGCTGGCTGTCATGGTTGAAAATGTAGATCATTTCCCTGCCGAACAGATACATGACACCATAGATTCCCACCGACAGGATCACGCTGACCTTCAGCGCCTTGTGGAAGAAGAACCGCTCCTCGTCCTTGTTCCCCGCGCCGTAGCTGCGGCTGAGCAGGGGCTGAACGCCTTGGGCAAGTCCCGTAAAAATGCCGATGACCACCACAAGAATGTAGGAGATCACAGAAAATGCCGACACGCCGATCTCTCCGAAAATCTCCATGACCACAAGGTTATAGCACAGGATCGTGACCGGCTGGCTCATCTGGGTCACAAATTCCGGAAAGCCTGTCTTTGCAATCTGCCAGCCTTCCTTCAGCGAAAATCTGGGAATGCCGAATTGCAGCTCTCCCCTTCTCCTCAGGAAATGGGTGGACAGCACCGCACAGGCCAGTGTCTGCCCCAGACCCGAGGCGATTGCCGCACCCTTGATCCCCATTTGCAGAGGGAAAATAAAGATCCAGTCCAGAATCACATTGCTGACGGCACCGGTCACCATCCCCCACAGGGCAAGCCGCGGGTTGTTATCATTGCGGACAAAGGCAGACAGGGTATTCGAGCCGCAGTAAAAAACGCTGAACATGACAAAATACTTGATGTAGTCTGCCGTGTCCCTCAGCAGGGCATCGTTGGCCCCGAGGGCGCGGGCAAGCTCCTCATCAAAGGTGCTGCTGATCAGAGTCATGATAAAGGTAAAGGCCAGCACCATGAACACGCTCAGTCGGAAGGTCTGGTTTGCCCGCGCATTTTCGCAGCGGGCAAAGAAGATCGAGGTTATGGTCGCGCCGCCCATGGTGATCATCAGGCTCACCGCCGACATAATGGAAATAAAGGGAACGGCAATGTTGATGGCGGCAAGCCCCGCCGGTCCCACGCCTCTGCCCACGAAGATCCCGTCCACCACGAAATACAGCCCCGTGACCAGCATGGCCCCCACGGAGGGGATCACAAATTGATAAAACTGTTTATTTTTCAAACAAGCATCCTCCTGTTGAATTTTGAAATATCTTCTGATATGATAGGAATCATAAACTATACCATTATGACAGAGTCAATAGGGGGCGGTCCTTTTGCAAAAATTATTCACCATCGGAGAGGTCAGCAAAATCAAGGCCGTCAGCGTGAAATCCCTGCGCTACTACGGCGATCTCGGCATCCTCCCTCCGGCGTATATCAATCCGGAATCCGGCTATCGCTACTATTGCTCTGACCAGCTGGTGATCGTGGATCTGATCAAGGTGTGTCTGGATCTTGACATCCCGCTGAAAAACTTTCGGGATTATATCCAAGACGATGGCTCGGTGGATGTGGGCAGGCTTTTGGAGGATGCCCACAGGATCGTCACCGAGAAAGAGCGGAAGCTCAAATCCTCCATTGCCTTTTTGGACACCATGTCCCGGCACATCATGCGCACCAACAAGATCAAGGCAGAAAAGACCCCATTCATTCAGCAGATCCCCCGCCGGTTCTTCCTCACCACCGCACTGCTGCCCAGTGAAGCAGACTACGGTCATATCAGCGCAAAATACACCATGCTCCTGCGTCAGTGCCAGCAGCTTGGCATCACCGACTCCTTTAATCAGGGGGTGATGTTCACAGGGCGGGCAGATGCCGTGAGCGCCATGGTCTTTGTGGAGATCCCATCCCCTGAGACTGACCTTGACAATCTGTACATCGTCGAGGGCGGCAGCTTCTCCTGTGAGGTTTTTGAAGATACCAGCTGGGCATGCTGCTTAAAGAGGCTGCCAAAAGAGCCGCTGATCGTCAAGGAGCTGTTTGATCTGAACTTCGACATGCAGGTGCCTCTTGTGGAGGTGCAGCGCCCCCTTGATGCCGTCGGAATGGAATAATTCTTTTCCTATTCAAATATTGTTTATCTATTTTCCCGTTTCCTTTGATAGAATATCCTTGATTTCTACAATAAATCCCCGTCCTGATGGAGGTAACATCTTGCATGCAATTCAGCGCTTAGACGAAAAGATCATATTACAGGTCCAAAGCCACCGCCGCTGCCGAATCCTGAACCAGACCATGAAATTCTATACCATTCTGGGCAACGGTGGTTTCCTATGGATCCTGCTGTCGGCAGTCATGCTGCTCTGGGACAAGACCTACCGGGCCGGAGTCGCCTCCGGACTGGCGCTGACCTTCGGTGTCATCATCACCAATCTGGGGCTCAAGCCCTTCGTGGCCCGTCCCAGACCCTATGAGGTGATGGAAAACGTGACCCCGCTTCTGGTCTCCTTTGACCCGAACTCCTTCCCCTCCGGGCATACCTGTGCCGCATTTTCCGCCGGGATCGCGTGGGCCGTCACCCTGCCCAACTGGTGGGGGCGCTGCGCCGCCATCCTGCAGGCGCTGTGCATGGGCTACTCCCGTTTGTACGTTGGGGTCCACTATCCCAGTGACGTGATCGCCGGAGCTCTGGTCGGCACCCTCTGCGCATTTCTCGCCGTCAAGATCGTGTGACGGCCAGATCCTGTCCGGAGGTTCCTCCCCTGTCCATGCCGGACTGAGTCTTTTGGGAAAAAAGCACTTGACAAACCATCTGCAAACCGATAATATAATAATGGTTAGCAAATGCTAACCATTTTTCCGAGAAACTGTGTTAGCATTTGCTAACTTCATAGAATCAGATAGGGAGTGAGAAAGTGATGGATCAGAAAAACCTGACAACCGCACAGGAGGGTAAAGAATATACCGTTCGGAAAATCGACACCGATGACGAGGAAATGAACGCATTCCTGTTTTCTCTGGGCTGCTACCCCGGTGAACCGATTACCGTGGTTTCCCACCTGAAGGGCGGCTGCGTCGTCTCGATCAAGGACGGCAGATACAACATCGATAACCAGCTGGCCTCAGCGATCCTGATCGACTGACCCCGGCCATTTCGCAATACCATTTGGGAGACGCATCCGCGTCTCCCTTTTTCATTTTCCTGCCCCCCTGCTGATAGAGCGGCGGCCTTTTGCACATGCTATGGACGGGCAGCACGATCCGCTGCCCGAAAAAGAAAAAATTACAATTGAAATTGACTACACGAAAAACCGGTGATATAATATCTTCGGCTTACAGCCAAATACATTGATTTCAGTGAGGTGAGAACATGGACGGCAGTAGTGATAGTCGAGGTACAGACACGGTATTCATATATGGTCAGCATTCCGGCGGCGATGCTCCGTCTGGGTTCTGACTGATTTTGCTGCGCAGTCATATGCGCAAATGATATGAGTACCATTGTCCGTCTCCGGCACTGCACTGCATCAGCATGACGCAGGTGCGGGCTGCGCTGGGTTACAGGTGACAATGGTATTTTTATGCCCATTTTGACCTGCAACTCAGGCTCCCCCTGCCTTTGCTGAGAAATGACCGCACACACCCCAATGTGCAAAGGAGGAAATGACAATGAGTGCAAAGAAGAACTTTATCACCGATCCCAATGCAAATGTTCAGCATCCGGATTATGCCACCGAGATCGCCGGGATCATTCGCAGCAACCTGACCCCCAAGCTGATGGGACAGGAGGTTGCAAACTACCATGAAAACGACATTGCCGAAGCTCTGACCCTGATGAACCGGGACGAGCGGACCAAGCTTTACCGCATCGTGGATTCCGAGACTCTGGCCAATATCTTTGAGTATGCCGAAAACCCCTACGATTACATCAGCGAATTGCGGGTGCGCAAGCGTGTGGAGATCCTGTCTCAGCTGGAGCCGGCAACCGCGGGAGAATACCTGCGTCAGCTGAGCAAGGGTGACCGCAACGCTCTGATCGACCTGATGGATGACGAGATCAAGCATGAGATCATCCTGATCAGCTCCTTTGACGAGGATGAGATCGGCAGCTCCATGACCACAAATTATATCTCCATCCCCGACGGCATCAGCGTCCGTCAGGCAATGCGGGAGCTTGTGGATCAGGCCGCCGAAAATGACAATATCTCCACCATCTACGTGGTGGACAAGGACGAGACTCTGCTGGGTGCCATCGATCTGAAGGACCTGATCATCGCCCGGGAAAATACGCCTCTGGACGAGATCATGATGACCTCTTACCCCTACGTATATGCCAGTGAGCTGATCGAGGACTGCATCGAGCGCATCAAGAATTACTCCGAGGACTCGATCCCCGTTCTGGACGCAGACAACAAGCTCTGCGGCGTGCTGACTGCGCAGGATATCACCCAGATGGTCGATGACGAGATGGGCGATGACTACGCAAAGCTGGCAGGTCTGACCGCCGAGGAGGATCTGCAGGAGCCTCTGAAAAAGAGCATCGGCAAGCGTCTGCCCTGGCTGATCGTTCTGCTGGGTCTGGGTCTGGTCGTCTCCAGTGTTGTGGGCATTTTTGAAGGCGTGGTGGCATCACTGCCTCTTGTTGTGCTGTTCCAGTCCCTGATTCTGGACATGGCCGGCAACGTCGGCACCCAGTCTCTGGCCATCACCATCCGTGTGCTGATGGATGAGCAGCTGACCGGCAAGCAGAAATTCGCTCTGGTTTCCAAGGAGTCCCGTGTGGGTCTGTGCAACGGTCTGATTTTGGGCAGCCTGTCCTTCCTGCTGATCGGTCTGTTTCTGGTGGTGAAGGGCGAGGCCTTCCTCACCGCCTTCTCGGTGTCCTTCTGTACAGGTGTGGCACTGGTGCTTTCCATGTTCCTGTCCAGTATCTCCGGAACCGTGGTTCCCTTGATCTTCAAAAAGCTGAAGGTCGATCCTGCCGTTGCCTCCGGCCCCCTCATCACCACCATCAATGACCTTGTCGCGGTGATGACATACTACGGTCTGGCATGGCTCCTGCTGATCAACATCCTGCACCTATGATTTTGCGCAACAAAAAGCGGACTTGCAGCTGCAAGTCCGCTTTTCTATTGGCTTTTCGGTAAATCAGTCGATGATGACCAGAGGCTTGATCAGATCTCTGGGCTTGTCCTTCATCAGCATCAGGGCAGGCTCTACGTTCTCAAGACCGTGGAAGGTATGGGTGATCAGCTTCTCCGGATGGATACGGTTGGTGGTGATCAGGCGAGCCAGCTTCTCAGAGCGCAGACGGCCGCCGGGCATCAGGCCGCCGCGGACCTGCTTGTGGCCCATGCCGCAGCCCCACTCAACTCTGGGGATGGGCACGGATTCGCCTTCACCCAGATAGTTGACGTTGCCGATGATTCCGCCGGGCTTCAGGATCTGCATTGCCTGACCGAAGGTGTTGTTGTCACCGCCGGCAATGACGATCTTATCCACGCCCTGACCGTGGGTCTTGTCCAGAATCTGCTGAACGATGTCGCCCTCACGGTAGTTGATGATGTCGGTAGCGCCGAACTCACGGGCAAGATCGGTGCAGTTCTTGCGGGAGCCCACTGCAAAAATCTCGGCAGCGCCGCGAATTGCACAGGCGGCAACGCTCATCAGGCCCACAGGGCCGACACCGATGACCGCAACATTATCGCCGAAGCTGATATCTGCCAGCTCTGCGCCGTGGAAGCCGGTGGGGATCATGTCAGCCAGCATTGCCGCTGCACCCAGATCCATGCCCTCGGGCAGGTGTGCCAGATTGCCGTCAGCATCGTTTACATGGAAGTATTCAGCAAATACGCCGTCTTTGAAGTTGGAGAACTTCCAGCCGGACAGCATGCCGCCGGAGTGCATGGGATAGCCGCCCTGTGCCTCCAGAGAATTCCAGTCAGGGGTGATCGCGCTGACCAGAACCTTGTCACCGGGCTTAAAGTCCTTAACAAGAGCGCCGACCTCAACGACCTCGCCCACAGCCTCGTGACCGAGGATCATGTCCTTGCGTTCGCCGATGGCGCCGGACCATACTGTGTGGATGTCAGAGGTGCAGGGTGCAAGTGCAAGAGGCTTGCAGATCGCATCCATAGGACCGCAGGCAGGGATATCCTTCTCCACCCAGCCGGTAGCACCGA
Source organism: Clostridiales bacterium (assembly GCA_019418025.1). Classification (GTDB taxonomy): domain Bacteria; phylum Bacillota; class Clostridia; order Oscillospirales; family Oscillospiraceae; genus Faecousia. The sequence continues at coordinate 14,445 of DYCR01000023.1, read as the reverse complement.
TTTTTAACATGGCAAAACCTTTCATATTTGTTACCTCCATAGTTCGGTTTGGTTTTTACGTTCGACATTATATCACAGCCTTTTCTATAAGTAAATATATATCGATAATTATTTATCTTATTTTTTATTAAGGTGAACAGCCAAATCTAAAAATACATTAAGCACAAAAAGAAAACAGCCTTTCTGTGCTTTCCGCAGATTTTTCCCGCCTGCCGGAAACTCAAGTTGAAAAGCATATTCCCCCATGGTAAAATGATCCTGTTATTAGATGAGCAGTGGAGGTTTGATCAGCATATTTGCTGCGATCTCCGCCGCTCTTTTCTATTTCAGGAGGGACCCGTATGGAACAATACATCATGGCACTTGATGCCGGAACCACATCCAACCGCTGTATTTTGTTCAACCAGTCAGGCGACATCTGCTCCGTTGCGCAGAAGGAATTCACCCAGATCTTCCCCAAGCCCGGCTGGGTGGAGCATGACGCCAACGAGATCTGGGCCACCCAGCTGGAGGTTGCCCAGCAGGCAATGGCAAATCTGGGCGTCACCGCCGCAAATATCGCCGCCATCGGCATCACCAATCAGCGGGAAACCGCCGTGGTCTGGGACAAAAACACCGGATTGCCCATTTACCACGCCATCGTGTGGCAGTGCCGCCGCACCAGTGCCTACTGCGACGAGCTGAAGGCAAAGGGACTGACCGAGTCGTACCGCGCAAAGACGGGTCTGGTCATCGACGCGTATTTTGCAGGACCTAAGATCCGCTGGATCTTGGAAAACGTCCCCGGGGCAAGAGAAAAGGCTCGGCAGGGCGAGCTGCTGTTCGGCACCGTGGAAACATGGCTGATCTGGAAGCTGACAGGCGGAAAAGCCCACGTGACCGACTATTCCAATGCCTCCCGGACCCTGCTGTTCAACATCAACACCCTGCAATGGGACGACGAGATCCTCAAGGAAATGGATATCCCCAGATCCATGCTGCCCGAGGTCAAGCCCAGCAGCTGCATTTACGGGGAGGCCCTCGCCCAGTATTTCGGCGGCCCCATCCCCATCGCCGGTGCCGCCGGTGATCAGCAGGCAGCCCTGTTCGGTCAGACCTGCTTCAACCCCGGGGATGCCAAAAACACATACGGGACCGGCTGTTTTCTGCTGATGAACACGGGAGAAAAGCCCGTTTTCAGCAACAACGGACTGGTCACCACCATTGCATGGGGTCTGGACGGCAAGGTAGAATACGCACTGGAGGGCTCCATCTTCGTGGCAGGGGCCGCCATTCAGTGGCTGCGTGACGAGCTGCGGTTCATCGAATCGGCCGCAGATTCTGAGTACATGGCAAGAAAGGTTCCGGACACAAACGGCTGCTATGTGGTCCCGGCCTTTACGGGACTGGGCGCTCCCCACTGGGATCAATACGCCCGGGGTGCCATTGTCGGCCTGACCCGAGGCTGCAACAAGTACCACATCATCCGTGCCACACTGGACAGCCTGTGCTATCAGACCAATGACGTGCTGAAGGCCATGGAGGCAGATTCCGGCTTTGCCCTGTCTGAGCTGAAGGTGGACGGCGGTGCCTCTGCCAACAACTATGTGATGCAGACTCAGGCCGATCTCATCGGCGTTCCGGTGTATCGCCCCACCTGCGTGGAAACCACCGCCATGGGCGCAGCCTATCTGGCAGGACTTGCCGTGGGCTACTGGAAAAGCAAGGACGATGTACTGCACAATACCGGCATCGAGCGGATCTTTACGCCGGAGATCGATGATATTTCCCGCCAAAAGCGCATCAAAGGATGGAACAAGGCGGTAAAATGCGCCTATGATTGGGCGAACGAAGGGTGAGGCGATCGAAATGTATGATGTGATCATAATCGGCGCCGGAGTTTCCGGCTGTGCCATTGCCCGGGAGCTTTCCCGGCGCAAGGGCCGCTTTTTGGTGGTGGAACGGGAGGAGGATGTCTGCTGCGGCACCAGCAAGGCAAACTCCGCCATCGTGCATGCCGGCTACGATGCCCCAAGAGGCAGTCTGATGGCAAAGCTGAACGTGGAGGGCAGCCGCATGATGCCGAAGCTTGCCAAGGAGCTGGACTTTCCCTACCAGAACATCGGCTCTCTGGTGGTCATGATGAACGAGTCGGGACGCGACGATCTGAACCGCCTGTACGAAAACGGACTGGCCAACGGAGTGGAGGGACTGCGCATCGTGGAGCAGGAGGAGCTGCGGCAGATGGAGCCTCACATCTCGCCGGATGCCGTGGCTGCCCTATACGCCCCCTCCGCCGCCATCGTCTGCCCCTTTGGGCTGACCTACGCACTGGCAGAAAACGCCGCAAAAAACGGGGTTTCCTTCCAATTTGACACGGAAGTGACCGACATCCGACCCATTGACAACGGCTGGCAGCTGACGACCTCCTGCGGCACACTGGAGACAAGGGCCGTGGTGAACGCCGCAGGTGTCTGGGCAGACAAGCTGCACAACATGGTGTCAGCGGACACCATGACCATCGTCCCCCGACGGGGCGACTATTTCCTGTTGGATCATTCCGCATCAGGTTATGTCAACCACACCGTTTTTCAGCTGCCCAATCAATTCGGAAAAGGTGTTCTGGTGACACCCACGGTTCACGGAAACACCATTGTCGGCCCCACGGCCATCGACATCTCCGACAAGGACGACACCTCCACCACCCAAGAGGGTCTGGATCAGGTCCGTCAAAAATCCGGCATCGTCATAAAGGATCTGCCCCTGCGGCAGACCATCACAAGCTTTGCAGGCCTCAGGGCCCACGACATCCGCCACCGCTTCACCATCGAACAGGTCGCCCCCGGCTTTGTAGACTGCGCCGGTATCGAATCCCCCGGCCTCAGCTGCTCCCCTGCCATCGGCGTAATGGCCGCTGAACTGGTGAACGAAATTCTGCATCTGGAGGAGAATCCGGAATTTGACGGCACCAGAAAGGGTATCCTCGACCCAAAGGCACTGACCTTTGCGGATCGTGCCAAGCTCATCGCTCAGGAGCCTGCCTACGGCACCGTCATCTGCCGCTGCGAGAGCATCACCGAGGGTGAGATCGTCGATGCCATCCACCGCACCCCCGGGGCCAGAAGCCTCGACGGTGTCAAGCGGCGGGTCCGTGCCGGAATGGGACGCTGTCAGGGCGGCTTTTGCAGCCCGAAGGTCATGGAGATCCTTGCAAGAGAATTGCAGCTCCCCCTCAGTCAGGTTACCAAGTCCGGCGGCGCAAGCAAACTCATCGTCGGCACAAACAAAGACCGCGTGTAAGGAGGACTCAGGATGAAGCAATATGATTTGGTCGTCATCGGCGGAGGCCCTGCCGGGCTTGCCGCAGCCGTATCTGCAAAAAAAGCCGGGATCGATGACGTTTTGATTTTAGAGCGGGACGCCGAACTGGGCGGCATTCTGAACCAGTGCATCCACAACGGCTTCGGGCTGCACACCTTTCACGAGGAGCTGACCGGTCCTGAATACGCAAGCCGATTCATCACCCAAGCACAGCAGCTGGGCATCGCCTGCAAGCTCAACACCATGGTTTTGGATTTGGACGAAAACAAAACCATCACCGCCATGAACCGCACAGACGGTCTGTTTCAGCTGACCCCCAAGGCCGTGATCCTTGCCATGGGATGCAGGGAGCGCCCCCGAGGCGCACTGAGCATCCCCGGCAGCCGCCCTGCCGGCATCTACACCGCCGGCACTGCCCAGAGACTTGTCAACATGGACGGACAGCTCCCCGGGCGAAAGGTGGTCATCCTCGGCTCCGGCGATATCGGCCTCATTATGGCCCGCCGCATGACACTGGAGGGGGCTCAGGTGCAGGTGGTTGCCGAGCTGATGCCCTACTCCGGCGGACTGAAGCGAAATATCGTCCAGTGTCTGGACGATTTCGGGATTCCCCTGAAGCTCAGCCACACCGTTGTGGATATCAAGGGGCAGGAGCGGGTGGAGGGGATCACGCTCGCCCGAGTGGAACAGGGAAAGCCCGTCCCCGGCACCGAGGAATTTTACGAATGTGACACGCTGCTGCTCAGCTGCGGCCTGATCCCCGAAAACGAGCTCAGCCGCTCTGCCGGAGTCACCCTGAACCCCGTTACCAACGGTCCTGTCGTAAATGAGGCTCTGGAAACCAACATCCCCGGCGTATTCGCCGCCGGAAACGTGCTGCACGTACACGATCTTGTGGACTTCGTATCCGAGGAAGCCGCCTCCGCCGGAGCCCATGCCGCCGCATTCATCCAAAACGGCGGCTCCCGGTCGGGGCATCCCATCCCCATCCAATGCGCCGACGGGGTCCGCTATACCGTCCCCTCGGTGGTCCGCCCCGATTGTCTGAGTGACGAAGAGCGCCTGCCCATCCGTTTCCGCGTGGACGGTGTCTACTCCGGAAAGCGCATTGCCGTATACGCCGGGGAACAGCTGATCTTCACCAAAAAGCGGAATATCCTCGCCCCCGGCGAGATGGAAACCATTAAGCTGAAGGCCTCCCTGCTCCAAAACGCCTCTCAGCTGACCGTGAAATTGGAGGATATCTGATATGAAAACCGTTCATCTGACCTGTATCGGCTGTCCCATGGGGTGTCAGCTGACCGTACAAATGGAGGGCGCAGAGGTCACATGTGTCACAGGCAATACCTGCAAAACAGGAGATAAATACGCCCGCAAGGAGCTGACCAACCCCACACGGATCGTCACGACCACCGTCCGTGTCTCCGGCGGCACACTGGCAGCCGTGTCCGTCAAAACAGCCTCTGATATCCCGAAAGAGAAGATTTTCGAGTGCATCAAGGCCCTGAAAGCCATCCAGCTGACCGCTCCGGTCACCATCGGTCAGGTGGTGCTCGCAGACGCAGCCGGAACCGGCGTGGATATCGTTGCCACCAAGAACATCCCGCAGGCATAAGTCGATCCCCCTGTTTTTTCAGAAACAGGGGGATTTCTCTATTCCTTATGGAATATTTATTGACAACAGATTTGCTTTTCCCTATAATGGAACACAAATTTTTTGTCAAAGAGGAGAGTCCCCTATGGAAAGAGAACGTCTCGGCAGCAGGATCGGCTTCATTCTCCTGAGTGCCGGCTGCGCCGTGGGCATCGGAAACGTCTGGAAATTCCCATACGTCACCGGACAGTACGGCGGCGCGATTTTTGTGCTGATCTATCTGCTGTTTTTGGTGATCCTTGGCATCCCCATCATGACCATGGAATTTTCAGTGGGCCGTGCCGCCCAGAAAAGTCCCGTACACATGTATCAGCCTTTGGAGAAAAAGGGCACAAAATGGCACATCCACGGGCTGTTTGCCTTTGCCGGAAACTTCATCCTGATGATGTGCTACACCACCATCGCCGGATGGATGCTGCAATATTTCTTTAACACCGCAACAGGTGCCTACGTCGGCATGGATTCCCTTCAGGTGGAGAATGCCTTTGCCAAAATGCTGGCAGACCCAGTCACCATGACCGTTTTTATGGCAGCTGTGGTCATCGCAGGCTTTGCCATCAACTCCATCGGCCTGCAAAAGGGTCTGGAGCGCATCACAAAATATATGATGGGCTCTCTGATCGTCCTGATCCTCCTGCTTGCCTTCAACAGCATCTTTTTGGAGGGTGCCGGTGAAGGGCTGAAATTCTATCTCCTGCCGGATATCGAGAAAATGAAAAACGCCGGCATCATCAATGTGATCGTGGCGGCCATGAATCAGGCCTTCTTTACCCTGAGTCTCGGCATGGGCTCCATGGCGATCTTCGGCAGCTATCTTGGGAAGGATCGTGCCCTGATGGGCGAATCGGTCAACGTGGCCACGCTGGACACCTTTGTGGCCCTATGCTCCGGCCTGATCATCTTCCCTGCCTGCTCGGCTTACGGCGTTCAGGTCAACAGCGGCCCCAAGCTGATTTTCATTACCCTGCCCAATATTTTCAACAATCTTCCTCTGGGCAGGCTTTGGGGCAGTCTGTTCTTCCTGTTCCTGTTCTTTGCGGCTTTTTCCACGGTCCTTGCCGTATTCGAGGTGTTGATCGCCTGCACCCGTGACCTCACCGGATGGAGCCGGAAGAAAACCTGCCTGATCGACTGCATCGCCGTCTTGATCGCAAGCATGCCCTGTATCCTCGGCTTCAACCTTCTGTCCGGTATTCAGCCTCTGAAGGCCGGAAACACCATCATGGATCTGGAGGATTTTCTGGTCAACAACATCCTGCTGCCCCTGGGCTGTCTGGTTCTGGTGCTGTTCTGCACCCGAAAAAACGGCTGGGGCTGGAAGAATTTTGTCGCAGAAGCCAACACAGGCTCCGGCATTCAGGTCAAGCCGTGGATGCGCCTGTATGTCAGCTATGTGCTTCCGTTCATTATCATCGGCCTTTTCCTCATCGGTCTGATTCAGTATTTTGCGTAAGAAATCCCCCTGTTTCTGTGGAAACAGGGGGATCTTTTTGCCGCTGAAGTGGAAAACTCCGTGAGACCTTTTTCAGAGATTGTAGAGTTTTTTGTATTTTTCTGTCAGATAGTCTGTGTAATATTTGGCATCGAATGTTCCGCAGCTCATCTCAAACAGCTCGCCGGGCTTATACAGCTGCGCATGGCGATGGATATGTTCTGCCAGCCACTGGGTAATCTGGTCCAGATGCCCTTCGGCTACCAGTCTGCCCACCGGACCGATGTCCCGCTCCATGAATACCTTCATCTGGGCACCATAGGCACTGCCCAAGGCATAAGACGGGAAATAACCGAACATGCCCCCTGCCCAATGGGTATCCTGAAGGCAGCCCCGGGCGTCATCCGGAACCTCGACCCCCAGATACTCCCGATACATTTGATTCCACGCCTGGGGCAGCTCCTGAACCTTCAGGCTGCCATCGATCAGACGCTTCTCCAACTCATAGCGCACCATGATATGCATGCAGTAGGTCAGCTCATCGGCCTCTGTCCGGATCAGCGAGGGCTGAGCCTTGTTCACGGCGCGGTACATCTGCTCGGCGGTCACCCCCTGCAGCTGCTGCGGGAACAGCTCCTGCATCTTGGGGAAGATCAGCTCGATAAATTCCATGCTCCTGCCCACGATATTCTCGTAAAAGCGGCTTTGGCTCTCGTGGATGCTCATGGATGCACCGCCCTGAATACTGGTAAAATTATAGCGATCGTCATTGCCCAGCTCGTAGAGGGCATGTCCGCCCTCGTGGATCACCGAATACATGGAGTTTGCCACATCGTTTTCATAATAATGTGTGGTGATCCGTACATCATGATTATTGACACCGTTGGTAAAGGGATGCTCCGTCTCCGCCAGAGTGCATCGGGCGGGGTCAATCCCCAAAACATGCATCAGATAGTCAGAAAATTTTCTCTGCTGCTCGATTGGGTAGGACTGTTTCAGGAAGGAATCGTCGATCTGCTCCTGCTGACCCACTGCATGGATCAGCGGCACCAACGCCTTGCGCAGCTGACCGAAGAAGGCATCGAGGGTCTGCATATTCAGTCCCTGCTCATATTCGTTGAGCAGCGCATCATAGGCAGGCAGACCGGGGTTATAATACCCGGCAAACCTTTGGTTAAATTCCACGATCTTCTCCAAAGTCGGTGCAAAGGATGCGAAATCATTCGTATTCTTTGCCGTCCGCCAGATGCCGTCTGCCTCATTGAGCAGCACGGTGTATGCCACATATTCCTCCTGTGGGATACGGGAGAGCTGATCCACCTGCTTGCGCAGCAGCTCGGTCTGGCGGCGGCGCATCGTGTCCAGCTGCTGCTCATGCTCCTGCAAATAAGTAAGCATACGGTGATTTTCCGGGTCGGAAATCAGCTGATACACCACACCGCTGAGGACCTCCATGGTCCTGCCGCGGGCATAGGCCGAGGCCTCCGGCGCAGCCGTTGCCGCATCTGTCGTAAGGATACCCATGGCATGATAATAGGCCGCCAGCTTGCTCTCCAGTCGGTCAAGGGCCTCCAGTGCCTGAGAAACATCCTGATATATCATGGTAAATCACTCCTTTTTGTTATTTTTGTCATTGTATCACCCTCGGCTCCGAATCGCAAGGCTCAATTTTTTTACCATTCCCACTTGCTTTTTATCCATTTTGGCGCTATAATGTACTGTCGTTATTTAATGTCTACTGTATTTATATGAGGAAGAAAACATGTCAAACACAAACAAAATGCCGAATCCCGGCGAAAACAAGATGGGCACCATGCCGATCGGCCGTCTGCTGATCAACATGGCACTGCCCCTGATGATTTCGATGCTGGTGCAAGCCATGTACAACGTGGTGGACAGCATCTACGTATCCCGTATTTCCGAATCCGCCGTCACCGCCCTGAGCCTTGCCTTCCCGGTGCAGAACCTGCTGATTGGCTTTGCAACCGGTATCGGTGTCGGTGTCAATGCGCTTCTGTCCAAATCCTTGGGTGAAGGAAACACAGACCGGGCCAACCGCTGCGCAGGCAACGGCTTTTTCTTGGTCATGATCGCCACCCTTGCCTTCGTGATTTTCGGTGCATTTTTCTCACGGTCCTATTTCCGGATGCAGTCCACCGTTGCCGAAACCGTGGACGGCGGCTCTGAATATCTGGCGATCTGCACCATCTTCAGCTTGGGCCTGTTTGTTCAGGTTCTGGGTGAGCGCCTGCTGCAATCCACAGGCCGGGCCTTCTACTCCATGATCGTTCAGCTGGTGGGTGCGGTGGTCAACATCATCCTTGACCCCGTATTCATTTTCGGTCAGTTCGGTATGCCCGCCATGGGCATCGCCGGTGCCGCCATCGCAACGGTCATCGCCCAGTGGATCGCCGCTCTGCTTGCCCTGTACCTCAACCACAGGGTCAATCACGATCTGCACATCACCTTCAAGTATATGAAGCCCCATTCCGATGTGATCAGCCCCATTCTGGCGGTGGGCGTGCCTTCGGTCATCATGATGGGCATCGGCTCGATCATGACCTTCGGCATGAACCAGATCCTTCAGGGCTTCACCGAGACCGCCACCGGCGTGTTCGGCATCTACTTTAAGCTGCAAAGCTTCTTCTTCATGCCGGTGTTCGGCATCAACAACGCCACCATTTCCATCATTGCGTTCAACTACGGCGCAAGAAGCTCCAAGCGTATCACCGAGACCCTGCGCAAGGCCACCTTGAGCGCCTTTACCATCATGCTGCTTGGTGTGCTGTCGTTCCAGCTGTTCCCGGATCAGCTGCTGAGCATCTTCAACCCCACCGATGATTTCCTCGTGATGGGACGCAGCGCCCTGCGCATCATCTCCCTGTCGTTCCCCCTTGCCGCCGTGGGCATCGCCCTCAGCGCAAGCTTTCAGGCCTTGGGCAACGGACTTTATTCCACCTACACGGCCCTGTGCCGTCAGCTGATCGCGCTGCTGCCTGCGGCCTATCTGCTGAGCCTGTCGGGCAATGTAAATCTGGTGTGGTGGTCCTTCCCCATTGCCGAGCTGGTCAGCTTCCTTGTGACCATCCTGCTGTTCGCCAGACTTTACCGCAAGAAGATCACCCCCCTGACCCATTCCTAAAACTCGCTTTTCACCCCATTTACGCCGTAAATGGGGTGATTTTTTACGCAAAAAAGCATGGTGCCATCAGACACCATGCTTTCATTCGCTCTGTGAAATTTTATCCCTGCTCCGGACGGATGGCAGCAATGCTCACCGCCGCATTGGCAAGCTCGGTCTTGCTTTCAGCCATGGCCGTCTGGAGCTGCGCCAGATTTTGCAGGATCTGCTCCTCAAGCTCTGCGATCCGCCCCGTCGTGTTTTCAAGGCTCACCGAGGTATCGGCCAGTGTTCCGCAGGCCTGATCGAACATCTGGTTGACCTGCTCTCTGGCACGGCGCTCGACGCTCTCGGCCCGACGGTAGGCATTCAGCTCCTCTGCCAGACGCACCGCATCCTTAGGCGCCGGAGCCGCCGCGGAAACGACCGTCTTTTCCTTGGCGCGTTCCTTTTCCAGCTCCGCCTCAAGCTCCTGCACCCGCTGCTCACGCTCGATCAGCTGTTCCTTCAGCCCTGCAAGCTCCTGACAGATCAGCTCAAGCTTCGATGATGACTCGTCGGTTTTCTGCACCTGCTGCTGAAGCTCGTCCCGCTCCTGCTGCAGACGGGCAACGTCATTGTTCAGCTGATTGACCTGTGTTTCGTTTTTGTTGGTGATATAGGCGATATAGTTCACAACATCATCACGGTTAAACCCGTTGAATGCACTTCGGAAATTCTGGGGTGCTGCCATAACTGTCCCTCCACGGGCATGACCACACGCGCATGCCCAATATTTTTTTCTATTGTAGCATACACCCCCAAAAAATACAACTATTTTGCGATTTTGCAGATTTTCTCAAATGCAATTGCTTTTTGCCCTTTACAAAGCGGAAAATCGGTGCTATAATACTTCGGTATTCAGATATGCGCCGGTGGCTCAATGGATAGAGCATCGGATTCCGGTTCCGAGGGTTGGGGGTTCGAGTCCCTTCCGGCGTACCAAAAGCGGCTGTCCCGTTTGGGGCGGCCGCTTTTTGTGATTTTTATGATTCATGTCCCCCTTGGCAGACGAATTCCGCCCTCTATTTGAACAATATGGATAAAGACGCGTATTTTGTCGTTTTCCCTTGCAATCAGCGGGGAATTGTAGTATCTTATACGTGTAGTAAACTGCGTGAAAACACATGGGTTTGCTGACGAAAAAAAGTGATGAAAGGACTGTTTTTATGAAGAACAAGAGATTCCTTGTGCTTTGTCTTGCTCTGCTGATGGTTGCTGCAAATATCTTCAACCCCATGCAGATGCAGGTATTTGCACAGGACAACGACGAATCTGCAGTCACTGAGTGGGTCGAGTTGGTCCCTGCCGACAAGATCACCGCTGAGGACCCCGCAGAGGATGTCGATCAGGCAGCTGACGCTGCTGCTCCCGTGGAAGTTGCCACTCCCGAGGAAGCCCCCGCTCCTGAGGAAGCTGCCGCTCCCGAGGGCAACACCGAAAACACAGACGTAAAGTGGCCGACTACTATTGAGCAGCTCAGAAAAGAGTGGACTGTTAAGGAAGAGACCACTGATTCCATTAAGCTAGAAAAGTACATCGGCAAGAATGTGAACGTGTACATTCCCGGTGAAGTTGAGGGAAAACAGGTTTACATTGAGTTCTTCCCCGGCGGCCGTAGCTTCAACACCCGTCCGGATTCTCAGGCTGCTGACCCCACCCTGACTAATGCCGAGAAGAAAATCGAAACAGTTACTACCGTAGCTGTAAATAACAAGAAGGTCAAGACCACCAACCAGTACATTACTTTTGGTGCCGCTCGTAACGAGCAAACAGACCCCGAAAAGGATCAGCTGCGCCGTGTTGACCTGAGCGGCTTCGACATGTCCGCCGTCACAGAGATCGGAAGCTTCTTCTTCAACCGTTACAACCTGACTGAAATCGTCGGTATTGGTGGTTGGGACGTTTCCCGCTACAAAAATATGGATCATCTGTTCGAAGGCACCAAATTCTCTAACATCGATCAGTTGAAGGGATGGAATACCGCTAATGTCACAAGCATGCTCGGCATGTTCAAGAACACCCTCATCCCCAGTCTGGACGCATTGAAGGATTGGAATGTCTCCAAGGTGCAGGATTTCTCTCATATTTTCTTCAACTGCAAGAATATTACCGACCTGTCTCCCATCTCCAGATGGAATGTTCAGAGCGCTAAAAAACTGGACTATATGTTCGGCTATACCAACATTGCTGATCTGACTCCCATCTCTAAGTGGAATGTAAGCAACGTTGAACGTATGTTCCACACATTTGATGCTACCAAGATTACTGACACCACCCCCATCAGCAAGTGGGATGTCAGCAAGTGCATCGACTTCAGAGCTACCTTTGCAAACACCCCCTTGGTTTTCGCTGACCTGTCCGGTTGGAAGGTTAACGAGAAAATTAAGCCTGTAGACTTTAAAAATGTTTTTGCTAGCAGCAAGGAGCAGCCTCTGCTGGTTGTTTCCTCTGACAAGAAATTTGTTGAGTACAATTATGCCGCAGACAAGCGCGTCGGTGTTGCTCCCACCTTTAAAAACGGCGACAAGGTGATGGGCAAGCCCACTGCACGCATCGTCATCAGCGATACAAACGACGCCACCATCAAGAGCATTCTGGATGCCGAGATGGAAAAGGTCGCAATGCCCATGAAGCCCGGCTATGTCTTTGACAAGTGGGTCATTGAGAATGCCGATGCCCGCATGAGCGTTGCTGATGCTTACAAGGCACTGTCCGCAACCTACGTCCCCTCTTGGAAGGCCATCGAGTACACCGTTACCTTTGACTCTAACCTCGGAAAGCCCACCCCCGATGCCCAGAAGGTTGCATTTGAGGGCCTGATCAACAAGCCCACCGACCCCGCAATCCCCGAAGGCACCGAAAATATGGGCAATGTCATTTTCGACGGCTGGGCTGTTACCAAGGGTCCCCAGAATTTGATCGGCAATGTCTGGAATTTTGAGACCGACAAGATGCCCAACGCTGACATCACTCTGACCGCACAGTGGACCGATCAGGTCTACGTCACCTTCAATTTCAACGGCGGCGACGGCCCTGCCGATGCTTCCGATTACTATGTCATCGGTGACAAGCTGCCCATGCCCCAGAATGTGACCAAGCCCGACTTCGTTCTGGTTGGCTGGTACACCGATGCCGAGTTCAAGAACGAGTGGAACTTCGACACCGATCTGGTTCCCAAGCATGACATCACCCTGTACGCAAAGTGGGGCAAGGACATGGGTACCGTAAACCATGCTCCCACCATCACCGCTCAGGATGTGACTCTGACCGTTGGTGACACCTTCAATCCTCTGGCAGGTGTAACCGCTCACGATCAGGAGGATGGCGACATCACCCTGACCGATGCAAACATCACCGCAAACGATGTCAACACCGCTGTTGCAGGCACCTACCACGTGACCTACACCGTCACCGACAAGAACGGCGCTTCTGCACAAAAGACCATCGTTGTCACCGTCAAGGCTGCTGTTGAGCCCACCAAGCCCGTCGAGCCCACCAAGCCCGCTGAGACCACCAAGCCCGCTGAGACCACCAAGCCTTCCGAGACTACCAAGCCCACTCAGCCCGGCAAGAACCCCAACGGCACCCCCAACACCGGCGACATGAACAGCCTGAGCCTGTTGGGCGGCATGTTCGCAACCTCCGCAGGTGCTTTTGCTCTCCTGCTGAACAAAAAGAAGAAGAAGTAATTTCATCCTTCTGAAGCTTCATCTTCCAAACAAAGCAAAACACCGTTTCAGTTTTCACTGAAACGGTGTTTTTTATGATGTGAATAAATATTTCAGATGCCGTGACAAATCTCAGGTGCTTTTAAAAAAAGAGACGATCAAAAGATCGTCTCTTTTTGGTGGAGCTACTTCACCCCTCGGCGAACCCCGCAGGCTCGTCCGGCTCTTGCTTGGTGGATCTGAAGGGGATCGAACCCTCGACCTTACGGATGCGAACCGTGCACTCTCCCAGCTGAGCTACAGACCCATGTCAACAGCACCATTATACACCCATAGCGCCCCAGTTTCAAGACTTCCTCTCATGAAATTTTTGTGATATAATATTTCTCCGTGTGAAAGGAGCGAATCTATGAATACCATCGCCGAGATCCTGTCCCAAGAGCTGGGGCAGAAGCAAGAATACATTGAAAACGTCATCTCTCTGATTGACGAGGGCAACACGATCCCCTTTATCGCCCGATACCGCAAGGAACAGCACGGTGCCATGGACGACACGGTGCTGCGCACACTGGAGACCCGCCTGAACTATTTGCGCGGACTGGAACAGCGCCGTCAGGAGGTCAAGAACTCCATCGAGAATCAGGGAAAGCTGACCGATGAGCTGATTGCCGCCATCGACAGCGCCGCCACCTTGTCGGAGGTGGAGGATCTGTACCGCCCATACAAGCAGAAGCGCCGCACCCGAGGGACCATCGCCCGTGAGAAGGGTCTGGAGCCGCTGGCCTGTGCGATCTTTGCACAAGAGGGCAAGGACCCGTCCGCCCTCGCTCAGGATTATGTCAACCCAGAATCGGGCGTGGACACCGTCGAGGATGCCCTTGCCGGAGCCTCCGACATCATCGCAGAGGATCTATCGGACGATCCTGCCATTCGCAAGGATCTCAAGGCCCTGTTCCATCGGCGTGGTGTGCTGACCTGCAAAGCCGCCGACCCCGACACCGAAAGCGTCTACCGGCTGTATTACGATTTCTCCTCCCCCATCTCCAAGCTGATGGATCACCAGATTTTAGCCATGAATCGCGGTGAAAAAGAGGATTTTTTAAAGATAAACGTGGCTCTTCCCGGAAACGAAGGGCAGGCACTGGTCTGTCGGGCCGCTCTGAAGCCCATTGCGCGGGTCTGCCCCTTTGTTCGGGCCGCTGCCGAGGATGCCTATGACCGTCTGATC
>DYCR01000022.1:29685-33789 GCA_019418025.1 Clostridiales bacterium | reverse complement strand
GAAACCTTGCCGATGGGGCAGTGGATGATGTTGGTCTTGTCCAGACGGTACTCGACCTTACCAGCCTTGATTTCCTGAACGGCAGCTGCAACGTTGGGGGTAACGGTGCCGGCCTTGGGGGAGGGCATCAGGCCCTTGGGGCCCAGAACCTTACCCAGACGGCCAACCAGACCCATCATGTCAGGGGAAGCGACAACAACGTCGAAATCAAACCAGTTTTCCTTGGTGATCTTCTCGACCAGCTCCATGCCGCCGACGTAGTCAGCGCCTGCAGCCTTAGCTTCTTCAACCTTGGCATCCTTAGCGAAAACCAGAACGCGGCTGGTCTTACCGGTGCCGTTGGGCAGGACAACAGCGCCGCGGACCTGCTGGTCAGCATGACGGGAGTCGACACCCAACTTGATATGCAGCTCGACGGTCTCGTCGAACTTTGCAGAAGCGCCCTTCACAACCAGATCCAGGGCTTCAGCGGGATCGTACTGTACGGAGCGGTCAATCAGCTTGGCGCTCTCCTGATACTTTTTACCTCTAAACAATGTAATTATCCTCCTTATCGTGGTAATGCGGAATAATCCTCCCACATAACCGGGATCAAGCTATCCCGGACAGCAAATTATCAATCAACGACGGTGACACCCATGGAGCGGCAAGTGCCGGCAACCTGAGTTTCAGCGGCTTCCAGAGAGGGGCAGTTCAGGTCAGGCAGCTTGGTCTTTGCGATCTCGCTGATCTGAGCCTTGGTGATGGTGCCAACCTTCTGCTTGTTGGGAACGCCGGAGCCCTTCTCCAGACCGATGGCCTTCATGACCAGCAGGGGAGTGGGGGGAGTCTTGGTGATGAAGGTGAAGGAACGGTCTGCGTAGACAGTGATGACTACGGGGATCTTGTAACCCTCCATATCCTTAGTCCGAGCGTTGAACTCCTTGATAAATGCTGCGATATTCACGCCATGCTGACCCAGAGCAGGACCAACAGGGGGAGAAGCAGTTGCCTTAGCGGCATTGATCTGCAGTTTGATAATACCAGTGACTTTCTGTGCCATTATAAAGCACCTCCTGAATAAAATGTGGTAATATGCGTATTACGCATTTCTTGCGGGGCTTACGGCCCCTCCCACGTTCCGGCCGGAGATCCGGCCCGATGCGTTTATTGGGAAACGACCTCAACCTGATCGAGCTCAAACTCGACGGGGGTCTCGCGGCCAAACATGGAAACAACCACGCTGACCAGATTTTTGTCGACATCGATCTCTTCGACAATTCCGGTGAAGGAGCTCAAAGGACCATCCAGGATGCGTACGCTGTCGCCGACGTTGTAGTTGACGATGATCTCGCGCTTTTCAACACCCATTGCGTAGACCTCTTCCTCGGTAAGGGGGATGGGATCATTGCTGGAGGAGCCTACAAAGCCGGTCACACCGCGGACATCCTTGATTACGTGCCATGTGTCATCGCTGTAAAACATTTTCACCAGCACATAGCCGGGGAAAACCTTTCGATCATAAGTCTTGCTTGCGCCGGACTCAGTGATCTCGGTGACCGTCTCCAAGGGGATGGAAACAGCCAGGATCTGATCTTGCAGATGACGGGTTTCCACGGTTTTTTCAATCGTGGCCTTCACCGTGTTTTCATAACCGGAATAGGTATGGACAACATACCACTTTGCATCTGTCATAGCGTGCTACCTTTTAGTGGAACAGGGCAATCAAGCCACTGATTCCAACCTGTGCGACAAAGTCGAACAGCCAGATGAATGCACCAACGACCACAACGCAGCCGGCCACGACCAGAGCGTTCTTCAAAACCTGTTCCTTGGTAGGCCAAACAACCTTCTTCAGCTCGCTGCGAAGCTCGCGGAAGTATTTGCAGACCTTATGCCAGGTTCTTGCAAACCAGTTTTCCTTCTTGACTTCTGCCATGACGGTAGGCCCTCCTTACTTGGTCTCGTTGTGGGTAGTGTGCTTTCTGCAGAATCTGCAGTACTTCTTCATTTCGAGACGGTCGGGGTCATTCTTCTTGTTCTTCATGGTATTGTAGTTTCTCTGCTTGCACTCGGAGCATCTCAAAGTGACTTTTACGCGCATAACGGCACCTCCTTAAATATTGCCTCCCTGTATCACTTCGTCTAGTATAAAATTTAGTCGCGGCTTAACTACAAACGCCGCACCGAAGCTGAAAAAGGCGCACAAAAAAAGCCCTTTTTCACAGGTAGAATCATCATAACATAGGGGGAGGTGCTTGTCAACAAATTTTTCCTTTATTTTTCGGCGATTTTCCTGTATAATGAGGGAACTCAGACGGATCGAGGATTACATGGATTGTGAGGGAATAATATGAAACGAATTATGGGAATTGACTATGGTGATGCACGTACCGGAGTGGCGATTTCCGACTTGCTCTGTTCGATCGTCGGCACCACCACGGTCATACACAGCCGCAGGCCGGAGAAAACATTGGAAGAGCTCTGCCGGATCGTTCGGGAAAATGAGGTCGGTGAGATCGTCATGGGACTGCCCAGAAACATGGACGGGACCGAGGGTCCCCGTGCAGAGCTTTGCCGGGAGTTTGCACGGCAGGTGGAGCAGGCGACGGGGCTGCCGGTGAAGCTGTGGGATGAGCGGCGGACCACGGTGGAGGCCCACAACATCCTTTCAGAGCATAATTACCACGGGAAAAAGCGGAAGAATACCGTGGATGCCGTTGCGGCATCGCTGATCCTTGAAGGTTACCTCAATTTTCGAGGGCGGTAAAAAATCTCCCGGATGCCGCAGATGATGAAGAAAATGCCGAATATCTTTTTCAAAAGCTGAGTGTCCAGCTGTCCTGTGATGATATTTCCGAGGTATGCGCCCAGAAGTCCGGCTGATATGGGGATCAGGGTCTGCCTCAGGTTCAGCCTGCCCTGCTTCCATCGGAACAGACAGGCAATGGAAGCGCATGGGATGAAGAACATGAGGTTGATGATTCTCGCCTGCTGCTGAGGCAGGCCGGATACAAGGGTCAGAAAGAGCAGCAGCAGACTTCCTCCGCCCACACCGAGACCGGACAGGAAGCCCAGAGCAGTGCCCACCATGACCGAGAACCAAAAGTGATTCAGCATAGATATCGGATACCTCCCCAGAGAATCATAGCGCCCAGAATCCGATGGAGCCAAAGGGCCGGGATCTTCTTGCCGAACAGACCGACAAGGACACCGCCGAGGGCGCTGCCGATCAGGTATGGCGCGGCATCGGCCCAAGGCAGGCTGCCGCCGGAGCTGAGCCAGAGGGACAACATGCTCACAGGCAGCATCACGGATACACAGGTGGGGAAGAGGGACTCTTCCTTGATCCCTGCCAGCAGCTGCAATGCGGGGATCAGCACCATCCCGCCGGCTCCGCCGAATATGCCGTTGACCAAGCCGGCAGCGAGGCCTGCGACACCTGCGCCGATCATATGTTGATACTTCATATTGAAACATCGCCTCCTGTGAAAGTTTTCCACAGGAGGCGATGTTTATTCTTTGATCAGATTTGTGATGATGTGTCCGGCGATCATCAGACCGCCTACACTGGGGACCCAGCTGACAGAGGCGGGGATGCTGCGTCTGCCGGGAGGAGGAGCCTCCAGAGGGATGGGCTTTACCGGCTCTTCCGGAGAAAAAAGCACCGTATGATGATAAATGTTTCTGGCACGCAGCTCTCTGCGCACCACTCGGGCAAGGGGACAGCCGCTTGTTTTGGAAATGTCCGTGACAGTAAATTGGCTGGGATCAAGCTTATTTCCTGTGCCCATGGCGCTGATGATGGGGATACGGCGCTCCTTTGCGTTGAGGATAAGGCTGAGCTTGCAGGAGACAAGATCGATGCAATCGGCAATGTAGTCGTACGGCATATCGAAGAAAGCTTGCTTCTCTTCCTCGCAATACAGCGCAGTGATGGCACGCACATCGCATTGGGGATTGATGTCCCGTACCCGATCGGCCATGACCTGAGCCTTGTACTGTCCGATCGTGGAGTGCAGGGCGCAGATCTGCCGGTTAATGTTGCTTTCGCCGACGGTGTCGTTATCGATCAGCGTAAGTTTGCCGACTCCGGCCCGGGCCAGAGCCTCGGTAGTATAGCTG
>DYCR01000022.1:21994-29675 GCA_019418025.1 Clostridiales bacterium | reverse complement strand
CCGCCGATGCCAAAGACTGCGACGTGTGCGCCCCGCAGCTTTTCGAGTGCTTCACCACCCAGTGCCATTTCTGTGCGGATAAATGAATTGTCCATAAATATTGTCCTTTCTAAAAAACAGACCGCGAGAAAGCCGCGGTCTGTTTTGAGGGGTATCAAATTACTTCTTGTCCAGTACCAGATCGGTTTTGACCTTAGAGGTGTCAGTCAGGGTCACGGTGATATGCTCAGCCAGAGTGTTCTGCCACTGCTCCATGTCGGAGTTGCGCAGCTCGTTGGTGATCATATAGTTGCGGTAGGTAGTATCGGCATTACCCACGTAGTACATGACATGCACGCCGTAATCAGACTCGACGATCCCGGTATCCCCGGACTTGCGGGATGCATCAAAGCACCAATCGTTAAAGGAGGGGACCATCTGACCGGGGTAAACATTTTCGTACAGACCGCCGTTTTTGTTGGAGCCGGGATCAGTGGACTTCTCGTTTGCCAAAGCAGCAAATGCATCCTCGGTTGCTTCGCCGTTGTTGAACTCAGCCAGCAGCTCCTCGGCCTTTGCCTTTGTGGCAGCCTTTTCCTCGTCTGTGTAGGTGGTGGCACCGGCTTCGTTGGTGGTACCGCCTTCATAGGGCAGGAGGATGTGACGGACATTTACAAGGGGGAAGCTGTTGTCGGAGGAGCCGACAAAGTACAGCACGTAGTAACCGGTGATGTTTTTAACGGGGTTGCCGTCTGCATCGGTGGATTCAACTTCGTTTGCGATCAAGGTCATATCGCCTTTGGTGCGGCTGGGATCTGCGACCCAGTCACGCATGACTGCGTTGACGGTGGGATACAGTGCATCCTTCACGGTGGTGCTGACTGCTTCCTTATCGGCGTTGACAGGCATATCGGCAATGGCCTGATCGAATGCCTCAACAGAGTCGATCTGCTGATTCATAAGTGCCTCGGCGGCCTCCTTGCTTGCGGCAAGACCGGCGGCCTTCTCTTCTTCGGAGTAAACGGTCTGATCGTTTTCGTCTTTGGTGCCGCCTTCATAGAAGCTGGATGCGGAGACAAAGTAGGACTGGTAGGAGAAGGAGTTGTAGGCTGCGGGATTTTCGGATTCCTTCTGGCTGAGCTTGTCAGCATCATAGGTCAGGCTCTCGCTGTGATCCAGAGCATATTCGCTGGCGATCATCTGGGTCTCGGCATATTTACGGAAGGTCTTTTCGTTGCAGCCCTGACCGTAGAGTGCCTTGATGTAGCTGTTGACACTGGGGTAGCCGTAGAGCTTGGCATACATTTCAAAGTTGTTCATATTGGCATCGATCTGTGCCTTTGCTTCCTCGGACAGGGTGTAGCCATTGGCAACGGCCTCGTTGTAGACGGCATACATCTGCTGCATGGACTTGGCGGCGTTGTCGAGGAAATAGTCAGCCCAGGTCTTTCCGGTCTCGGGGTCCTGCACCTGCTCGTTCAGGGGCTTTGTGGTATCGATGCCGGACAGAGCAGCCAGATTGCCGAACTGCCCCATGAACTGGTTGACCGAGTCGATGTAATAATGATTCAGTTCTGCGGCGGAAATTTTTATGTCGTTGACGGTTGCTGCGGTGGTCTTGCGTTCGATGATACCGCTTCTTGCAACAGTCGTAACGATGACAACGCAGATCATCAATGCGATCACAACGGCAAAGGTGATGGTGTACAGGCGCAGCTTCTTGGCTTCCTTGGCCTCCTGCTTCTGTCTTTCGGTCATCTGGGAAACGTACTGCTCATGACGGACTTTTTTCTTATCAGATGCGCTCATGGTTATCAATTCCTCTCATTTGCATAGGTAGTTGTATGCTGGATATCAGCATAGACCAAGTCATTATATCCTAAAGCAAAGGTTGTTGCAAGTAGAAAAATGGACATATATGAAAACATCGGGGGAAAGAATAAAAAAAGTGCGGAGGAAAAACCTCCGCACTGCCCGCTTCAGCCGTGTGCATCCGATTATGACCTGCACGAAATGGCAGGTGGGTTGCCGCTCTCAAGATCTTATCTGCTCCCAACATCCACCGTACGTCAAAGCGCAGGCGGGAGGGCTGCAAGCCAACCGAGAAGTCAAACATCCCGTTAAAAAAATGTGGGTCCAAACGAACACATCACGAACCAAGCAGGAGATCATTCCGTTATGCTTATTCTTCCTCGATATCGGAATCTTCTTCGTATAGCTGGTCCATAATCAGGTTGTAGACAGCTTCCAATTCCTGATCGTCCTCAATGGCGCAGAGGATGGGCTCGCCGTCCTCGTCCACGCTTTTCAGAATGCTGACCTCCAGCTCGGTCTGCTCGTCCTCGCTGCCGGCGGGAATCACAGCCATATAGGAACAACCGTTATACTCCAAGGTGGTCAGGACCTCAAGTTCAAATTCTGTGCCATCCTCGTCAACGATGGTGATAAAGTCAGAGCCGTAGTTGTCAGACATGCATCGATACCTCCGATAGATTTCTTCTGGGAACATTGTACGATGAAACCGCCATAAAATCAATATAAATTTTTTACGGTGTTTCCGATTCCAGAAAATCCTCTGCCAGAGCAAGGAGCTGCTCGGGAGATTCGATCCGGATACCCTGACGCAGGCGAAGCTGATCTGACAGGGGGAGTGTCTGGGCTTTTACGCTGAAAATACGGCAGGGCTGGGGATCTTCCCCCTTCCACAGGGCGATATACCCATCCTTGATGCCGAGCATGAACCCGGTCAGGATCAGAAAACTCATAAATTTGCGTTGTTTTTTTCTCATTTTTGTCCTCCAAATACAGTATCTGACTGATTTTAATCTTAATTAATAAAAATAGTCTTTCGTTTTTATATGGGGTATGCTATAATAATACGAAACTGTCATGAAAAGTATGCCCGATTTTCCGCAGTTTTGTGATGTATTTTCACGTCAAACCTGGAGGTAACCATATGGCAATGAAAAAAAGAAGAAAAGTAACACGGCAGGAATGGAAGCCTAACATGCTCCTGCGCGTGCTGCATGTTGTTTGGTCGATTGCAGCATCGTCTTTTAAAATCGTGATCGGCGCAGCTGCTACTGTCTTGTTTATTGCAGTGGTATGCGGATTTGTGCTGGCCGGTGCAATGGGCGACTATCTGCAAAATGACATTGTGCCGAATATCAATTTCGAGCTGAATAAATATGGCTTGGATCAGACGTCCTATATTCATTATGTGGATCACGACGGAAATATTCAGCAGCTTCAGAAAATTTACACCACCACAGACCGCCAGTGGGCGAAGTATGATGAGATCCCAGAAAATCTGATCCATGCTGCCATCGCCATCGAGGATAAGCGGTTTTATGAGCATCAGGGTGTGGACTGGATCACTACGATCAAGGCCTGCGGCAATATGTTCTTCGGCAGCAGCTCTACCTTTGGCGGCTCTACCATCACCCAGCAGCTGGTCAAGAATAAGACCGGCAAGGACTCTGTGACGGTTCAGCGTAAGGTCGAGGAAATTTTCAGCGCGCAGAAGCTGGAGACGGAATATGACAAAAAGACCATCATGGAATGGTATATGAACCTGATCTATATGGGTGAGGGAAGCTGGGGTGTCAAGAGCGCAGCCCGTACCTACTTCGGCAAGGATCTGCAGGAGCTGACCCTCGCCGAATGCGCCAGCCTGATCTCCATCACCAACAATCCCTCTCTGTACGATCCTTACATCAGCGCCGAGCGGAACCGCAAGCGTCAGCTGATTGTTTTGGATCAGATGCTCGAGCAGGAGTGGATCACCGAACAGGAGCATGAAGAGGCGGTCAATCAGGAAATGGTGTTCACCTCTGCATCTGCTGACGATGATGATTCAGAAGGCAGCACCGAAATGTACTCTTGGTTCGTGGAGACCGTTTTGGATGACGTTGCAAAGGCTATGGCTGAAAAGCTGGACCTTGAATGGAACGATGCAAACAAGAATCGCTGTCTTGCTATGATCAAAAAGGGCGGCTTCCACATTTATTCCACCATCGATGTGGACGTGCAGGCGGCTGTGGACAAGATCTACACCGACCTCAGTGAGATCCCCACCACCAAGTCCAGTCAGCAGCTCCAGTCTGCGATCGTGGTCACGGACAACCGCAGTGGTGATATCGTTGCCATTGCCGGTGCCGTCGGCGAGAAAACCCACTATGATGCGTTCAACTATGCAACCGATCAGGGTCTGCAGACAGGTTCTGCCATGAAGCCTCTGACTGCATATGCCCCCGCTTTTGATTCCGGTGTGATCAGTCCGGCAACGGTTCTGAAGGACCTGCCCATCGACTACACCAACGGTCGCTTCCCGTTGAATGAATCCAGAACGTACAGCATCAGCACCTCGGTTCTGGACGGTATCGTTTCTTCGATCAATACCATTGCCGTGGATGTTGTGGATATGATCGGAACCCAGTACAGCTTTGATTTCGGCAGGGACAAGTTCCGTCTGCATGGACTTCTGGACTCTGAGGTCACAAGCTCCGGCCAGAGACTGACCGATATTGGCTACGCGCCTCTTGCACTGGGTGCGCTGACCTACGGCATCACCGTTCGGGATATGGCAAATGCTTACTCCACCTTCCCCAATGACGGTGTGTGGCGTGAGGCCAGAACCTTTACAAAGGTCTATGATTCCGAGGGCAACCTGATCATTGACAATGAGCAGGAGACTGAGCGTATCATCAGCCATAAGGCCACGAACTATATCAACTATGCGCTGCGCACCGCTGTCTCCAATGGCTTTGCCACCTATGCAGAGCTGGGGACTACCGCTGCCGGCGGCAAGACCGGTACGACCTCTGAAAACAAGGACCGTTGGTTCTGCGGCTATACTGATTACTACACTGCGGCGGTCTGGACCGGATATAAGTATCCTGAAACCATTTACCTGACAAATAACTATCTCAATCCCGCAGGCCGCCTGTGGACCAAGGTCATGCGCCTGATCCATCAGGATGTGGAATACAAGAACCTGTACAACAGTTCCGAAATGCAGTGGGTCACCATCTGTCTGGACAGCGGTGGATTGGCAACAGATGCCTGCTCGGCTGACCCCAGAGGCGGACGAGTCAAGAGTGTCTTGGTATATCCGGAGGATGTGCCGACAAAGACCTGTGACAAGCACGTACTGGTGGAATACTGTACCATCGGAAACGGTATTGCAAATGAATTCTGCAAGCAGGTCGAGGGTGCAAGCGTGAAGAAAACAGGCCTTGTAAAGTTCACCAACGAGGAACTGGAGCAGATCCGTGCAGCGGGCAGTGTTCCCGGCTTCTCTGACAGCTTGGTTTACCGTGGTGAGGGCGATGTTTGTACGGTGCATGATGCATCCAGCATCAAGCCGCCTGAGACGGAGCCTCCTGTGATCGGGCCGATTCCTTCGCTGCCTTCGATCCCCACACTGCCTCCCTTGAATCCCTAATATATAGATGAGGAAGATAACATGATTTGGACATCTGACGAGTGGAAAGACTACGAAATTTTGGACGCTACCGATGGTGAGCGTCTTGAGCGCTGGGGCAAGTACCTTTTGGTACGCCCCGACCCTCAGGTCATCTGGAATACCCCCAGAGTAGATAAGGGGTGGAAGCACTATGACGCCCGCTATCTCCGCTCCAACACAGGCGGCGGACACTGGACCGATCATGACCTGCCTGAGCGCTGGCAGATCAAATATAAGGATTACCTGACATTTAATGTAAAGCCCATGA
Organism: Clostridiales bacterium; assembly: GCA_019418025.1. Lineage (GTDB taxonomy): Bacteria > Bacillota > Clostridia > Oscillospirales > Oscillospiraceae > Faecousia. Next base: position 23,961 of record DYCR01000022.1, on the reverse strand, counting down.
ACTTCAAGCATACCGGTGTATTCCCGGAGCAGGCGGCTAACTGGGACTTTATTCGGGAAAAAGTGGCGGGGGCTTCAGGCCGCCGCCCGATCCGCGTGCTGAATATGTTTGCATATTCCGGCGGAGCTACCCTTGCGGCAGCTGCCGGCGGTGCAGAGGTCTGGCACGTGGATGCCTCCAAGGGTATGGTTGCGTGGGCAAAGGAAAATGCGGCAGCCTCCGGCCTTTCGGATCGGCCGATCCATTGGATCGTGGACGACTGTGCCAAGTTCATTCAGCGTGAGATCCGTCGGGGACGGCGCTACGATGGCATCATTATGGACCCGCCCAGCTATGGCAGAGGTCCTTCCGGTGAGATCTGGAAGATGGAAACCAGTTTTTATCCCTTCCTGAAGGAGGTCCTGAAGGTCCTTTCGGATGATCCTCTGTTTGTTATCATCAACTCCTACACAACGGGTCTGGCACCCAGTGCAGTAGGCTATGTCTCCGACACGGTGTTCTCTGCAAGCTATGGCGGAAAAACCCATAACGGTGAGCTGGGACTGCCGGTGAAAAGCACGGGCTTTATCCTGCCCTGCGGTGCGGCAGGGCGTTGGACCCCGGACTAAGGAGGGGCTGTTTTGAAAGAAGCAATCGTGGTGGATCAATTAGAATACCACTACCCGTCTATGGACCCGCAGGAGCAGGTCCGTGTATTTGAAGGTCTTGATTTCAAGGTGGAGCAGGGGAGCTTTGTGGCCCTTTTGGGGAGCAACGGCTCCGGAAAATCCACATTGGCCAAGCACTTCAATGCGATTCTCCTTCCCAATGGGGGAAAGGTGTACGTCTACGGGATGGACACATCCAACGAAGAGCAGCTGATCCCCATTCGCCGGAACGTGGGGATGGTATTTCAGAATCCTGACAACCAGATCGTTGCCAATGTGGTAGACGAGGATGTGGCGTTTGCGCCGGAGAATTTGGGGATCTCCAGTGCCGAGATCCGGCATCGGGTAGATCACGCCCTGAAAACCGTGGGGATGTACGAATACCGTGAGCATGCCCCCCATCTGCTCTCAGGTGGACAGAAGCAGCGTGTGGCAATTGCCGGTGTCATTGCCATGGAGCCCCAGTGCATCGTTCTGGACGAGCCGACGGCGATGCTCGATCCGAAGGGCCGCCGAGAGGTCATGGATACCATCGGACAGCTGAATCGGGAAAAGGGTATTACAGTGGTCCTCATTACGCATCACATGGACGAGGCGGCGCAGGCCGAGCGTGTCGTGGTGCTGCATAAGGGGCAGATCCGAGCCGACGGAACACCTCAGGAGGTTTTTTCTCAGGTGGAGCTTCTGCATGAGCTGGAGCTGGCGGCGCCGGAAACTGTGGAGCTGTGCAACGAGCTGAACAAGGACGGCTGTGAGCTTCCGCTGAATTTGCTAGATACCGAAAGCTGTGCGCAGACACTTTATGAAATGCTAAAGGCCTGACGCACCGGGAGGAATGTAATTTGTCAACCATTTTACAGGTGAATCACCTGACACACACTTATAGTGCGGGAACCCCTTTCGAGCATAAGGCTCTGGATGATGTATCATTTTCGGTAGAAAAAGGGGAATTCATCGGCATTATTGGACATACAGGATCGGGAAAGTCCACGCTGATGCAGCACCTGAACGGTCTGCTCAAGCCAACCTCCGGCAGTGTTGCCTTAGAAGGAAAGGATATTTGGTGCGACAAGCAGTTTACCCGGCAGGCGAGATTTCGGGTGGGACTGGTGTTTCAGTACCCCGAGTATCAGCTGTTTGAGGAAACCGTTTACAAGGATATCGCATTCGGTCCGAAAAATATGGGGCTTGACAAGGAGGAGATCGACCGACGTGTCCGCGAAGCAGCAAGCTTTGTGGGGATTTCAGACGATCAGCTTGAAGTGTCGCCCTTTGATCTTTCCGGCGGTCAGAAGCGCCGTGTCGCCATCGCCGGTGTCA
>DYCR01000022.1:0-21984 GCA_019418025.1 Clostridiales bacterium | reverse complement strand
GTGTCATTGCCATGGAGCCTGAGGTGCTGATCCTTGACGAGCCAACCGCCGGTCTGGACCCCTCCAGCCGGCAGGAGATCTTGGATAACATCCAGCTTTACCGCAGGGCCAAGAATGCGACGATCATGATGGTCAGCCACTCGATGAACGATGTGGCGAGGCTGACGGAGCGGCTTCTGGTGATGAACGGGTCAAAGCTTGCGATGGACGGCCCTCCGGCAGAGGTGTTTGCACGGGCCCAGGAGCTTCTGGATATGGGGCTGGATATTCCGGATGTGACAAGAGTGTTTATGCGTTTGCAGCAGATGGGGCTTGATGTCAAGCCGGTTTATACCATCGAACAGGCACTGGAGGTCATCAGAAAGCTGAAAGGGGAAAATGCCCATGCTTAAGGACATTACATTAGGTCAGTATTTCCCGGGAAACTCCCTGATCCATCGAATGGACCCCAGAACGAAGCTGCTGATGGTCGTGGTGTATATTGTGGCGCTGTTCACAGCCAGTGGCTGGATCAGCTACGGTACAGTGTTTCTGTTCCTTGCCGTGAGCATCAAAATATCGGGGATCGCACTGAAATCCATCACAAAGGGCCTGAAGCCTGTGCTGTTCATTGTGATTTTTACAGGTGTGCTGAATCTGTTTTTTACAGAAGGCACCCACGTGATCTTCTCGGTTTTTGGGATCACCCTGACATGGGAGGCTGTGGAACGGGCGTTCTTCATGGTGTCAAGAATCATGATGCTGATCACGGGAACCTTCCTGCTGACCTATACCACCTCGCCCATTGCGCTGACAGATGGCTTGGAATCCCTTCTGGGTCCGCTGAAGAAGCTGCACCTGCCGGTGCATGAGCTGAGCATGATCATGTGTATCGCTCTGAGATTCATCCCCGCCCTGATCGAGGAGACAGACAAGATCATCAGTGCGCAGAAGGCCAGAGGTGCCGACTTTGAGACAGGCAGTCTGGTTCAGCGTGCCAAGGCGCTTGTCCCCATTCTGGTCCCGCTGTTCATCAGTGCCTTCCGCCGAGCCGATGAGCTGGCTGTGGCGATGGAGTGCCGCTGCTATCAGGGGGGCGAGGGAAGAACAAAAATGAAGCTGCTGCGATATCATCGGATCGACCTGAATACCTTTGTGGTGGGAGCGGGCCTGCTGATCGTTGTGTTTGTGCTGCGCAGCTTTGGATTGTAAGAGGTATCCATGCGTAATATCGTTTTATATTTGTCATATTTGGGGACCCATTATCATGGCTGGCAGGTCCAGAAAAAGCTGGCAACCGTGGGTGAAACGGTGGAAAATGCCGCCGCTATGGTAGTGGGGCATCCGGTGCATGTCACCGGCTGCGGACGGACGGATGCGGGGGTCCATGCCAAGTGCTACGTTGCCAATTTTCGCACAGATTCCAGAATCCCGGTGGATCGGCTGCCCTATGCGCTCAACACCCATTTGCCCCACGATATCGTGGTGGATCATGCCTTTGAGGTGCATGAGGATTTCAACGCCATAGGCTCCTGTGTGCGTAAGGAGTACACCTATCTGATTTATAACTCCAGAATCAAAGATCCGTTTTTTGTGGATCGGGCATGGTTTTATCCGAAGCATTTAGATGAAAAAATTATGCAGGCGGCTGCGGATCAATTCGTGGGTACTCACGATTTCGCGGCCGTTCGCAGTGTCGGGACCGAGGTGAAGTCCACGGTCCGCACCGTGTATTATTACAAGGTAGAGCGTCATGGAAATCTGATCGCCCTGCGGGTATGTGCCAACGGGTTCCTATACAACATGGCCCGTGCAATGGCAGGCACCTTGGTGTTTGCCGCAGAAGGAAAGATCAAGCCGGAGCAGATCGGCCAGATTCTTGCAGACGGGAACCGGACAGCGGCAGGACCGACAGTACCGCCCGGAGGGCTGTACATGACGCATCTTTGGTATGATGACGGTATTGAAAAATTCGAGCTGGAGTCACCGATCTCCATTTAATTCATAATTTGTTTGCCAATTTCTTTCGGAGGTGTGTTATACTGCCACCGAAAGATAATATTTTCCCCAGTGAGGGAAGGGAGTGATTTCTAATGCAGCCGAAATTATGCGTAAAATGCAAAAAGAACGTTGCTGTTGTTTTTATTTCCAAGTTTGAAAACGGAGCCACATTGAATGAGGGTTACTGCCTGAAATGTGCAAAGAGCCTCGGGATTCCGCAGCTGAATGACGTGGTTCGCCAGATGGGGATCTCAGAGGACGAGCTGGATGCCCTTTCTGACGAAATGAGCAGTATTTTCACCCAATTTACAGGTGAGGATACGGAGTCGGATGACGATGAAATCGAAAGTCAGACCGCCACATTCCCGCTGCTGAACCAGTTGTTTGGTTCCGGAGATATGGCACCGAAGAATGAACCGAATCTGCCTGAGGTTTCTGCCGAGCATCCGGGCGGTGAAGAGGAAAAGAAGTCCAAGAAGAAGGAAAAATCCAAGCATAAATTCTTGGACAGCTACTGCCTGAATCTGACCGGCAGAGCAAGAGAAGGGGAACTGGACAAGGTGATCGGCAGAGATGTGGAGACAGAGCGTGTTATTCAGATCCTAAACCGCCGCCAGAAGAACAATCCCTGCTTGATCGGTGAACCCGGCGTGGGCAAAACTGCGATTGCAGAGGGGCTTGCGCAGCGGATCGCCGATGGTGACGTCCCCTACAAGCTGAAGGACAAGGAAGTATTTCTTCTGGATCTGACGGCGTTGGTTGCCGGAACCCAGTTCCGTGGCCAGTTTGAAAGCCGCATGAAGAGCCTGATCGGTGAGATCAAGGCCTGTGGCAATGTGATCCTTGTGATCGACGAGGTCCACAATTTGGTTGGTGCCGGTGACGCAGAAGGCTCTATGAATGCCGCGAACATCCTGAAGCCGGCATTGTCCCGGGGAGAGATCCAGGTTATCGGAGCAACGACCTTCAGCGAATACCGCAAGTACATCGAAAAGGACTCTGCTCTCGAGCGTCGTTTCCAGCCGGTCTCTGTGGCGGAGCCGTCTATTGAAGAGGCCTGCCAGATCATGCAGGGGATCGCCAAGAGCTATGCATCCTTCCACGGTGTTACCATCAGCCCGGAAATTGCACGTCAATGTGTGGTTCTGTCCGAGCGTTATATCACCGATCGATTCCTGCCGGATAAGGCCATCGACCTGTTGGATGAAGCCTGCTCGGATCTGAATCTGCGTTCCAAGGAGATTTCCAGACTTGCTGAGCTTCGTAAGGAGCGGGACGATTACGAACTGGAGCTGAGAATGCTCACAGAGGATACGGAAAACGAGCATTATGAAAGGCTTGCGACCCTGCGCAGCAAGCTGTTGCAGATTGCCGCCCAGATCGAAGAGCTGGAGCAGGTGCCGCCCCCTGCGGTGACAATGGAGAACCTTGCCCGGATCATTGAGCTTTGGACGAAGATCCCTGCAAGCAAAATCAAGGCGCAGGAATATCAGCAGATCAAGGGCCTGTCTGAACGGCTGAGAGCCCACATCGTGGGACAGGATGAAGCCGTGGACGCCGTGTCTCGGGCAATTCGGCGGAATCGTGTGGGGATCTCTCCTAAAAAACGCCCTGTTTCCTTTATTTTTGTTGGTCCCACCGGCGTCGGCAAGACGGAGCTTGTCAAGTGTCTGGCTAATGATATGTTTGACAGCGTGGACGCACTGATCCGCCTTGACATGTCGGAGTACATGGAAAAGCACACGGTTTCCAAGCTGATCGGTTCGCCTCCCGGCTATGTGGGCTATGATGAGGCAGGCCAGCTGACTGAGAAGATCCGGCGCAAGCCTTACAGCGTTGTGCTTTTCGATGAGATTGAAAAGGCACACCCGGATGTGCTGAATGTACTGCTTCAGGTTTTGGATGACGGCAGGATCACGGATGCGCAGGGACGTCTGGTCAATTTTGAAAACACCATTATCGTGATGACCTCCAACGCCGGAAGTGAGGGACGGGTGACCAGTCTCGGCTTTGGTCGGACAGTAGCGGATCAGGTCAAGGAACGGACCATGAAGGCGCTGTCTGAATTCCTGAGACCTGAGTTTATCAACCGTGTGGATGAGATCATTACCTTCAATCAGCTGACCGAGGACAATTTCCATGGGATTGCGGATATTATGCTGGGCGAGCTGAGAGACAGCCTGTCTGCTCGCGGACTGGAGCTTTCTTGGAATGACGAGGTGCGGGACCATCTGGTGAAGAAGGCGTACTCTACGGTTTACGGTGCAAGAAATCTCCGCAGAACCATCCAAAAGGAACTGGAGGATCCCATTTCCGAGGCGATCATCGACAGCTTTGAGCATCCCATCAGCCGCATTGCGGTAGGGCTGTCAGAGGACAAGGTAACTCTGGACATCGAGTAAAACAGCAAAAAATGACCTTGCGATGGCTGACATCGCTCTGAGCGGTACGGCGCTCCACCCTGTGGCAGTGCCGTACCGTTTTTATGCTGCAAAAAACGCCTGAGAAGCGAATGGTTCAGGGGCGTTGCAGTTGATATCGGATAGGCGGATATTTTGTCTGATACAAAAAGGATTCCGAGATCGGTCCGGTCAAGGGACCTTTTTCGGAATCCTCTTTTTGCGTTGATCCGGAGACAGAGGGCTGAATCTATCTCCGAATCATTTTCTGATTGGGCGGAATGACATGCTGTTTATTCAGCTTGTGATCTCGTCCAGAACTTTTTCTGCCACCTGAGTTGCGGCATCCTCTACCTTGCCGGCGGCTTTTGTGACCATCTTCTTTGCGCTGGAATGAGGCGGCAGCATCATTGCGGCCATCGCTCCTGCGGCTAGACCGACACCCATTGCCAAAGGCCATGCTTTCATCGTTCATACCTCCTTGTGTTTCTGTGCGGCTGCACAGGATTAGTATGTCCGAATTTTGGAAAACAAAGATGGAAAATATGATTTTTTGTTTGATTGCTTGACGATATATGTTATAATAAAAAGAAAATACATGGAGGATTTGCGTATGTCCATAGATGTATTGCAAAGCAACATTCGGAAATGCAAAAACCCCTCGGCTGTTATTTTTGCACCCGTGTATGATTTTCTGCCGTCCGGCTATGAGAAAAATGCGGTGGGCGTGGGGGATTATTGCTGTACACTGCTGTCGGCCTTCCGGGATCGTGTTCCTGCGATCCGTGTGGATTTTGCGGCATTTGCACTGCTGGGACCCGGTGGGATCGAACAGATGCAGCGCCTGATGCAATGCGCAAAAAGCATGGGATACTATGTGATTCTGGACTGGATGGTTCTGGAAAAGGCCGGAGCGGCAGCGGATCGTGCAACTCAGCTGCTTATCGGGGATCAATACCCCTGTGATGGTATCAGCTTATGCTCTTACGGTGGGTCTGACTGCCTGAAGCCTTATATTGCAGCCTCGGCAAAGAAGGGGCAGGATGTATTTGTTGTGCTGAGGACGGCCAACAAGTCAGGCATGGAAATTCAGGATCTGCAAACAGGAGGCCGTCTGGTGCATATGGCAGTGGCCGATCTGCTGAGCGGGTGGGGAGAAGGTGCCGGATGCCGATGCGGATATTCCAGAATTTCTGCAATGGCCGGAGCGACCAGTGCCACGAGCCTGCAGCTGCTGCGAAAAAAATACCCCAGTATCTTTCTGGTCGTAGACGGTCTGGACGTATCGGGAGCCAATGCGCGGAATGCGTCCGAGGCATTTGATGCGCTGGGGCATGGGGCGATCTGCTGCTCCGGCAGTTCGATCCTTGCGGCGTGGAAGGAGCATGAGGATATTGACCCTGTGGAAGCGGCGTTGGACGCAGTGGAGCGGATGAAGCGCAACATCACACGATATGTAACGGTTTTATAAGTATTGGGCGCAGATCATAATCTGCGCCCAATCGTTATCTTCGGATATCAGAACGCTTCTCCTGTGCGTGGTTTGAGGTCTCCTCGGTACCGGAGGTCCCGGAAGGGACGGACCCGGTCGTTTCCGTGGAGTGAGAGGGCTCTGCCGTCTCGTGTGTAGACGGGCTTGAGCTGTTTGCCTGCGTGGTTGGAGCGGTCATGGACGGCTCCGGGATCATAGTCGGTGTGATGGATGTGGGGGCAGTGATCATCCCGTTGGGATGTTCAGAGACATTCGATTTTCCGCATCCGAACAACATTGTGGCGGCCAGCAGCAGTCCGGCCGCACCGCAGATATATTTTTTCATAATAATCCTCCTTGTGATGATTGTGACAGGTATAGTATTTCCGATATTCTGAAAAATAGACAAAATTTCATTTGTACATATTGATAAAAATAATACGATAAAAATTTATCAAATAATCATTGCATTTTACTTGACGAAAGAGTATAATGAGAGGGATATCATAACGAATAAAGGAGAATCCTTTGCGATGAAGAAACTATCTGTCAAAAAAGACGTTGCCTGTATGGCATGTCTGGAGTGCGTGCGTGCCTGTTCCGTTGCCTTTTACAAAACATTTGACCCAGAAAAATCTGCAATCCAAATCGTCTCCGGCAAAAATGGCGGCGCCAAGCCTATGACCTGCATTCAGTGCGGCAAGTGTGCTAAGGTCTGCGAATTCGGCGCGATCACCCAGAATCCCAAAACCGGGGTTTATATGATCAACAAGAAACTATGTACCAACTGCGGCAAGTGCGTTGAGGTATGTCCCATGAAGGTCATGGTGGCTAATGTAGACACAGCTACCTCCAAGTGCATCGCCTGTGGAATCTGCGTCAAGGCATGTCCGATGGAAGTGCTTGAGATCGTGGAAAAATAAAGCTTACATAAAAGGGCAGTCGATTGGTTCGGCTGCCTTTTTCGCATAGAAAAGAAAATTTAACATTCTGTAATAATTGAAAAAACAGAAGCGTTATGATATACTATATACATTATACACCCGGAGGTGTTTATATTGAAAATGATTGATTTTATTCATGAAATTCGGGAAAATATCCCGACTTTAGAGCTGCAGAGTGAGCAGCCCCTTTCTAAGTACACATCCTTCCGAATCGGCGGAAATGCAGAGTGCATCGCCTTTCCCAAGAATGAGGAGGAACTGTCCAAGCTGTTGGAATTGTCCGATAAAATGGATATTGATTCTGCTATACTTGGCGCAGGGACCAATGTGCTTGCGCCTGACGAAGGCATCCGCGGTCTGGTGATCTGCCTGAAGGACTGTCTTGACGGAATGGAGCGGGTGGGGACCACCGGCATCCGTGTCATGGCAGGTGTGACCATGAGCCGTGCGGCGCTGTATGCGGCAAAGCAGGGGCTCTCCGGCTTGGAGTTTGCCCATGGCATCCCCGGAAGCGTTGGCGGCGGCGTGTTCATGAACGCCGGAGCCTACGGTGGAGAAATCAAGGATGTATGCACCCGTGTGCGCATTGTGGACCGTCAGGGAAACTGCAAGTGGCTGACCCGTGATGAGGTGGATTTTTCCTATCGGCACAGTGCCATTCAGGACAACAACTGGATCGTCGTTGCGGCAGAATTTGAGCTTGAGCCGAAGCCGGAGGAGGAGATCCTCAGCCGCATCCACGAATTGATGGGCAAGCGTTCGGCATCGCAGCCGCTGGATATGCCCAGTGCCGGCTCTGCCTTCAAGCGGCCTGTGGGCGGATACGCCTCTGCGCTGATTTCTGACACGGGACTGCGGGGTTTTCAGGTCGGCGGAGCCGCTGTTTCCGAGAAGCACACGGGCTTTGTTGTCAATTTGGGCAATGCTACCGCAGAGGATGTAAAAAGCCTGCTCAAGCAAGTGTCCGACCGAGTATATGAAAAGACCGGCATCCGCTTGGAGCCGGAAGTGCGAATCTGGCAGTGAGGAGTGAGTGGAAATGAATCTGTCCTTTTCTGCCGGTGCAAAGGCGGAAATTTGCAGGGATTTTCCGTCAAAACGCTGCTGTGCCGTGGCGCAGGCATTCGGGGTATTGCTCTATGGCAATACCTTTACCAGTGACACCGTTCGGATCGTTACCGAAAGTCGTGATTTTGCCATGCTTCTGCCGAAGCTTTTTCGGAAGGCGTTTGCACTGGAATTTGATGAGTTCCCTTCCGTGGCGGCACCGGGGAAGCTGGTATTCCAGATCACGGACCCTGAAAAGCTGCACGAGATCTTCGCGACCTATGGATTTGAACCGGAGAAAATGGTGTCGCTTCATGTAAATCTGTCTGTTCTGGAAGAGGAGTGCTGCCGGATGTCCTTCCTCAAGGGGGCGTTTCTGGCAGGCGGCTCGGTGACCGATCCGGTCAAGGGCTACCATTTGGAATTGGCGACGGCCCATCAGGCGGTTGCCAGAGAGACCTATGCCCTGATGGAAGAGACACTGGGCTTTTATCCCAAAATGGCAGGCAGAGGCGGAAGTCAAGTACTTTATTTGAAGCAAAGCGACTTGATATCGGACTGTCTGACCTTCTTGGGGGCGCCGGTTGCCGCCATGGGCATCATGGAAGCAAAATTGGAAAAAGAACTGAAAAACAAGGTGAACCGCCGCTGCAACTGCGATGAGGCCAATACGTCTAAGGTGGTGGATGCGGCACAGGAGCAGATCAATGCCATCAAGATCATCCGTCAGCGGAATCTGATGGATCAGCTGCCTGTAAAGCTTCAGCAGGCGGCACTGGCCAGGGAGCAGAACCCCGTTTCCAGTCTGACGGAGCTGGCTGCCATGATGGAGCCGCCCATCACAAAGCCTGCCATGAATCACCGATTGAAGAAACTGATGATGATTGCCAAGGAGGAAGGCTAATGGGGTTTGTACATCTTCATGTCCATACGGAGTACAGTCTGCTCGACGGTGCATGCCGCATCGGAAAGATGATGGAGCGTGTAAAGGAACTGGGGCAGGATGCCATTGCGATCACCGATCATGGAGTTATGTATGGCTGCATCGACTTTTACAAGGCCGCAAAGGCCGCAGGCGTAAAGCCGATCATTGGCTGCGAAGTCTATGTTGCACCGAGAAAAATCTCGGATCGTGTTCATGGTGTGGATAATGAATCGAACCATTTGGTGCTTTTGTGCGAAAATATGCAGGGGTATCAGAATCTCTGCAAACTGGTTTCCTGTGCCTTTACCGATGGTTTTTACGGCAAGCCCAGAGTGGATCTGGATCTGCTGGAGCAGTATCACGATGGATTGATTGCGCTGTCTGCCTGTCTGGGCGGTGCGGTTCCGCAGAGGCTTCTGCACAATGACTATGAAGGTGCAAAAGAATATGCATTGAAGCTATCCGGCATTTTCGGGGAAGGGAACTTCTTTTTGGAGATGCAGGATCATGGGATCGATGAACAGGTTCCGGTGAATCAGGGGCTTCAGCGGCTTGCGCGTGAGACGGGACTGCCGTTGGTTGTGACCAACGACGCCCACTATCTGCGTAAAGAGGATGCGGCGATGCAGGATGTCCTGCTGTGCATTCAGACCGGAAGGACGGTTGACGAGCAGAACCGTATGCGCTTTGGGAGTCAGGAATTTTACCTCAAGAGCGAGGAAGAGCTGAAAACCCTGTTCCCGGGATATGAAGAGGCCTTTGACAATACGGTGGAAATCGCCCGTCGGTGCAATGTGGAATTTGTATTTAACCAATACCATCTTCCCACGTTCCCGGTTCCCGAGGGATTTACCAGTGAAACTTATTTCCGCAAGCTTTGCTATGAGGGCTTTGCGGAGCGTTATGAAAATCCTCCTCAGGAATATAAAGACCGTCTGGAGTATGAGATCGATGTCATCAGTCGGATGGGATATGTGAATTACTACCTGATCGTCTGGGATTTTATTCGATATGCAAAGGAGTCCGGCATTCCCGTCGGTCCCGGCCGTGGTTCGGGTGCGGCTTCCATCGTGGCGTACTGCATGCATATCACAGAAGTCGATCCCATGAAGTATGCGCTGATTTTCGAGCGGTTTTTGAATCCGGAACGTGTCAGCATGCCGGACTTTGATACCGACTTCTGTCAGGAGCGCAGAGGTGAGGTGATCGAATATGTCATGGGTAAATATGGCTCAGACCATGTGGCCCAGATCGCCACATTCGGCACCATGGCGGCCCGCGGCGCTATCCGTGACGTGGGGCGTGCTTTGAATTTCAGCTATGCAGAGACGGACGTGGTTGCCAAATTGGTGCCGACGACGCTGCATATCACCTTGGATGAAGCGCTGAAAACATCCCCGCAGCTGAAGGCAATGTATGATGAAGATGAGCGTGTAAAGAAGCTCATTGATACGGCAAGAAGCTTGGAAGGCATGCCGAGAAATACCTCGACCCATGCAGCGGGTGTCGTGATTACGGCCCGCCCGGTGTGCGATTATGTACCCCTGTCCCGGAATGACGATACCATCGTCACCCAGTACACCATGACGACCATCGAGGAGCTGGGCCTTTTGAAGATGGACTTTCTGGGGCTGCGGAACCTGACCGTGATCAAGGATGCTGAGCAGCAGATCCGCCGTCACACTCCTGACTTTTCCATCGACAAGGTTCCGGATGACGATCCCGAGACCTTCCACATGCTCTCGGAGGGAAAAACCCAAGGTGTATTCCAGCTGGAATCTGCCGGTATTACAGGCGTGTGCATCAATATGAAGCCCACCTCTATCGAAGATATGACGGCTATCGTGGCGCTGTACCGTCCCGGCCCTATGGATTCGATCCCTGTATTTATTGCGAACAAACTGGATCACCGTAAGATCACCTACAAGACGCCTCTGCTTGAGCCGATCCTGCGGGTCACCTACGGCTGTATCGTCTATCAGGAGCAGGTCATTGAGATCTTCCGCAGTCTGGGCGGATACACCATGGGGCAGGCGGATAATATCCGACGTGCGATCTCCAAAAAGAAGATGAAGGTCATCGAGGCCGAGCGTAAGGTTTTTGTCTACGGTGATGCCGAGCAGGGGATTCCCGGTGCGGTAGCCAAGGGAGTCAGTGAGGCGGCAGCGCAGTCGATCTATGATGAGATCGTTGATTTTGCAAACTATGCCTTCAACAAGGCCCATGCGGTCTGCTATGCTGTTGTGTCTTACCAAACGGCCTATTTAAAGTGCCACTATCCACGGGAATACATGGCGGCCCTGATGACATCGGTTCTGGACTCTGCCGCGAAGATCTCCGGTTATATTGCAGAGTGCAAGGAAATGGACATTTCTGCACTGCCTCCGGATATCAATAAGTCAGAGGATGTTTTCACCGTTGAGGGGGAAAACCTCCGATTTGGACTGGGCGCAGTCAAGAACATCGGCCGCGGACTGATCCGCAGTATGGTTTCCAAACGTCAGGAGGGGGGAGACTTCCGCTCACTGGAGGACTTCCTCCAGCGGATGGGGGAGGAACTGAACAAGCGGGCGGTTGAAAATCTGATCAAATGCGGTGCGATGGATTGCTTTGGCAGACACCGCAGTGAACTGCTGGCGGTCTATGAGTCTATGATGGACTCTATTTCTACCAGCAGGAAGAAGAATCTGGAGGGCCAGATGGGGCTGTTCGGCATGATGGATGCAGATGAGCCGGGGGCCGAGACACCGATCCCTTCTTTGCCGGAACTGAGTAAAGCGGACCTGATGACCATGGAAAAGGAAACCACGGGGCTTTATCTGAGCGGACACCCCATGGATGATTACAGACCGTTTTTGAAAAATACCCACGTGGTCCCCATTGGGGCGCTTTTGGATGAGGAAAGTCATTATCAGGATGACCAGATCATCAGCGTTGCCGGAATCGTCCAATCTGTGAAGATGAAAACCACAAGGAACAATTCCCTGATGGCCTACATCACCGTGGAGGATGACACGGCAGCTCTGGAAATGCTGGCATTTTCTAATGTGTTAAGCCAATATGGCGGATACCTGAAGGAAAATGCTCCGGTCGTTATCACAGGCAGACTGTCCATTCGTGACGAAAAGGAACCCCAGATCGTAGTCAATCGGGCAAGACCCATTTCGGACTTTTCAGAATCCGGGGCAGAGCAGATGGAAAAAGCGCCGAAAAAAAATCTGACGGGCACGCTTTATCTGCGCCTGTGCAGCGAACAGGACCCGAACTACCACAAGGTGAAGGCGATCCTGAATATGTTCCCGGGTGAGAACCCTGCTGTGTTGTATTTTTCTGATACAAAGCACCGGCGGGGAACGCGGTGCGGCATTACAGAATCCATGCTCAGGGAGCTGAAATCCCGCTTGGGGGAAGAGAATGTCGTTTTGAAATAACTTCCATTTCTCGGAAGAAAGTGGTATAATACCCAGTCGAAAGGAGGAGGGACAGCAGAATGAAACATAAGAGAATCGGTTTAGCCGCTGTGATCACACCACTGGTGATGGCGCTCAGCGGATGTGTGATGACTGTGGATCAGATGTACAGCCCTCCCAGACGTTCAGAAGGATTTACCAACCTCCAGACGGTGATGGATCAGGCGATGCAGGGCAAGGGCTTTTCTGCTCCGATTTCCGGGGACAATCAACAGCCCGTGCAGCTCATCGATTTAGACGGCGATACAGCAGAAGAGGCCGTGGTCTTTACGAAAGGGACTCAGGAAAAACCGCTGAGCATTATGATTTTCTCCAGAGAGAATGGAGAATATAAGCTCAGCAACACCATCGACAGCACCGGCTCGGCATTTGAACAGGTGGATTATGTGCAGATGGATGGGGAGCCGGGCCTTGAAATGATCGTCGGTCGGCAGGTGCAGGATCAGGTCCTCAGGAGCCTGACTGTTTACAAATTTTCCGAGGACAAGCCGGTGAAGCTCCTGACTGCCAGTTATCAGAAATATATGACATGGGATATGGATGGAGATTCCCGGGACGAGATCATCGTTTTGAATCCCGGACGCACCGAGGCAGAACCCGGGCTGATCTCCTCATATGATATTCAAAGGAATGCTGTGGATAAATCCATTGATGTACAGCTCTCCAGACCGCTCAATCAGGTAAAGAGGGTCGTTTACGGGACGCTTTCCGGCGGCCAACAGGCAGCCTTTGTTTCCAGCAGCGTGGATGATACGGTCATTACAACAGACGTAGTGGCGCTGAAGGATTCGGTCCTCACCAACGTGACCCTGTCGGCAAAGCTCGACACGGGGATGAAGGCTCTGCGCAATGATTTTATTTATCCTGATGATATCGATCAGGACGGCATTATGGAGATTCCGGAGCTGGTGGAGATGTACGGACAGATGCCCGACACAAAACAGCAGGAATACATGATACGCTGGTCTGAGATGGATCTGGACGGCAGCAAAACCGAGAAACAATATACCTATCACAACCAGCCTGAGGGCTGGTACGTGGATTTGCCGGATCAGACGGCTGAGCGGATGAACGTCATCAGCGAGGATAGCGGGCGATACAGCTTCCATCTGTGGAATGAGGAAAAACAACAGTATGACAAGCTTTGGACCCTTTATATCCTGACGGGAAGCGAGCGGTCTGCTCAGGCGGCGGAGAATCACCGATTTGTTCTGACCAAGACCGACAATGTTGTTTATGCCGGCGAGCTGGAGGACGAGGCGCGGCTGATGGGTGTGAATGAGGATCATCTCAAGCGCGCGTTCCATTTGATCCAATCTGATTGGAAAACGGGAGAAATGTGAGGAAATATTATGAAAAAAGTATTGATTTTAGAAGATGAAGTCAATATTAGATCGTTCGTTGTCATCAATCTCAAGCGTGCAGGCTACGAGGCCATCGAAGCAGGCACCGGAGAAGAGGCCTTGCGGAAGATCAGTGAGAATCCGGATATCGGCGTGGCGATCCTGGATATCATGCTGCCGGACACGGATGGGTTTGAGGTTTGCAGGAGCATCCGGGCAAACAATAAGCAGATGGGCATCATCATGCTGACTGCCAGAACCCAGGAAATGGATAAGGTCACGGGGCTGATGACCGGAGCAGATGACTATGTGACAAAGCCCTTTTCCCCTGCGGAGCTGACTGCGAGGATCGATGCACTTTACCGCCGGATCGGCGGGGATGCCACGGCAGCTTCGGAGCTTTTGACACAGGGGCCCTTTGTGATGAACACACGCAACCACACGCTGGAGAAGGCGGGGGCAAGAATCCGTCTGACACAGGTAGAGTACTCGATCCTGAAGCTGTTCATGCAGAACCCGGGCAGAGCGCTGTCCAGAGAGGATATCCTTTCTGCCGTATGGGGCAGAGAGTATGAGGGCGAACTGAAAATCGTTGACGTGAACATCCGCCGCCTGCGGATCAAAATTGAGGATGACACGGCAAATCCCACCTATATCACCACGGTGTGGGGCTTTGGATACAAGTGGGGCGCGTAAATTAAAAACGACAGGGAGAAGCGCATGAAAAAATTGGGTGGTCTGCGGCGCAGATGGCTTATGAATACATTTCTGGTTGTGGTGCCGTTGGCGTTGGTCAGTGTGCTTCTGGTGACAGCCAGCTTTTCGACGTATTACTATTCCGGCATGGAATCAGATCTGCGTTACAGAGCCAAGACAACCAAGGATTTTTTTGAAGAAAGCATCAATTTTGATTATTCAAAATTTTACCAGTCCTGTGTGGATTTTACGGAAACGTACGAGGACAGGAACCATATTGAGTTGCAGTTTATCAATCAGCAGGGCCGGATCGTAGCATCCTCCTATGGCCCTTGGGCAGGGAAGGCACCCCAGACCCCTGAGATTTCTCAGGCAATGACGAAGCGGGATGCCGAGACATTCGTGGGCAAGGATCAAAACACCGGTGAACGGATCATGGCAGTATCCACTCCGCTGATCTATAACGGCGGTGAGGTGATCGGGGTCCTTCGTTTTGTGACCAGCACAAGAGTGATGGACATGCAGATCACCTATATCGTACTGATCACGGTGTTTTTCTGCCTTGTGTTCCTGCTGATTCTGGTGCTGACCAGCAACTATTACATCCATTCGATCCTGATACCGATCGCCGATATTACGGAAACGGCAAAGCGTATCACAGGCGGCAGCTACGGTGCGCAGATCCAGACCAAATATCTGGATGAGATCGGAGAGCTTGCCGATGCAATCAACGAGATGTCCATGCAGATCAACCAGAATGAAAAAACCCAGACGGAGTTCATATCGTCCCTTTCCCATGAGCTGCGCACCCCGCTGACGGCGATCACCGGATGGGGCGAGACGCTGCTGTCCATGGATTCCATGGACCCGGTGCAGACCCGCAGAGGCATGGGGATCATCCTGCGTGAAGCAAGGCGCCTGACCGAGATGGTCGTTGAACTGCTGGACTTTACGAGGATACAGGACGGACGCATGACGCTGAATATAGAGAAAGTCGATATCCGCGGAGAGTTTGAGGACACGGTGTACATGTACGGCAGCCGGCTGAAGCAGGAGGGCATCGTGCTGAACTATCAGGATCATGATGAGGATATCCCGGAGATCTCCTGCGACCCAAAACGCCTGCGGCAGGTATTTCTGAATATTTTGGATAACGCGGCGAAGCATGGAGGAGAAGGCAAGCAGATCGACTCGGACATCTGCTATACCGGCAATGAGGTCATCATCCACATTCGGGATTACGGTCCGGGAATACCGGAGGATGAGATCTCCCTCGTAAAGAAGAAATTTTACAAGGGAAGCTCCAAGGCCAGAGGCTCCGGCATCGGTCTGGCGGTGAGCGATGAGATCGTCCAGATGCACGGCGGTGCATTAGAATTGCAAAATGCAGTGGGCGGCGGTACACTGGTATCGGTGCGCCTGCCTGCAAATCAGTGAGGATCATATACATGGCGAAGAAAGAAACTTGTAATTCCTGCGAACAATTCAAGACCATGATAGGCGGACAGGCGCTGATTGAAGGGATCATGATGCGAGGGCCTGAAAAGGACGCGGTGGTTTGCCGCACAAAGGATGGTCTGAATGTCGAGCTGACACAGCGGCGCATCCTGAAGGAGGGATCGGCGCTGAAATGGCCCCTGATTCGAGGGGTGTATAACTTCTTTGATGCCCAGATCGTGGGCGTGAAGGCGCTGCTCCACTCTGCGGATCTTGCCGCCGAAGGAGGGGAGACCGAAGAGCCCAGCAAATTCGATCAGTGGCTGGAGAAAAAAATGGGGAGTGACCGCTTCCAGAAATTTTTGGTAACAAGTGCCGCTGTTGTAGGCTTGGGACTGTCTATCGTGCTGTTTTTTGTGCTGCCCATGGTCATTGGCGGATTTTTTGATCGGTGGATCGATAGCAATATCGGCATCAATTTGATTGAGGGACTGATCCGGATGATCATTTTTATGGCGTACATGGTGATCATTTCTCAAATGAAGGATATGAAGCGTCTGTTTGCCTATCATGGAGCGGAGCATAAGACCATCCGCTGCTATGAGGCAAGGCTGCCCCTTACGGTTGAAAATGTACGCAGTCAGACCAGACTGCACCCCCGGTGCGGAACGAGCTTTCTGCTGGTGGTGATGATCCTGTCGATCCTGATTTTCAGCGTAGCATCATCGGTGCTTCTGGACCTTGTCCCTGCACTGGAGCTGATGCGAGGGACCGTGGCCTATAAGTTCATCATGATTTTGTTCAAGCTGCTGCTTCTGCCGTTGGTCGTGGCATTCAGCTATGAGATCAATCGATGGGTGGGAAGAACGGACAATTGGCTGACCAGAATCGTGACGGCCCCCGGTCTGTGGATGCAGAATTTCACCACAAACGAGCCGGATGATACCATGATCGAGGTTGCGATCGAGGCAGTGAAGGCGGTGCTGCCGGAGCAGGAAGGTAGTGACGCATGGTGAAAAAATACGCAGATCTGTATTTAGAGGCGCGTCGGGGCTTTCTGGCATCGGGCGATGACCCTCGGCAGGCAGGCATACTGGCCAGACAGCTGCTGCAGCATATTTCCGGCAAGAGTCAGGAGGCGCTGATCGCCGACGGGGATAAGTATGCTCTCGATGAAGTAACCCAGAAGCTGGAGCTTGCTGTGGAGCGGATCGTCAGCGGCGAGCCTTTGGCATATGTATTGGGGGAATGGGATTTTTATGGGATGAATCTTGTTGTGACCAGAGATGTCCTGATCCCCAGAGACGATACCTGTGCTTTGGCAGAAATTGCCATACGTCAGGCTTTATTTTTGGATGAAGCTCCCAGAATTTTAGATTTGTGTACCGGATCGGGCTGTGTGGGACTGGCAATTGCTGACCGTGTGAAGGACGCTAAGGTCACCTTGGCGGACCTGTCCAGACAGGCATTGGCGGTGGCAAAGAAAAACGTCACCAACCATAAAATGTCCGGTCGGGTCTCCTGCGTGCAGGTGGATGCCATGAAGGAGCCGCCTGCTTTTCTGGGGAAGTTTGATATGATCGTTTCCAACCCGCCCTATGTGACCACACAGGAGATGGAGCAGTTGGATGACAGCGTCAAAAATTTTGAGCCGCATATGGCTCTGTGGGGCGGTGCTGACGGTCTGGATTTTTACCGGGCCATCGCAAGGAACTACCGCACGTGCCTGAAACCCGGCGGTTATCTCTGCTTTGAGTTTGGAATGGGGCAGGGAGACGATGTATGCCGGATCATGACCCAGGAGGGCTTTACGGTCCGACAGAGGGTCAAGGATTTTAATGATAGAGAACGGGCATGTCTTGCCCAATATTGCAGGGAGGATAATTGATTATGGCAAAGAAAACCGGCGCATACGAGGCGCCTACACCCGCAAGCGACAAGAAAAAAGCGCTGGACACAGCACTTTCTCAGATTGAAAAGAGTTTTGGTAAGGGCGCGGTGATGCGTCTGGGTGACCGGCCCGAGATGAATGTGGAGGCAATTCCCACAGGCTCACTGGCTCTGGATGCGGCGCTGGGAATCGGCGGTGTCCCCAAGGGAAGAATCATCGAGATCTACGGACCGGAGTCCTCCGGTAAGACCACACTGGCATTGCATATTCTGGCAGAGGCACAGAAGCAGGGCGGAGAGGTCGCCTTTGTGGATGCCGAGCATGCACTCGACCCCGTTTATGCGGCGGCTCTGGGCGTGGATACGGATAATATGCTGGTTTCTCAGCCGGATACCGGTGAACAGGCATTGGAGATCACCGATGCACTGGTCCGCAGCGGCGCTGTGGATGCAGTCGTCGTTGACTCGGTTGCGGCTCTGACCCCCCGTGCGGAAATCGAAGGCGAGATGGGTGACACCTTTGTCGGCTTGCAGGCTCGTCTGATGTCTCAGGCCCTGCGTAAGCTGGCAGGCACCATCGCAAAGACCAACTGCGTGGTCATTTTCATCAACCAGCTGCGTATGAAGATCGGCGTGATGTACGGCAACCCCGAAACGACCACCGGCGGCAATGCGCTGAAGTTCTATTCTTCTGTCCGTCTGGATGTCCGCAGAGTGGAATCTCTGAAGGAGGGCGGCAACATCATCGGCAACAAGACCCGTGTCAAGGTGGTCAAAAACAAGGTGGCGCCTCCTTTCCGTGAAGCACATTTCGATATCATGTACGGTCAGGGCATCGCCAAGTGGGGCGAACTGGTGGATCTGGCGGTTCAGCTGGATATTGTCCAGAAGAGCGGAAGCTGGTTCAGCATGGGTGAAGAGCGCATCGGTCAGGGCAAGGACTCTGTCAAGGCGTATTTGCAGAACAACCCCGAAATTGCGGATCAGGTCGAGCAGCAGGTTCGGGATAACATGTACAAGCTGATGGGCGGTGCGGCCCGGCCTCAGGCAAAGGCTGCTGAAAAGGCAATTGCCGTAAGCGCCGACGACTTTGATGATGAGGATTGATTCCATTGCGTCCAGTCCCGATCGGTCTGGGCGCATCCTGATCAAGTTTTCCTCAGGGCTGTCGATGCGGGTGTACCGTCAGCTGATCGAGGACTACGGCCTGTTTCCTGGGCTTGAGCTGTCGGATGAGCAGATGGTGTCCCTGCAGGAAAGTGCAGGGGCTTACTCGGCAAAAATGCGGGCGGTGCGGATCGTATCTGCTAGCAGCGTTTCCCGAAAGGTTCTGGAGCAGAGACTGGTGCAAAAGGGAGAAAATGCACAGCAGGCGAAGGAAGCGGTTGCATGGATGGAGGAGCTCCATCTGGTGGACGATCGGCAGACTGCTGCCCAGATCGTATCCAGATGCATTGCAAAGGGCTATGGAAGAAGCCGTGCAAAGCAGGCGCTGTATGAAAAGCAAATTCCAAAGGCGCTCTGGGATGAAGCACTTGAGGACTATCCCGAGCAGACAGAATACATATTGAAATTTCTCCGAAGCAAGCTTCCGGCGGGGGCGGATGAACGTCAGAAAAAGCGGGCGATCGATGGACTGCTGCGTCGAGGACACAGCTATGGTGCTGTCCGCAGGGCGTTGGAATCTTTGGGAGAAGAAACGGATGAATTTTTCGGAGGATAATTTATGGCAAAGATAGGTTTTATTTCTTTGGGTTGTGCCAAAAATCAGGTGGACTGCGAGCGGATGATGTACCGCGTGCAGGAGGCGGGGCACACAATTGAGGCAGATGTAGTTGGCAGCGATGTGGTCGTCATTAATACCTGCGGCTTTATCGACTCGGCAAAGGCAGAGGCAATCGACAATATCTTGCAGACCGGGAGCCTGAAGGATGCCGGGATGGTGGGGAAAATCCTAGTGACAGGATGTCTTTCTCAGCGCTATCAGCAGGATATTCTGGATGAAATGCCGGAGGTTGACGGTGTACTGGGAACCGGAAGCTACACCCATATCGTCGATGCGATCGACAAGCTACTGAACGGGGAGAAGGTTTTTGACTTTGGTGACATTGATCAGCCGGAAGAGGAAGTGGGCCGCGTGCTGACCACCCCGCAGCACTATGCATTCCTGAAAATCGCAGAGGGCTGTGACAATCATTGCGCCTATTGTGTGATCCCTTCTCTGCGGGGCAGGTTCCGCAGCCGAGGTCTGGATGAGGTCCTCTATGAGGCTCGGGTGCTGGCAAGCCAAGGCGTTCGGGAAATGATCGTCGTGGCGCAGGACACCAGCCGGTACGGCACGGATCTTCCTGAGGGGAAGCGTTTGCTGCCTACGCTGCTGCGGGAGCTATGTAAGATCGACGATATCCACTGGGTCAGACTGCACTATGTTTATCCGGATGAGATCGATCAGGAGCTGATCGACACCATCGCAAATGAGCCGAAGATCCTGAAATATTTGGACATTCCCATTCAGCATTGCAACAATATGATCCTTGAGAAGATGAACCGCCGAGGAAATGGCGAATACATTCGCTGGCTGTTCCAAGAGCTGCGCAGAAGGATACCCGGTCTGGTGCTGCGCACCAGTGTCATCACGGGCTTGCCCGGTGAGGGGGAGGAGGAGTTTGCAGAGCTGTGTGACTTCCTAAAAGAGCAGAGACTGGAGCGGGTAGGTGCATTTCCCTTCTCTCCGCAGGAGGGCAGTGAGGCCGCACTGATGGAGTATCCCGATGAGGAGATCGCTCAGCAGCGGGCACAGATCGTGGAGGAGCTTCAGTCCAGAATCATGGATGAATACAATGCATCCATGGTGGGCAAGTGCCTTGAGGTCCTGTGCGAGGGTTACGACGAGGAGTCCGGACAGTATTATGGACGCAGCTTTGCCGATTCGCCCGACATCGACGGAAGAGTCTGGATCTCTGCGGAGGAAGCGATCCGAGAAGGGCAGTTTGTCAATGTCTGCATCGATGGCAGCGTGGACGGCGAGTTGACCGGCTATATCGTGGAGGATTGATAAAAATGACAACGGCAAGTAAGATTACCCTGCTGCGGGTGGCGATGATCCCGGTGTATATGGTGCTGATGTATCTGAGCCACGGTCAGGCAGGGATGTGGATGTGGATCGGTCTTGCAGTCTTTATCGTGGCAAGTGCAACGGATTTTGTGGATGGATACATTGCCCGTCACTACAATCAGGTCAGCGATTTCGGCAAGTTTCTGGATCCGCTGGCAGATAAGCTGCTGACCATTGCGGCAATGACCATGTTTGTGGAGTGGGGGATGATGCCTGCTTGGGCACTGATGATCGTGCTGGCCAGAGAATTTGCCGTGACCGGACTTCGTTTGGTGGCGGTCGGCAACGGTACTGTCATCGCAGCCGGCTGGAGCGGCAAGGTCAAGACGGCAAGCACAATGATCGGCCTGTGCCTGATGATGGCATTCCCGACGATCCATGTGCTGAATATTGCGGTAACGGCAGTCATTGTTCTGACTACGGTTTACTCCGGCGCAGAGTACTTCATCAAGAACTGGAGCGCTCTGGGACTTAACTGATCATATTGATGCGCAGTGCGGATTCTGCTTGGAGTTCGCACTGCGTATTTTTATTGCGATGCCTCGGCATATATGGTACAATACCATGACGCAGATGCTCAAGGGCGCACGAACCGTTCTGCATCAGTTTCATTCCTGATTGGTATATGCCCGAGCAGGAGCCGGCGGGAACGGTAGGTTCCCTTTCCGGTGTGGGCGGCATAGAATGAATCGAACTTGACAATATGCTATGAAAAATGGTAAAATAGGAAAAACTGAATGCGGTTGTGATCGGAAAGAGTAACTCATGAAGCTGGCAGAGAGTCTGGGTCGTTGGCTGTAAGCCCGGGCGAGGGAATTGAGCGAATGTGCGTCCGGGAGCTGCGACGAGAGTCCGTTGGCTTACGATACAGCTATGAGTGATAAATGAGAGTGGAACCGCGACTTTTTCGCCTCTTGTACCGCCTTGGTGCAAGAGGCATTTACTGTTTAAGGAGGTCTTATGCTTCATGTAAAGGAGACGCTGCAGGCCTACCAGAATAATGACCCGGCTGCCCGGTCAAAGCTGGAGATCCTGCTGCTTTATAACGGAGTCCATGCCATTTTGTGTTATCGGATCAGCCATTGGCTGTGGGGGCATCACTGTTATTTTCTGGCAAGGCTCATCAGTCAGCTTGCAAAGTGGCTGACGGGGGTGGAAATCCATCCGGCGGCCACCATCGGCAGAAGATTGGTCATTGACCACGGCACCGGAATCGTAGTGGGAGCCACAACGGTTGTCGGAAATGACTGCCTGATCTATCAGGGAG
>DYCR01000021.1:16707-36794 GCA_019418025.1 Clostridiales bacterium | reverse complement strand
CGGCACCCAGTGGGGTAACAAGAAATACATGAATATGAAGCACTTAGAGTCGGCCCACGAGGACGTCTCTGTTGCGGGGAGGGGCCTGCAAACCAATTTGCGCATAACTCTTGACAGTACCGAAAAGAATCACAGAACCGATAAGGAAAGATAACAAATATCGGCGACAATAGGTACGCTCAAAATACGGCCCATACTCCAAATTTCAGAGTATGGGCCGTGCTTTTTTGTTTGTGCAGGTGTAAATCTTTTAAGCCTTGCCAGAGAGAGACGAAACCATAACTATGCTTTGGGGCGAGCTATATTATAATAGGGTAGGGATTCCCGCCCCTATGTGAGCAGCTCTCAGCTTGCTTGCATAGGTGATGCTGCTTTGTGGAGTGTTAGATTGATCACAATAGATTTAACACTTTAGGTAATCACTTCCATTTTGTATTTAAAACTGGATTAATGGTGGAATACCTGCTTCGGGCAACAAGAATATAATAATTGTACTAATCACTTGAAGTATAGCAATAAACATAAGCAGATATTTTATTCCATGCTTAAACTTTGAAAAAGGTAGCAACATCCAACCAGACATCACAATACATATGATGGAAATAATGGAACAAATTCCAAATGCAATATATACATTTGTTTGAGCGATTTTATCCAATATTCCTGTCAAATACAATCCTGCGTGAACCGCTTGCAGTCCCCCTATCACAATATATACTCTTTTATTATTTTCAGATTTTAAGGAATCGTGCCTTAATAAAATAAATAATCCGATCAACGCTAAAATAAGCAAAATTCCAATTCCTGTGCACACAGTAAAAAACATGCTATCATACCTCACTTTCAAAGCTAAATACAAATATTAGATGCGTTTTTCAATCTATTGACAACTATCGCAAGAACTACAGTACAAAGGTTTCCAGGGTTTTCTTGTTCTGTTTCAACACGATTTTCGGCTTATACTACCACAAATGGCCCACACATTATACCAGAGCTACTACAGCAACTATGAAACCAAGTAACCCGCAAGGAGTTTTTTATGCTTCACCTTCATCGCCCTTTCTGAATTCCAACAGGTCTCCTGGCTGGCAATCCAAGACTTCACACAGCTTCGTCAGGGTAGTAATTTTCAACGCTTTTGCCTTTCCGTTTTTGAGAACGGAGATGTTTGCAATGGTAATTCCAACCCGTTCTGCAAGCTCTGTCACGCTCATCTTCCGTTTGGCGAGCATGACGTCAATATTAAAAATAATTTGACCTTCCATATCATGCACTTCCTTCAAATGGTCAGATCGCTCTGCTCCTGTAGATCTGCTGCTTTCTTCACAAGATGAGACAGTGCTGCGGCTGCAATCGCCACGGCCACACCTGCAAACACAATCAGCATGGAAAACAGTACAACGCCCGGATGACTTTGATTGAGAACCAGCAAGACGAGGTTTCCAATAAAGAAATAACAGGTATCTCCAAGTGCCAGTTGGGCAATCCACTTCAGCAGCTTTGCATTTTCCATAGAAAAAGATCGATCTTTCCCAATATTGGACGCAATCTTCCAGCACAGTCCCACGGCAATAAAACACGGAATGGAAGATACCCAGATAAAAAGCACCCACGGCCAGTAGCGACCTGCAAACTCTGGATACATGGAGCGCAGATTTCCGCCATATTCGGGTATCAAAAGAAAATAGACCACGATCCCACATATCGCAATTCCGATCAAGATTCCTTTCAGCCATCTGGCAAGTGCTTTCTGTTCCATACAGATCACCCTTTCTATTTGATATTTGCATTATACCACTACAAACATAAAAATGCAATAATTATTTATTGCAATACGATAAATAATTGTTGCGCTTTTATAATCCTCACCCGATCGAACCTGTTCAATTTATTTTGATTTAGTTACCACTCTCTCTTTATCATATCGTGGTCTTTTTCAGCCTTCAGTCTGATTTTTTGAGAATCTACCTTGTAGAAATCTTGCTCCTAACTCCCTCAGTATATTACTTCCGTCCAATCAGAGTCATTGCGATATTCATTCTCTATTGCAGAAATTACCCTTGACAAATCCAATCTCAAAAAGAAATACTTATGGAATATGCCAAACGAAATGGATTTTTACATCCTAAATTCTTTATTGATGATGGCATATCCGGAACTACATTTGAAAGACCGGACTTTAAACGGATGCAAGAAATGATAGAAAATGGTGAAGTTTCAACTGTTATTGTAAAAGACTTATCTCGATTTGGTAGAAACTATTTACAAGTCGGTGAATATCTTGAAATCAAGTATCCTACGATTGGTGTTCGCTTTATCGCTATACAAGAAAATGTAGATACTGCAAAAGACAGTGGTACAGAAATGATGCCATTTTCTAACATTTTCAATGAATGGTATGCAGCACAAACATCAAAGAAAATACGAGCAGTCAATCAAATGAAAGCTGCTAAAGGTCTTAGAGTATCTTCTACTGTTCCATTTGGATATGTAAAAGATAAAGAGAATAAAGAAAAATGGTTGATAGATGAATCAGCAGCTGAGATTGTACGAAAGATTTTTGATTTATGTATTAAAGGCAAAGGTCCTTCTCAAATCGCAAAACAACTTGAAAGTGAAAAGATATTAACACCGACTGCATATTTTTATTCTATCGGAAGAAAAACTTCCAATCCTATGCCGGCTAATGTTTATGGATGGTGTGGAGATACAATAAAGCATATTCTTAGCAACCAACAATACACAGGATGTACAGTAAATGGCAAAAGCACTACAGTCAGTTACAAAGTACATAAGGTAATTGAAAGAAATAAAGACGAATATCAAGTTATACCAAACACACAAGAACCAATCGTCAGCAAAAACACTTGGCTTAGAGCTCAGGAATTAAGGGCAAACAAACGAAGAAACACAAAAACGGGTAGAACGAGTTTGTTTTCAGGACTTGTTTATTGTGCAGACTGTGGAGCAAAACTGCATTTCTGCGCTGCAAAGAGCTTAAAGAAAAATCAAGAATTCTTTAGATGTTCTAATTACAAAGATGGTAGAGGTAGTTGTTCAATTCATTTCATCAGAGATATTGTCCTTGAAACGATTGTTAAAGAGGCTATATCAGAACTTGCTGATTTTGTACGCTGTTATGAGCCGGTATTTCTCTATCTTCAAGCACAGAAAAACGATGAATTCCAAGAAAACAAAGTTAAAAAGTTAAAAGCAACCATTGAAAGTAGTAAAAGAAGGATAGCTGATTTAGATAAATTGTTTTCAAGAATTTATGAAGATAATATCTTAGGAAAGTTGGATGATCAACGTTATAGCCGTATGGCAAGTGAATATGATATAGAACAAAAGCAGTTAATAGAACTTGTTGCTGAAAGTGAAATAGAGCTTGATAAGGCTAAACAAGTCCAGGTGGATATGAAGATGCTGTCTCAGGGCTTAAGGGAGTTTACAGATATGAATGAACTTACACCAGCTATCGTAAACAAACTGATTCAGCGTATTGAGATTCACAAAAATGAGAAAAAGCATTCGCACAACAACGTAAAAGTGGATATTTACTTTACAGCAGTAGGTCTTGTGGATATTCCGACAGAACAGCAACTTATTGATTTAATGAGCAAAATGAAAGCAAAAGCATCGTAAAACGAAAAACGGTGTAACCCCATTTCTGAGGTTACACCATCATTCTTAAAAAACATCCTTATTAGCACAGGGCTAATGCGGCTTTTTTTGCATGTTGCAGAAAGATTCTTTTATATGCATATGATTGCATTTTTTTGTGAATATGATACAATGTGCTTATCTTATTATTTGGGAGGATCTCAGATGGACTTAGAGAGAATTGAGCAAATCTTTCAGCAAACCGCATACGTGCGTACAGGCGGCACGGATGAAGAGCTGAAGTGCGCAGAGTATTTGGTCGAGCAGTGTGCCAAGTTTGGCGCGCAGGCAAAAATCGAGCCGTTCTCTGTGGACATGGCAGTCATTCACGAGGCCGTGCTGACGGTTGACGGAAAAGAGATTCCCTGTAAGGGGTATTTAAACGCAGGATCTGCTACGGTTGAGGCACCCTTTTACTATCTGGCCAACACAGACCCTTACAGCCTTTCTCAATGCAGAGGAAAAATCGTCATGATCGACGGCTACTTGGGCTACTGGCGTTATCAGGACATGCTGGCAAACGGAGCCGTCGGCTTCATTACATATGACGGCAATGCCAACTATGCAGACCGGGATATCGATCAGCGTGAGCTGCGCAGCTTTGTCAGTCAGGGCAAGAAGCTCCCGGGCGTCAATATCAACGCCAAGGACGCCATTGCTCTGGTGAAAGGGGATGCCAAGCTTGCAAAAATCCATCTGGTGCAGGATGAGTACGTGGGTGAATCAAGAAATGTTGTTCTGGATCTTCCGGGCCAGATCGACAAGACCATCGTCCTGACTGCCCATTATGACTCTACCCCCTTGAGTCAGGGCGCTTATGACAACATGTCCGGCAGCATCGGCATTCTGGCCATGGCAGAGCATTTTGCGTCTCACCCCCATCGCTATGGAATCCGTGTGGTCTGGTGCGGCAGCGAGGAGCGGGGCCTGCTGGGCTCCAAAGCCTATGCGGCAAGCCATCCTGAGGAATTGGATCGCATCGTGCTGAACGTCAATTTGGACATGATCGGCAGCATCATGGGTAAATTTGTTGCTGTATGTACCGCTGAAGAGAAGCTGTGCCACTATATTTCTTACCTTGCCAGCGAGGTCGGGTTTGGTATTGCCACCCGTCAGGGCGTGTACTCCAGTGACTCTACTCCCTTTGCCGATGCAGGCGTTCCCGCGGTCACCTTTGCACGGGATGCTGCATCCAATACGGCGACGATCCACAATCGTTATGACACCGTAGCTGTCATGAAGATGGAGCATATGGTGAAGGATATCGATTTCATCTGCAGCTTTGTGGAGCATATGGCAAATGCGAAGCATTGCCCGGTTTCCAAGGAGATCCCAGACAACATGAAAGAGAAACTCGACGAGTATCTGCTGCGCAAGCGCCCCAAGGAAATGTAAACTTTTTTTAACGCACCGCATTTGCGGTGCGTTTTTTATTGTCAATTTCCCAATTATATGTTAGGATTAGAAAAAAATTCAAGGAGGAATATATGCAATATCTCATTTCTTTTCTCGAAGGCATCATTACATTTATTTCCCCCTGTCTGTTGCCGATGCTGCCGATCTACATCAGCTATTTTGCCGGTGGCGCTCAGCGCTCGACAGGAAAAACACTGAAATGTGCCTCAGGCTTTGTGCTGGGTTTCACGCTGGTATTCGTGTCACTGGGGGCACTGGCCGGAACACTGGGAAGCTTCCTGCAAAGATACCAAACGTGGGTGAACCTGGTTTCCGGACTGATCGTCATTTTGTTCGGTCTGAACTTCCTTGGGGTCTTGAAGCTGAAGCTGTTCTCCGGGTCTAAGATCCAGACCAACACCGCAAACATGACCTTTGGTTCTGCGATGATCTTCGGTATCGTATTCTCTATCGGCTGGACCCCCTGTGTGGGTGTGTTCCTGGGTTCTGCCCTGCTGATGGCGTCTCAGCAGGGAAGTGCAGGTGTCGGCATCCTCATGCTGCTGAGCTATTCTGCCGGCTTAGGTGTTCCGTTTTTGATGAGCGCGGTGCTGATCGATCAAATGAAAAGCACGATCGGTTGGATCAAGCGCAATTACGATATCATCAATCGCGTTTCCGGCTGTATTCTGGTGCTGATCGGTATCCTGATGGCCACCGGTGTACTGAACCAAATTTTGAACCTACTGAAATAAGGAGATGAATTTATGAAACAATCCACATATAAAATGCTGGTCATCCTGCTTGCGCTGACGATCATCATCGGCGGCTGTGCGTTGATCTACCAGAAGCTTGCGGCGAACTATACTCTGGACGTCCCGACCCCCACGACATCGGAGGGGCAGGCCACAGCTGCCCGTGATTTCACTGTGGAGGATGCTGAGGGCAATGCCTATAAGCTTTCTGACTTCCGTGGAAAGCCTGTGGTCGTCAATTTCTGGGCAAGCTGGTGCAACCCCTGTAAGATCGAAATGCCTCATTTCCAGAGTGCGTGGGAAAACTACGGCGATGAGGTGGAGTTTATGATGGTCAATCTGGCAGAAGGTTTTGGCGACAGCCGCGCCAAGTCCTCGGCGTTCTTAGAGGAGGGCGGTTTCACCTTCCCGGTGTACTACGACAATAACTCCGAGGCAGCCATTGCCTACGGCATGAGAAGCGTGCCCATGACCCTGTTTGTAGATAAAGACGGAAATATCAGCAATGTAGCCAGAGGCATGCTCACGGCGGACCGTCTGGATGCTGCGATTCAGGCCCTGCTGGCTGATTGACAAATTTCATCAATATAGGTAAAATAGTTACCATCAAATTATTTTGAGGTGACAATCATGGATTCTAAGCTTCACGCTGAAACACTGTGCATTCAGGCAGGCTATGAGCCTGCCAATGGAGAGCCCCGTCAGATCCCGATTTATCAGAGCACCACATTTAAATATGCGACCTCTGAGGATATGGGAAAGCTGTTTGATTTGGAGGCTGAGGGGTATTTTTATTCTCGGCTTGCAAATCCCACCTGCGATGCAGTGGCAAAGAAAATCGCGGCACTGGAGGGCGGTACAGCTGCAATGCTGACAGGCTCCGGTCAGGCGGCCAATTTCCTTGCAGTATTCAATATTGCCTCCTGCGGAGATCATATTGTTTCCAGCTCTGCGATCTACGGTGGCAGCTTCAACCTGTTTGGTGTGACCATGAAGAGAATGGGCATTGAAGTGTCTTTCGTGAATCCGGATTGTACCGAAGCGGAGCTGAACGCAGCATTTCAGGACAACACAAAGGCAGTGTTTGGCGAGACGATCGCAAACCCTGCGCTGACTGTTCTGGATATTGAGAAATTTGCCCGGGCGGCCCATGCACACGGGGTGCCCCTGATCGTTGACAACACTTTTGCTACGCCCATAAACTGTCGTCCTATTGAGTGGGGGGCAGATATTGTCACCCACTCCACCACAAAGTATATGGACGGTCATGCAGCGTCCCTGGGCGGTGTAATTGTAGACAGCGGCAGATTTGACTGGACAAAGTATCACGATCGTTTCCCGGGGCTCTGCACGCCGGACGAAAGCTATCACGGCGTTACGTACACAGAACGATTCGGTCTGGAGGGGGCATACATAACCAAATGCACAGCCCAGCTGATGCGTGATCTGGGCTGTGTCCAGTCACCTCAGAATGCATTTTATCTGAATCTGGGGTTGGAGAGCCTGCCCTTCCGGGTCCGTCAGCACTGTGCCAACGCGCAGGCCATTGCCCAATTCTTACAGGATAATGAGAATGTCGCTTGGGTCAAATACTGCGGATTGCCGGGGGATCGATATTATGAGCTGGCACAGAAATACATGCCCAATGGCTCCTGCGGCGTTATTTCCTTCGGTCTGAAGGGGGGGCGGCAGGCGGCAGAGGTGTTTATGAAGAACCTCAAGCTTGGCTCCATAGAGACTCACGTGGCAGACTCCCGCACCTGCTGCCTGCATCCTGCCAGCACGACCCACCGTCAGATGACAGACGCAGAGCTGGAGGCCGCAGGTGTCGGTGCTGACCTGATTCGTCTGAGCTGCGGATTGGAAAACACAGAGGATCTGATTGCAGATCTGGCTCAGGCGATCGGATGTGTGTCGTTAGGAGGAAGCGGCTGTGCCAATTCAGATCCCGAATGATTTACCGGCTGCAAAGATCCTGAATCAGGAGAACATCTTTGTAATGGATCAGCAGCGGGCCTGCAGGCAGGATATCCGTCCTTTGCAGATCCTGCTGCTGAACCTGATGCCCACCAAAATCGTTACCGAGACGCAATTATCCAGATTGTTGGGGAACACACCGCTTCAGGTACAGCTGGAGCTTATGACCATGTCCACCCACCAGTCAAAGAATGTTTCTCAGGAGCATTTACTGACCTTTTACAAGACATTTGATGATGTGAAGCAGCGGAAATTTGACGGAATGGTGATCACCGGAGCCCCGGTAGAGCAGATGGAGTTTGAACAGGTGGACTACTGGCAGGAGCTTTGCCGGATCATGGAGTGGAGCAAGACCCATGTCCACTCCACACTGCATATCTGTTGGGGGGCTCAGGCAGGCTTGTACTATCATTACGGAATACAGAAGCATGCGCTGCCGAAGAAGCTGTTCGGTGTTTATCCTCATCAGGCAGACTATAAGCGCGCCATCCTGCTCAGAGGCTTTGATGATGTATTCTGGGTACCTCACTCCCGGCACACAACCGTGGAACGTGCAGATATCGAGGCAGTCCCTGAACTGAAGATCCTTGCATCCTCGGCTGAGGCCGGAGTCTATGCGGTCATGAGTGATCAAGGCCGCCAGATCTTTGTGACCGGACATTCAGAATACGATCCCGACACTCTGAAGCAGGAGTATTTGCGGGATCGGGCTCAAGGTCTCGATATCGACGTTCCGGCAAATTATTTCCCGGGTGATGACGACGGGGCTGAGCCGATGGTGCGTTGGCGTGGGCATGCAAATCTCCTGTTCAGCAACTGGCTGAATTATTTTGTCTATCAGACAACGCCATACGATATCATGTCGATCGGCGATCAGGTATGATTGGAATGTGAAATGCATAGGATAGGTGGAAGGAGGTCCGAATATGAAATTATGGATCGATGAAAGGCTGACAGAGGCGCAGCCGGGGCAGTCCCTTTTGGATTTGATCAGGGATGCGGGGTTGGACGCCGCAGAGCTTTCCTTGCGTCCGCTTGCGGCAAAAATCGCCGGAGAAGTCTTTACTCTGAACTATATCCCGGTCCGTCAAAACAGCGATTCTGAACCCGTTCCCTCCCAGAGAAGGGCAATGGCGGCATCCGGCGGAAGGGTAAAGCTTCTGCGATACAGTGATCCGACCGGACGCGAAGCCTACACGAGGACTGCTCAGTTCGTGCTGTTTCTGGCGTTGCGTCAGCTGTACCCGGGTGTCACTGCAAAGATGAATTTCACGGTAGGGCAAGGGGTATATATCGAGGTGGAATCCAAGGATTTCTCCGCAGAGCGGCTGAAAGCGCGTGTTGCAGAGCTGATTGCTGAGGATATCCCGCTGCTTCGCAAACGCATCACGACCCAGCAGGCCATCACATATTTTGAGCAGGACGGTCAGCAGGACAAGGCAAGGCTGCTTTCTTGGCGGACGGTGCCCCATTTTGACGTGTATACCTATCAGGATTTTGCTGACTATTACTATGGAGAAATGATGCCGTCCACCGGGTACTTGTCCGTATGGGACATTGTTCCGGTCAATGGCGGATTTATGTTCATTTTCCCGGACCCGCTGCAGCCGGATCAGCTGGCTTCCTTTACTCAGATGCCTAATTTTTTCCGGGTATGCTCGGAAGGTGAGCATTGGTGCAGTCTGATGGACTGCGAAAGTGTAGCGGATCTGAACGATTTGGTTTGCAGCGGACGGATCAGGGAACTGATCCGTGTCAACGAAGCACTCCACGAAAAGAAATTTTCGCAAATTGCAGACATGGTCTGTGACCGTGGGGCGAAAGCGGTAATGCTTGCCGGACCAAGTTCCTCCGGTAAAACCACCTCTGCCAATCGGCTTGCGGTCCAGCTGCGTGTTCATGGGATGCAGCCGGTTTTGATGAGTCTGGATGATTATTACATTGACCGTCATCTGATCCAACCGGGACCTGACGGGAAGCTGGATCTTGAGCATATCAATACCATCGATACGGAGCTGTTCAAAGAGCATCTGAAGAATCTGCTTGCAGGTCAAACAGTGGAGATCCCCACGTTCAATTTTAAGACGGGGCGGAGAGAATGGAATGGTAAGCAGATGTGTCTGACCGATGACAGCGTTGTCATTGTTGAGGGACTGCATGCTTTGAATCCTGCACTTCATCCGGCGAGTGTCGATCCGGACTTGATCTTTAAAATGTATGTCAGTGCATTGATCCCGCTGAATCTGGACAACCACAACCGCATCCCCACCAGTTACCTGAGACTGCTGCGCAGGACCGTTCGCGATTACGAAACAAGAGGGGCATCCGTGGAGCATACGCTCTCTATGTGGGACTCGGTACAGCGCGGGGAACGCAGATGGATCTTCCCGTATCAGGAAAATGCAGATGTGATCTTCAACAGCTCTACGCTTTACGAAATTGCCGTCCTGAAAAAGCATATTTATCCATTGCTGACGGCGGTTGAGCCGGAAAATCCTTATTACGACGAGGTTCGTGCGATGGTCAAGATCCTGAACTTTGTCCAAGAAGCCAGTGTTGATGATGAGATCCCCCCGACCAGTCTGATCCGTGAATTTATTGGCGGAAACAGCTTTTATCGCTAAGGCTCAAGTGTATCCGACGCAGACTTTTAAAATCCCGCGAACTTTCAATTGTATGTGTAAAAGTGCCTGCCGCCTGTGAATACAGACGGCAGGCACTTTGTTTGCATACTCTGGCAGGAAAGAAACAGCACTAAGCTGTCTTATGCTTTTCCGCCGTTTTTCATGGTCTGGTGTTCAGAGTGGATCTCGATACACAGCTCGGCGAAAGGCCAGTTATGATTATGTTTTGTGTGAATGGCCTTGATAACACCGCTTGCGACCTGATTGATCAGCGCCGCAGCGATTTGCTCCTGTCCGTCAAAACCGTGCAGGAGGGCAAATTTGCCAACCAGAGGACGTGCAGGCATCTGAGGCAGTGTTTCGTTTGATAAAAGCTGAGATACGGTCAATGTGGTCTGTGTGTCACTGACGGCTCTGCATGTGATGCCCAGTTTTTCCGCCATTGAGCTGAGGGTCAGCATTTGCATACCGGTCAGTCCGTAAACCAGGATCATCTTATCGGTTTGAATGTTATTTGCAGTCACAGAATAACCTCCTAATATTTTTTGATATCATATCACATTTTCGGCTTATTGCAAAGGCAAAATCCCGGAAATCCCGATTTTGACAGGAGCAGGCTTGATAAAAAACACCGCCCCTGCTGATCTGCGGATCAGCAGGGGCGGTGTTTCCCGGTATCTTGATTCGCGGGAAAGCCGGGAGTCCGGCAGTATCAGCTGCCGTTTTTATGGATATTACTGTGCGTTCTTTGCTTCCATCAAAGCCTTTGCCAGCTGGTCAGGACATGATGTGGGCTTCATGCCGCAGGTGATACCCTGCACACGCTGAATGACCTCGTCTACCTCCATGCCTTCAACCAGAGAGCCGATGCCCTTCAGGTTGCCGTTACAGCCACCGATGAACTGTACATTCTTCACCTTTCCATCCTCCAAATCAAACAGGATTCTGGATGCGCATGTGCCTTTTGTCTTAAATTCATGCATAATTTAAATCTCCTTTCATGCTACACGATCAGATCTGCCATTTTGGCCTGAACCAGTTCTGCAAGGGCAACAGGACTCAAAAGCATTTGGTGGCCGCGTTCACCGGCCGAGATCGCAATTTCGTCAAACAGCTGACAAGTCTCTTCAAAGTAGGTCGGATAATTTCGCTTCATCCCAACAGGGGAGCAGCCCCCTCGGATGTATCCGGTTATGCGCAGCAGCTCCTTCACCGGGATCATTTCCATATTTTTATCACCCGCCGCCGAGGCCGCCTTTTTTAAGTCCAGCTCACAGCATACGGGGATACAGAATACGTTGATGCCGGTCCGCTCACCCTTGGCAACCAGTGTTTTGTAAACACATTCTGGATTCTGCCCTAATGAGACTGCCGCATGGATACCGCTCAAGTCGTTTTCGAGATATTCATAAAACGCCTCTTTGCAGGGGATTCCTGCCCGCTCGACGATGCGAACTGCATTTGTTTTTCCTGCCATTTACATCACCTCTGGGTATTATACGACATTTTATACCCATTTGCAACGTGTATTTTTTCAAAAAATCGGGATATCCTAAACAAAAACACAGGAGGCGATGTTATGAAGGAAAAGGAAAACAAGCAGCTGGAGACTGTAACGGAAATGGGTAGTGACCTCACATCCTCTAAGCTTGGAAATATTTATACCCTGACCATTATCGGACAGATCGAAGGTCATCAGGTCCTGCCGGAGACTGTAAAAACCACAAAATATGAGCATATTCTGCCGCTGCTAGCCATGATCGAGGAAAGCGAAGAAATCGACGGATTACTGCTTCTGCTCAACACGGTAGGAGGGGATATCGAGGCCGGGCTTGCCATTGCAGAGATGGTATCCGGGATGAAAAAGCCAACTGTTTCGCTGGTATTGGGTGGCGGTCACTCCATCGGAATCCCCTTGGCCGTGTGTACCAAGCATTCTTATATCACGCCGACGGCTTCTATGACGGTGCATCCTGTACGCATGACCGGTCTGGTAGTGGGCGCGCCTCAGACTTATCGGTATTTCCAGAGGATTCAGGAACAAATTGCGGATTTCGTTACAAATAACTCGGGAATCACCAAGGAAATGTTTGAGCATTATATGATGGCGACCGGAGAAATGGCGACAGATGTGGGCACGATCCTCTATGGGAAGGAAGCGGTCGCCTCCGGATTGATCGACGAGTTAGGCGGCCTGAGTGATGCATTGGCACATTTGCATAAGATGATCGAGGAAGAAAAAAACAACGGCCGGAATTCATGAAGCATAGCAGGGTGGAGCGGAGATCTTAACACATGCTCCATCTTACATATGAGTTTTTGCTGCCATTCAAACTGGACAAAGCCTATAAAATGTGATAAAATAAACTGATGAATACATTATGGGGAGGTATGCGCATGGGCATGAATTTGTTTCAAAACCTCATTATGGGGTTCATATCCGGCTTTTCCGAATTGCTCCCCATTTCAGCTGAAGCACATCGTTCACTGCTGCGTCTGTTCTTTGACGTTGAATCTGAAGGACCGCTGTTTTTGCTTCTGGTACATATTGCATGTTTGATCGCACTGATTTTATATTGTAAAAATACGATTTTCAGAATCCGTCACACCAGACATCTTGAGAAGATCCCGGCACGGCGGCGCAGAACCCAGCCGGATATGCAGTCGCTTTACACGGTACGGCTGCTGAGGAGCGCAACGATTGTGATGGTCGCGCTGAAGCTGATGACACCAATGGTCTCGTTTATCCAGAACCGTATCAATTTTCTGGCGATCGCCTTGGTGTGCAACGGTATCTTTCTGATCCTGCCTGCGGTTTGCCGTTCCGGCAACAAGGATTCCAGAAACATGCCTCGGGTGGACGGACTTTTGATGGGACTGGGTGCCGGATTGTCAGTAATTCCCGGTATCTCAGCAGTTGGCGCAGCTGCATCCTTCGGCATTGCCAGAGGCGTTGACCGCAGGTACGCATTTGAATTTACTCAGCTGCTGATGATCCGTGTCCTGATCGTGGATATTGCATTTGATTTTCTGCAGATGCTGTCAGGTGGCATGGCATTCAGCGGTTCTTTGCTGCTTGCTGCGGTTTTAGCCGGACTGCTTGCGGCGGCAGGTGCTGTCCTCGCTTTGAAATTGGCAAGATTTTTGATGGAACATGTCGGTATTACCGGTTTTGCCTACTATAGCTGGGGCCTTGCATTGTTTAGCTTTATTCTATTTTTAACTGTTTAAGGAGTGAATCACGTGGCTGAAAAGAAGATGACCCAAGCACAGAGAAACACTGCCTCACAAAACAGAACCAAGAAAACACGTGCAGGCTCCGAGCGGCAATCGACCAAAGCACCGAAGCGCGGAAAAAAGGACTTTATTGAGGAAGCTCCCGCCATCCGCTTGCCTGGGCGTGCGATTGCATCGGTGGTATATTTGCTGCTTTTTGTGATTTTTCTCGTTATCTCCATGAACGAGGACGGCTTTCTGCTGACATTTGTAAAGCAAATTACACAGGGCTTGTTTGGCGTTGTTGCGTTTTATGTCGCGATCCCCGGCATGCTGTATCTGTTTGTGATTCAGGCATTCAGCGGAAAACAGCCAGCCTTCCTGCGCAGCTGCTGTACACTCGGTTTTATTTTCCTGTGCGGCTGTATCTCCCATCTGTCGGCAAACCCTGTGGGGCTGAGCGGCGGGTTCGGCTTTATCAAGGATCTTTATGTAGGGGGAATTGCCGGGACCACCGGCGGAGTATTCTGCGGTTTGCTGACTGAGGCAATCGTTGCAGCTTTTGGAAGGGTGTTCAGTTACATTGTACTGATCATCAGCGCCCTGCTGTGTCTGCTTGCTGCATGCAAAATCACCATCCCGAGCTTGATCCGCGCCATCGAGAACCGCCCCCGTCTGGACGATGAGATGGATGAGGAACGTCCGGAGCCTCCGGAGCCTGCGGCGATCGTTGTGAACCACATTGCCAACAAGCGTATTGCTCATGTGGAGCAGAAGCGTCGGCTTGAGGCAGAACGGGCCATTATGGAAGCTGCTGCGGCGGAAGAAAATGCACGTGCAGAGGCTGCGATCAAAGAAAGCAGTGCCAAGCGCAGCAAAAAAATCATGGCCGAGATTGAAGATGACATTGATACCCCCGTGTCTTTGGCAGGACAGACTCACGATGCTGAGCCGATCCGGCAGGACGACATCGTACCGACACCTGCTGAGCCGATTTCTGTGCCGGAGGTACAGCCCGTCACAGCCGAGGCAGTGGATGTCACTCCCGTTTCTGAGGAACCGATCCCTGTGTCGATGCCGGAACTGGTTTACCCTGTACCGGAAAATAAGAAGGTCACCTCGAAAGAGGCGGCGCAATCTGCCGTTGAGGTTGCTCAGGAAATCGCACTTGCCAGTGAACAGGAAAAGCCCGTTTACTGTTTTCCGCCCATCGATCTGCTGCGCAGCCCAAGCGGCGGGGCAGTGGATGGCACGCTTGAAATGCGGGAGAACACCAAGCGACTGAATGATACACTGGCATCCTTCAAAATTGAGGCGCATATCAGCAACGTGACCCGAGGCCCCAGCGTCACACGCTATGAGGTGGAGCTGGAAAAGGGCGTGCGCTTGAATAAACTGACTACAATGGCGGATGATATTGCCCTGAGTTTGGGCGCATCCGGTGTGCGTATTGCGCCCGTTCCCGGGAAGATCTCCGTGGTGGGTATTGAGGTCCCCAATATGGCAGTCACGCCTGTTTCCCTCCGGGAGGTCATCAATTCCGGTGAATTCACCAGAGCCAAAAGCAAATCCAGTTTTGCTGTGGGCAAGGATATCGGCGGCAGCTGTATCATTGGCAATATTGCAAAGCTGCCCCATATGCTGATCGCGGGCACCACCGGCTCGGGTAAATCCGTGTGTATGAACTCGATCATCATATCCCTGCTGTATAAAGCAAGTCCTGACGATGTAAAGCTGATCATGGTGGACCCCAAAATGGTTGAGCTTGGCATCTACAACGGCATTCCACATCTGCTGATCCCTGTGGTGACCGACCCCAAAAAGGCCGCAGGAAGTCTGCAATGGGCAGTCACGGAAATGATGCGTCGGTATCGTTCCATGTCCGATGCAGGGGTTCGTGATCTTGAGTCTTACAATTCCATGATAGACGGCGGCGAGCTGGAAGGGGAGCATCTGGCGCAGGTGGTTGTGATCATCGACGAGCTTGCGGATCTGATGTTGGTTGCAGCAAAGGAAGTGGAAGAGTCCATCTGCCGTATCGCTCAGATGGGACGTGCCGCAGGTATCCACCTGATCATTGCAACGCAGCGTCCCTCGGCTGATGTGATCACCGGTCTGATGAAGGCGAATATCCCCTCCAGAATTGCATTTGCAGTAGCCTCGGCTATGGAATCCAGAATTATTTTGGACACGGTCGGTGCAGAAAAACTGGTGGGCAAGGGAGATATGCTCTTTGCGCCAATTGGCAGTGGAAAGCCTGTCCGTGTTCAGGGTTGTTTTGTCAGTGACCCAGAGGTAGAAGCTGTTACCACCTTTATCAAGGAACACTACACCAACACATATGATGAAAAGGTCATGGAAGAGATCGAGAAAAAAGCTGCACAGACGGGTTCCAAAACTGCGGCAGCTACCGCCTCCGACCCTGACCCCAGTGCGGCAGAGCTAGAAGGGGATGAGATGCTCCCTGCGGCAGTTGACGTGATTCTGGAAACGAAGCAGGCCTCCGTTTCGATGCTTCAGCGACGGTTAAAGCTCGGATATGCCCGAGCCGCACGGATCGTGGACGAAATGGAAGAGCGCGGTATTGTCGGTCCGTTTGTGGGCAGCAAGCCTCGGCAGATCCTCATCACAAAAGAGCAGTGGGAGCAAATGAAATCCGGACAGCCCATTGCCGAA
This sequence comes from Clostridiales bacterium, assembly GCA_019418025.1. Lineage (GTDB taxonomy): Bacteria > Bacillota > Clostridia > Oscillospirales > Oscillospiraceae > Faecousia. The sequence continues at coordinate 20,488 of DYCR01000021.1, read as the reverse complement.
TCGGAGGAAGAGGAAAGCGAGCCTTCCTTGTTTGACGAACCTGTGCCGGAAGAAATCTAATCATATTCCCCATCGCGCCATCGGCATAGCCGGTGGCTCTGAGACTGTCGAAAAACCCTTTTAGGGCTTTTCGACAAGTTTTTGCAGCCTGACCCGCGCAGAATTTGCCCGTCGCCGACGGGTAAATTCCACACTCTCAGGCTGATATGTGTTTTCCCCGAGGTACACGCCCCCGTGGAAAATGATTGTATCTTTTTTGCCGCTCAAGCGGCAAACTCTGTGAGACTTTTTTGACACACTGCGAGCCATCGGCATAGCCGGTGGCTCTTTTTATATCCTGTCATAATCCATTTTGGGGCGCATAGTCTATCCCAGGAGTTGATGCAAATGAAAATGGTACATGCCCAGCTGCAATCCATCCTGCCCGCCAAATTGCGCCCGCTGCTGCCGGAAGCAGGGATTGAGTCACTGGCAGAGATACGTCTCAGGCTGTCCTATCCGGCGCAGCTTGTCTATCTGAATAAAGCCGTGGACGTGGGAAAGCCCATTTCTCAGGATGATTTGAATTTCTGTGTGAACACCGCAAGCCGCTACTCCCCATGGAACAGCATCTCTATGAAGCAGGGGTATCTGACGGCCTCGGGAGGTCATCGAATCGGTGTGTGCGGCGAATGCTGTGCCGAGGGGATTCGTTCACTGACCTCTGCTTGCATCCGCGTGGCAAAGGATCTTCAGGGGATATCTGCCCAGATACCCGTTCGTGACTCTCTACTGGTGATCGGCTCGCCCGGCAGTGGAAAAACCACAATGCTGCGAGATTATATTCGCAGAATTTCCAATTCGGGGCATGGCGCTGTCTGTGTTGTGGACGAGCGATCGGAGATCTTTCCCTTTTCCTGCGGAAAGCCCTGTTTTGAGCCCGGGAAAAACACCGATATTCTGATCGGAGTGCAGAAACAGAAGGGGATCGGTGCAGTGATACGCAGCATGGGACCGGCTTGGGTTGCTTTGGACGAGATCACCGAGCAGGCCGACTGTGATGCAATGGTACAGGCCCTGTGGTGCGGAGTGAAGGTCATTGCGACTGCTCATGCATCCGGCGTCAGCGATTTGCTGTCCCGTCCCGTTTACCAGCCCCTTGTCCGATCAAAGGTGTTTTCCACCGTTGTGGTCATGCACCCGGACAAGTCCTACCACTTAGAAAGGATCTCAAGATGACGATTAAATGGATTGGCGCAATACTGATCATCTCAGGCTGCGGTGGGTGCGGATTCCTGATGGCATCGGCATATCGGACTGAGACACGCATGCTGGAGGCTTTATGCAGAGCCTTGGAATATATGAGCTGTGAGCTGTCATACCACATGACACCTTTGCCTCAGCTGTGCAGAAACACCGCACAGTCTCTCAGTGGCAGGATACGGAACGTTTTTCTTGCCTTGGCAGAGGAGCTGGAGGCACAGGTGGCGCCGGATGCGGTCAGCTGCATGCGTGCAGTGCAGGCAGCAATGACCTTGCCGGACTCTGTGCAGGATATTCTGACCCAGCTTGGCAGCAGCCTTGGATGCTTCGATCTGACCGGACAGATCCGCGGCATCGAAAGCTGCTTGAAGCGTGCGCAAGGCAAGCTGCGATACCTCAATGACCATCGTCAGAATCGCATCCGCAGCTACCAGACCTTGGGGCTATGCGCCGGTGCGGCTTTGGCCATTTTATTCATATAGCTTATGGATATCGATCTGATTTTCAAAATCGCTGCAATCGGCATCATTGTCTCTATTCTGAATCAGGTGCTTTCCCGTTCCGGCAGGGAGGAGCAGGCCACCATGACCACCCTTGCAGGGCTGGTGGTTGTATTGATGATGATTGCGCAGAAAATTTCCGACTTATTTGACTTGGTGAAAAGGCTTTTTGAATTCTGATGGAACTATACTTACAAGCCACTGCCATGGTGCTTTTGGCAGTGATATTGATTTTACTGTTAGGAAAACAGAGCAAGGATATCGGTTTGATGCTGACACTGGGCGTTTGCTGTCTTGTCTGCATCGGTGCAGGCATCTTTCTGGAGCCGGTGGTTGGATTTTTGAAGGATCTGCGGAAGCTTGGGGATCTGGATTCCGGCCTTGTGTCGGTCCTTCTGAAGTGTGCAGGGATCGGATTCTTGTCAGAGCTGACGGGGCTGATCTGTGCCGATGCCGGTGAGTCAGCTCTGGGTAAGGCGCTGCAATTTTTATCCAATGGGGCAATCCTGTTCCTTAGTCTGCCGCTGCTGCGCCAGTTGGTATCCATTCTGGAGGAGGTGCTGATGCAGGTTTGAAACGAATGATGATCCTCGCCGGGATGCTGCTGCTTTTTTCCCTGCCTGTTCACGGGATGGATTTTACTGCACCACCGGCACCCGAGGCTGTGGCTGAGGCGCTTCCTGAGGAGGCAGACTCCTTTTCAGAGGGCTTATGGAATGTGATCGTATTTGCACTGAAAGAATGGAGCCCATCGCTGCACGGAGCAATGTCGATCTGCCTGAGGACCGCTGCCATCATCTTGCTTTGCAGCGTGCTTCAGGAATTTGCGCCATCGGTTTCCGCCCGATCCATGGAACTGGCGGCCACGGTTGCCGTGGCCCTGTCCCTGTTAGAGCCATCCACAGCACTGATCCGGCTTGGTGTGGAAGCGGTGAGCCAGCTCAGTGAATACGGAAAGCTGCTGCTGCCGGTGATGACCGGGGCCCTTGCGGCTCAGGGCGGCATCACATCGTCTACGGCGCTCTACACAGGTACCGCGCTGTTTGATGCACTTCTGTCGAGCTGCATCTCCAAGCTGATGATCCCCATGATCTATCTTTATGTCACGCTGTCCATTGCCAACGCCGCGATCCATGAGGATATCCTCGCTCAGATAAAGTCTTTGATCAAATGGGCAATGACTTGGATCTTGAAAATCATCCTTTATTTGTTTACGGGATATATGGCAATCACAGGGGTGGTCAGCGGAAGCGCCGATGCGGCCGCCATCAAGGCTGCAAAAATCACCATATCAGGGGCTGTCCCTGTCATCGGAGGCATCCTTTCTGACGCATCTGAGGCGGTTCTGGTCAGTGCCGGTATGCTCAGAAGTGCCGCCGGGGTATATGGAGTGCTTACGATCCTTGCCCTGTTTGCAAAACCATTTGTGCAGCTGGGTGTCCAGTACTTGCTTCTCAAGGGGCTCAGTGCAGTCTGCTCGGCTTTTTCATCCAATGGTGCGGCGAAGCTCGTGGGCGAGTTTTCCAGTATCATGGGCATTCTGCTGGCAATGGTCAGCACTCAAAGTGTTTTGCTTCTGATCAGCACTGTCTGCTTTATGAAGGGGGTCATGTAATTGCATGCCATCGCATCATATCTGATGACGCTTGTCTGCGGCGGCATCCTGGTCAGCCTCGTTCTTTCGATCGGAGGCACCGCAGGCACGGGCGGTCGCATCCGCAAAATGCTGTGTGGGATGTTCATGGCACTGATTGCCATATCACCTCTGCGCAAGATCGATTTCACAGACTTGGATAACCCCCTGCACGATTACACCGACATGGCCCGGGCTGCGTCCGAGGCCGGGATACAGCAGGCGGATGAATCCTTGATTTCTATCATATCTCAGGAAACTGCCGCATATATCTTGGACAAAGCCGAAGCAATGGGGGTGTCTGTTGAGGTCCATGTCAAAGTTGATCCGGAAACCTTTCAGCCTGTTTTTGCATCCGTTCAGGGAGCAGTCACACCGTACGAAAAAGAGGTGATTTCCGGCTTTT
>DYCR01000021.1:2759-16697 GCA_019418025.1 Clostridiales bacterium | reverse complement strand
AAAAGATCTTCACATAGAGAGGAGCGCACAGGAATGGAGGAGCTGAATCTTGGGAAGAATATGAAATCAATTATAGGCAGATATCGGTATGTGCTGCTGGTGGTCCTGCTGGGTCTGGGGCTGATGATGATCCCAGACCATGTACACGCCCCGGAGCCCCCCGAAGAAAGCACCGAACCCCAGATTGCTGCCGAACCGCTGGAGCAGAGGCTTGAAGCCATTCTTGGGCAGATCGAGGGAGCGGGCAGGGTAGAGGTGCTGCTGACAGAGCATACAGGCAGCGAGACAAACTTCCAGACAAATGTTTCTTCCGATATCCAGTCCGAAAATACACGGGAAAATTCAGACACTGTCATTGTAGAGGATGCAGCACGACAGGAGCAGGGACTTGTTCGACGCATAGATGCACCCATTTATCGCGGTGCGCTGATCGCATGTCAGGGTGCAGCATCGGCACAGGTGCGACTGGACGTGGTGGAGGCGGTTCGATGCGTGACAGGTCTGCGTGCAGACCAAATCACCGTTGTAAAAATGAAATGAATGGAGGCATCATTTTATGAAAACTTGGAAAAAGAACGTTGTTGCGGCAGCTGTCTTGGTTACTGTCTGCGCAGGGATCTATCTGAATTGGATGTACACAGAACAGGCTCAGCCCGTGTCGCTGACAGATAAGCTCGACAGCGAGAAAATTTTGGACGAAAGCATGCTGGTGATGAGCAACGATGCCCAGAATCTGTCAGCAAATGAGGATCTGGACGCAAAAACGACCTCTACTGATTACTTCGCAGCGGTACGGCTTTCCCGCCAAGAGGCTCGGGACAGCGCGGTATCACTGCTTCAGGAGGCTATGGCATACGACACAGAGGCAAGTGCAGAATCATCGCAGGAGCTGGAGCAGATCGTTCAGGTGGCTCTGAGTGAGGCTCAGATCGAAAGTCTCGTTGTCGCAAAGGGATACACCGATTGCGTGGCTTACATGAGCGATGAAGGCATCAGCGTTGCGGTGGCTGCCCCGGAAGAGGGGCTGAAAGACACGGATGTGGCGGTCATCACAGATATCATCCTGGCACAGTCTGCCTATGATCTTGATGATATTCGCATTGTAGAAGTACAGTAACCCCGTGGCGCTGCATTCGCAGCGCCATTTTTATGCAGAAAATAGTTGTAATTTTTCGCAATTGTGGTACAATAGAGCAAAGTGATTCACGTCGCTCTGGCGTGGTTATCGAATTAGGAGGTATGTTACTATGGCTGATTACAAGCAGTACGTCACTCAAATCCAGGAAAATGGAAGCGTGATGATTTCTGAAGAGGTTCTTGTTTCAATTATCTATCAGGCCGTGGCTGAGGTGGAAAATGTCTCTCTGTCCGGCAAGCCCAGCATCAACTGGGGCAAGGGGATCAAGGTAACCATCGATGACAACGAGAATGTGGCTGTGGAGTGCTTTATCAATGTTGCTTACAACCAGAGTGTTGTTGCCGCTGCCAACGCTGTACAGGAAGCTGTCACCAATGCACTGGAGTCCATGACCGGCGTAACCGTAACCAATGTCCACGTGAACGTATGTGGCATTGCCCGTCAGTAAGGCAGGTGCCATGACTAGAGGAAATGCCAGAGAACTGGCTGTACATTTGATTTATAGCCGGGAGTTTACCGGCGAGGCTCCCGGGGATGTGATCGCTACCCGCTTGGAGAAGGCATATTATGACGATCTGGCCTGCGAAAATGAGGTCTATGCCGAGCATCCCACCAATCGTCAGATCCGCTATTTGGAGCAGGTCGTTTCCGGCGTCGCCTCCCAAAAGGATATGCTGAACGATACCATCGGCACATATTCCATCGGCTGGGATGTAAAGCGCATCTCTCGTCTGACCAAGGTGATCCTTCAGCTGGCGATCTATGAGATCCTGTTTGTGGAGGATGTCCCGGATGGTGTAGCCGTATCTGAGGCGGTGCGTCTGGCAAAGAAATATGATGCCGACGCAGGCGCTTTTGTCAACGGCATTTTGGGCAGCTTTGTTCGCGGAAAAAACGCTCCGAAGGAAGAAGCTCCCGCTGAAGCATCTGCTGATCTTGCGGAGGAAGAGCAGGCCGCCCCTGCAGCAGTGGCATCTGAGGAAATGTAACATGAACACAATCGGATTTGACACCAGTAATTACACCACCTCCATTGCATACTTCGATGGCACGGATGGTGCGAACTGTTCCGGCCTGCTTCCTGTGAAGCAGGGACAATTGGGCCTGCGTCAAAGCGATGCGTTGTTTGCACATATCAAGAGCCTGCCGGAGCTATCTGGCAGGCTGTTTTCCGATATGGACCCGTCCAGCATCGCCGCTGTGGCTGTCAGCACCCGTCCCCGGGCAGTTGAGGGCAGCTATATGCCCTGTTTTCTGGCAGGCGTGGCTCAGGCCGCATTATTAAGCAATTGCCTGCATGTCCCGCTGTTTGAGGTCAGCCATCAGCAGGGCCATGTTGCAGCTGCTCTTTGGAGCGCCGGACGAATGGATCTGATGGATACACCGCATCTTGCGTGGCATTTGTCCGGAGGCACGACAGAGCTTCTGCTGATCGAGCCGGAGGGAAAAAACGTAAAAGCAGCAAAGATCGGCGGAACAACGGATATTTCTGCCGGTCAGCTGATCGATCGGACCGGTCAGCTGTTGGGCTTGCCATTCCCATCCGGAAAGCATCTGGATCTGTTGAGCAAGCAGGCTGAGGATCGAAGCCTTTTCAAGGTGAAGTGTCAGGATTTCAGTTTTTCTTTATCCGGTGTACAAAACAAGGTGGAGCAATACCATCGTGAACACAGTACTGCCGCTGAAACTGCCGGCTATGCCCTGCGCTGCGTGGCGCATGCTGTTTTATCTGCCACGAAAAATGCCCAAAAAGCATATCCCGGTCTTGAGGTCGTATTCTCCGGAGGCGTAGCCTCTAACTCTATGCTCAGGCAGATAATGGAACCGATCAAGCCGGTCTTTGCCCAGCCGCAATTTTCAACGGATAATGCAATGGGTGTCGCTGTCCTCGCGCATCGACTTCTGGAGGAATAAAATGGAAAAACAAGTTCTGTCCGTAGGGCAGATCAGTGAGTACATCAAATCTAAAATGGATACGGACCCGAGACTTTCCAACATTGCTGTCCGCGGAGAAATCAGCAATTACAAAGTCTATCCCTCGGGCCACCACTATTTTACCTTGAAGGATGAGACTGGCGCAATGCGCTGCGTCATGTTCAAATCCAGTGCCTTTCGGCTGCGTTTCCGCCCGGAAAACGGCATGAAGGTCATTGCCATGGGCTCAGTCACGGTCTACGTCCGAGACGGCGCATATCAGCTGTATTGTACATCGATGGTGATGGACGGTATCGGGGATCTGTATGCAGCCTTTGAACAGCTGAAAACCAAATTGGCATCTCAGGGGCTGTTTGCACCGGAACACAAGAAACCCCTGCCGAAGTATCCCAGCACCATCGGCATCATCACCAGTGAAGCCGGTGCGGCGGTCCATGATATGCTGCGCATCCTGCGTAAACGCTATCCTCTGACACAGGTGCGCCTTCTTCCGGTCCGTGTGCAGGGAGCAGAGGCACCCGGCGAGATTGCGGGTGCGATTGCATATGCAAACCACTTTCAGCTGGCGGATCTTTTGATCGTAGGACGCGGCGGTGGGTCCATCGAGGATCTCTGGGCCTTTAACGATGAGCAGGTCGCTCGGGCGATCTATGCATCCCGAATTCCCGTAATTTCCGCGGTAGGACACGAGCCGGATGTAACGATTTCGGATTTTGTGGCAGATCTGCGGGCGGCAACTCCCTCTAATGCGGCAGAGCTTGCCGTTCCGGATCAGGATGCCCTCAGGCAGCAGCTCGACAGCACTCAGCAGGCAATGATCCTTACCATGAAGCGTCGTCTGAACCGCGGGACTGAGCGGCTTACAAATCTCTCCAACCGTCCTGTACTGCAATCACCTCTTGCCTCCTTTGATCAGAGGCGAAAGGCTCTGAAGCTATTGGAGACCAGACTGGCTGCGGCGCAAAATCATATTGTTTCCCAATATCGTCAGCGCTTTGTTGCGCAGACCTCCAAGCTGGATGCCATGAGCCCGCTCAAGGTCTTGACGCGGGGCTACGCAGTTGCGTCTGCGCAGTCGGGTGCCATCATTCGCTCGGCATCAGAGGTGCATCCCGGCGATTCGATCACCGTCCGCGTCAGCGACGGTTCCATCCTTGCAAATGTCATAGAAGGGAAGATGGATCATGAATGAAAAAAACAAAAATTTTGAAGGCGCATTGATGCGTCTGGAACAGATCGTTCGAGCCTTGGAGCAGGGCGATATCGCTCTTGAAGAGTCTTTGAAGTTGTTTCAGGAGGGAACGGAACTGGTTCGATCCTGCCAGATCCTTCTGGACGAAGCAGAACTTCAGGTAAAAAAAGTCCTTGCAGGTGCCGACGGTCAGCCTGAGGAAGGAGCGTTTGCAGATGACACAGAGTAATGAGCAGTGCCTGCATCAGTACGTCCGTCAGGTAGAGAGCTATTTGGATGAAGCTTGCTTCCGCAATGATACACAACCGCAGAAAAAGCTGTTTGAATCCATGCGATACAGCCTGCTAGCCGGTGGCAAGCGTCTGCGTCCGGTCATGGTACTGGATTTTTGCAGAATGTGCGGCGGTTCAACACAGGATGCAATGCCCTTGGCCGCTGCCATCGAGATGATCCACACATACAGCCTGATCCACGATGATCTGCCCTGCATGGATAATGATGATTTCCGCCGGGGTAATCCCACCAACCATCGGGTATATGGCGAAGCCATTGCGATTTTGGCAGGGGATGCTCTGCTGACTGCCGCATTCGAGGCTGTTGCAAATGCGCCCCTGACCAGTGACGCAAAGGTGCGCGCGGTGCAGGTACTGGCAGAGTGCTCCGGCTGCATCGGTATGGTCGGCGGTCAGGTTCTGGATATCATGAGCGAAGAGCGTGAGTGCACAGAGCAGGAAATTCTGGATATCCAAATCCGAAAAACGGGTGCGTTGATTCGCGCGGCCTGCCTGATGGGTGTGATCGCCGGAGGCGGCTCTCGGCAGCAGATGGATGCAGCGGTTACCTTTGCCGACAATCTGGGGCTTGCTTTCCAGATTCGTGACGATATGCTGGATGTGATCGGATCGTCAGAGAAGCTGGGAAAATCTGTGGGTACCGACGAAACCAAAAACACCTTTGTACGGCTGTATGGGTTGGAAAAATGCGAACAGTTGGTTCAAAAGCATACCAAGATCGCCGTGGAAGCACTGGCAAATTTCGATGACAACAGCTTTATGACCGATTTGGCCAAGAGCCTGACAGATCGGGAAGTGTGATATCATAATCTATTCCAGTTACTAACAAGCCCCTCTTGTTCGTTTTGAACAAGAGGGGCTTGTTTTCGAAAAGGTACACTAGGTCCGTTTTTGCGTGGCTTTTCCCGGGTAATGACTTAATCATCAAGGTTATCTGATTGCCCTTTGGTTCGCTCAAAAATATATTGTGTATCACTGGACAGATCCTGCCGATAGCAATACCCCAATCGATCGAACTGCTTTATTTCCTCAGGGGTCTGAACATTGCATTCGGCCATAAAACGTACCATTTCACCCCTTGCCATTTTGGCAAAGGTGCCTTTTTGAACCAGCTTTCCGTTTACAATTTCTGCAAATACACATGTAATATACCGATCTTTTTCCTGTAAATACTTTTCGATGCACTTGGAATACTCTTTAGACGCAAGATTGATGATCACATCATCCTGAGATACTGCTTCATAAAGCGTATCGCCCCAGAAATCATACAAATCTCGGGACGTACCGATCTTTAGCTTAGCCTGCATCTCCAACCGATAAGGGCGAACCCCATCCATCGGCTTCAATACACCGTAAAATCCGGACAAGATCCGAAGATGCTCCTGCACATAATCCAGATGGGCCGATTCAAAGACTGCCGGCGCCATATATTGGTATGCGATGCCTTCGTAGGACAAAATCGCCGGGGTCAGCTGTGCATCCAACTGCATTTGCTCAAGCCGTTGGATATTTTGATTTGCTATGGAATCGTTGCAGCCCCATAACTTTTTCAGCTCCTGATTGGACTTTTTCTGCAAACAGGAAAGGATCTCCTGTGTTCGATCCAAATAGGCAGGGAGGGACTGATAGGGCAGTGAATCTGTATCCATGTTCATTTTCTTTGCCGGAGATAAAATTATTTTCATAGGAATTCTCCTTATTGACATTGGTGGGATTTTGATTCGATTATACTCAATTTTCCTCGACAAGTCCACAAAAAATTCCCCCGCAGTATATCAGTCACTGCGGGGGCAGAGATTACAGATCCATTGCAGGATTCATGCAATAAACATTCTTTTGATTGAGCTTTTGACGTAAAAGCTCTACGGCCTCGCCGAATCGCTGAAAGTGTACAATTTCCCGTTCACGGAGGAACTGGATCACGTCGTTGACATCGGGATCATCTGACAGTCTCAGAATATTGTCATAGGTGACCCGGGCTTTCTGTTCAGCAGCCAGGTCCTCAGTCAGATCGGCAAGTGGATCTCCTTTCACAGCCATAGATGCCGCATTCCAAGGGAAGCCTGCGGCGGCAGTCGGGTAAATACCGACGGTATGATCGACAAAATACGGCGCAAATGGAGAATTCTCGATCTGGCTGTCCTTCAGATTTCTGGTCAGCTGGTGAACGATAGCACCGATCATCTCCAAGTGGCCTAACTCTTCTGTACCTACAGAAGCAACATAAAAGGCCACGAATTCCGGCCATGTGGATCAAATAACTGCGAAGGCACCCCTCCCTCGATCCTCTGTCGAGAGAGGGGTGTATGATTTATTCCTGCGTTTTTTCGTCACTCAGCAAAAACAGCAGATGCTCATAGACCTGATCAAATTCAGCCGGATCAGACTGGTAGTGGCTGTTATCTGTAAAAATACGCGATATCAGCTCATCATGAGCCTTTTCATCTTTTTGCCGGAGCATTTTTAGAAGCGTGGCATCCTCGACACCTCTGCGATGTGCTTCCAGACGCATCCCTGGCCAAGGTTCTCCATCGCCGGGATACGCAATAAATGCATCTCCGCAGGGGAAGTTCGTTCCAATGCCCGTTGGATTGTGGCAGCTGGTGGCATGAAACGGGTCCATCCCTTCAGGAAACTGATTCAGACCCCAGTGCAGGAAACCGGACAGTCGATTCTTGGCACAGCCCCAGAACAACAGTCGTCCCTTGATCAGATCAAAATCCAGAAAGCGGTTCAGCCATTGACCCTCAGGGCCACAGCAGACATAGGTCCATACTTCTTCCCCCAGTGCAGTAAAACGGTCAAAGTCTGCCTTGCTGCGCTCATAGCCAACGGTGCTTGGTGTCCAGATGTCCACGCCGCCGTAGAATTTGGGACTGTCTACGGCCTCGATGATCCGTGCTTCCGGGAAATAGCGGCGCACCAAGGATGCAGCCAGATAATACTGGCTGCGCCGTGTGTCCAGATCTGCTTCTGTCCGATAGTGAATGTCCGGTTCATCATGAATATGAAACAGGATCTTCTTGTCCCATCCGTATTTTTTCAGGAAGGCAGACAGCTCCTGCATATACCGCACGGTAAGGTCGTATCCCTCAGGACTTTCCAAAGGAAGGTCGGGTGCCAAGGCACAGCGGAACTGGGCGGTGTACATGTCCGGCATCCCGTCGGGTAAGAAGCCTCGACTGAGCAGGGGACCGATTTCCAGAGTATCGAGTCCTTCGTTCATAAAACACTCGATCAACGGACGAAGCTGCTCAAAGTCAAACCGGACAGGATCGCGAGATACCAAAACCGACGGATTTAACTCGATAAAGAAGATTTTCTGATGGATACGCCTCATTAATCGTGCATATTTTCCAACCATATCGTAGTGCGCCTTGCTGTTGCGCTCCAATCCATGGCAGTGCGCCATGGCAGGGACGCTGAACCAGTTCGTCACAGGAAAGAATGTCTCAGGCAGGGCGGCAGAATAGACCTTTATTTCGATGGCACAGGTATAACCATCTACGGTCAATGTCACACGATGCACGCCGGGCACAATATCAGCATCCGGAATCAGGCAAAAATACAGAGCCGCAGCACCGTTTTTCGCCGGAATGATTCCGTCTTTCACAGGCACCAGACAGTCATACACATCAAAGGGGGCCAGTCTTGTGGCGTAATCTGGTTTTTTTGCAGGACGCTCCTCCAAAACCATAGAACCGCCCTGTGACTGTCCGTCTCCTGTGTTGTATTCCACCGGCACTGACCGCATTTCAAACCATTCAGCCCGGAATGCATCTCCGTCCAAGCGTGCAGCAACGTGGGGATTTTCCGTTTCCAGGATCAGCTGAATACCGGGCCGTCCATTGCGCGGCATTGCAATCCGGATAGAATCCGGAAGATCGGTATGCTTTGTATCCGGATATAAAAATTCTTCACGGGCAGTGATATACCCGATTCGTTGGGATCGATTCATAAAGTATTCTCCGTTATATGTTATTTATTATAGTATGGTACTGAAAATTACATTATCCTCTGCGATACAGTTGCGGCTGTGTGAAAATTGAAAAATTCCCTCGTAATGCTCGCCGTAGATCGGTTCCTCCATGGTGCTTGAGCCATAGCAGGGAATGCTGTAATCCAACTGCGCGGCATTGATGACCGTGTTATGATGCACATGCACATTTTCACAGGAAGAGAAAAATCCAGCAAGCCTTGGACAGTCCACTATGGTATTGTCACACAATTCGATGTTGGTAAAAACAGGGTAGTTGGTTCTTCCGGCAGGGAGGTACACGCCCATATAAATGACAGCCATCTGCCATGCATTCAGATCACAGTGGCGGATGATATTCCCTCGAATCAGCAAATCCTCTACGCCTTGACCCTCACTCCACCGATTTTCACATCCGGTTTCGATCTGGATCGCTGCACCTTGAATATTTTCAAACACATTATGTTCAACCAAACCATGACTGCCTTGCAGCAATGCCCCTCGGGCACGGTTGTTGGTAAAGCGGCAGTTGCGAATGATATAGTAGTCTGTATGGAAGCTGCGATTGAAAAGGACGGTTTCTTCATTCAGCTCCTGCGGCAGAGGCTCCGCGAAGGTGAGAACGCAGGTCCGCTGTTCCGGCTGATACTCTACCTGTTCCACACGCGACGAAAAACCGACAGGGGAAAGGTCAGGATTCCGAAGCTCGACCAGACTTCCGGCCTCAAACTGCAATGCATGTTCAGCAACGCGCATAGCCAAAAGCTTATGGTCACTCAATCGGCGCACGCCCATACTGGAATTGTCGTGCAGATTGATGCAATCATCTCCCGCGCCGGAGAAGTCACAGTCCTCAATGATGAACTGACCTTGGGAATTGCCGACGTGCAGGCAGTCAACCGCCGTGGAAATGCTGCGAGGAGTTCCCGGGCGGGGTACGATCCGGCAATGATCAAAATGGAGATGATGCACGCCGCCGCTGCTTAAAAATCCGCTTCCGGGGCAGCCGTATAGGGTGATCCGCTCCAAGGTGATGTGGCTGCTGCGACTGGTGCGGACGGCAACTCCGTCGTACTCCAAATGCCGGAAGTTATAGCATTGTCCTGCACGGAAATGCCGAAGCGCCCATTCCGGATTTCGGGTATAAATACGCAGGGTATTCTCAGAGAGCTTATGCATTTTCGGAAGAAGAATATTGCTCAGCTCCCGAATCAGGTGCTGCATCTCTTCGTCTGTTTTTCCATCTGCGGTCAGACGGAGATGTTCATTTCGATAGGGACGAAATTCGATTCCGCCGGCACAGCCCGGTGTATATCGTGTCGGGTCGAAGGGTCCCACAATACGGATCTCCATATCTTCAGGAACCGAATCACATGCCGGAAAGGATACATCCAGATAACTGCCGTCCGGGGCAAGCTCTTTCAGCACTCCGACAGAGGCAAGCGGTCTTTCCTCCCATGCCCAGTCCATAACCAGATTTTTTAAATGGATACGGGTACTGTTTCGGATGTCCCAGTATTCTACGGGGGTATGGAAAATCAGTTCACTCCCGTTTCCCTCTATGGTCAGATCGGAAACATGGTGAAGCGGGATATGTACGCCATCGATGGGCTGATAAAAGTGATATACCCCATGGGGGATATCCAGACGGCTGCCGGGATGCAGTCGGCAAGCCTCTATGGCAGTACGGAAAGCTGCAGTATTGCAGCTTTCCGTTTTTGTACTGGCGCCAAAATCCGTTACCGAAAAGGTATGATCGGATCTCAGCGGAAGATCGATATGAATTTCAGGGGTAAAATGATCCATGATATTATCCTTTCACACCGGATGCCATGATGCTCTGCTTCAGCTGTTTGGAGAATATCAGAGAAATCAGGATAACGGGCAGAATGGTGACCAGAGAAATACCCATCAGTGCATTCTGCTTGGTGCTGACGTTATTGGAAATATTATATAGTGCCACATTCAGGGTCCACAGATCCTGACGCTCCGTAACCATCCATGCCCAGAAGAAATCGTTCCAGTTACCCAAGAAGGTTTGCAGGGCGATCAGGGAGATGATCGGCTTGGACAGCGGCATGCAGATCCGAGTGTAGAGGAAGAAGCTGGAGGCTCCGTCTAGACGGGCAGCTTCAAAGTAAGAGCCGGGAATTCGGTCAAAGAATCCCTTGAACAGATATACGAAGAAGCCGTAGGGATACAGATAGGGAAGCAGCAGTGCTGCATAGTTGTTGTATGCGCCCATCTGCTGGTACATGATCAGCTGCGGCAGCATGATGCTGACAAAGGGGATCATCATTGCTCCAAGGAAGAACATCAGAACAAATTTGCCGGCCTTTGGCGTCATCAGGCGGCTGATCACGAAGCCGCAGATCGAGCAAAGCAGTACCTGAGAAATGATGGCAAAGCCGATGACGAGAACCGTGTTGCCGACAAAGGACATAAAGCCGTACTTTGCAATGACCTCATTGGAGCCGTACATGTACTGGGGCAGACGCATATAGTGAACGAAGCTTTCCAGAAGCAGGAAATTATTCTTTGCAGTCTTGCAGGCAGAAAGTTCACCGTGGAGGGGGAACTTTTCGGCAAATACCTCATCCAGCATGTCGAGAACATCAGCCTGAACCATCTGGGGGGCTTCATGCTTGGACAGTCCGTTGACATCAAAATCATAGCCCAGAATCTGAGAGACTCTTTCGGCACGGTCCTTATAGAGCAGTGTCTTGGACTTGATGACAGTGCCTTCGTAGATACCGTAGTCTTTTTCCATCTGCAGCTCGATCTGGTGAGCACGGGAGTAGAAAATGGTCTTTCCGTCCTTCACACCATAGAACTTGATCTCAAAAATAGACTCACGGTCCAGCTTTGTATAGATACCGAACATTGCGCTGACCATATCATCCTGCAGTGCCTGCTCAAGCTCGGAATCCGATCCGGTAAATCCGCTGTAGTCTACGCTGACACTGAGGGAGTTTGCCGAGTCCGGGAGCAGCTTCGGAGGAACGTCATAGATCTTGACATTGTCCTTCATTGCATTGCTGATGGTCAGTGCAAAAGGGAACAGGATCAGCAGCATGGAAATGGTCGTAACGATCACTGCAACAATTTTTAAGGATAGATCGCCCTTTGACAGACGCACCTTTGTAGCTTTGTTCTTTTTCATGTAACTCACTCCCTTTCTGCATTTTCAAAATGCATTTGAATCATGGTCATCACCAGAACGACCAGCATCAGGACAACCGACGCCGCCGAGCCGCGCCCGTAGTTATAATCCCGATTGAATGCATTATAGATGTAGATACCCTGGGTGGTAGATGCGCCGCTGGGGCCGCCTGCTGCGAACATATAGGGAGCATCCAGCATCTGCATGGCCGCAGAAACCGACATGACCAACTGAATGAAAATCACAAAGCGGATATTGGGCAGTGTGATATACCAGATTCGCTTCCAGCCGGTGCAGCCGTCCAGAGAGGCCGACTCCAAGATGTCAGGGGAGATGCCCTGGATTGCAGACAGGTACAAAAGCACGGCAATGCCACCGCCGATGACACCGGGGAAAATGATACAGAACTTGACCAGAGACGGATCGCTCAGCCATGTCTGAGGTTCGGCACCAAACAGCTTCATCACCTGATTGGCGATGCCGTAGTCAGGATGCCAGACCCAGCGCCAGATAATGACGTTGATCGTGGTGGGGATCAGTGTGGGCAGCAGATACATGGTCGAGATCACATTTTTCTTTCTCAATTCATTCAGGAACAATGCCTGAATGATGGGAATGATGAACACCATGCCGATCTGGAGGAACAGGAACACAAAGCTGTTGCCCCATGCCTCCCAATAGTATTCAGTTTGGAACATGGTGGTATAGTTCTGAAGCCCCACGAATTCACCGGGCTGATTTGTGGGATTGTAGTTGAAGAAGGAGATGTATACTGCCTTTAATATAGGGTAGTATTTCAGCCACAATGTAAATATCATTGGGATGCACAAAATCAGCCAAGGCGTAATTTTTTGTGCCAAGAAGTAGTTCCGACGGGTCAAACGATTCATAACGCAAGCCGCTCCTTTCCGTTTATGGCGATATTGTATCAGAATTATGAATAA
This sequence comes from Clostridiales bacterium, assembly GCA_019418025.1. GTDB lineage: Bacteria > Bacillota > Clostridia > Oscillospirales > Oscillospiraceae > Faecousia. The sequence continues at coordinate 4,056 of DYCR01000021.1, read as the reverse complement.
TAGAGTGAGACATAAAATCAACCTTCTGTGTGAATATTTTTGACATCGTTAGTGCAATGTGCATGAATAAGTACACCATTTTGACCAACAGGTTAAATATTTTGCCCATCAGGTTAAATATTCTGCATTTACATGGAGGAAACTGTTTGCTATCATAGACCCATCACATACGAATGCATCCGTGTATTCGTGCCAAATCTGGAGGAGGAATACAGTATGAAGAAGAGTAAACAATTGCTTGCATTGCTCAGCAGCGGTGCGATCGCGCTGTCTATGCTGGCCGGCTGCGGCGGTAACCCCGCTCCCACAGAAACAGGTGCCTCCGTGCCTGCTACTGACGGAACATCACAAAGCACAACTGCGAATGACTCCAAGGCTCCTGTGGAACTGACCATGTGGGTCACGAGCCGTAATCAGGATGAGTTCCAGAACGAGCGTGAAGCCGAATTTCTGAAGGCTCACCCCCATATCACTCTGAACAAAGTCGTTAAAGAGGGTGACCCCGGCAACGATTTCTACACCGGCGTTGCTGCCGGTACCGCACCGGACTTCATTATCGGTTCTTTCACGATGATGGATAAGTACATCTCCGCCGGCATCGTAAAGCCCCTGAACGAGTATCTGGACGCTTGGGAGGATACCCCCAATCTGGATAAGACCTATCTGGATATGTTCACAAGAGACGGCAACATCTACGGTCTGCCCACCGAAGTGACCCCCATGCTGTTTGGCTACAACAAGGCCCTGTTTGCAGAGGCCGGCATCGAGAATCCTCCCAAAACATGGGACGAGGCTCTGGAAATCGCCAAGAAGCTGAACAACCCCGACAAGCAGGTGACCGGCTATGCTACTCTGGCTTCCGAGTGGACCGAGTGGTTCTTCCAGTACTATGTCTGGCAGGCTGGCGGTGATCTGACCAAGCAGAATGAGGACGGCACCGCAGAACTGACCTTCACCGATCCCGCTGCCATCGAGGCTGCAAAGTTCTACCAGAAGCTGTCTGCAGATAAGCTTCTCCAGAATGACCGCACCCTGAAGTTCGGTGATCTGCTTGAGCAGTTCAGCCAGGGCAAGATCGCAATGATGCCCTTCGCTACCGACTGGGTCATGGACGTTGCAAACCGCGGCATGGATCTGGATGATCTGGGTCTGTGCGCACCTCCCGCCGGTCCTTCCGGCAAGTCCGCAACCGCAATCGCCGGTGCATGCTATGTTATCAACGCAAAGTCCAGCCAGGAAAAGCAGGATGCTGCTTGGGAATACATCAGCTGGATGAGCAGCAAGGAAGAGCAGGAGC
>DYCR01000021.1:0-2749 GCA_019418025.1 Clostridiales bacterium | reverse complement strand
GAGCTGACCTAAGAGCATAGAGCAAGCAAGGGCGCAATCGCTCCTGTTACCATTGCCCGTACTGACATCAGTGTATCTGACTTCACCGATTTCCCCGCTGACTGGAACGAGGCACTGGAGAGTGTCAACCAGATCGGCAGACTTGAGTTCTATGGCAAGGCTGACTTCGGTTCCTATGTGGATCGCGCCGTTCAGAAGATTCTGTCCGACCCCAATGCAGACCCTGAAAAGGAACTGGCTGACGCTCAGGCACTGGCCGAAAAAGAGGCACTGCCTGCATTCAACGAAGCAAACAAGATTTCTTGATTCATTTCCTACGACAAGGCAGGGCACAAAGGTGTCCTGCCTTGTTGCTTTCTGTATAGACCGATGGTATAATCAGAAACAGGCACTGTCTTTGATGGATGTACACGCTGTGCCTAAGCATACCTTGTATCTGAGAGGTTTTGTTATGAATACCACCCGCCGCCCCAGTAAGTTTCTGCGAAAACTTATTCGTCAGATTCGGAAATTAAACTTATTTACCCGCCTTCTTTTGGTTTTTACGGTCCTATTGGTGGCTTCTACCATGTTTATCACTGTTTTTAACCAAAGCAGCTATGCAAGAGAAATCGAGACGGGACATGCCAAATATCTGTCGGTCTTGGTTCAGAATGCTTCATTCAAGCTGGAACAGGAACAGGCCCGATTTGAACAGTCCATGCGCCAGCTCATGCAAAATGAACAATTCGTTCAGGCTGTCTATGAAAACATCCTGTTCCAAAATCAGGAAAATGACGGTGATACATCTGCGCAATATGAAGAAAATACGAAAATGATAGAGAAAACCCTTCTTTCGACCAAGCGAAGAAGGGACGGGATCAAGGCGATCCTGTTTGTATCTGACGATACGCAGTATGTCATGGAAGAGGAGAACGGCAATCAGCGCAGTATATATGTTCGGGATCTGGAGGAATTCTCTGAAAGTGACATATACAAACAGGCTGTGAACGCGCAAGGATACCCTGCATGGCGGGATTCAGTCGGCGATATCTCTGATTTGTTCTACGAAAACCCAACGCACCAGTTTCCTATCGAAGGCTGCATCACGCTGTCTTATCAGGTGTATGAGCCGGACAGCCGCAGACCCATGGGGGTACTGGTCTGCCTGATCAGCCCGCAGTATTTCACGCAGGCACTCAGTGAATACTCCAGTCAGAACGGCGGAAACACCTTTATTGTGGGCAATAACGGTCTTGTGGAGGGCATTTCTGCTGATTTTTCTGCGCCCCCGTTTATGGAGCAGCGGAGCGGACTGATTCATCGGGTATTTTCACAGCATCAGGGAAGCATCCCTATGGAGGTTGAAAAGGAAAAATTACTGGTCAGCTTCTGCGGACCTCCGAATTTTCCGATCCACGTGGTGAATCTTACATATCGGGATCACATTCTTGAAAAGGTTGACCGTATCAGAAACCTGAATTCCATGATTCTGCTGATCGTCATCCTCATCGGAAGCGGCGGGTTTTATTTAACGGCTGTCAGTATTTCCTACCCTGTAAACAAACTGATCCGTGCCATGAAGAAGGTCGGCTCCGGTGATTTTTCCGCAGTATATCAGGCAGAAAGCCACGACGAGATCGGGGTGCTGTGCCAAGAATTCGATCACATGGTCTCGGATATGCAGGGGCTGATCGATCGGGTCTATGTGGCGGAGATTCGGGAAAGAGAACTGGAGCTTACACAAAAAACCGCCCAACTGGACGCATTGCAGATGCAGATCAGCCCACACTTCCTCTACAACACATTGGATATGATCCGATGGGAATGTCTGTACGAGGCCGGTGGCGAGAGTGCTGCATCAGATATGATCGAAAAATTCTGCGCCCTGCTTCGTATGACGATCAAGGGGGATCAGCAAAAAGAGACGGTGCAGGAAAGCCTGCTGCATTCCAGTACCTATCTTGAGGTCGTCAACTTCCGGCACACCAATAAGATCCTGCTCGAGATGCAGATGTCCTTTGATCCGGCTGAATACATGATCCCCTGTCTGAGCTTGCAGCCCATTCTGGAGAATGCAGTGCGCCACGGCTTTGAGGTGGATCAGATGAGTCAGCGAAAAATTACCATCACAGGAGATCTCTGCAAGGACAGACAGCTGGTCATGCGCATATCGGATAACGGAAAGGGTATGACTGCCGAGGAGCTTCGGGTCCTGCAGGCCCACCTGTCCAGTTCTGAGATTTCCAAGACGGGGATCGGCCTGCGGAATGTAAACCAAAGATGCCATCTGTGCTATGGTCAGGATTATGGAATAAGAATTGAAAGTGAATTGGGATATGGAACCACAGTGATCCTCACGATTCCGGCAGAGCCCAGTTCCTTGTAAAGGAGAGATGTCATTGTACCGCGTACTGTTAGTGGATGATGAAGAAATGGTCACACAGGGATTATCCAGATTTGTTCCGTGGGAAGATACAGGGTTTGAGATCGTCGGGACGGCAACGAGTGCGGCAAGAGCGCTGACCTTTTTAGAAAATCATCCTGTGGATCTGGTCATCACCGATATCCAGATGCCGATTCAAAACGGGATCGATCTCATCCGCATTTTAAAGGAGCAATATCCTCACGTCAAAACGATCATCCTTTCCGGATATACCGAGTTTTCCTACGCACAGCAGGCGATCCGTCTGGGTGCATTGGATTATCTGACAAAGCCCGTGAACTTCAGCGCCATGAAGCAGCTACTCGAAAAAGTGCGGGACATGCT
>DYCR01000020.1 GCA_019418025.1 Clostridiales bacterium | reverse complement strand
TGATATAGACGGTCAGTGTATTGTCACTGACAAAGTCCCCTGAGCAGTCCCAGATCTCCTCGAGAAGCCGTTCTCTGCTGACGATTTGCCCCCGATGGTTGATAAAAACCAGAAGGAGCTTGTATTCCAGTGCGGACAAAAACAAGCTGTTTTCGCCACGGGACACCGTGGCCTTGTCAAGATCCACAGTCAGATCACCGAGACAGACGGTATTCTGCTTTTTCCGCGTCCGGCGCAGGACACTGCGGATTCGGGATACCAGCTCCCGTGGGCGGAAGGGTTTTGAAATATAGTCATCGGCACCCATGTCCAATCCGGTCACAACGCTGTATTCATCACTGGAGGCGGTGAGGAATATCACCGGAACCCCAAGACTTTTTGCGTGGGTGCAGACGGCAAAGCCGTTTCCCTCGGCCAGTGATATGTCCACTAAGGCAAGATCGGGCGGCTGTTTCTCCATTATGCCAATGGCCTCGGACTGTCCAGCGGCGTATTTGACGGAAAATTGCTCATGCGTCAGATATTGTCCGAGATTTCGTATGATTGCAGGATCGTCCTCTACCAGTAAGATTTTATCCATAGATCCACCTCCTTGTTTCGAATATGATATCATTTTCATACAGCAAAATCCATTACAGAATTGTCATTTTTGAATGGAAGTGTCCATCAGGAAGGTAATCGTAGAAAAAGGGATTGCAAAACACAGAGAATCAGGTTATAATCAATCGGTCGGGAATGAAGTTCTCCCGCGGGTAATCAATCCCGGAACCGCTTGCAGGCTGATGACTTCTGCGATCTTACGCAGGAGCTGTCGGCTTTTTTTATGCAAATTTAGGAGGTAGTTCATGTTAACATCTATTGCAATGATACTGCTGGTCGGCTTGGCGGCAGGGTGGGCATTTTCCAAGCTGGGCCTGCCGAGCCTTATGGGGATGATTTTCACAGGAATCATCATGAGCCCCTATGCACTGAATCTGATCGATGATTCGATCCTTATGATTTCTGATGACCTGCGGCGGATCGCCCTTGTCATTATTCTGACCCGGGCCGGCCTTACTTTGGATATCGGGGATCTGAAAAAGGTTGGCAGACCGGCAGTTTTGATGTGCTTTGTGCCGGCCTGTGCGGAAATGCTTGGGATCATCCTTTTTGCGCCGATGCTGCTTGGGGTGTCTTTACTGGATGCGGCAATCATCGGCAGCGTGGTTGCTGCGGTGTCTCCGGCAGTCATCGTCCCGAGAATGATTCGCTTGATCGATGAGGGCTACGGCACGCAAAAGGGGATACCCCAGCTGATCCTGGCCGGGGCATCCGTTGATGATGTGTTTGTCATTGTCATATTCACAGCGCTGACCACACTGGCTTCTACCGGGACGGCCTCGTGGACAAGCGCTCTCAAGATCCCGATTTCTATTGGTATGGGGATCTTGGTTGGAATTGCCGTGGGGAAGGCATTGGTTGCATTTTTTAGAAGGAACCACATGCGTGATTCTGTGAAGATCCTGATTCTTCTCAGCGTATCATTTTTGCTGCTGGAACTGGAAAACAGGGTAGATGAGATCGTGCCGATGTCGGGGCTGCTTGCGATCATGACTGTGGGCATTGTTGTCAAAAAGCAATACGGCGTGCTTGCAGATCGGCTCTCTGCACGATACAACAAGCTGTGGGTTGCGGCAGAACTGTTTTTATTTGTCTTGGTTGGGGCAACTGTCGATCTCAAATATGCAGTTGCCGCCGGAGTGTCTGCGGTGCTTCTGATCGTCGCTGGATTGGCCTTTCGCATGGTGGGGGTATCCGCCGCGCTTTTGAAAACAAATCTTACGAGAAAAGAGCGAATGTTCTGTATGACCGCTTATACTCCAAAGGCAACTGTTCAGGCTGCAATCGGCGCGATCCCTCTGACAATGGGGCTGCCCTGCGGTCAAATCGTTCTGACGGTTGCGGTGCTGTCGATCCTAATTACCGCTCCGTTTGGTGCAGTCTGCATCGATCGATGCTATTGCAAATGGCTGAGCAGATAAGCTGTGTTCATCTGATTTGAAGATTAAAATGTGAAACGTAAATTAATACCAAGAATCATGTGGATTTTTCGTTTATATTGTGGTATAATCTCTGGACATGGTATGATCCCTGTCTGATCCTGCAAGGAGGCTTTACGCCCTCGGTTTGGTGCGGTGAAGGGGCAGGGGATAAAAAATATGCAAAGAGGATGTTCGGCGGCTGTTTTGTGTAACCACAGGGAGATTGCTGAAGGTCCATAGACATGGAAGGTGTGAAGTAACTATGACGAAAATTGATATTTACTCCGGCTTTTTGGGTGCCGGAAAGACCACGCTCATTAAGAAAATGATCTCTGAGGGCTATCAGAACCAGAAGCTGGTGCTGATTGAAAACGAGTTCGGTGAAATCGGCATTGACGGCGGATTCCTGAAAGAGGCAGGCATCAATATCACAGAGATGAACTCCGGCTGTATCTGCTGCAGCTTGGTGGGCGATTTCGGCAAGGCACTGGAAAAGGTGATTGCAGAGTATCATCCGGATCGGGTCATCATTGAGCCCTCCGGTGTCGGCAAGCTGTCGGACGTGATCGGTGCAGTCAAAAAGGTCATTGGTCATGATGTGGAGCTGGGCTACACTGTGGCAGTAGCCGATGCCGGTAAGGTAAAGGTGTATATGAAGAACTTTGGTGAGTTCTATAACAACCAGATCGAAACGGCATCTACCATCATTCTGTCCAGAACGGATGCCATCCCTGAGGCAAAGCTGAACGGGGCCCTTGAACTGCTGCGGGAGCATAACCAGTCTGCAACGATCGTGACCACACCGTGGACACAGCTGACCGGTGAGCAGCTGATCGATGCAATGGAGGGAAATGCATCCCTTGCAAAGGAACTGGCAGAGCTGGAGCATCAGCATCACGAGCATCATCACGATGAGCATTGCGGCTGCGGTCACGACCACGAGCATCACCATGATGAGCATTGCGGCTGCGGCCACGACCACGAGCATCATCACGACGAGCATTGCGGCTGCGGTCACGACCACGAGCATCACCACGACGAACATTGCGGCTGCGGCCACGACCACGAGCATCATCACGACGAGCATTGCGGCTGCGGTCACGACCACGAGCATCATCACGACGAGCATTGCGGCTGCGGCCACGATCATGAGCATCACCACGACGAACATTGCGGCTGCGGTCATGACCACCATCATCACCATGCCGATGAGGTATTCTCTTCTTGGGGCATTGAAACAACAAAGAAGTTTACCGCTGAGGAAATCGCCCGCATCCTGGAGGAACTGGATTCCGGCGAATTCGGAGTCGTTTTGCGTGCTAAGGGCATTGTAGACGGAGCAGACGGGCAGTGGATCCATTTTGATCATGTCCCCGGTGAGGCTGATGTCCGCAACGGCGGAGCAGGCGTGATCGGCAGACTCTGCGTCATCGGCTCTAAGCTCAAGGAACAGGCCATTGCAGAGCTGTTCGGTGTCTGAGGAGTAAGCTATGGTAGAGATTCCCGTATATGCGTTTACCGGATTTTTAGATTCCGGTAAGACGAAATTTATTCAGGAGACCCTGGAGGATGAGCGATTCAATGCCGGCGAACGCACCTTGCTGCTGGTGTTTGAAGAGGGGGAGGAGGAATACGATTTTAGCACCTATCCCCACAAGAATGTCTATCTGGAGGTCTTGGATCAGGAAACCGTCACAACAAAGGAACTGACCGCTCTTGTGAAAAAGCACAAGCCTGAGCGTATTGTGGCAGAGCTGAACGGCATGCAGCTGGTCGGTGATCTGTACACCCGCTTCCCGAAGGATTGGGTGGTTGCGCAGGAGGTCATGTTTGCAGACACGACCACCTTCATGGCCTACAATGCCAATATGCGTAATCTGGTCATGGACAAGCTGATGGGTGCGCAGATGGTCGTGTTCAACCGTCTGGAAAAGGGCGCGGATGTGATGCCCTTCCATAAGCTGGCTCGGGCAGCAAGCCGTCAGATCGATATCCTATATGACTATACCGATGGATCGACAGAGTTTGACGAGATCGTAGATCCGCTGCCCTTTGATATCAACGCACCTGTCATTGAGATCAAGGATGACGATTATGCACTCTGGTTCCGGGATGTTACCGAGGAGCCGGAAAAGTATCACGGAAAGACCGTTTCCTTCAAGGCGCAGGTTGCGATGCTTCGCCGGGACAAAAACGGCATTTTTGCCCCCGGTCGTTTTGTGATGACCTGCTGTGTGGATGACATTCAATTCTGCGGTGTTCCGTGCATTTGGAAGGAGTCCAAGTCTTTGAAGCCTCGAAGCTGGGTGACGGTCAAGGCGACGGTTGCGGCTGAGGAGCATTATCTGTACAAGGGAGACATGGGACCTGTGCTGACAGCAGTCAGTGTCACACCTGCCGCTCCGGCGGTGGAAGAGGTCTGCACCTTTTGATCTGACTTTTTGAAACGATCCCCCTGCGGAATATCCGCAGGGGGATTTGTGTATTTATGAATATACAGAATATAATGAATATTAATTAGGGGCTGCTATACGATATAGCGTTATCGTTAGATATATTGCACATTCCACCGCTCAATAATGTTACAAACAATATATAATTATACAGTTGACAATGAATAATATACAGAGTATAATTCAATTATCAATCAAGAGAAACAAAGGAGAGCTGAAGATATGAAAAAGTATATTGCATTGTTCCTTTCTGTTGTAATGGCGGGAGCCTTGTTTGCAGGCTGCGGCACCGCTAAAAATGAGGATACGACGGATTATTCCACAATGAGCATTGAGGAGTTGAAGCCCCTGATCCAAACCATCAATCAGGGCAAGTTGACTATGGTCACAAGTCCTGATATGGCACCCTATGAATTTTATGCCCTTGATGAGGCCGGCAAGCCTACTCTGGCAGGCTTTGATATTGCACTGGCTCAGTACATTGCCGACTTCCTCGGCCTTGAGCTGGAGATCATCCCCATGGACTTTGATGGCACCATCACAGAATTGGGTGCCAAGAAGGCAGATATCGGCATGGCGGGTTACTCTCCCGATCCCAAGCGTGAGAAGCAGATGAGCTTTTCTGAGATCTACTACATGGGTAAGCAGTCTTTCGTGACAACAAAGGCCAACGCAGAGAAATTTGCCGTACTGGAGGATGTGAACAAGGCCGAATACAAGATCGGCGTGCAGATCGGATCCATTCAGGCCAAGCTGGCCCAGCAATACGCAGCTGATTCTGACGTGATCGAGCTGAGCAAGCTGACAGACATCATTGCAGAGGTTCTTTCCGGCAAGCTTGACGGTGCATTTGTTGAGATGCTTCCGGCAGAGGCCTATGCCAAGAATTATGAGGATCTGGCTGTTGTGATGGAGGTTCCCTATGATGCAGCAGGCAATGTAATCGGCGTAGCGAAGGACAACGCACCGCTGCTCGCTGCGGTCAATCTGGCAATCAAGGCCGCACAGGAGGACGGCTCTCTGGATCAGTTCATTATGGATGCCAATGAGCAGGCTTCCGGTGAGATCTACGAGGGTTTGATCGAGGGGTAAGCGGTCCCCGAAATATTTGGATCATAAATTGGACACCTCCCCAGAGGCTTATGCTTCCGGGGAGGTTCTGCGAAAGGAGTTTTACCGTTGATTTCTATTGAAGGCTTTCAGGATACCTTCGGATACATGCAAATGTTTGTCGAGGGCCTGATCTGCACCGTCTCTTTATCGGCTTTGACCGTTATTTTCGGCTTTGTGCTGGCACTGCTGCTGGCGTATATGCGTATGAGCAAATTTATGCCCTTTCGAGTGATCTCCACGGCATATGTGGAGGTTTTTCGGGCAACGCCGTTGATGGTTCAGTTGTTTTTGGTTTATTATGTTCTGCTGGCTGATATTTCTCTGCCGGCATTCAAGCTGTTTGGCTTTATTCGCTTTGAGCGTTTTATTCCCGGCGTTATTGCACTGTGTCTGAATTCCGGTGCATATCTGTGTGAGATCATTCGTTCGGGTATCCAGAGCATCGATCATGGTCAGACAGAGGCAGCAAGATGCCTTGGCATGAGCCCGTGGCAGAACATGCGCTACGTGGTCCTGCCTCAGGCAATCAAGAATATTCTGCCTGCCATCGCCAACGAGTTTGTCACGATCATTAAGGAGTCCTCCATCTGTTGGACCATCGGCGTGCAGGAGATCATGTCTGCGGTCTACTCCGTCAAGGCCGCTACCTTCTCCATCGGTGAGCCTCTGGTTGTTGCGGCATGCCTGTATTTCTGCCTGACCTATCCCACCAGTAAAATTATTGAACATTTTGAAAGGAAGATGAGCCGTGGAGACAAGAGATAATTTGATTCAGGTTCAGCACCTGAAGAAATACTATAATAAGGGTGCGCTGAAGGCCCTTGATGACGTTTCCGTGGATATCCATACCGGCGATGTGATGGTAGTGATCGGTCCTTCCGGCTCGGGAAAATCCACCCTGCTGAGAAGTCTGAATCTGTTGGAAACACCCACTGAGGGCGCCATCATTTTCAATGGCGTAGATATTACAAAGAAGAAAATGACCAATTCAGAGGGAAAGGTCGTCAAAATCAATATCGACGAGCATCGTCAGAAAATGGGAATGGTATTCCAGCATTTTAATCTGTTCCCCCATAAAACGATTCTGGATAATATGATCCTTGCCCCCATGAAGGTCAAGGGCATGGACAAAAAGCAGGCAGAGGAAAAGGCCATGCAGCTTTTAAAGCGTGTGGGACTTGAGGACCGCGCCGGAGCATATCCCATTCAGCTGTCCGGCGGTCAGAAGCAGAGAATCGCCATTGTCCGTGCGCTGATGATGGAGCCGCAGGTCATGCTGTTTGACGAGCCGACTTCCGCTCTCGACCCCGAAATGGTGGGAGAGGTGTTGGAGGTCATGAAGGAGCTGGCACAGCAGGGGATGACCATGGTCGTGGTTACCCATGAGATGGGCTTTGCAAGAGAGGTTGGCAATCGGGTTTTGTTTATGGCCGATGGCAAGCTTCTGGAGGAAGGCACTCCCGAGCAGATTTTCGGTCAGCCCAAGCATCCCAGATTGCAGGATTTTCTCTCCAAGGTCCTGTAATAGACTGATATGAAACGGAAAACACCCCATTTGCAGTCCGGCAGATTCTGCCGGGATGCAGGATGGGGTGTTTTTGTGTGGGACTTATGCAAAATATGTACCGTAGACAGCCAGAACGATATGGGCGGCGATCATAACACAAAATAGAATAGACAGGGCTCGATGGAGCATGATAAAGGATCTATGCTTCATCTTCTTCTGGAACAGAGAGAATACGGTCAGAAGGACCAACACGACCCATGTAAGCTTTCCGCTGATCGCGCCGGGGGACTTGACAACAAGAATACCATGGATCAGGGAAATGGGGACAAGAAGCCATGCCCACAGGGTGTGGTATCGGACGACCGTATTGAAAAACGGGCAATTGACAGCATGTCGTCTGCGCCGCATAGGGGACATCATGCAAAATACGACCAGAATCAGGGAAATAACGGCTAGGAATCTGCTGAGAATAATGGACATAAAATACCTCGTAATATTTATTGATTAGTTTAAACTAACTTCTAGAGTATATCAGATCAACGGCGAAATGTAAATAGTATTTTTGGATTTTTTTAAAATAACATCGGTTAAATTTGCCAATTATCCCTAGATTTCCAAATTTTTCCATCGCACATACGATGAGAGGCTAAATACAGGTGATACAGGCGGCAAGGAGTTCGTTACAGAAAAAAACTGCCCGAAAACCCTTTGGGGCTTCCAGGCAGTTTTTACAGGCGTACAGGTCGATCATTGATCGTTTTGGGCATTGAAGCCATTACCCGGACAGATCGTAAAGCTGTACGTATAGGTGCTGTGCGGGGCGATAGAAACGCTGTTCAGACCATTTTGCCGGCAGTCGATGTGAAAAACAGTGGCGCTGTGATCTAGAACATTATTTTCCATGTCGCTCAGGCTATATGGCAGCACGGAGCACTCCATTGCCTCGTCAGATTTGAACAGGATCGTGTTTTCTAAGTGATCCGAAAGCTTGAGCTGAAAAACATCGGTTTTGTTTCCATGCTCCTGCCCCCGCAGAAACTTCTCCTGCTGAGACACGGATTGGTGATGGAATCCAAATTCGCCGTAGCCCTTTCGGTCCTGATAGGTATCCCAAGGGCCTGTTCCAAGCCATGTGATCTTGTCAAAGCTTTTGGGCAGACTGCCCTGCATGCCGACGCGGTTGGGCGGGTATTTTCCGGTGCGCAGCCGCATTTCCACCGTGAGGGAACCGTCTCGATTCAGCTGATATCTGCGCATAAGCCCTGAACCGACGCTCTGCATGACGGTGACCTGATGGGACATGTGGTTTACTTCCACAACCGATGGCTTTGGAAACTGATTTTTCAGCGTCATCTTCCCCCAGTCATCCAAGCGTTTATTGATAGACAGCTCTGCATCCGTTCTGACGCGGTAAAAAGCAGGGGTGATCCCGCTGCTCAACAGGGGCTTGTCGTCTATCAGGATCTGATCCAGATTGCCAGTGGCGCGATTGAGTTGATAGGTGATGTTCTCAGCCTTGAGGAAGATGGTGTTCCCGTCATCCCGAATGACACCGCCGGGATAGACCTCGTTGACGTGAGGATTGTTTGCAAGCTCCCACTGGAAATAGGCGGCGGTGCCGGACAGATCGTCTTGTGAAGCTGCCTCCCGGAACCGGATGGACAAATGGTAACGGCCTGCCAAGTACATGGAGTCCGGCATGGGGATGCGGATGGTCTGGGCTCCTCTGGGCGGGATATTCAGCTCGAGGATATCAGAGTCGATAACCTGACCGTCTCTTGTGATTTCGTAGACGCACCGAAACTCCTGTGTCCATCTGTTCGGGTAGTGATTTTTGATGCAGATGGACCCGTCCTCGTTCCGTTGGCATCGAATCCATTGGTATGCCTTTTGAAGCTCGTAGTAGATATGATGTGGGCTGCGGTCCTTCGTTACCAGTCCTTCTGCACATGCCGGATCAGAACAGCCAAAGAGGCCCTGATCGGCAAAATTCCAGAAAAATCCACCGGACCAGTGCTGGCTTTTTCGGAAAATGTCGGCATAATCTATCAGCTTGCGGGCTGCGTTGCCGGAGGCTTCCCCATAGCGCAGGGCCAAAAGCGGCATGCTGCGGTAGCTGTCTGCCGGGGTGATGGTTGGGGAGGAGATGACGCGGGCCAGTCCCGTCGGGGCATCCACCAGATCCTCCAGACGCTCCATCTGCGCCACCCGTTCCAGAGTAGGGTTGGTGACACAGTAGAAATCATCTTGGCAATGGGGGCGGGTCTGGTCAAGTTGCGTGATGAATTCCCGGGGGGCAGAGGTGTTCCAAAGGATGATACAAGGATAGTTTCGGTGGGAACGGATCATTTCCTCCGCACGCATTTGGCTTAAATCGCTGCGGATGGGATTTTTCGGATCGGATGCACAGTCGTCCAGTACATAAAGACCGTGACGGTCGCACACCTCGTAAAATCCACGGGACACAGGTGGGAAAACACGCACGGCATTGATATTGCAGGCTTTCATGAGCCGGATGTCGGATTCGTAGTGCGCTGCGTCGGTGTGGGGGTAGCACACACCCTTGATGGTCAGGGGCTGATCGTTCAACAGCAGGGAAGTGCCTTCGATTTGGATTTTGCGGAAACCGAACCTGATCTGCCGCGTATGGCAGATGGCTACACCGTCCCACAGGATCACGGCGATCTTATAAAGATGGGGTGTATCTGCACTCCAGAGCCGGACATTTTTACAGGGGATGAATACGTCGGTTTTTCCGTCTGCGATCATCCCTTCTCCATAATAGCAGACCTTGTCCTCGTCCATAACGGCGATCCGAGCGGTCATGCCGTCAGCGTTTTCGGCAGTCAGTGCCACACGAAGCCGGGCATCTGAAAGATCCTCACCAAAGTCAGCCCGTGCATACAGATCCGTTATGCGCTGATGGGGCAGAGCGTACAGGTCCACATCCCCGATGATGCCGGAAAGCGCCCACATGCCGGGGGTGTCCAGATAGCTCGCGTCAGAGAATTGGCTTACCTGCACACAGATGTAGTTGTAACCGGCCTGCACCACGTCTGAGACATGAAAAGAAACCGAGGTCTGGGCGCCCTTACTCATGCCGATGTAGTTTCCGTTCAACCATACGCAGAAAGCACTGCGGACATCGTGGAATCTCAGTACAAACTTTCGGCCCTTTCCCATATCGTTGATCTGAAAGCGTTTGCGGTATATCCCCACAAGATTATTGGAAGGGTCTATGGAAGGTGTTTTCTTATCCCTGCGGGAGAGGGCGGGATTTGCCCGGCCTCCGCAGAAGAAGCCCTGAGAATAGCCGGCCTGCTCCCACGATGATGGCACGTTGATCAGATCCCAGTGCTTGCTGGAAAAGGTAGGCTCGTAGAAACGGTCAGGCAGGGGCTCGCTTCCCTTTACGCACAGAAAGCGCCATCTTCCGTTCAGGCTGATGGTGTCCTCGTCCAATATGGCGTGGGAATCCAAACGGTTTTCGCTTAATAATTCAGGAATTTCCCATTTTTGCATATAATCTCCTCCGGTCCAATGATTATGGGTATTATATCAGGAATTTCATAAAAAGAAAAGTCAAAAGAATAAAACAGCTGCATCTGGTGACGGCCGAACACACGGCAGACATCAGGATGCAGCTGTTTTTATAGATCACTCAGACCGCAGGGCGATGACCGGGTCTTTTTGGGCGGCCTTTTTCGAGGGGATCAAACCGCCGATGAGGGTGAGGATCATGCTAAGGACGATGAGAATCGCTGCATTTGCAATGGGCAGGTGGGCGGTGATATCCTGATTTCCGAGCAGAGAATGGATGATGCGGTTACAGGGGATGATCAGCAGCAGGGATACTCCCACGCCGATCAGCCCGGAGCAAAGTCCGATGATGAAGGTTTCGGCATTGAACACCTGAGAAATATTGTGCTTGGATGCACCGATGGCACGCAGCACACCGATTTCTTTTGTGCGCTCCATAACGGAAATATAGGTGATAATGCCGATCATGATGGACGATACGATCAGAGAAACGGCAACAAAGGCGATCAACACGTAGCTGACGCTGTCAATGATCGTCCGTACAGAGGACATCATCATACCGGTGAAGTCGGAATAGTTGATGACAAGCTCCTCCTGATCGGCTTGTTCCATCGTTTGGTTGTAGTCATCCAAAAAGGACAGAAAGGTTTCCTTTGCGGCAAAGTCTGAGAAATAAATGGATATGATACTGGGATTTTTGGGATCTGCATAACCGAGCTTCAGCAGGTTCGATGCTGCGGTGTGATCACTGTTGTCTGCTGACAGGGTCTGCATCAGGCGCATCAGCTCGTCTTCATTGAGTTCAAACTCAAAGGCATTGGTGATCTTGCTGGTATCCACGTAAAAAGAATTCGACAGGTATTTCAGCAGATGATCGCCGAATTTTGATACGAGCTTCACCATCTCTTTTTGAGCCTGAGGCTGGACCATTTGGGCAGCCATTGCTTTTGAAGCGGCTGCTGCGATATCACTGGATGTGAATTTTGAGACAAATGCACGGGCTTGCTCTTGGCTCACAGAGGCGGTGATATGCTCCGGCAGGGTCGGCAGCTCCGGGGGAAATTCAGGGGGGACAGTCTCTGTCGGAGCGGAGGGGTCAGTAGGCTGGGGCGTCTGCGCCGCAGGAGGTGGTGTGTTCGGAAGGATGCTGCCTGCATAATCAGCGGCGATGTAGCCTGTCACAGCGCCTAGCAGAAGGGGACGGTAGACGCGGCGGAATGGATCTTCCGGCAGATGATACTGCTCCGACAGCTGACCGATCAGGGCGGATGCTTCCTCAGAAGCCATAAATTCATCGACGATGGATTCGGCATCCTCCAGATTCAGGATTGCCGAGCCGGATTCATCTGCATGGGCCGTGATGTACCCTGTGAACATGGAGAGGGCCAAATCATTCAGGGTTTGGGTAAAATCGTTTTGTGCCGGAGTCGTATCGATATTCAGGGAGCCTGCTGCATTTTTGATATATTCCTCCATCATCTGAATCACGGCATCCTCGGAAATATTCATGCCGAAGGCAGAGCTGAGCATATCTCCGTCTATATGGATCATATCTTCAAAGTCCAGCTCCGTTTTTTCCTCTGAGCCGAATTCAATGCCGGTGAATACATCTGTGCTGTCGTCTGCAAGCTGCCGGCGGACGATTTCCGATTCTTCTGCCTTCTGGATGATATGCCGAGTCAGGTCTGAGGTGTATGCAATTCCCTGACTCAGGGCAGAGCCGGTGCTGCCGTCTTTCGGGCAGATGATGCCGACGACGGACAATTGCTCGCCGGAGGAGATGAGCTCCTGCATATATTCTGCATCAGAGGACATATCCTCCCAGACCCCGTAGTCCTCACGGTAACGGTACAGATCCGGTGCGTTGATCAGCCGGAACTTCAGCTCCATAAGCTGATCGTATGTCCACTCCAGTCCCTCTGTTTCCACGGGGGTGGGATCGCCTTGGATAGCAGACTGGATCATTTGGGAAAGGGGGGCGGTGTCGCGCAATCCCAAGGAGTATGCCATGTAGTCGGACATCTGGGTCGGGGAGTTGAGGACGATGACCACTTCATCATAACGCTCGGGCAGGCGTCCCTGTAAGACATCATACTGGGAGCTCAGCAATTCCCTGTTGTCCATCATTTCCTGAAACAAATCCATATCCATGAAGCTTGCCATGGGCATGCCGTTCATCAGCTTCTGAAACAGATTGGCCGGATTCACCTGATTGATCCTGTTGTCCGGAAGCTCTGAAAAGATATACGGACGGATGCCGTAGCTGTATTGAACGGCATGGATCGACGGACCGATGGTATCGATATTGTCCTCGATGTGGGATTTGAATGCGCCCAGATCATTGGCACCCATACTGGCAAACATCTGAGACACCATGGGCTGCTCCCGAACGATCCCATCGGAATCACTGCCGGCATTCGCCAATACCTGCCCAAAGGATGCCATCATAGATGACATGCTGGCAGTCTCCGAACGAATCACAAGCGGGTAACTCGATAGGGTATCTTCCTGAATTTTATCGACGTATCGCTGAAATCCGGCGGACAGTGCCATAATCATGGCGATGCCGATGATACCGATGGAGCCGGCAAACGCTGTCAGCAGGGTGCGCCCCTTTTTGGTGCGGAGATTGTTAAAGCTGAGGGACAGTGCGGTCAGCAGAGACATGGAGGCTCGTCCCATATTCTCATGGCGGGCAGGCGCCAGATCGGATTCGTCGGGGGTATAAGGATTGGTATCTCCCAATATTTTTCCGTCCTTTACCCGAACGATCCGATTGGCATATACCTCCGCCAGTTCGGGATTGTGGGTGACCATGACCACCAGACGATCCTTTGAGACCTCCTTCAGCAGCTCCATGACCTGAATACTGGTCTCAGAATCCAGTGCGCCTGTCGGCTCGTCTGCAAGGAGGATATCCGGGTTGTTGACCAATGCACGGGCGATGGCAACACGCTGCATCTGTCCGCCGGACATCTGGTTGGGTCGCTTGTGTAGCTGTTTACCCAGTCCCACCGCCTCCAATGCCGCAATGGCGCGGCTTCGACGCTCGCTGCCGGAAATTCCGGAGATCGTCAAAGCCAGCTCCACATTGGCTAGTACAGTTTGGTGGGGGATCAGATTGTAGCTTTGAAACACAAAACCAACGGTGTGGTTTCGGTAAGAGTCCCAATCCCGATCCGAGTATTTTTTGGTAGATATGCCGTTGATGATCAAGTCCCCGCTGTCATAGCGATCCAATCCGCCGATCACATTAAGCAGGGTCGTTTTGCCGGAGCCGCTGGGACCGAGGATCGCAACGAACTCATTATCTCGCAGTGTCAGGCTGACACCGTCCAACGCGGTCTGAACAAGCTCACCTGTGATATATTTTTTGTGAATATCCTGAATTTGCAGCATATATTGCACCTCATAGTCAGATTCATTTTTATTTTATCACATTATTTCCCAGATTCTTGAACGAATTGTGTATTTTTGCAGGTTTTCAGAAGATTTGCATGCTGAATCAAGTAGAGATAAAAACACATGTATCTGTGTGGTTGACATTTTGGTGATTTTGTGTATACTAATGCCATATTGAGGTATCGAATTGTTGTTTCGGCAGATTCAGAAGTCCGGCCGAAGGATAGAAGGGCCAATGGCAGATGAGGCGCTTACGACCGCCGCGCAGGAGCCTGCGGGTGTGTCGTCAGAGGCCGTCTGTCTCAGGGCCGATAAATATAAACGTACAAAAGGGTGATGAATATCATGAATAAAAAACTATTGGATTCCATCGGATTCGTTTCGGAGTTTGACCCGGAAATTGCATCCATGATGGAAAGGGAGCTGCACCGCCAGACCGATGGCATTGAGCTGATCGCATCTGAGAATTTTGCGTCTCCTGCCGTGATTGCGGCTATGGGCTCGGTATTGACCAACAAGTATGCTGAGGGCCTGCCCGGAAAGCGTTACTATGGCGGATGCCAGTTTGTTGATGAGGTGGAGAGCGTCTGCATTCAAAGGGCGAAGGAGCTGTTCGGTGCGGAGTTTGCAAATGTCCAGCCCCATTCCGGCGCTCAGGCAAACATGGCAGTTCAGCTGGCGATCCTTCAGCCGGGAGATACCATGATGGGTATGAGTCTTGCAAACGGCGGACACCTTTCCCATGGCAGCCCTGCCAATATTTCGGGTAAATATTATAACGTGGTATCTTATGATGTGGACCGTGAAACCGGTCTGATCGATTACGATGAGATCCGTGATCTGGCAAAGAAAAATCAGCCGAAATTGATGATCGCCGGTGCATCGGCATATCCCAGAGCCATCGACTTTAAGATTTTTGCGGACATTGCCCACGAGGTTGGGGCGGTCCTTCTGGTGGATATGGCGCACATTGCCGGATTGGTTGCCGGCGGGGCACATATGAGCCCCGTGCCCTATGCCGACATTGTCACCTCCACCACCCACAAGACCCTCCGTGGCCCAAGAGGCGGTTTGATCCTGGCAAAGGAGGAATATGCAAAGAAGCTGAATTCTGCGGTGTTCCCCGGGACCCAAGGCGGCCCTCTGGAGCATGTCATAGCGGCAAAGGCTGTGTGCTTCAAGGAGGCCATGAGCGACGAATTCAAGGCCTATGCCCATAACATCGTTCACAATGCGAAGGTGATGGCCGGGGCTCTGGTGGATGAGGGATTTGACCTTGTGACCAAGGGTACGGACAATCACATGATGCTTGCGGATCTGCGTCCCATGCATATCACCGGCAAGGAATTGCAGAGCAGACTGGATGCCAACCACATCACGCTGAACAAAAATGCGATCCCCAATGATCCGGAATCGCCCTCTGTCACAAGCGGTGTCCGCGTCGGCACAGCCGCAGTGACCACACGGGGCATGGGCGAGCAGGAGATGAAGCAGATCGCACATTGCATTGCCATGACTGCCCGTGATTTTGAGGGTACTGCTCAGGAGGTTCGGGAAAACGTGGCAGATATCTGCAACAGGTTCCCGCTGTATCTGTAACGTCGTTTTTGCTGACATCAAGGCATGTCAGCAATCGCCGGATGAAAAGATCCCCCTTGTGTTTCTGTGACACAAGGGGGATGATTTTCGTTATGCGGTATATCCGGCAGCACGGATCATTGGTCAGGGCAGCCGGAGAAAAGGAGTCGGCTCTACTTTATTTTGCTCTGGAGCCGAAGTTTACAGAGGTGTCGCCCAGTTCGTTGGTGCCGAACTCATAGTCCTTGCCGGGGAGGATTGCATTCATCAGGATGCCGACCAAAGCGCCGACGGCCATGCCGGACAGGCTGATGGTGATGGAGCCCAGAGGGATCAGGATGGCTCCGCTGTATGCCACACCGATTGCAAGGCCCATGATCATTGCGGCGATCAGGACGTTGCGGCTCTTGGTGAAGTCCACGTTGTTCTCGACGACGTTACGAACACCGACGGAGGAGATCATGCCGTAAAGCACCAGACTGACACCGCCCATGGTGGCAGCAGGCATGGCGACAATGATCGCGGCAAACTTCGGAGAGAAGGAAAGGATGATCGCAAAAACTGCGGCCAGCCGAATGACCCGAGGGTCATACACCTTGCTCAGAGCCAGAACACCGGTGTTTTCGCCGTAGGTGGTGTTGGCAGGGGCGCCGAACAGTGCAGCGATCGCAGTTGCAAGACCGTCACCGACCAGTGTGCGGTGCAGGCCGGGATCGGCCACAAAGGGCTTGCCGACAGTGGAGGAGATTGCGCACATATCGCCGATATGCTCCACGATCGTGGCAAGAGAGATGGGAGCGATGGTGATGATTGCGGTGATCAGCATGCTCATATCCAGTTCTCCGTTAAAAATGGACAGGCCGGTGTTGCTCCAAATGATGGGCAGACCGATCCAGTCAGCCTCAGAAACCTTCTGAACCACTGTGGCGCGTGCAGCAGGGTCGATCGCCATGGCAACCAGATAAGAGGTGATGACCGCAAGCAGGATGGGGATGATCTTGATCATGCCCTTGCCCCAGATGTTGCAGGCAACGACCACGGCGATGGCACTGATGGCAACCAGCCAGTTTGTGTTGCAGTTGTTGATGGCGGAGCCGGCGAGGGTCATGCCGATGCAGATGATAACGGGGCCTGTTACGATGGGCGGGAAATATCGCATGACACGCTTTGCGCCAAACAGCTTAAACAGCAGCGCAAGAAGGAGATAAACAAGACCCGCTACGGCAACGCCGATGCTGGAGTAGGTCAGGGGAATGTCCTGACCGGAGGCTGTGACCAGTCCGTAGGCACCCAGAAACGCAAAGGAGGAACCCAGAAATGCAGGGACCTTGCGGCCTGTTACCAGATGGAACAGGAGGGTTCCGACACCGGCAAAGAACAATGTGGTGGAGACATTCAGGCCCGTGATGGCAGGGACCAGAACGGTTGCGCCGAACATAGCAAACAGATGCTGAATACCGAGGATCAACATTTTCGTTGTACCGAGGGTTCTTGCATCTGTGACAATGTCGGAATGTGTGTTTTCATGAGACATATCGTTTGATTCCTTTCTCTCTATTCATTTTCCTTTGGTTATTATACAGATTTTTCCGGAAAATGCAACGACTATATGCATGAAATTTCTTTTTATTCATATGAAATCCCTTGCTGGTGGATCATATGCTCCTCAGGGAAGGTATACACGAAAAAACTGTGATTATTAATAAAAATTTATAGCAATCCAATGGGACAGCATGATATAATAAACCAAATCCCAAAACATATGATAGAGGTGAAGCGTATGTACACAATCAGAAATTTTTCCGACAACGATGATGTTAAGATCTTGGCAGAGATGGGCCCCTTCCGCGTCATTGAGTACCAGCGGGACTTGAGCGTCATGCCGTCAGATGCAATGCTTGCATACTACTGCAATGAGATGAACATCAGAAAGCGTCAGGTCATCTGCGATCTGAGCAAGTCCAATGTTACATTGCAGGCAGGAGCGATGCAGTGGACGGCAGGTGACGTCAGTGCCACAACGGGTGTTAAGGGCGTCGGCGATCTGTTCTCCAAGGCTCTGCGGGGCAGTGTCACCGGTGAGTCTGCGATCAAGCCTGAATACGTGGGCAGCGGTACACTGGTACTGGAGCCGACCTATAAGCATATCATCCTGCTGAACCTTGCAGACTGGAACGGTTCCGTTGTTCTGGATGACGGTTTGTTCCTTGCCTGTGAGTCTCAGCTGAAGCATAAGGCTGTCATGCGCTCCAACTTTTCATCGGCGGTTGCCGGAAATGAGGGGCTGTTCAATTTGGGGATTCAGGGCAACGGTGTTGTGTGTCTGGAATCTGATTGCCCCAGAGAAGAACTTGTGGAGGTCTATCTTGAAAATGATGTGCTGAAAATCGACGGCAACAATGCCGTTGCATGGAGCGGCAGTCTGGAATTCACGGTGGAACGCTCCGGCAAGTCCCTGATCGGTTCGGCAGCCTCCGGCGAAGGCTTGGTCAACGTTTATCGGGGAACCGGCAGAGTTCTGCTGGCACCTGTTGTAAAGGGCCGCGTATAATCATTTCCCCCTGCGTACAAGTGGTATTTCACCATCTGCTGTCGCAGGGGGAATTTGCGTGTATGGACAGGATTTGTGAATGGATTGTTAATTGTTGAATGATTGGTTGACAATATCATGTAAAGTGCCTATAATTGCTTAAAAATAGGTTATACATTGATTGTAATTTTATCTATGATGAAATCGAGGTCTTTGAGATGAAAACGCTGTTTTATGGTGGCAATATTTTGACAATGGACGAACCGTTATACGCCGATGCAATTCTGGTAGATAATGGGATGATACTGGCCTTGGGGACAGAAGAAAGGCTCCGGGGGATCGCACCTGACTGTGAAGAGGTGGATCTGAAGGGTGCAACGCTGATGCCGGGCTTTATCGATGCCCACAGCCATTTCTTCCAAGTTGCAACGTCGCTGCTTCAGGTTTCCGTGAATGGTCTGGACACGCCGGAGAAAATCGGTGCGTGCATCCGCGAATATATGCGTGAGCACAAGATCAAGCCCGGTGAATGGGTCAATGTCAGGGATTATGATAACAACCTGATGCCCGGTCTGAAGCATCCCACAATAGAGCAGCTGGATGCATATGCACCGGAAAACCCCTTGGCAATTTACCATAAATCCGGCCATATGGGCTTGATGAACACCATGGCATTGGAGCGTCTGGGCATCCATGTGGATACCGTTGCCCCCGAGGGCGGACGGATCGAGGTGGTGGACGGCAAGCTGACCGGTTATCTGGAGGAAAATGCCTTTATCGAATCCATCAAGCGGATTCCGCTGCCCGGCGTTGAACAGCTGACCGATGCATTTGTCCGGGCTCAGGATAAATACGCATCCTATGGTATCACCACCATCCATGAGGGTATGGTGGTCACGCAGATGCTACCTATGTATGAAATGCTGATTCAGCAGGATCTGCTCAAGCTGGATCTCATGCTGTACCCGAACATCCAGTCCTTTGATGCATCGGTACAGATGCTGCACAATATGCCGCCCCAGAACCGTGTGAAGGTGGCAGGCGTCAAGATTTTTCTGGATGGTTCCCCTCAGGGCCGGACTGCGTGGATGAGAGAGCCCTATCAGGGGGAGGACAGCTACTGCGGATATGGCACACTGACCGATGAGGTAGTGACTGCGTCCTTTGAAAAGGCGGCGGAGCTTGGAACACAGTTGATCGGCCACTGCAACGGTGACAGAGCGGCACAGCAGTTTTTGGACTGCCTTGAGCAGGCTGAGAAGACCCATCCACAGCTGCGTGATCTTCGTCCTGTCATCATTCATGGACAGCTCATGGGCAAGGATCAGCTTCCCCGCGTAACAGAGCTGGGGGCTATGGTGTCGTTTTTTGTGGCCCATGTTTACCATTGGGGAGATGTGCATCTGCGTAATTTCGGCATAGAGCGGGCTTCCCACATCAGTCCGGCAAAGAGCGCCTTGGATGCTGACGTAAAATTCACCTTCCATCAGGATGCCCCCGTGATCGAGCCGGACATGATTGAGACGCTGTGGTGCGCTGTGAATCGGAAAACGAAGGGGGATGTTACCCTTGGGGCAGAGGAAGCCATTTCCGTAATGGATGCCCTGCGGGCCATCACCGTCAACGGAGCATATCAGTATTTTCAGGAGGAGCGCAAGGGCTCCCTTGCTCCCGGAAAGCAGGCTGATTTTGTGATTCTGGACCGTGATCCCCTGCAAACAGATAAAACACAGCTGCGTGATATCCGTGTGCTGCAAACCTATAAAGACGGAAAATGCATTTACTCGGCACAGTAATTTCGGCAGCGACTTCCAAAATGAATATGAAAAACAGCCATTCTCACTGAGAATGGCTGTTTTTTTACAGCAATGGTGCGATGGCCTTCATCACAAAGCCGACAGCTTTTCGCAAAGGACGTTCATTTTTTATGGTCTCCAAGGTGACCTGCCGACACTTTGCCTGTGTCTGTATAAAATCCAGTTCGATGTCCGGGATGCAGGGGACGCCGTACATATATGCTGCACACTCGAAATGATGGTAGAGGCTGCGGTAATCCAAATTGATGGTACCGACGACCGCTTCCCGGCTGTCACTGACGAAAACCTTTGCGTGGACAAAGCCCGGTGTATATTCGTATATTTTGACACCTGCCGATAAAAGAGCATGGTAATGGGTGAAGGCAAGGGCGTAGGGGATCTTTTTGTCCGGAATACCCGGCAGGATGATCCGTACATCCACACCCCGCTCGGCGGCATACACCAGTGCGTTTTCCATCTCTCCGTCCAGAATCAGATATGGGGTCATGATGTGAACATACTTATGGGCACGATTCAATATGTCCATATACACCTGCTCGCCCACTTTATCATGATCCAGAGGGCAGTCTCCGTAGGGGATGACAAAGCCTGAGGCGTAGCATGGGACCGGATCAGGCAGGGTAACGGTGCGCTTGAATTTGGGGTTCTTTTCGTCCAGTGACCACATTTGCAGGAACATCAGTGTGAAGCTGCGTGTGGCCTCGCCTTCCAGCATGACGGCCGTATCCTTCCAGTGGCCGTGCTTGGGGTACTCGTTGATGTATTCATCCGCCAGATTGATGCCGCCGGTAAAGGATGTGTGTCCGTCGATCACAAGGATCTTTCGGTGATCCCTGTAATTATAATGCGTGGAAACGAACGGAGTAATGGGAGCAAACATTTTGCAGTGAATCCCGAGATGCTCCAGCATCTCCGGGTAATTGTGCGGCAGTGTGGAGAATTCGCAGGTGCCGTCATACAGCAGCCGGATGTCCAGACCTTCTGCGGCCTTGCGGACAAGGATCTCCAATACCTGCCCCCACATGGTACCCTCGTTTATGATGAAGTATTCAAGATAAATGAATTTTTCGGCCTTTTCCAGTTGGATCAGAAGTTCCTCGAATTTTGCCTCGCCACTGGGGAAGTAGGTTACCCGTGTGTTTTCAAACACAGGGTAGCAGCCGTTTCTGGTAATGTATCGAGCCAGTGCAGCCACTCCGGGATCAGCAGATTCCAGTCGTTCCATGGCTTCGGGCGACTGGGGGATCAGATTTTTCGTGCGGATACTCAGTTGATTGACCCGATTTTTCAGGGCACGGTGTCCGACATCCATCTGGGTGTACAGATAAAACGGGACACCAAAGGCGGGCAGTACCACGATGACCACGAGCCATGTAAGCTTGGCGGTGGGGTCGATATCGCTGTTGAGCAGATACATGGACATGATGCCGGACAGCACCAGCAGAACGGTGTAGATCTGGGGCAGAAATTCCTCGAATCGACGGAATAAATATACCAGAAATGCAATCTGAAGCAGCAGTAAAAGCAAAATCAGCCCCAAACGGCTGAATACTGCGGAGATAAAGCCTTTCTTGCTTTTGTCAATGAGAGAGATTCCCTTTTTCTTCATATTTTCTTTCATGGACGGCACATCCTTTTCTATGATGTGATTTTACGTACAATATACCATATTTTTGCGATGGTGTAAAGAAATGCCCGGATAAACGGAAGAATAAAAGCTTTTACTTTTGGCTTATATTTTTGTATGATATAAAAGGTTTGCATATTCATAAATTCTTAAGCTTTTAGCCGCTTTATTATTAAAAAACCAACGCCTATAATAATAGGCGAGGAGGGACGGAAGCGTGTATAATATTTTGATCTGTGACGATGAGCAGGACATCGTCAATGCACTGAAAATCTATTTAACAAATCCTGATTTTACCTTTTACGAGGCAAACAATGGTTTGCAGGCTTTGGAAATTACCGAAAAAGTGGAGATCCATCTGATCATCATGGACATTATGATGCCGGTCATGGATGGGATCTCTGCTATGGTGAAGATCCGGGAAAAGAGCAATGCGCCGGTGATCCTATTGACCGCCAAAAGTGAAGATACGGATAAGATCTTGGGGCTGAATACCGGAGCGGATGACTATATTACAAAGCCCTTTAATCCGGTGGAGGTGACGGCCCGTGTGCGGTCACAGCTGCGCCGATATCTCCATTTGGGTGGATGCAGGGTCGCGCCCGAGACATTCACCGTAGGCGGGATCGAGCTGGATGACCGGGAAAAGCAGGTGCGGGTGGACGGGGAGCTGATATCCCTGACCCCGACGGAATATGAGATCCTGAAGCTGCTTATGAAAAATCCCGGAAAGGTCTTTGAGCCGAAGGAGATCTATCGGGAGGTTTGGAAGGAAAATCCTCTGGGCAGTGACAATACGGTTGCCGTACACATCCGCCATCTGCGGGAGAAGATCGAGATCGAGCCTGCGGAGCCACGGTATCTCAAGGTTGTGTGGGGGAGAGGATACAAGATGGAGAAAGGAGATATTCGATGAAACAGAGAAAGAAAACGATGGCATCGGAAAAGGCAGATCAGCAGTCTCGTCCGCTGCATAAAGCCAGAATCCCGCTGTCGCATCGTACTTCTGCCAAGACGGTGGCTTTTGTTCTGGTGGTGCTGATGGCAGCGGTTATTGCGGTGTCGGTCATAGGCAGCATGGTAATGATCCAAATGGAGGTCTATACTTCGCCGATCGAGGACATTCGCCGTGATTTCTTTGGGCAATTATCAAGATCCGTGGCAAATCAGACCCTTGATTCGGTGATATATGGGGATCAGGAGGAGTTGCTCCGATCACTTAATAGGGAAAATATTGCGGGAATTGAAATCAATGCATCCGGAGAGCATGAATTCCACTGGAGCTATGGAGAGCCGGAGAAGAAGGACGGTGTCCTGAAATTTGAATTTACCTACCAATGGAATGGTGAAAATGTGATTTGGAACTATTTCCAAATTGACGAGACGATGGATGATCTGGTCGTTGCCGTATATGTTCCGGAAGTCCCTGTGCAGCATGATACATTTTTTACGGCAGCACAGGCGGCAGAATGGATGTATGCACTTCGTTACTGGGTGTATGCAGTGGCGGCTGCGGCCCTGATCGTTTGGATTTTTGGATTTGTGTTCCTGATGAGCGGCGCCGGACATCATGGTGATTCTGAAGAGGTCCGCCCGGGATGGGGAACAGGAGTTCCGATCGATATACTGCTGTGCGGATATATTTTGCTTATGGCATTGGCGGTACAGATGGTGGCTGAGGCCATGTGGTTATCGGATATGTTCCCTGCGGTGTTCATGCTATTCGTTGTTGCGGTGGCAGGTTCGGTTGTGACAGTCGGAGTGTGTATGAGCGTGGCGGTGCGGCTGAAGCGAGGGAAGTGGTGGAAAAATTCTGTGATCTACTTCTTTTTGCATATCGGACGGGTCTGTCTGAAAAAAATAGGGGCAATGCTTCGGCATCTATGCGCGCTTATGAGTAAGATACCTCTGGTATGGAAAACAGCGCTGGGGTATGTGTGCATCGCCGTGATAGAGCTTTTCATTTTCCTGATGTTCTACTGGGACGCCGATGCGCTTATGGTCATCTGGATGCTCTGCAAGATCCTGCTGTTCCCGGCTGTCATCTATCTTGCGTATGTTCTGTACAAGCTGAAAAAGGGCGGTGAGGCCATTGCCAAGGGGGACTTGAGTTATCAGGTGGACACCAGATACATGTATGCGGACTTTCGGCAGCATGGCGAGAATCTGAATCAGATCGGCAGTGGAATGACCCATGCAGTGGAGCAGCGGCTGAAAAGCGAGCGCATGAAAACGGAGCTCATTACCAATGTGTCCCACGATATCAAAACGCCTTTGACTTCAATTATCAACTATTCAGATCTGATTGAAAAAGAACCGAATGATAACCCCAAAATTACCGAATATGCCGCAGTTCTGCATCGGCAGTCTGACCGGCTCAAAAGGCTGATCGAAGACCTTGTGGAGGCATCAAAGGCATCCACGGGGAATTTGGAGGTGCATTTGGCCCCCTGTGAGCTTGGTGTGATCATTGGGCAGACCGTGGCTGAGTATGAGCAGCGTCTGGATGCCGGACGACTGCAAATCATTACGAGACAGCCGGAGGAGTCGATCCGGATCATGGCAGACGGCCGCAGATTGTGGCGTGTATTCGATAACCTGCTGAATAACATCTGCAAGTATGGTCAGCCGGGGACAAGAGTGTATCTGACCTTGGAGAGAGTGGGAGCAGACGCGGTGATCTCCTTTAAAAATACCTCCCGGGATGAGCTGAATTTGAGTGCAGAGGAACTAATGGAACGCTTTGTTCGGGGGGATTCTGCGCGCAATTCCGAGGGGAACGGATTGGGCCTCTCCATAGCAAAAAGCCTGACGGAGCTGCAAAACGGAAGGATGGATGTGTCCGTAGACGGGGATCTGTTCAAAGTTGTTTTGCGTTTTCCCACCATTTAAAATGACAAAAGCGGAAGTGCTACTGCACTTCCGCTTTTGCTTTGTGTGATAAAATATGGGTATGCTTATCGATGGGAATCGTGCTTGCAGCAGTCGCTCTTGTGTTCCTGAGTGCCTTCGTTCTTTTCCTGCTTGTGGCAGCCGCATGCTTCAGTCTTGCACATAGATGCGGCAGAACGCTTGTTGTCTGCCTCGGGACGGCTCATGCCTTTTTTAGCCATTTTAATCACCTCAGACATATCTTCTCTCATTTACCTTAAAATATAAATGGAAAAGTATGGCAGGGGTTGAAACGATCCGTCTCATAATGTGTATCGCAAAGAGAAGATTCCATCGCTTTGCATGGGGAAATTCAGATTCGGTTGACAATATTTCTGGCTACGTGGATGCCGCTTGCAGAGGCGTGGGACAGGGAGTGGGTGATGCCGCTGCCGTCTCCGATGATGTAAAGCCCCTTGTGCTTGGTTTCCAGATTGGAGTCCACTGCGACCTCCATGTTGTAGAATTTGACCTCTACACCGTAGAGCAGGGTGTCGTCGTTTGCAGTGCCGGGAGCGATCTTGTCCAGTGCATAGATCATTTCGATGATGCCGTCAAGCAGGCGCTTGGGCAAAACCAGACTCAGGTCGCCGGGGGTCGCGTTCAGGGTCGGTGTTGTGAAGGATTCTTCGATGCGGTTGGGGGTGCTTCTGCGTCCGCGGATCAGATCGCCGAAACGCTGAACGATGACACCGCCGCCAAGCATGTTGCTCAGGCGGGCGATGCTTTCACCGTAGCCGTTGGAGTCCTTAAAGGGCTCAGAGAAATGCTTTGCCACAAGAAGTGCAAAGTTGGTGTTCTGGGTTTGTTTTGCGGGGTCCTCATAGCTATGTCCGTTTACGGTCACGATGCCGTTGGTATTTTCATTTACGACAGCGCCTTTGGGGTTCATGCAGAAGGTTCGGACCTTGTCGCCGTACTTTTGTGTGCGGTAGACGATCTTGCTTTCGTACAGCTCGTCTGTCAGGTGAGAGAAGATCTCAGCGGGAAGCTCTACTCGGACACCCAGATCCACACGGTTGGAATTGGTCTCGATGTCCAGATCCTTGCACACCTGCTCCATCCATTTACTGCCGCTGCGGCCGACGGAGATGATGCATTCCTGACAGGTATAGGATGTGTCCTTGCATTTTACCTGATAATGCCCATCTGCTGCGGAAACGGACTCGACCGGCATATCAAAGAAAAACGTGACCTTCTGCTTCAGCTCGGCATAGATGTTTTCAAGAACCACGTAGTTGATGTCGGTGCCCAGATGGCGCACGGATGCATCCAGCAGGTGCAGATCGTTCTGCATACATAGTTTTTTGAATTTTGTACCGGCAGTGGAGTAAAGCTTGGTCCCCTCGCCGCCGTAACGCATGTTGATCTGGTCAACATAGTGCATCAGCTCAAGGGCTTTGCTTTTGCCGATATACTCGTACAAGGTTCCGCCGAAATCATTGGTGATGTTGTACTTGCCGTCAGAAAAAGCACCTGCACCGCCAAATCCGCTCATGATCGAGCAGCTTTTGCAACCAATGCAGGCTTTGATCTTATCGCCGTCGATGGGGCAGCTGCGCTTGGAAAGCTCGTGCCCGGCTTCGATGACTGCGACTTTCAGTTCGGGTCTTAAACGGGATAATTCGTAGGCAGAAAATATACCGCCCGGACCGGCACCGATGATGATCACGTCAAAGTTCATGAATATGTCCTCCCAAAATTGAATGGGCATACGATTGTATGTCCATGATCAGAAAGTGAAGTTTTATCCGTAATTCAACTTTCGGCAAGTAGTATATCACGTTTTTGGTGTTTTTGCAAATAGAATCCCTATGAAAAACATCCTGTCAAGACGGACAGGATGTTTATGAGGATCTATTCGGTGAAAAGTACATGGTATGCTTTGCGAAGGCCACCAGAGAAATGAGGATGCAGCCCATGGCAATGACGTTCTGGTTCCGGTAGATCAGGATCGATGCCGCAACGATTCCGAACAGACTGAAAACGGCCATGCTGCGCAGGCGGTGATCCGGGATTTTCAGAATGGTGGAAAAGACGATGTAAAACACGGCCAGCAGAATGCCGATCTGGTTGACCGGATACAGTGCCAGCATCACACCAAACGCGGTGGCAATGCATTTGCCGCCGTGAAAGTGATTAAAAGGGGCAAGGGCATGTCCCAAAACCGGAGAGAGCATCATGATGGAAAAAATCTGGCAGGTCGGATCAAGATGACGGATCGCCAGAGAAATGGGGATGTAGCCCTTTAGCATGTCCAAAATAAGACAAATAAAGCCCCAGAATCTTCCGCAATGTATGAAAACATTCATTGCCCCCGGGTTTTGGTCGGGACTGACGGAGCAAATATCGACCCCCAGTACATACTGGGGAATGAGTTTGCAGAACATGATGCTTCCGGACAGAAAACCAACCAAAATGTAGATCGTCCATGTGAAAAGCTCGTTCATGCTCATTTGCGCTTCATCTCCTCTATAATGGTGAGTGCAGCGTGGTTTGGTATATATCTCTGCTGAGCCTGAACCATCAGGGCAGCTTTCTCCTCGTCATAAGCAAGCTGCTGTGCATATGAGACGGCCTGCTTATCGCTGTATGCGTGCAAAGACATGCCATTTTCGCTGAAGAAACGGGCGTTGTAGGTTTCGCACCCCGGGATCGCGTGAATATGAACCAGTGGGATGTTGGCCACAGCGGCCTCGGTGCTGGACAGGCCTCCGGGTTTGGACAGCAGAACATCCGCCGCGGCCATGTAGCTTGCGACCTGACGGGTGAACGGGACTGTGTGAAGCCGAGGCTCGGGGCCGTATTTTGCATCCAACCGCTGCTTTAGTTTTTCGTTTTTTCCGGTCAGGACGTAAAGCTCTGCATCACTTTTTAAACTCTTGACCATTTCATCGCACAATCCGATCATGTTTTCGCAGCCGACTCCGCCGGTCATCACAAGAAAAATCTTCTTATCCGGCGAGATATGCAATTGCGCCCGTGCGGCGGTCTTGTCCGGATGATTTATGAACCGCTCATGGACAGGGATTCCGGATACGACGATCTTATGAGCGGGGATACCCTTGTCGATCAGATCCTGCCGGGCCCTGTCACAGGAGGCAAAATACAGATCCATGTGGGTTTCCTCGATAAAAGGGATGCAGACATAATCGGTCAGGACTCCATAACAGGGAATCTGAAACCGTCCTTTTTCCCGAATTGCGGTCATGACCTCCATTCCGTACAGATGGGTACAGACCACGGCATCGAAAGCTTTTGTGATGATATATTTCTGAAGAGCCTGAGCGTATTGGGCATTTGCCCAGTAAACAGGGGAAGGGAGATTGGTAGAGGAATAAAGATCGCCGAGCTTGTAGATCGCGCCGAACACAGCCGGGGTCTTTTTGATCATGTTATTATACAGGGATGAGACAGCGTGCTGCATCCGTTCGCTTTGGAAAGAAACGGGGTCTGCGATCTCGCTGGCGATCCCGGCAGCGAATAGTGCAGATTGCAGGGCGCGGGCGGCACTGTTGTGGCCTTCGCCTGTGCTGCATGTCAGAATCAAAACGTGATTCATGTAGCATCGCCTCCTTTTGTGTCAGAATATATTTTACCACAACTTGAGTAGGAATGCAAAGCATACCACCTCAATGCGGTGATAAAATATGCATGAATTTTTCACCTGACAGAAAGGAAAACTCATCGTATCTGCCTCATTGTGTGCAGATACGATGAGTGCAGGGATCAGGCACGATGCCACAGCTCATCAGCGCAGGGCTGCCAGCACTGAGCATAATGGTCACACTTGCCGCACAGGTGTTCCGCCGTCTCCGGGGATTGCAGATCGGTGGAGTGTGCGCCTGTTTCGGCAACCATTTTCCGAAGCTTATCCGGATTTTCCAGCATGGGGCAGGGCTGAAGCATATTTTCATTAAAGGGCTGACCATCGTGATACGCCATGAACAGCGGGCTGCGCAGACAATCCAGAAGGGATTTTGTCCGAATGTTGGAATCAGAGTAGTGGATAAATACACAGGGGTCCACATCGCCGTTTGCGTTGATGTGCAGATACCGCCTGCCGCCGGCGATGCATCCGCCTACATATTCGGCATCGTTCTGGAAGTCCATAGCAAACAGCGGCTTGGTTGCACGCAAATGGCGGATGCGGTGATAGACCTCGGTTCGCTGCTGTGCAGACGGCAGCAGCTCCACGGAAGCATCATTTCCAACCGGCATATAATGGAAATACCAGATGAAGTATGCACCCATCCGAATCAGACTGTCATAAAATGCTTCTGAGGAGATGGAGTCGTAATTCATACTGGTGTAGCACGCAGAAATGCCGTACAGCAGCTTCTTGCGCCGCAGGATCTCCATGGCCTTCATGACCTTTTGGTAGGTGCCCTTGCCGCGTCTGCCGTCCGTGGCTTCTTCAGAGCCCTCCAGAGAGATGGCGGGAATGAAATTTTTGACCCGAAGCATCTCGTCTGCAAAGGCCTCGTCGATCAGCGTTGCGTTTGTGAAGCACAGGAAGATACAGTCAGAATGCTTCTGGCACAGACGGATCAGGTCGTTTTTGCGCACCAGTGGCTCTCCGCCGGTGTATATGTACATATATACACCCATGTCCTTACCCTGACGGATGATATCATCGATCTCCTCGTAGGACAGATTCAGCTTGTTTCCGTATTCGGCAGCCCAGCATCCGGTACAGTGCAGGTTGCATGCGGAGGTGGGGTCGAGCAAAATTGCCCACGGGATATTGCAGTGATATTTTTCTCGCAGCTCGTCCTGCTTCGGCCAACCGATGAGATTGGCGTTGATGAAGAAGTTTGTGACAACCGTTTTCAAAACGGACGGATCGATCTCTTTGAGCAGCTTTAGAACAAAGGGATGATAGGGGTGCCGGGGATCGGTGAAGATGTCACGCAAGACACTGCGCTGAGAGACAAATTCCCCCTTGGAGAACTTGTCTGCCCAGTCCAGAAGCTTGATGAGATGATGCTCCGGATCTTTGTAAACATAGTTGAATGCCTGTTCAAGACCTAATTTTTTTAATGTTGTTGATGCGTCCATTGATAACACTCCTTTTCTTTTGGGCGTGCAGGCCCTTCGTATTACTATCCTATTGGACAGTGCCGCTGCCATTCCCGATTCTTTTGCAGGAGAGAGGAGAACAGCCGGCGGCTTTGGGGAAATCAGCAATAGAACATGATCGATAACGTTTTTGCTTTGTGTATATTGTATGATTTCCACTGAACAGTTCATACGGATAAGCAACGTACAAGTGCCTATAATTCAGACAATCAGACGTTTTTGTCTAACGATCGACAAAATAGGAGGCCGACATCGGCCCGTTTTTCAGAAGTGTTTTGGCGAATTCAGAGATATTTTTGTCAATTTGGGCAGAGTGGCTGAAGTGACTATTGCACTGCAGCTGTAATTTCGATATCCTATGATTCAGAAAGGGGGATGTGATATGAGTATTTTCCTGACACTGGCCTATCTGTTTTTCATCGGTTCGGTATTTGGATGGGTATTGGAGCTGTTGTATCGAAATCTGACCAAGCCCCACAAAAAATGGATCAATCCCGGGTTCTGCACCGGTCCGTATGTGCCGCTGTATGGCTTTGGGCTGTGCATCCTGTATCTGCTTGCCTCATTAGAGCAGAAAGGCCTTATCCAAAATGCATTCTGGAATAAAACCATGGTGATCATTGCCATGGCAGTGTGCATGACGCTGATCGAATACATTGCCGGAATCAGCTGCCTGAAGATCATGAAGGTGCGCCTTTGGGATTACTCCGGCCTGTGGGGGAATGTACAGGGGATCATCTGCCCGATTTTTTCACTGGCATGGGCCGCTTTGGGGGCGGTATATGACTTCCTGATCCATCCGCATATCCTTCAGGCGCTGCAATGGCTGTCTCAGAATCTGGCCTTTTCATTCTTCATTGGGATGTTTTTTGGCGTGTTTCTGATCGATGTTGCGCATTCTGCGAATATCGTCGTTAAGCTGAAGCAATTTGCAGAGGAGAACAAGGTGATCGTTACCTACGAAAATATCAAGGCACATATTCAGAATTTTCACATACAGCGAGCCCAAAAGTACCATTTCTTCTCGCCCTTCCGATCGGAGCATCCACTGCGGGACCATCTGAGAGAAATGTACGACATTCGGGAAAAACAGCGAAAAAAACGAAGATAACAAAAAACACAACCATCTCAAGCCGGATGGTTGTGTTTTCTTATACAGAAATGGCGCAATGCTGAATCAGCCCGTCGTACAGGGAGTGGACAGCACGCAGGCAGTCCGTCTGATCCACACAAGCGATCATGCAGGAATCCTGATAGCCCTTTTCCAGCAGATCGGCAGAAATGCCGGCACGCTTCAGGAGCACAGCGATATCGTTTCTAAGGGCGGATGTATGAGGTGGGATTTTTCCGATGGTTCCGACCAGTGCCCGGTTGTGCTTGATGACGTAACAGCCCTTTGTCTGTCGGGAGCAAATCTGCGCCAGTGCCTTTTCGTGGTGGATGATGCTGTCCCGAGTAGTCATTACGGTAATGCATTGCTCGGAAGTGGAAATATGCTCGATAGGCAGACCGGCGGCGTACAGCTCGTGCAGAATGTTTTGGCGGGCGTTGCGAACTTCGGAAGAGCAGGGGATCACGATCTCGCACAGATCTTTCTTTAATCCGACACCCACCGGATGAAAGGAAGCACCGTGATGGGAGGCCGGTACGATCATCGTGCCCTTTTCCTGCGGATGGTTTGAGTTTTTGATACAGATGGGAATGCCGCTGCGCTTACAGGGGGCGATGGCATCCTCGTGAATCACCTCTGCGCCCAGATGGGCAAAGGTGTGAAGCTCCTCGTAGGTCAATATTTCGATGGGTGTGGGATCAGCGATCATGCGGGGATCGGCAGAGAGAACGCCTGAAACATCGGTCCAGTTTTCGTAAAGCTCGGCACCTGCCGCATCGGCCACGATGGACCCGGTCACATCAGAACCACCCCGCAGGAATGTGCAAATAGAACCCTGAAGGTCTGCACCGTAAAAGCCGGGGATGACGGCGCGCTCGTGGGCCTGCAGCAGAGAACGGAGCCGTTTTCTGGTTCCTTCCCAGTCGCACTGATGCTGCGATACAAAAAGAACTGCGTCTTTTGCGTCAATAAATGCATAACCGAGAAGCTTTGCCATGATTTTTCCACTGATATATTCACCGCGGCTGACAAGAAAATCCCGATGGCCAAGTCTTGCGGCTTTTTTCATATCGATGATATCCTGTTGGATGGAAAGCTCCAGTCCCAAATCCGAAATGATGGATCGAAAGCGCTCTGCAACGATGTCGATCAGCTGGTCCTTATCATCGGAAACCAGACTTTCCAGCAGAAGATCGGTTATTTTGATGTCATCGTTATGGCGTTTCCCGGGAGCAGAGACAACAACATATTTTCTGGCGCTGTCAGAACGGATGATCTGTGCGGCGTTGCGGAAATGTGCAGCATCTGCAAGGGAACTGCCTCCAAATTTTGCGACCTTCAGCTTCATGATGATTTCCTTTCAAATTTCGGTGATTAGAGCAGATGAGCCCGCAGATATTCTGGGCTGTGGGGAGAAAGATCCCCCGGCGCTACATCAAATACGGTGATACAGCCGGTGCGGCCCCGTTGATGCATTCTGTGAACGGCTCTTGCGTACGCAACCAGAACGCCGGCTGTAAATTCGGGGTTAGAACCCAGACAGAGGCGGTATTCGATGGTTGCGGAATTTTCGAGGGATTTTCCTGTGTGACCATTTCGGATGACGATACCGCCGTGAGGGAAGGCTCGATGGTCCTGATCGTATTCCTCCTGAGAGATGAAATGGACGGTTGTTTCGTAATCTGCAAAATAGTTCGGCATCGTAACGATCGACTGTCGGACTGCAGCAGCATCGGCATCCGGCTCCAGAACAACGAAACATTCTCTTGTATGCATTTGTCCGGCTGTGTAGTCCTTTGTGCCGTCGGAACGGGCTTCGGACAGAGCCGAGTCACTGGGGATGGTGTACTGACAGGCCTCAGCGACCCCCGGAATCTGTCGGATCGCATCGGAATGCCCCTGACTGACACCCTTGCCCCAGAAAGTGTAGTTTTTTCCGTGGGGAAGTGCACATTCTCCCATGAGACGGGCCAGAGAGAACAGACCCGGGTCCCATCCGCAGGAGATCAGTGCCAGATTGCCGCCGCGGTCTGCCATGCGGTCAATCGACTGAAAATGCTCGGGGATTCTTGCGTGGGTGTCGAAGCTGTCAACAACGCAGAATTTTTCTGCCAGCTCCGGCGTCATGACCGGCAGGTCAGCAGCACTTCCGCCGCACACGATCATCACATCGATCTCGTTCTGCCACTGTGCAGCCTCCTCAGCGGGGATCACCGGCGTAGCCGGGGCGATCAGCTTGATTTCAGAGGGGGATCTCCGTGTGAATACTGCGCGCAGGTCGATATCCTCACTGTTGAGTGCTGCGCACTCTACACCTTTGCCAACATTACCATATCCGTAAATACCAATTCGAATCTGATCCACGTTAAACCTCCAAAATATCGTTCATGCCGTAAAGTCCGGCGGGTTTTCCAATTAAAAATGCGGCAGCGGTCAGCGCGCCGTCAGCAAACAGGGCGATATCCTCTGCGTGGTGACACAGCTCAAATGTTTCGTTTCCACAGGAGAATATGATCCGGTGGGTCCCTGTTTCGTTTCCGTACCGCAGAGAGTGAATGGAAATATCCATAGGATCTCTCCGTCCATATTCGTGCCGTCCCACTAAAATGCGGCTCTGCGGACGCATCTTCCGGATGGTGTCGGCGCAAAGAAGTGCCGTCCCGGAGGGGACATCCAGCTTTCTGTCGTGGTGGCACTCAATGATCTCCACCTCGGCACCGGGAAATGCCTTCATGACGTTTTTTGCCAGCTGACACATCAGTGCGATGCCTACGGACATGTTCGCGGCGGAAAATACGGGAACGTGACGGGCACATTCGGTGACCATTCGCTCCTCCTCCGGGGTCCGTCCTGTGGTGGCGATGACTACGGGGATCTTGTTGGCAATGGCGTAAGAGGTCAGTTCTTCAGTGGCTTCATGATTTGAAAAATCGATGATGACATCTGCCGGCTGATGGACATCAGACAGGGAGAGATTCTCGGAACGCCTGCTGCATCCGGCAACCAGTGTGTGGGTGGTATCTTCTGTTATTTTCTGACATAGGATGCTGCCGATCCTGCCGGTGGCACCGTTAATGATGATGTTCATTTGTATAACTCTCGCACAAGGCGTCCTTTCTGTTTTCTGTTTATACCAGATGGTGCTTCTTCATCAGCCGGATCAGTGTGCTGTATTCCGGCTCCTCCATGGGAGTCAGCGGCAGGCGCAATGTGTTGTCGCATAGGCCCATAGCACTCAGGGCGGCTTTTACCGGGATGGGGTTGACCTGAGAAAACAGGGCGTTGATCAGCGGAAGCAGATCCAGTTGTGCTTTTCTGGCGGTGTCGATCCTGCCGGACAGAAAATCGTGACACATCCGTGAGGTTTCTCCGGGGAGAAGATTGGAAAGCACAGAGATCACACCCTTACCGCCCAAGGACAATATGGGG
Organism: Clostridiales bacterium; assembly: GCA_019418025.1. Classification (GTDB taxonomy): domain Bacteria; phylum Bacillota; class Clostridia; order Oscillospirales; family Oscillospiraceae; genus Faecousia. The sequence goes on along the minus strand of DYCR01000020.1, from coordinate 2,707 downwards.
ATGATCTGGTCATCATTGCCGGAATAAAGATCCAGAGTGTCACCCACAAGGGCGGAAATTTTGGCGATCTCCGAGATATTCCCGCTTGCTTCCTTGATGGCCTTGATGTTGGGGTGCGCAGCGAGCTTCACATAGGTTTCCGGCTCGATGGATACTCCGGTGCGCGAGGGCACATTGTACACGATCATGGGCTTATCGGTACAATCGGCGATCTTGAAAAAGTGAGAGGTCAGGCCGGACTGGGTCGCCTTGTTGTAATAAGGTGTGACGACCAGCATTCCGTCGCATCCTGCTTGGTCTGCAAGACGTGTCAGCTTTTCGGCATGAAGGGTGTCGTTCGTGCCGGTGCCTGCGATCACGGGGACTCTGCCGGCGGTTTTTTCGACGGTAAATTCCATGACCTTCATTTTTTCCTGATCGGTCAGCGTTGCGCTTTCGCCGGTGGTGCCGCACACCACAAGTGCATCGATGCCTGAGGTGATCTGCATCTCGATGATGCGGCCGAGGCTGTTCAGATCAGGTCCGTTTTGATTGAGCGGAGTTACCAGTGCAGTGGCTGCTCCTTCAAAAATCGGTTTTTCGTTTTGATATTTCACGTTAATTAGCCCCCTAATATCATACGATCATGGTCGTGTTTTCGTGAATCGTCTCACTGAATTTGCGTATGCATTCAGTATAGCAAACACAAAACGACAAATGAAGAGTAAAAAATGATTATAATATTGCAAAAAATGCTGTATCACCTTAGGGGGGGAAAAGCAGATAAACCATTTTAGAGTGGTAAGCAGACCATGGTGACCCATCGGAAACGAACAGCGCTTGATTCTCTTTTTTTAAAATACTTGTGGCCGGAGACAAGGAAACGCCGCCATGATCGGAGGATCTTCCAATCATGGCGGCGCTGCGTTTTTAGTTGGCTGCCACGAAATCCTGCGGTACAGCAGGACTTCGCAGTGGACAACGATGGATTTGTGAAAATACGGGGCACACGCTCTGTCAGGGTCTGCCGGCAGAGGATACCATAGAGGCAAATTCACTTAAAGATGTGTTTCGGCTGACATAGTAACGGCTGACAGCTGTAGGCTCGTCGCCCGTTGTGTACAGACCGCCGTTCATGTCAATGCCGAAGTTATAGTATTCCCCGGTGATCTTCTGGGATGTCTGGTTCCGTTTTCCGCTTGGATAGCAAAGCACGTGAGGCTCCCTGCCGGTGATACGGGTGACGATCAGCTTGGAATCGCGAATCTCCTCCAGCTGCTCTTCATCGCTCAGGGTAGACAGCTCCCGATGGGTGAGGGTATGACTTTGGATGGACACCAAATCAGAATCCGACAGCTCCTTGACCTGCTCTCGGGTCATGCTGTGTTCGCTGAATCCCAATACAGAGGTGATCACAAAAATGGTGGCTTTTACATTGTGCTTTTGCAGCAGAGGGTAAAGCTCTGTATAGTTGTCCAAATATCCGTCATCAAAGGTAAGGATAACGGGCTTGTCGTAATCCTCAAGGTGATCCAAATCTTCAAAAAAGATCGGGTCGTAGCCGTTTTCCACCAGATAAGCCAGCTGCTGATCCAGTGCGGAGGGGCTGACGAACAGCTCAGGAAAGCCCCATAGATCATCGCTGACGGCGTGGTACATGAGCACAGGCACGCGCACCCCTTCTGTTACCTCCAGATTCTTGATCCCGCTGGTGCAGAACAGTCGTCCGTCATCTGCATCGTCCAGAATCGAAAGATTCATCAGTTGACAAAACTCCTCCAATGGGAGGTACAGAGCGTCCTGATACATCATCATTTCCTGATCCAGAGGCGCGGCCTGCCCATCGACTACGGGACCGAGCTGCTTCGGGCTTAGTTGGATCTGGCGGCCCTCCCACGTGAGGGTGAAGCCGGAGGTATCGTCTCCTGAATAATCTGAGTGGTCCAGTGCAGACAGGAATTCATCGGCCTTTACGTACAGGTGATCCTGATAAAGGACACTTCCGCTTTTCAATGGGTCTCCGTCAACGGTAACGGCATCACCGGCTTCCAGAATGGGCTGCGGGGCTGTAGTCTCAGGTATCGTGGGCGGAATGGTCGCCTGCGTAACGGGAGGCTGCGTCATCTCCGGCTGTGTATCTTCAGGCACGCGGCCGCAGCCGGAAAGGACAAGCGCAGCGCCAAGCAGACAGGCAAGGATATTTCTCTTTTTCATGGGGGCCTCCTGAGTTATGGCTGTATGACATCGATGATCTGACCGTAATAGACTCTGTGCGGTGTTTCCCCGGGCTGATAAAACTGATTGAAGATGTCCTCGGGGATTTGATCGGCCTGCAGATCATGGTGATAGATCTTCTTGCAAAGCAGGGTGCACTCGGCCTGGGCAAAGGTTACACTCTTGCCTGCCGGGACAGGAGTAAGTCCGGATAACTGCACCTTATCGCAGTCTCTTCCGGATTTTGCACCAAGGAGCTTCAGCGCGTCGCGGTATTCATCGCCAAAGAAGGAAACAGTGAAATAGTCGTTGTTTTCCATGAATTGGTAGGTGTATCGGCAAGGTCTGACATAAACCGTTGCTACGGGACGACGCCAGAGACAGCCCACACCGCCCCAGCCGATGGTCATGGTGTTGAAGCCGGTCATGTCGCCGGCAGTCACCAAAGCCCACTGCTGATGGAATGCTTCGTAAGCATCTGAATAAAAAGGATTCATAGGCACCTCCATAGAGA
>DYCR01000002.1:140443-144783 GCA_019418025.1 Clostridiales bacterium | reverse complement strand
CTGTAATATCTTCTACCCGACGCACGGATACACCGGCCAGATACATCTCAATGAGCGCTTCTTCGACGCTGCCTCGGACTAATTCTTTCAGCTGCCCCTTGATTACTTCCTCATTTAGCTGTACAATTTTCTCAGGCATGGTTTGTGTTCTCCTTTCAGAATGGTGTATGGTAACTTCATTCTATCAGAGATCTGCAAGCCATGTCTATTTATTTTTGCGCAACTTATTGTACTCTATCGAAATCATGCCACGGCATGTCGGGAGGCTTCGGGAGAATGCACGAAAATGCTATGTCACCCCCCCAGTTGAGCCCATGATTTCAATTTTCATGTAGTCTCTTTTGGGCATAACGATACCCCCTTATGTAGTTATGATCCTACACAAGGGGGCGATTGTTCGTTTTTAATGATCTCTGTTCTCAGATTTTATTGGATACCGAACAGCTTGGCAGCGTTTTGATATGCAATTTTAGCATAGGTATCTTTCGAAAGCTTCCCGCTCTGATACATATCTTCCATCCATTTTCCGAGTGGGAACACCATGTCGATATTGAGCATATCCGAGCCAAACATCAAACGGTCTGCATATCTGGAAAGAAATTCCAGACCAAAGCTTTCATCGCGCATAATGGCACAGCCTCCGCTATTCGCGGAAAGATCACCATATAAATTGGGATACGTATCAAACAGATGAATCAGTCTCCCATCGGGAGCGACCGCACCTTTCCCCCACGCCATCCGAGCTTTAAGATCGGCACCTGCATCTCCGCTGATTTCATGCCAAAAGGGCTGACTGTGTCCGATGAACTTGAGATCTGGATACTTCTTCAGACTTTCCTCCAAAAGGGGAAGGCCTGCATCGTCCACGATGCCATACTGATATCCCACTTCAGGGCTCATGTGGAACAACACCGGTAATGAAAGCTTTTCCGCTACTGCAAAGATTTCCTGAATCATCGGATCATCCATGCGGCGGTTGATGGTCAGCTCTCCGACGCCCACAGCCCCCTGCTCTTTGCAAGCACGCAGACGATCATAGACATCTCCGGGCACATCGTCTAAATTACACATCCATGAATATGTTTTAGGAAATCGCCGGACAATGCTCCGGCAGTCATCATTGCTTCCAATTGGAAGCAATGAATTCTTTTCGCCGGAAGATTGAAGTATCCCATGTTCGATCTCCAAATCACGCAGATGCGGAATCATATTTTCTGCACTGGAGACAAACATCTGTGCATTTTTCAGATCCTTCTCCGGTGCAAGATGCAGATGAATATCAATCTTCTTCACAACAAATTACGCCTCTTTTTTTGTGTTTCTTCTCTCTTTCAGTTCTGCGTACATCTGGTTCGTTTTCTTCTTGTCCAAATTGAAGATCAGACCGATACCGATCAGCTCCAGGACACAGGTTGCAACGGGGATCAATGTAACCAGATTGTAGATACCGTTGACGGCTTCTGCACTCTGCACAACATTAGCACCGGAAACATAGCCGATTCCTGCAAGTGCAAAGGAAATGCCGGAGGAAGCAATGGTAGAACCGATCTTACGGCTGAATGTATAGATGGAATACATAGAGCCGTCACTTCTGACATTGAACTTCCATTCGCTGTAATCCAGACAGTCTGTAACCATTGCCCAAATCAGGATGGTGAATACAGTCTGGCCGATCATAGCAAGGACATTCAGTGCGGTAAATACATAGACATTCTGAATCTTAATCGCAAACGCAATGACACTGAAAACAGTGCTGCTGGCAATGCCGCCCAGCAAAGTTGCTCTCTTACCAAACTTTGCCACAACCTTGGGAACAAGGGGGAAGCAAACAAGGATAATGGGAATACTTGCAAGGTTCAACACTGTCATGACAGAGGTGTTCTGATAGTACTCCTTGAAGATATAGCTGCGGACCTGACCGGAACCGGTAATAAACAGCATGCTGCCTACGGTTGCCACCATGACGCCAATGAGCGGACGGTTCTTTACAACAACCTTCAGGATGTTCATATAATTGAACTTCTCTTCCTGCTTCACATCGTCCTGTCTTACACGCTCGATGGTTAGCTTCATCAGAATGATGTAAGAAACAATCGAGAAAATACCGAATACGACAGCCAGCATGGTGAATCTTTCAGGCATGATATTGCTGTCCTTGTCAAAGCAGATGAGGGGAACAACGGACAGTGCCACAAAACCAACCAATGTTCCGCCAATGCTTCTTGCTCTGGAGAGCTTGCTGCGATCAATGGGGTCGGTGCTGACAACGCTGGCCATTGCGCCAAACGGCATGGAGGTACCGGTGTAGCTCATGCCATAAAGCACATAAGCAAATGCAACGTATGCATGGAGTGCTACGCCTTCAAAGGGAACCTTTGTAAAGCAAAGGACACCGGACAGCGCCAGGGGCAGCATGAAGATCTTGATCCACGGTTTGAATTTGTCACCGGACTTTCCGATCTTCCAACGGTCAGGGAAGGAACCCATGATGGGGTCATTGATGGCATCCCAAAGTCTTGCAAACAGGAACAGTGAACCCATCCATGCGGGGCTGATCCCGAGTACGTAAGTAGCAAATGTCAGGAAGTAAGCATCGATAAACAGATTAACGAAGCTTCCTGCCATGTCACCAAGTACATAGCCTATTTCGTCCTTTTTTCCAAAAGGACGCATTGTTGTGTTCTGCATAATTATCTCCTCTGTTCTGTATTATAGCACGGTGTATCACCAATATGCTCACATCATGACCTACATACAAAAAATCGAAGTTTTATATGCGCAGGTCTGCTATGCCGTTTTCCGAATAGGCTGACATCATAGATAAAGTGCGATAAAAAGCCATCGCCAAGCGGCGATGGGCAAACCAGCTCCTTATCCGTAGAGATCAAATATATATTCATTATTTGGCATAAATTTTCGCCTGACAATATTACATCATAAGTACATATTATGTCAATATATGTCTTAATTTTTCGTTAATATATCACATATTAGAATGTACAGTTTTATGCATATAGCACAATTAAGCTTTCCAATTTCATATCTAGCGAAATAATTTACCTAGTACAGTCTGCCTGATTGAATGGATAAAGTTTGTATCATTTATGTTTTTATACGTAACCGTCAAATCATGACATAGGACCAAGATGTGTTTCTCATGCGAAGGTCTTTGGCCTAGATGATAGCTGTGTTAGCTATTTGCGGATTCCTGTGGAATATGGCTTTTCCTCCTAATGACATATTTTATACCACTCCCCCGAGTAAAAACTCATATCCCAAGTAATCCAATGTTTCCATACTTATTAAGACAATCTTCTGATTTTACTGCATAAAGATAAGGGACACAGTGTAGACTGTGTCCCTTATCTTTATTATTGCTGATTCTGATTTTTTAGTTTATAGCACAATATGCTGAGTTGTACAGAAATAACTCCCGTCGCATATAGAAGAGCGTATACAATATTGTTGCTCCTAGAAGTAAGATAAAATATATCAATCTTATTCATTAGATTAACAAAAATTATACCGCACACCACAAGTACAACGAACTGTATAAGCCAACGGAAACCAAGTGACACATAATTTTTCATCTTTACACCAGTTCTCTCGCTCATTGGCATCATCCCCTTGCATCGATTTAAGTATTTCTACTTGCATATCATGATACAACAGCTTTCATCACCCGTCAATATTTTTCAGTCTTTATGATCAAGTATTTTTTATCTTATTCATACTTTTTGTCAACTATCACCAAAGATAGGGTGCTGTTTTACTGGGAGTAAGATATTCAAGATATGCTTACATATCCACAGTCATCAGGATAACGGACATTCAAAAAAGGCCACCAAATGGTGGCCTTTTTCACATAGCTTTACAGGTAAAACCGTCTGATCGTTCTGACCATTTCAGGAAAGGCTGTTATTTTCCGATTTTCTGTTCTTTGATCAGGGACAGTATCTGAGAAATATTTTTCTTTCCAAAGGTCACTTCTTCATCATTGATCACCAGACAGGGTACGCTCATAACCCGGAACTTTTCACGCAGATCCGGAAAATGGTTCAGATCATAAACCTCGGCGGTCACATTCGACTGCTCCGCAGCAATACGCTGAGCTGCGGTGACCAACTCCGGACACATCGTACACGAAAGAGAAACCAAGATCTTCAAATCGATCGGGCCTGAGAGTTCACGAATACCGGCAAGGGTTTCTTGATCCACGGCCTGTCCGGGACCTGCTGCATTATACAGTCCCAGCACAAAAGAAGTGAATTCATGACCTCCGGGGACACCGTGGAACGCAAGTCCCGTCCAACGCTCATCCGGACGGTACACCTTGACAC
>DYCR01000002.1:126147-140433 GCA_019418025.1 Clostridiales bacterium | reverse complement strand
CCTTGACACAGGGCAAATGCTCTGCTTCCTCAGGCGGGGCAACTTCCACTGTCAGTTTATCCGTTAAAGCCGCCATCCGATCCATATACCTCTGCAATTCCTCAGAAAGAGGGGTTTCATTCAGGTACAGCCGCAGAACTAAGGCCGATTCCATTCTCCCAAACACGGTTTGCAGCTGCGAAAGCATATCCTCCGTGAACAGATCATCCGGCTGTTGAGATTCTGCCGTTGATTCCGACTGGGCAACCCGACTTACCGGGAGTTTGGGATGCAGTCCCGTTTTTTGCTGCATAGCAGCAGCCAGCCGTTCCAGCTCTGTTGCCGCCAAGGCCCCATCCCCTACTGCCGTAACGACCTGACGCAAAGGTTTTACGCACACATCACCTGCTGCATAAAGCCCATCCAATGATGTTTTCTGACTCCGGTCCGTAATCACATACCCCTGCTCATTTCGTTCCGCCAGACCCTTGATGAGTTCCGTTTCAGGTTCATAACCGGCAAACACAAACACGCCAAAGCTCTCTCCGTCTTCTGCAACGAACTCCGTCACCTGTCCGGTTTTCAGGTTTCGATATCGAATCTTACGCAGTGCGCTGTCACCCGAGACAGACTCTACCGCTGTATTGGTCAGAATCGTGATCTTCTCATGCTTTCGTGCTGCGTCGGCAGTGGACTCTGCACAGGTAAAGTCATCGGTGCAAATAAGCATCGTCACATGGCGGGCATATTTGGTCAAGAATACGCTCTCCTCGGCGGCGGCGAATCCTCCGCCTATCACAAAGACCTCTTTATCGGTAAAGAATTCTCCATCACAGGTAGCGCAGTAGGCTACGCCACGTCCACGGAACTCATTTTCCCCTTGAAACCCAACCTGTCTCGGGTGCGCTCCCGTTGCAAGAAGAACGCCAAAACACCTGAGATCACCTCGGTTTGTGTGGACAGTTTTTACATCTGAATGCATATCAAGCCCAGTAACCTCTGCCAGTAAAAATTCTGCGCCAAAGCCTTCCGCCTGTCTGCGCATACCTTCTGCAAGGGCTGTTCCGCTTGTTTTATTTACACCGGGATAATTTACCACCTCTGAGGTAATGGTGATCTGGCCGCCGAAATGGTCTTTTTCCACAACCAGAACCCGGTAGCGTGCGCGCGCCAAATACAGCGCTGCTGTAAGCCCTGCCGGGCCGCCGCCGATCACTACCACATCATATAAGTTTTCCATAAACTTCACCTACCAGAACAATAACTTATCCATTTTCTGTTCCGGTGAATATTACAGCTGACCAACCAGATCCAGACTGGGCTTCAGCGTCTGTGCACCGGGCTGCCACTTAGCAGGGCAAACCTCATCACCGTGCTTGGCCACAAACTGGCTGGCCTGTACCCGGCGAAGCAGCTCCTCCGCGTTGCGCCCCACGTTTCCGGCAATCACCTCGTAGGCCACAATTTTACCCTCCGGATTGACGATAAAACTGCCGCGCTCTGCCAGACCGTCTGCTTCAATATAAACTTCAAAGTCCTTTGCCAGTGCATGGGTGGGGTCTGCCAGCATGGGATAATGAATCTTCTGGATACGCTCTGAGACGTCGTGCCAAGCCTTGTGGACAAAATGGGTGTCACAGGAAACAGAATAAATTTCGCAGTCGATTTCCTGGAACTTGCTGTACAAGTTTGCAAGATCCTCCAGTTCGGTCGGGCACACAAAGGTGAAGTCAGCGGGATAGAAGAAAAAGACGCTCCACTTCCCCAGCACATCCCGTTTGGTTACAGGCCGGAATGCACCGTTTTGGTAGCACTGCACAGAAAAATCAGAAATTTCTTTTTGAATCAGGGACATAATAAACTCCTCCATTCGTAAAAATCATTATGAATCAAGTAAATTTGGTTAGTTAAAACTAACCTTGACTGGATCATATCTCATTTAACTCAATTTGTCAAGAACCTTTTTAAAAATTTCCCTGCACAAAAAGTATTCCCTTACAGAAGCGCCAATATTCCGGATATCGCTCATGAAGGTTAATCTTTTCAAAATCTCCCTGTACACTACTCAACAAAAGGAGATAAAGCCCCGTCTATTACCTCAGACTATTTTGATAAAAAACATCTGATGTTTATTTTGAGTTTATGCATCTCCCCTCTTTATGTGCTATGATATGAAAAGACAATCACACATGAGAGATCACGCTGTACAATTCGGGAGGATATGTAATGGAACGTCTTATTCAAAAAGATCAGAAGTATCAAAAGATTCTGCGCATTGTTCAAATCATCTATGTGCTCACTGCAATTTTTCTAACCGTAAACGGTCTGATCCACAAAAATGCCTATGACAGCCTGCTGCCTCTCAGCACCCTGCTGGTCATTCCGGGTCTTTCCTTTGCACGGCGGCTGTTCCACTGGCAGGGGGGATGGCAGTTGGAGACCTACATCTATGTTTTCTCCTATTTGGGATGGACACTGGGCGGTGCAGCCTCTGTTTACAGTCTGATTCCGGGATTTGACAAGCTGGTGCACTGCCTGTCCGGTGTTTTTGTGGGCATCATGGCTCTGGCATTTTATGAGATGCTGGAGCGTCACCACAGCAGTCAGGGGGCAAATCCTGCTACCCCATGCTTTTTTGTATTTTTTGCATCCATGGCCGTAGCAGGGATGTTTGAACTGTGTGAATATGCCCTTGCTCCCATTATGGGCAGAGATTTGCAGCACGTTCTGGACACCGGAGTTGCCGATACCATGGGAGATATGCTCGTCTGTCTGATCGGGACACTTGTGGTGGTTGGACTCATGATCCGCAATATTTACGGAAAACACGATCCGCTCACTGATGCCGCAAGGGCATTTATCGCACAAAACAGTCCAAAAAACCTTTGACGGTCTGGATTAAATGACAAAAAACGGCTTTAATCTCCTGACGACACTGATAACGTCAGGCTGCTGAGTTGATGATATACGTCCTCGATTTTCGTTTCACCGGAGATCACATGAATGTCATGAACGATGCCGTCAAAGCACCCATGCTTTCTTTCCAGCATAGTCGCCACAGGTGCAGGAAGGTTCCCGTGCATCCGCTGTGCAAAACGCGATTTGATTTGCTCCAACTCCGCTGTGACCAGAATACGAACCGCTTTTTCCGGAAGCAAAGACAGATGCTCCGTTTCGGAAATCACATAGATGATATTCTCTCCTGCAACAGCTTCCTGCAGCTTTTTCTGGAACAGCTTCTGGGCAATCCCCTCGCTCTTGGCAAGGCGCAGATAGTCTTTTCCTGTGTAAATTTCACCGCCGATCTGTTCCCTGATTTGCTTTGCAAGGGTAGATTTCCCCGTGCAGCTTTCCCCAATGATCGCTATAACCATTTCATTCTCCTCCAAACGATTCTCTGTATTTTTGTTTTGATTTCCCTTTATTTTTAGATCAATCCCCGGATACGTTACAGAGCTGTTTTCTGTCACAGCGCAATCGCATCCATCTTCATTGCTTTACATGGTACCACATGACGAAACACTTTTCAACCAACCGGTCTGGGTATCTCTGACAAATCCGAGCCCCATCCCTCATATACAGCCACCGCACACCGTCCATAACTGCAAAGAAATAATTGAATTTGACACAGGCTGTCACTGCTGATATAATATTCCTCGTTTGGGACGAAATCAAAACAAGGAGCGATTCCATATGAAAAAAACAATTACGCTTCTGCTGGCGCTTTCCATGGCCCTTGGTATGGCTGCATGCGCTGCTGGCGCAGATGCCAACACCGAAACCACCGGTGCTGCAGAAAATGAAACGATCACCGAAACTTCCGGCACATCAGAAGCTTTTACAGAAACCGTGGTCAACGTGGACGGCGGAGATCACCAGATCCCCGCAACCGTATCTATCCCCAACACAGAGGGAAAACATCCCGCCGTTGTCATGCTGCACGGCACCGGATCTCAGCGGAATGAGGTCGGTGACGGCTACACACATGCCGCAAAGATCCTCGCAGAAAAATACGACATTGCAACGATCCGCATCGACTTCATGGGCAGCGGCGATTCCGAGGCAGACTACACCGGCTACACCTTCCAGAGCGCAGCTGCCGATGCAGTGGCCGCAGCCAACTATATGGCAGGTCTTGAATACATCGACGCAGAAAAAATCGGTGTTATGGGCTGGAGCCAAGGCGGCAAGGACGCCATGCTGAGCGCTGCATGGAACCCCGATGTATTCAAAGCCGTTGTCACTTGGGCCGGCGCCCCCAACACAGGGAGCATGCTGACAGATGAGCTTTATGAAGAGGCGAAGGAAAACGGCTTCTTTGTCATGAACTTTGACTGGCGCGAGCCTCTGCACGTTTCTCTGCAGTGGTGCGAAGATGCACGCAATACCGATGTTCTGGGTGAATTCTCCGCATTTACCGGCCCCGTTCTGGCTGTTCAGGGCACAGAGGATACCGCAGTTGCCCCCGAATGGGCAGAAAAGATCGTGCAGGCAAGCTCCAACGAAGCTTCCAAGACCTTCATGATCGATGGCATGGACCATACCTTCAATGTATTCTCCGAGCCTGATCTGAAGTCACTGAACACTGCAATCGATGCAACCGGAGCGTTCTTTGCAGAAATGCTGAAGTAATCCCCGGTCTGATTCCCAAAGCTGTCCCAGATACCTTGCAAACGAAACCCAGCCCCCTGCGCAGTACATGCACCGCGCAGGGGGCATTTTTCCTTTTCATGATCCATCCTTGATTATTTCGCTCTTTTCAGATATAATGGCATCTATAATCGACTAAAAAAGTTCACAAGCAGGGATGAAAGATATGCAAAACATGGATCTTTACTATGATTTCTCAGGACAAAAATTCGGTTATCCGCTCAGCATGAGCATCAACGGATTTTCCAGGAATATTTTTTCCAGACAGTCCAGTCTGGAAATTTCCTATGTTCTCAAGGGTTCATATGAGGCTGTCACTCCCCATTTTTCCTGTACACTCAAGGAACAGGATATGATCGTGATCGCCCCTGATGATATCCATATGCTCCACAAAAAGTCTCCCAACAATCCGAGCATCATCCTCACGGTGCATATCGATTTTGACCGCATGTCCGATTCTATGGTCGGCGACATCCACACCGGCTTTGTCACGGCAGTTTGCACCAAAACAAGAAACAAAGAATCCTATTTTCAATTGCAGAAAAAGCTCGGGCAGCTTGTGTCGCAGCTCACGACCAACTGCATCAACCTATACCGTATGAACGTGATCATGATGGAGCTTGTCTGTATTGCCGCCTCTCCCACCTCATTTTCTGTTGATGAACTACCCCTGCATACCGAATATCACGAAAACTACATGAAGGCCATCCAATATATCGATCATCACTTCAAGGAAAAGCTGACGCTGAACGAGATCGCCCGGCAGCTATCCTTTAGTCCTTCCTACACATCCAAGCTTCTCAAACGCTTCACCGGGATACCCTTTGTAAAGTATCTGGCCTATGTCCGGGTCCGGGCTTCTCTGGAGGTCCTGCTGGAGGGACGGGAGTGCATCCAAAAAATCGCACTTGATTACGGTCTGCCCAGTGCCAAGGCCTACACAGAGGTATTTCGGGAGCTTTACGGCATCCTTCCCAGTGCCTATCGAAAACAATTCCGGAATAACATGAAATACAGCCAAGACAGCCCGTGCCAGAAAATGGTTTTACAGCAGGAGCAGAACGCGCTGCTTCAGCATCTGATCGACCGATCCGTCGAGCCATTATTAGAGGATGATCATATCTCAGTCCGATGCAAAGAGGATCAGCTGATTGTGACCATTCCCCACGGCCCCATCGAAATAAATGCCGAAAAAGACGGCGGCATGATCCTGAAAATCCCTAAGGGACGGTGAAAACCGTTTCCCCTAGGGGTTCTTTTTTGTCCAATTTTCGCATCTTTATTCCATGATCCGGCAAGAACAGGACAAAAAACAGCTGTTGATTTCCACCGCACGCAGCGAATTTTCCCGATGAATATGATAAAATAGTATCGATAACAGAAGGGAGCGTCACAAGATGAATCCATATCCAAATCTTTTTTCGCCGATCAAAATCGGAAATACCACTGTAAAAAACCGTATTTTCATGCCGCCTATCTCCACCAATCTGGCAGACCGGGGCTATGTTACCGATGCACTCATCGAGCATTACACCGCCCGTGCAAGAGGTGGCGTAGGCCTGATCGTCACCGAGGTGACCACAGTTGAGCCTGTATATACATACCTGCCCGGTGATATGTCCATCTGCAACGACTCATATATCCCCGGTTGGAAAAAGCTGACAGACTCCGTACACCGGTACGGCACGAAGATCCTGCCCCAATTGTTCCACCCCGCCTTCATGGCCTTCTCCCTGCCGGGATCTCCCCGGTTCATCGCGCCGTCCAATGTTGGGCCATACTATGCAAAGGAAGCCCCCAGAGCCGTGACCGTCGATGAGTTGAAGGTCATCATCCGTCAATTCGGTGAAGCTGCTGGACGCGTACAGCAGGCCGGCGCAGACGGCGTCGAGATCCATGCCGCCCACGCTCACGGGCTGCTTGGCGGTTTCCTGTCTCCACTTTATAATAAGCGTACCGATGAATACGGCGGAGATCTGGATGCCCGCCTGCGGCTGACCCTCGAGGTGATCGCAGAAGTGCGAAAGGTCTGCGGCAGCGACTTTATCATTGATGTCCGCATTTCCGGTGATGAGTACACAGACGGCGGTTTGAATCTGAATGACGCCGTGTATGTGGCGAAGCAGCTGGAAAAGGCCGGTGTCGATTTTCTGCACGTATCCGGCGGCACCACCATTATGCGCGGAAGCTCTATCCCTGCCCCCGGCACCCCCATGGGCTCCCATGTCAAGATGGCAGAAGAAATCAAGAAGCACGTATCGATCCCCGTTGCCACCGTCGGCAGAATTGTCGAGCCTTGGATCGCTGAGGAGCTGATTGCCAACGGTCGTGCCGATATCTGCATGATTGGGCGGGCGAATCTGTGTGACCCCGACTTTGTCACAAAGGCCGAACACGGCCAGACCGACTGCATCCGTCCCTGCATCGGGTGCCTCAGATGTCTGAACGGCATCATGTTTGGCAATCGGGTCGCCTGCACGGTCAATCCCTCTCTGGAGCCGGAGAACGAAGAGACGCTTGAGCCTGCTCAGGTCAAGAAAAATGTTCTGGTGATCGGCGGCGGCCCCGCCGGCATGGAAGCTGCCTATGTGGCGGCAAAACGGGGACACCACGTTGTTCTGTGCGAAAAAGAGGATTCACTGGGCGGACTGGTCCGGCTGGCATCCATCCCCATCGCAAAGCAGGATCTGACCAGAATGATCAAGTATATGGCAAACAAGCTCAAGCAGGTTCAGGTGGAAGTCAGACTGAACTGCACCGTGACAGAGGAAATGCTGCGAACTGAGTTTGCCGGATATGAGGTCCTTGCCGGCACCGGCGCCTCCCCCATCGTGATCCCTCCGTTCACCGGATTCAAGCAATGGATGACCGCAGACGATATCCTCTCCGGAAAAACCTTCCCCGGCAGAAAGGTCGTGATCATCGGCGGCGGCTCCGTTGGCTGCGAAACGGCGGACTACCTTGCACCGCTGGTCAATGATCTGTTCCCCCGAAACCGGGAGGTCGTCATTCTGGAAATGATGCCCGGCGTGATGCTCAACGAATCCGGCCCGGGCCGCAGCCTCCTTGTCCAGCGGATGATGAAAAAAGGCGTGCAGATGATTTGCAGTGCCAAGGTTCAGCGAGTGGAATCTGACAAGATCTACTACACCAAAAACGATCAGGAATACTGCATCGACGACGCCGACACCTTGGTATTTGCCGCCGGATACAAAATCGATCCCAAACTGGAGGAGAGTCTAAAGGCCTGCGGCGTCAGCTATCACCTGATCGGCGATGCGGCAAAGCTCGGCAACATCAAAGACGCAGTTACCTGTAGCTATCAGGCTGCCAAAAACCTGTAAGACCATCCCGTGTATGTCCTCAAGCAAAAAGGGTGACCCGCAAGGGCCACCCTTTTTCCGTTCTCCCAATCCGTCGCTTTGAATCAGGAGAAACCGTAAGCTGTATTTGGTTATGCGATCAGCAATTATTTCCTCTCGGACAGGTAGCTTTTTGCATCCCGCAGGAAACTCCACACGATCAGCACCATTACCGCACCGATTGGAAATGCCGCAACGATACTGACAGATTGCAGATTATTCATGGAGCTTTCTGCAAAAATCAACGCGATCGGCAGCAAAATCAAAAGAATACACCACATCAGCTGAATCATCCTGTGAGGCTGCTCCCCATCTTTCAAGGTGAGGTAGCTGTAACAGGATGCAGTGAGCGCAATCGAATCAAAGGATGTGGCATAAAAGGCGATCATGGTGATCAATACCAGAGCCAGAACGACCGGAGCAAGGGGCATCGTGTTGATCACTGATGTGATCAGAGTGTACGTATCACCCGTTGCCTGATACTCCGCCAAAAGCTGTGTGGCTCCAGACATCTCCAATCCCATGGAGTAGTTACCCAGAATGATAAAACTCAGCACAGTCGAGCCGACACCAAACACGTAGCCTCCCAAGATCGTCTGACGCACAGTCCTTCCCCGGGAAATATTCCCGATAAAGAAGGGGGCCGCCACACACCAGACCATCCAGTAGGCCCAGTAGTAGATCGTCCAGTTCTGCGGAAAGCTGCTGGTACGCCCGGGATCTGTATAGGTGGCCAGCCGGAAGAAATTCTGGATCATTGTCCCGAAGGAGGTCAAGCCGTTTTCTATAATATATCTGGTCTGACCGCAGAAAAACAGGACGTATGCCAGAAGCGCAAAAAACAGATAGATACAGGCCTTAGCAAGGAAGCTGATCCCCTTGAAGCCCCGCAGAAGCGAATAAGTATAGATAACGCATGTGATCACCAAAATCACAATCGTCACCAAGGTTTGATTCAGCTGTACGTGGAACAGCGCATTTATGATCATGGACATCAGCGGTGTTGCCACACTGAAGGTCGTAGCAGTTCCTGCGATCAGCGCAAAAACAGCCAGAAGATCGATCAGCCGACCGCCCCATCCATCCGTGTGCTTACCCAAAACAGGTCTGCACGCTTCGGAAAGCTTCTGGCGGTCCCGCTTCCTCACATGGAGCATAAATCCAAAGGCCGTCGCAAGGACCAGATAGAACCCCCACGGGATCAGACTCCAGTGAAACAGGGGGAATACTCCCGCCCAATCCTGCACCGATCCCAATTCGGCAATATGGGGATCGCCGGCGTACATGAACCACTCCGAGAAGGAATAAAACAGAATATCTGCCGCCAAACCACAGGTGAACATCATTGATCCCCATGCAAAAAAGGAATACTTCGGCTTTTCATCCGGCTTACCCAGAACAATATCGCCATATTTCGAGCATGCGATAAAGATAGACACCAGAAAGATCCCCAGACCGATGATGAGATAATAGCTGCCCAAGGTGTCGCCGAAAAAGAACCGGACCCGGCCCAGTATCTCATTGGACTGATTCGGCATCAGTACAAACAGGATGCACAGCCCCACGATCAAAATCAGGGGCAGAAGCGTAATGAGCCAGTCTATTCGGTTCTTCTGATTGCTTGATCCGCTTTTTTTCATGACTGCTCCCCCTCGGTTTTTGTACCGTAGTTTTCATAAGAGGGATCGACCTGAATCAGCTCCTCAAAGCTGTCAATCTCTGCAATATCCTGAGATGACATTTCCCGTATCCCCAGTTCATATTCCTCCGGATAACAAAACAGCGCAACATCGTCCCAATAGATCTGGGTATGCTTCTTTTCACAGAACTCGATCTCCAAATGACGCTTCAGACGTTCGCCGTCCTCCTTGGTCCACCGGGACACGCTGTAAAGCTGCCATCCACCTTCTCCGCCCACTCTGCTGCATCCTGTCACAATGCCGTTTTCCACCGTCAGGAGCCATTCATTGGTTTTTTCCTCCGTCCAGACACAGTTGTAGCCGGATCGTTCAAACTCCGGAGAAAGGATTTCCTTGTTGTAAATGATCTGATCCCCGTCCAGAATGATCGCATTGCCGATATGCTCCCTCGCAGCGTACAATGACGAGATGTTATTGCACGTATCATAATAAGGATTCTCGATCAGGGTGATCCCCTGATATTTTTCCTTTAGGATCTGGAATTTCTCCTTCTGGTAGCCCACAACAACATAGATCTCATAGATCCCATTTTCGTGCAGTGCGTCAATGGCGGTATCAATCATTCTGCGGCCATTGACGGTGATCAGGGGCTTTGGGGTGTCCAAGGTCACCGGCTGCATGCGATTTCCAAATCCTGCTGCCATGATGATGGCCTTGTCCACCCGTTGCGTATTACACATCTTGCTTCTCCTCCGTATGCAGCGAATCGATCAGCTGCACAGCATATTCATAATAATCCTTCGCAAATCGATACTGCTTCAAGCTATACACACCGAAATCGATGCCGAGATGATGCTTATATTCGCACCAGTTGCTCCAAAGCAGGCCGCAAACTGAGATATAGCAGTAGATCTTTGCACGAGTCTCCGCCGGGCAGCTGCCTTCAAAGTAGATATCGATCAGACCATCTACCTGTTGCTTATCGTACAGGGCATAAATGCAGAACATTGCGATATCCACATGCGGGTCCTGCATCCCGGCGTATTCCCAGTCGATCAAGCGAAGCTCCTGGCCATGCTCCCCTTCAAAAAACAGGAAATTGTCAGGCACCGCATCTATATGCGTCAGGACCTTTTCTCCGGCGTGCTGTTCAATAAAATTCTGAAGGGCAAATACATGAGCCTTGGTCCTGCCGTAGTCCTTATATACAGATGCATGCCCCTCCCAGAGAGATTCATAAAAATCGATCTTATCAAAAAGCCGGAATTCATGCCCCACCTTCAGCTTCAGCTGATGGAAATTCTTTAAAAAGCGCATACAAGCCCGAACATCATGCTCATCAAAGGGATCGCATACGCTTGTTCCCTCGATATACTTTGTGATCTTGTATCCGTTTCTGGGATTGATATATTCTATATCATCGCAGATTTTCCTGTCCCGAATAGTCTGGTACACAGCCGCCTCCTCTGTCCGATTGACAAGCTGGTCCGTCCCTTCTCCGGGGATGCGCATGATATACTTTTGGTTTTTACAGCAAAAGAGGAAGGATCGATTGGTCATGCCCTTTTTCAGCACCGTAATGTCAGATATATCCTCCTGTTCTGCGTGCAGCGCCCTCTGGATCGTGGTAATGGCATCTGATTTCAGCTGTTCCGAATTTCCGTCCAGTTCCCGAAGCTGTTCATATGTATTGATCTCTATCACTTCGGAGGAATTGACGATTCTGGCCGGGACCGTCATCTGATCCTCGTTGAACAGCGCTATCTCCCAAAAAGAGTGCGCATGCTCCGGGAAGCGGCAGAGGGTGTCCATGCGTCTGCGGATCGCCTCCGCATCCTCCTGAAGCAGATAGCTGATACCTACCATAGTGTTGCCGCCGCTGGATCTCAGGACCTTCACCAGCTCTGATTTCCGGTTGACCCGAACCTCGCTGTCATCGTCGATCAAATCGCTGACCATGTACCACGAATAAAGCTCGTACCGATCAAAGGGATTTTTTGCACACCAGACATCGCACGGCACAATATATGCATTGTCCATATGCTGGGCAGCCAGTTGAAGTGAGTGCAGATTACCCATGGAGGCAAATTCGGAGTTCTCGATCAGCGTGACCCCGTATTGATCCACCAGATATTCAAACCGCTCCTTCCGAAAGCCGACCACCACGTAAATTTCCGTAATCCCCACCCCGTGGAGTTGTTTGATCTGACGTTCGATCATATATTGACCGTTGATTTTCAAGAACGCCTTTGGAGTCTCCAGATTGATCGGGACCATTCGCATACCAAACCCAGCCGCCAGGATAATGGCTCTGCGAGGCTTCTTGCGCTCAAATTCCTCCCGAGCTTTGTCTGTCACCTGCATCTGACCATTTAAATACCCATCATCCGTCAAGGCGCTGACTGCACGGTTTACGACCCCCAGAGAATAACCGGATACCTCTGACAAAATCTCCGGATTTGCAATTGGATGGCTATGTAATATTTTGAGAACATCGCTCTCATATTTGTTCATATGTACCACCATCTTTCTCATTACGAACAATCCTTTAATAACTGTATATACATTATTTCTTATTTATTAACGGATATTTCCCAGTTATTAAAGGACAATTCTATACACCAAACTGTATAATAGGTTATATATTATATCTTATTTCGTTCCAAAATTCAACTATTATTCCAAAAATTGTACATCACATCCAGAACTTCCGCCGTGTTTTTATTCAATTATTCCCACATGCGCCCCCAAAATCAGGCTTCTCCCCTACCGGAGTTCCCTCCCTCGCCGAAGCCAATCAGCTCCAGATTCCTCTTTAACAGCGTTTTCCCTTTGTATCCAAAAGCTCTTGTTTTACACAGAGGGTTCAGGTTTTCTCTTGTCACCACAGGCTGCACATCCTCGGAAAAGGCCGTCAGATACGTCAAAGGCAATCCCCTGTTATGAGGACAGCAGTTCTGGCAGGTGTCGCAGCCCCACATCAGACCGTTCCTGCGGACCTGATCCTGCTCCTGCTCCGTCAGCTCCCCTTTTCTCTGGGTGACCTCTGAAAGGCATCTGGAATAATCGATGCCCTTCCACGAGATCACTCCTGCAGGGCAGCTTGCCACGCAGCGTCCGCACTGCAGACAGGTCTGGCGGGAAAGCGGTTGGTCAAAGGCAAACAGCTGGTCGGTCACCAGCTCCCCGATCACAAAATAGGTGCCGTATTCCGGATGAATGACCATGCCGTTTACCCCCGGGAACCCCAGTCCTGCCGCAAGCGCACATTCCCGCTCCGGCAAAGCCGATACATCCGTGAATCCCACAAAGGAGCCGCCAAAGGTCTGGGTCAGTTCCGCTGCCGCCTGATTCAGGATATTGCGGACCACCACATGATAATCCGGCACCATGGCATATTTGCAGACGTTTGCCCCCGGATGCCCCCCTGTGTAATAAGGGAAGGCGCATACGATCACACTCTTTGCTTCAGCCGGAATCCGCTCCCGGTTCCGGCAAGGCAAAAACTCCGTGATCCCGTTATAATCGCAGACCCCATAAGAGCGGATCTGATTTCTATATAAAATTTCCTTTAAAATCTCATTGCTATTGCTCATTTTTGTGTTTCCATCCTCGTGGCTGCTGCCAAAATCTTGTACTGATTTCTCATTGTAGCATAAACAGCACCGCGAGGCAATAAACGTCCTTGTATCCTGATGCAAACGGCTGTGCTGCGCTCTGCCTTCCTCCGCTCTTCATAACAGATATTTATTAATATATCAATTATTATAATTTTACAAAATGTATAAACCGGCGTATAGTAAGGAACGAATCATGATGTGCCGAGCAGGGATACGGCATACAGGCGCTCCCCCGCTCCTGCTCGGCGGTCATACGAAGCAACTCGCTGCTCTGTACCGCAGCGATGATACAAGGAGGATCACAGTGAACTTTATACAAAAAAACGGAAAAGGCATATTGCTCTGCGGCCTGTTTGCAATTCCTGCCACCATGCTGGGAAAGAGCTTTCCCATTATCGGCGGGCCGGTATTTGCAATCCTAGCCGGCATGCTGCTGGGCCCACTGGTTAAAAAATATACAGGATTTGAAGCCGGTATCAAATTTACCGCCAAGAAGATCCTGCAATACGCCGTCATTCTTCTGGGCTTTGGAATGAATCTGGAGGTGGTCATGGAGACCGGAAGGCAGTCGCTCCCCATTATTCTGTGTACCATCGCCACGTCACTGGTCATTGCCTATCTCCTGCACAGGGCGATGCACATTCCCAACAACATCTCCATTCTGGTTGGTGTTGGCTCATCCATCTGCGGTGGCTCTGCAATTGCTGCCACTGCCCCGGTGATTGATGCAGATGACGAAGAAGTCGCTCAGGCCATTTCCGTCATCTTCCTGTTCAATATTCTTGCCGCACTGATTTTCCCCACACTGGGCGCCCTCATCGGCTTTTCTACAACCTCCGGCGAGGCCTTCGGCATATTTGCCGGAACCGCTGTAAACGACACCTCCTCGGTGACTGCTGCCGCCTCCACATGGGACAGCCTTTATCATCTGGGCAGCCAGACATTGGACAAGGCCGTCACCGTCAAGCTTACCCGGACACTGGCGATCATTCCCATCACACTGGTTCTGGCCCTGATGCGTGCCAAGAAGGCAGA
>DYCR01000002.1:0-126137 GCA_019418025.1 Clostridiales bacterium | reverse complement strand
AGAAACCGCCAACGGCGAGCGTGTGTCTATGAGAAAGGTATTCCCCTTCTTTATTTTGTTCTTTATCGGGGCGAGCATCATCACAACGGCTGCCGTATCAGTAGGTGTGCCGATCGAGGCCTTCCATCCCCTGAAGGAGCTGTCCAAGTTTTTCATTGTCATGGCAATGGGTGCCATCGGATTCCACACCGATGTCGTTAAGCTTGTAAAAACAGGCGGTCGTCCCATTTTGCTGGGCTTCTCCTGCTGGATCGGCATTACGCTCGTATCTCTTGTGATGCAGCATCTGATGCATCTTTGGTAATCCCATATCCCGAGTCCCTGTCGGAATCTGACTAATTTCGGCAGGGGCTTTTTTTCGCATGCTGTATCTGTTGCTTACAGTCCTGTGCCATACCGTTTTCTCTTTCATCCACGCATATTCGTTATATTGCACATATTTTTAGATATTCTTAAATCAAGATTAATATATTTATATAACAAACAGGACGATTACGTAAACATTGTGGCTTATTTGCAAAGCGAACAGCAAATTTTAGGAGTATAATGCATGCATCAGAAAAAGGAGGGCATTCCAATGAACAAGAAAATCAAAGTTGCACTTGCAGGCCTTGGCAGCCGCGGCAAAGATACATACGCTCCGACCGCCAAGCTCTTCCCTGAAAAAATGGAGATCGTTGCCATCGCAGACATCGACCCCGAAAAGGTCGCAGAAGTCGCCAAAGAATACCAGATCCCCGAGGATATGTGTTTTTCCAGTGCCGAGGAACTGATCGCACAGGACAAGCTGGCAGATGTCATGTTTATCACCACTCAGGATAAGCAGCATGTGGGTCAGGCGATCCCCGCCCTGAAAAAGGGGTATCACCTGCTTCTGGAAAAGCCCATCTCCCCCGATTTAAATGAGTGCCGCGAGATCGTTCAGGTTGCTCATGAATACGATCGCAAGGTCATCGTATGTCATGTCCTGCGTTACACCCCCATCTATTCCACCCTCAAGGAAGTGTTGGATTCCGGCCGGATCGGCAGCGTAGTCTCTGTCATGTCCATCGAAAACGTGGGATATTGGCATCAGGCTCACAGCTTTGTCCGGGGCAACTGGCGCAATTCCAATACCACAAGCCCCATGATCCTGCAAAAATGCTGCCACGATATGGATCTGCTGCTCTGGCTCACCGGAAAGACATGTCAGTCCATCTCCTCCTTCGGCAACACCTATCTGTTCAAGCCCGAAATGGCTCCGGAGGGTGCAGCACACCGCTGCATGGACGGCTGTAAAGCAAAGGACACCTGCCCTTATGATGCAGAGAAGATCTATCTGAAGCACAAGCGCATCGGTGTGGAAAACGGCTACACCGAGTGGCCTCTGGACGTTCTCACCCTGCACCCCACAGTGGAGTCCATCACCGAAGCCATCAAGACCGGTCCCTACGGCCGTTGTGTATATCACTGCGATAACAACGTCGTCGATCATCAGGTCGTCAACATGAACATGACCGACGGCTCTACCATCAGCCATACCATGTGCGCCTTCACCGGAACCGGCAGCCGCTACGCCAAGTTCATGGGCACCAAGGGCGAGATCATCGCCGATATGACCGAGAACACCATCAAGATCACCGAGTTTGGTCAGGATACCGAGGTCATCGATGTTAAGAAGCTGGCAACCGACTTCTCCGGTCACGGCGGCGGCGACAACCGCATGGTCGAGGAGTTCATGGACATGCTCATCAACGATACGCCTCCCACCATCAGAACCACCTCACTGGATCAGTCCGTAGAGAGCCACTACTGCGCACTTGCAGCCGAGGAATCCCGTGTTCGCGGCGGCGCCGTAGTGGATCTGGAGCAATATCGCAACTAAAACGCCAATTTCATCCTGTACCATTCACAAACAGATTCGTAACAGACTGTGCAATCAAAAGGAGGAACTGACATGAGAAAGAACACAATGAAATTGCTGGCTCTCGGCATGGCCGCGACCCTCGGCGCATCTGCACTGGCCGGCTGCGGCAGCAGCACCGACAACAGCGGCAAGGTAGAGCTTGTCATGAGCGTATGGGACACCGATCAGGAGCCTGTCATGAAGGAGCTTGCTGCAAAGTACAGCGAAACCCACGAAAACGTAGTGATCAAAACCCAGCTGTCTCCTTGGTCAGAGTATTGGACCAAGCTGGAGGCAAGCGCGACCGGTAATTCCGCACCGGATATCATCACCATGAATGTTCTTCACGTTGAGGAGTATGCCGAAGCAGGCATCCTGATGGACCTGACTGATGCCGAGGCAAAATCCGACCTCCACGCCAAGGATAACTTCCCCGCACCTTTGCTGGATGGTTACACCGTTGACGGAAAGCTCTACGGCATTCCCAAGGACTTTGACACCAATGCAATTTTCTACAACAAGGAGCTGTTCGATGCAGCCAACGTGGCTTACCCCGAGGACGGCATGACCTTTGAGCAGTTCCGCGCCAAATGCGAGGAACTGAAGGATAAGCTCCCCGAGGGTGTTTACCCCACGGCAGTGGCCCGCAACTCCGGACAGACCACCTATAACGGCAGCATTTATGCCAACGGCGGCTATGTCCTGAATGAGGACAACACAAAATCCGGCTGGGATGACCCCAAGACCATCGGCGGTGTGCAGCCTTGGCTTGATCTGGTACTGGACGGTCTGTCTCCCTCTCTGGAGCAGCTGGCTGACACCGACGCAGACTCCATGTTCCAAGGCGGACGCGTGGCCATGTACCTGTCCGGCAACTACATGATCCCCGCCTTCAACAAGACTCTGGAAGGCAAATTCGATGTTGTGCAAAGACCCAGTGTCAACGGCAAGTTCACTGATATCATCAACGGTCTTGCATTCTCCGTATCTGCAAACACCCAGCATCCGCAGGAGGCCGTTGACTTCGCACTGTGGCTGGGCAGCAAGGAAGCTCAGGAGATCCAGGGCAGATCCGGCACCGTCATCTCCGCAAGAAATGACTGTCAGGAGCTGTATCTGGACACCCACAAGGACCTGAATCTGAAGATTTTCCTGGACAACGTCAAGGACTCTGAGCTGCTGCCTCATTGCAAGGTGACCTCCGAACTCGGCACCGTCTCCAAGGATTTTCTGGATCAGGCATGGAAGGGTGAGATTTCCCTGACCGATGCAGGCAAGCTGATCGCTCAGGCGCAGAACGCTGTTCTCGACAAGATGAATTCCAAGTAAAAGTAGGGATGTAAATGAGCCGCAACATAACAACGAAATCCAAGCACCCGCGCATCTCCAGAAGGAAAAGACAGGATTGGATCGCAGGCTACATCTTCATCGCACCGGTCACGATTGGTCTGTTCATCTTTTACATCATCCCGTTTTTTCAAAACTTCTGGTTCAGCTTTAACGATGTCAACAAATTCAACATGGCGACATTTGTGGGGCTGCAAAATTACAAGGATCTGCTTCACGAGCCTGATTTGATCCTTGCGCTGAAAAACACCTTTCTCTATGCACTTGTGACCGTGCCCATCGGGCTGATGCTTTCTTTGGTGGTGGCATCGCTTCTGAACACACGGATCAAAGGCACCTCTTTCTACCGTACCATCTATTTCCTGCCGTCAGTCACCATGGCCGCAGCCGTCGCACTGGTTTGGAAGCTGATTTTCCACGGAGAATTCGGCATCCTGAACGAAATCCTCAAGGTGTTCGGTCTGCCCGGAGACAGTTGGCTCACCAATCCAAACACGGCGCTGTTCTGCGTGATGGCTGTGGCGATCTGGGGTTCTGTGGGCTATAACATGATCATCCTGCTGGCAGGAATGCAGGGCATCCCTACGAGCTATTACGAGGCTGCTGCACTGGATGGGGCAACACCAGTGAAAACCTTCTTCAAGATCACGCTGCCCCTGCTCTCTCCCACCATCTTCTTTGTCTCGATCACCGGTTTGATCGGCGCCTTCCAGGTGTTTGATTCCATTTACATGATGATCGGTCCGGAGAGCCCGGTGTTCAACTCCGTAAAGACCATGAACGTCCTGTTTTATCAGAACGCATTCCTGTATGGCTACAAGGGGTACGCCGCAGCGATTTCCATTTTCATGTTCGTCATCATCATGGTCATCACCATGATCCAGCTGATCGCCCAGAAAAAATGGGTCAACTATTCTTAAGGAAGGAGGAAATATCATGCGCAAGGCACACAAACGAAACCACATTCTGATTCACATTCTGCTGATTTCCGGAATCGCCATCACGATATTCCCCTTTCTCTGGATGGTATTCACATCCTTTAAAACATTGCCTGAATCCATGCAGATCCCTCCGACGATCCTGCCTCAGGCATTCCAGTTGGATAACTACAAATATGTACTGGATGTCCTGCCCTTCACTCAGGTCTATCTGAATACGATCGTGGTGACCATCATCACCGTCGTGGTACAGGTCTTGTTCTGTACCATGGCTGCATACGGCTTTGCCCGGATCGATTTCCCCTTTAAGAATGCGATCTTCATTATGCTTCTGTCCATTTTGATGGTCCCGGGTCAGATTTTTCTGCTGCCTCAGTATCTGATTATCCAGAAAATGAATCTGACCAACACCCTGCTGGGTCTGTTCCTGCCAAATCTGTTCAGCGCATTCGGAACCTTCCTGTTGAGACAGTTTTTCCTGTCCCTGCCGAAGGAGCTGGAGGAGGCCGCTCTGCTCGACGGCTGTAATCGGTTTCAGATTTTTGGAAAGATCATGCTGCCTCTGGTGAAATCCGGCATCGTTGCACTGGTTATCTTCACTGCAAAATTTGCATGGAACGACTTTATGTGGCCTCTGATCGTCAACACCGATCCTGCAAAAATGACCTTGGCCCCTGCCCTTTCGCTTCTGAAAGGCCAGTACGCCACCAACTTCCCCGTCCAGATGGCCGGTGCCGTCATGTCCGTCATCCCGATGATTCTTCTGTTTTTCATTTTCCAGAAGCAGTTCATCGAGGGCGTCGCACAGTCCGGCATCAAGGGCTGATCTCAGGCTCCCCGCAGTTATACGGCTGCGGGGAGTCTCCGTTTCTGCCATCGAAGGGAACGATCTTTTGCGGTGCAAATCAATTCATGCTTTACTTTTTTTCAAAAGTGGGGTATATGTATAAATATCCTCAGCGACATTTCTACGGAGGGCACACCTATGGCATATGTGCAGACAGCTTTAAAAAAAGAAATCACCATCGACTCCATCATCACCATCCATTATTTTGAATACACCCGGGATTTTGTGTTCAAGGGAGAGAAGCATGATTTCTGGGAATTTCTCTATGTGGACAAAGGGCACGTCTCCGTCTGTCAGGATGAAACATGGCACACATTGACCACCGGCGATATCATTTTTCACAAACCGAATGAATTCCATGCCATCCGCTCCAACGGCAAGGAATCCCTCAATCTCGTGGTCATGTCCTTTACCAGCAGCTCTCCTGCCATGCACTTTTTTGAAAACAAGCGCGGCACCCTGACCAATATCGAGCAGCAATATATCTCCCTGCTGATTCAGGAGGCTAAGGACGCCTTTTCCACCTCTCTTTATCTTCCGACCATTGAACAGGTCCTGCCCAGTCCCGATGCCGTCTTTGGCGCACAGCAAATGATCCAGCTTTATCTGGAGCTATTCCTGATCTCCTTCTACCGAAACGGAAACACCCAAAGGAAACACCCTGCCCCCGCTCCTCACAGCCAGTTTCCCCTGCTAAAAACAGAGCGTGACTCCCGGTTCGACGAGATCTGCCATTACATGGAGTACCGCATTTGCGACAAGCTGACCGTAGATGATCTAGCCAAGCATTTTTCCGTCAGCCGCTCCATGCTTCAGGCCCTGTTCCACGACAAGACCGGTGCAGGTATCATGGACTACTTTGCCAAAATGAAGATCAAGCGCGCCAAGGAGATCATCCGGGACGGAAACATGAATCTGACGGAAATCGCCTTTTTTCTTTCATACAGCTCCCTGCCATGCTTTTCCAAGCAGTTCAAAAAGATCACCGGCATGTCCCCTCTGCGCTATGCATCCTCTGTAAAAAAATTGACCGACGATTTCGTGTAGCAGTCTCCGCCGTGCCACACAGGCACCGAACGGGGGCTGCACGTCGTAATCAAACACACATACAGAAATTGTACTTGACAAAATTCTGTTTTTCCGTTATATTGGTCCAAAATGACAAGGATGGTGATTGATTCAAATGGACAGTTCCAGTAGTGACAGTTGTGAACCTAATTATTTCATATGTTTTTGTTACGGCATACTTGCGCCCATTTTGCGGGAATAGGTATGTCTTTTCTCATACCCTGAACACAAAACATATAAATGAAAAGGAGATAACAACACTATGACAGGCAGTATTATTGCAATGGTCGCATGTATCATTCTGTCGGCCTATTTTTCCGCTACCGAAACCGCTTTTTCTTCCCTCAACAGGACCCGTCTGAAGGCCATGGCCGAAAACGGCAACCGCAAGGCCTCCCTTGCCCTGCGTCTTGCCGAAAACTATGACGATCTGATTTCCTCTATCCTGATCGGCAACAATATCGTAAACATCGCCGTTGCCTCCATCGGTACACTGCTCTTTGTGGAGCATCTCGGCGAGGATCTAGGTGCTACGGTTTCCACCGTTGTGGTCACGATCACCGTCCTGATTTTCGGTGAGATCACCCCAAAAAGCATCGCCAAGGATCACCCCGAGGGCTTTGCAATGTTTTCAGCCCCCTTCCTGCGGGTCATCATCTTTGTATTCACACCGCTGAACTTCATGTTCTCGGCTTGGAAGAAGCTTGTCAGCAAGCTGTTCCGCACCAGCGAGGATGGAAAAATGTCTCAGGAGGAGCTGCTGCTTCTGCTGGATGAAGTGCAGCAGGAAGGTGCTATTGACGAAAGTGAGAACAAGCTGCTGAAAAACGCAGTCAGCTTCGGTGATATGGAGGCTCAGGATATTCTGACCCACCGTGTTGATCTGGAGGCTGTCAGCATCGATGCCACCAAGGAAGAGATTGCCTCTGCATTTGAAAAATCACAATTTTCACGTTTACCTGTTTATGAGGACAACATCGATAAGATCGTGGGCATTATCCACCTGAAGGACTTTTATGTGGGAGACGGCATCACCAATGCCGCACTGACGGATATCATCACGCCCCCTGTTTATGTACATCAAACCGAAAAAATCGACAAGCTTCTCCAGATCCTGCGTTCCAGCAAATCCCACCTTGCCATTGTGGTGGACGAATACGGCGGAACCTTGGGAATCGTGACCATGGAGGATATTCTTGAGGAACTGGTCGGTGAGATATGGGACGAACACGATGTCGTAGAGGAGCCCATCAGCAAGCTTGATGAAAACAAATATGTTGTTGACGGAACCGTATCTCTCAGCAACTTCTGCGATTATTTTGATGTAGACACCGAGTCTGAAAGCGTATCTCTGGGTGGATGGGTCATGGATCAAATGGAACGCATCCCCAACGAAGGCGAGCAGTTTGACTATGAGAATCTGACCATCACCATCGGCAAGATCGACGATCACCGTGTCGAATCGGTCTATGTTGAGGTCAAGACCCACGCCGTTTGATGGCTCGAACAGCCACCGAGAAACCAACTTCCCTGACGCAAAAATCCCCAACCCATGGGTTGGGGATTTCTTTATTTGATCTTGTAGAGGAATGTTACCATATGGGCACGATTACAGGTTTGATACGAGCCAAACATGCCGTTTCCGATTCCTGCCGTTACACCGTTAGCCTCCGCCCACCGCACTGCCTCGGCAAAGTAGTCGTCAGGCTTTACATCGTCAAAGGACACATTTCCTCCGGATTGGGGTGACCCTGCGGCACGCCAGAGCATGGTCATGATCTGCGCACGGGTACACAGGTCGTTGGCCCCGAATACATTGGGCTCCACACCGGAGGTGATGCCCTTGGCCTTTGCCCACTGGACTGCCTTATGGTAATAATGACCTTCGTTTACATCCCCAAAGCCGTGGGGTGACGACTCCTCAGGGCTGCCGTAATATCGCCACAGCATCATGACCGCCTGCCCTCTGGTGCAAACCTCTCCGGGGCCAAAGCGATTCTGAGAAACGCCGCTTGTGATCCCTCTGGCAACTGCCCACTGGACTGCGTCATAGAAGTAGTCCTCACCGGACACATCCACGAAGGGATTCGTCTGAGGTGCCGGAGGCGGTACGATCTCCCCCTGTCCCCCGTCCTCCTTGGCAACAACAGTCATTGTTCCCGGATGGTAGGTGATCTCATAACTGTCTCCATGTTCCACTGTGCCGCCGGAAACGCCGATCTCATAGCTGCCCACGGCATTTGTATCCTGCACCGCCGGCTTAAATACCGGATGCGTAAGGATGCGGTCGCCATTCACAAGGCCATCCACACGATAGGTAAACTCCGGCATAGGACTCCCCTGCACCACGTCTGCCGTATCATCTGCCGTGATATCCAATTCCTTTTTTTGAACTGTAACGCTCACAGATGCCGTCAACGTATGTTTCCCTGACTCGTCAGACTGAACCGCGGTGAGTACGGCTTCTCCGGCACGATGGATAGTCGCCATATTCCCGGAAATGCTGATCACATCCGGATTCTTGCTTTGGAAGGTAACACTGCCATTATCATAGCCGCCTGTTGCAGAGACGGTAAATGACGGATCACCATAGGTCTTTGCTGAGATGGGATCGATCTTGAAATCCTTGGGTAAAACAGCCCCCACCTGAACAGTAACAGAGGGGCTGGAGCTTCCTTCAAAGTTCTCATTGCCCTCATACACTGCCTGAATATCGTATCGGCCACCTGCGGCGGGAGTCCACTCAAAAACCGCTGTGCCATCCTTCAAGGATACCGAACCGATCTCCACCTTAGCACCGTTGGTCACGTTGAAAAAACGAACATTCCCCTCCGGCTTGATGGTCTGATCAACCAAATCATATCCGGATGCCGCTGCGCGCAGTGTAACCACTCCGCCCTCACTCACGGTCGGCGCCGCCAGCTCCAGATCTGATAAGGTCCTGCCAATCGTAAACGTATGAGTCCGATTTGTGGCCACTGTGTATCTGTCTGCATCCTTGCCGGTCAACTCCGCAGTTGCCTGATGGGTCCCTCCGTTGGTCTGTGCGCCGGATACGACTATCTGAACATCATCGCCATATCGGACGTTTTCCACCTTAGCTGAGGGCATCTGCGGCGTTCCATTATAGGTAAACTTCGTTTTTGTATCCCAAACCGCCTTCACCGGCCATTTTGTATCGCCGAACCCGTTGGACCAGAGATCCTCCCCCAGTGTCAGGATATTCAGGCCCACAATAATGCTGCCCTTTTTATCCGTTCGGTTTGTAAGGACAGCTCTTCCCGACGAATCCTTGTATACATTATAACGCTGCATTCCATCGGCGGAGTCATCATCCGAATCTGTGATATAAACCGCACTGAGCATGCCGTTCAGATCATATTCAGCTCCCCACAGAGTCACCACATGGGATTTCGCACCCATATCATAGGTCAGCAGGATAATACTGTCCTTTTGAAGCATCTCTCTGAGATCTGCACTGATTGTGTCATAGCCCCGATCATACAGACGCCGTTCCGTGATCCGATCCGTTCTAAAGATATCATAAAACAGCCCCCGCTCACGGTAAGGGCCATTTTTCAGCAGCTTATCCCGTTCTGCATCCGAATCATAGGTGCCCGTATCGGTCCCGCCGTTCCCCTGATCCTGCTTCGGATGGTAGCCGTTGATAAACTGATCCTGCAGCACGTCCGGCCAGTTGCCGTTTTTCCGTTTTGCATACTGGGCTGAGAAGGTCTTGTAAATCTCGCTGTCGTTCTGGGCCCGGAAGGAATGATCATATTTCTGAACCAAAGCGATCCGGTCACTCTGAGCAAACACCTTTACAAAGCGGTCGATGCGGCTCTGGTTGCGGTCCATCCACCAGTGCAGGGAATTGGATGCAGCCGCCGCAAAACAGAGGTTCAGATCATTTTCCCGATCCTCTGTTTTGTTGACATCATACCATCCCTGATTCGGATAATATGGGGATACATAGCCAATGTACATGGGATTCCCAGCAGAAGGGGTCACCTCTCTTCGGAACTGCTCCATCTCCGGCGGGCGTATCCCCTTAGTCCAGATTGTGGTCCGCAGCTCATTCGTCTCCGGATAGGTATACTGGGTCACGGGATTATTGTATTTCGACAATTCGTTCTTCAGATCCTCCGGCGTAAAGGCATCCTTTGCCGCAATGCTGAAGGCCCCAGCCTGCACTGCCGTGACCAGAACAAGCAGCGCAGATACATGACGGCACATCCGTCGCTTCTGGAATTTCATTTTCAGTCTCCCTTCACCGCACCACATGTGCGTTCTAAATATCTTCATTTTGCATCATTATATCATAAGGTACAGATTACGCACAACAAATTTCTCTGCAAAAAAACGAATTACGTGGTATAATAACGGAAATACAAGAAAAGGAGTTTAAATATGGGCTGTTTTGGCAACGCACTTTGGTTTATATTCGGAGGACTGCTGCAAGGACTCTCTTGGGCGTTCAGCGGTATTTTGTGGTCTATAACCATCATCGGCATCCCCATCGGAAAGCAGTGCTTTAAGCTGGCCTCTCTTGCATTTTTTCCCTTCGGAAAGGAAATCCAATACGGAGGAAATACATTTTCTCTGATCGCAAATATCTTTTGGATGATTTTCAGCGGAATCCCTCTTGCCATCTGCGCTGTGCTGAATGGTTTGCTCCTGTGCTGCACCATCATCGGTATCCCCTTTGGTCTCCAGTGCTTCAAAATCGCAAAGCTTGCGCTGTTCCCCTTTGGCGCCTCCGTGATTTATACATAAGCTGCCTACGCTTCTGAGAATAAAAGTTGAAAATCAAAGCATAACATGGTACTATGAATAGATAAACCAAAACACCTTGTCACATATGGTGTTGGATCGTGAGGCTCCCATGAACAACAAATTAGAAAAATTGAAAGACTATTTCATCATTACGGTCGGAACTGCAATCATCGCCATCGCGGTATTCTTTTTCATGATGCCAAGTCAGCTTTCGATCGGAAGCATATCAGGCCTTGCCATCATACTTGCTAATTTTATCCCGCTGCCTGTTTCCGCCATCACCATGATCATGAATGTATTTTTGCTGATCCTTGGTTTTTTCACCATCGGCAAAGAGTTCGGTGTCAAGACGGTATACACTTCCATTCTTTTGCCCAGTCTGCTGGCTATTCTGGAGAAGCTGTTCCCGCAAAACGTCTCTATCATGGAAGATCCCTTTCTGGACATGATCTGCTACATCTTCATTGTCAGTGTGGGCCTTGCGATGCTGTTCAACCGCAATGCCTCCTCCGGCGGTCTGGATATTGTTGCAAAGATTCTGAACAAATACATGCATGTCGAGCTTGGTCAGGCCATGTCTCTTTCAGGTATTGTTGTTGCACTGTCATCTGCACTGGTTGCTGACAAGAAAATCGTGATTCTGAGTCTGCTTGGCACCTATTTGAACGGCATTGTGGTAGACCGCTTTATCTTTGGCTTCAACCTGAAAAAGCGTGTCTGCATCATCTCGGAAAAAGAAGAGGAGATCAGAGAATACATTGTCACCGAGCTTCACAGCGGTGCCAGCGTGTATGAAGTGATCGGTGCGTACAATATGGAGCCCCGAAAAGAAGTCATCACCATTGTGGATAAAAGTGAGTACCTCAAGCTGATGACCTTCATCGAAAAGACCGACCGAAACGCATTTATTACAATCTATGATGTAAACAAAACCATTTACCGACCAAAAAATATTACCTGATCCAATACAAATCGCCCGGAACGGCAATGTCGTTCCGGGCGATTTCGCAAATTAATCAATGTTCTGAAATTCTACCTTCAAGATGTCTTGAATGACTGTCTTTTCTACCACAAATTCCGGGCAACCCATGAATCCCGGTGCAACCTCATATTTGTCAAAGGGGATAACGAGATCACCTTGTTCATTGAAATAGAAGTTGTGGTCATCGCTCACATGGGCAAAATCATGGCCGAACTCCGCATCCGTTGCAAAGTAAGAAAGGCTGCTGTCCTGCTCCATTTGCTTGCGCATCTGATCTTTGATATTCTCTGCAATGATCTGACCAAAATCAGATGTTGTGAACAGATCCGAAAGCCTGATGATCTCACCGGTCTGCTTGTCCACGTGATAATACTTGAAATAGCTGTTCCCGCTTGCTGCGATCATATTGACCGACAGCTTCAGCGTGAACCACCGCTCCGTGTTCCGGATCACCTGATAGTCCACCTGAACTGAGCCGTGTCCATCTCTCCCAACGCCCTCCAGTTCCTGATAAAACTGGGTCATCAGATCCCGGGTCAGCTCATCCACATCGGCATTGATCCGTTTGGCGGCATCTCCTTTGGCAAAATCAGAGATTTGCGGGACATCGATATCCAGCTCATGATTTTCATCCGAGTAGAAATAATTCCGGATGGTAACGACCCGGATCAGCTCCCCCAGTACGGGGACCTGCTCCATAGATCTTGCGTAGACCGTGCTGACATTCGGCATAATAAAAATCAGCGCAAATGCAATACTGGCTGCCGCAAAAGCCGTGCGGGACAGGAAACCAAAGATCCACGGTCTTTTTTCGATCTTAGGCAGGCTTAAAAGAGTGGTTTCCATTCTGTTTTTCACGTGGGAAGGCATCTTGATTTTTCCATCTGCAGCGATTTGACGTATTTTCTTATCAAACTGTTTCATCCGAAAAAATCCTCCTTGTTTAAAGAATCTCGGAGCATACTTCTTGCTCGTGACAATTGCTTCTTTACCGCAATGATAGAACCGCCGGTAATGGTTGCAATTTCAATGATCGAAAGATTTTCGTAATAGAACAAGACGACGACTGTGCGATAAGGCTGAGCCAGCTGCTCAACGGCCTGTCTCAGAACCAATTTTGTGGAGATGTCGCATGCATTGGTATTGTCCTCAATGTCATATTGTTCATCAATGCTCACAGTGGCATGCTTGTTGCGCAGCATCTCCAGACAGGTATTGTTCACGATTTTCAGAAGCCATGGTTTAAACGCATTGGCGTTTTTCAGCTGTGACACGTTGCAGTATGCTTTCATGATCGACTCGCTGATGGCATCGGATGCATCCTGATCGTTTCTCAGGATCGAGAAGGCCAATGCATACATCGCATCTTCGTAAAGCCTTACCTTTTCACAGAATTCGTCGTTAACTATCACAGTTATCCTTCCTTTAGTTGAGAGGCGGTCTGCTCTGCGATCCACTCTGCCCATTCAGCATAGTGCTTGGCATACAGATGCACACCATCCGATGTGTAATCTTCTGAAAGAGCATGATTGGCATCGTCGTAAACAGGGTTTACATCCAGATAGAAAATATTCTTTCCGTCTGCAAATTTCGCAATTTTTTCATTCAGCGTGTTGATATTGGTGTTCTTGATATAATCATGGCTGTCCGATTTTTTCTTGGTCACATGCAGATTGGCCTGAAGGAAGAGCTTTGCATCCGGCTGCTGCTCTCGAATAAAGTTCACCAGCTTTTCATATTCGGAGGCAGTCTGCCCCAGATCATACCCCAGCTCGTTGATACCGATCATCAGATAAATTTTACCATACTTCTTGTTGCTTAGCAACTCCTTCAGGGTAACCTTGCCGACACTGGGTACAGAAACGGTGCTTTTCTGGATGTTATACACACTCATACCGACACTGGCAAAGAAGTCGCATTCCAGTCCGGAATACTCCAGCAGACCCATGGTTCTGGAGTCACCGATGAACAGCGCATCTTCCATGCTGTTGGGATCTGTGGTCACCGCCGGCGCAGTTGTCTCAGGCTGTGTGGGCAGAGTGGTCTGCTCCGGCACAGCGGTGGTTTCCGGGACGGCATCGACGCTCTGGTCTGCATTTACAGAACCACAGCCGGTCATCACCGAAAGCATGGACAGTGCGGCGATCATTGCAGCAACATATTTCGTAAATTTTCTCATAATAAAAACTCCTTAGAATCTAAAATACAAAAACGGATCATTCAGCCCACGGTACATGCAGTATGTACAGCTCGCCAAAATAACAAATCGGATCGCCCACAGCACCCTCTTATCCTTGATCTTCTGCAAAAGACGGAAGGGTATTCTGGTCGAAAAAAGGAATCCGGCAATGAAGAAGGGATAATACAGATTCAGATACTTTAAATAATCGTGCCGGAAAACAGACCATGGTCCATCCTTAAAAAACGGAAACAGTCTTGAGTAAAATACACCGAGATCGCCGATATTATCGATTGCGAAAATCGCCCATGTCAGCGGGATCAGCAGGAACATGTACCCGTGTCCCAGCAGCGGCATCCGGCCAAGAGCCTTTCCATAGACAAATTTCTCCATGAAGATCAGCAAAAACAGCACCAATCCCCACAGCAGGAAGCTGTATCCGGCACCGTGCCAGACACCGGTCAGCACCCAGACGATCAGCAGATTGCGAATGGTCACCAGTGTGCCCTTGCGATTGCCTCCCAGAGGGATATACACATATTCACGGAACCAGCTGCCCAAGGTCATGTGCCACCGCCGCCAGAACTCGGTCATTGATCGGGACAAATATGGGAAATCAAAGTTTGCAGGAAGGTGGAAGCCCAGCATCTTTCCCAAACCAATGGCCATCAGCGAGTAGCCGAAGAAGTCAAAGTAGATCTGGAAGGAGTAAGCGATAATTGCCATCCATGCAAGGGGCGTGGAAATGGATTCAAAGCCGATGGTGTTCACATCCATCCACAGCTTACCGATGGGATTGGCAAGCAAAACCTTCAGACCCATGCCAAAGATAAAGTATCCGATCCCATCGAATACCATTTCCCTGTCGATCTTGCGAGAGGGCAGGTCCTTCTGGATCTGAGAATAGGTGACGATGGGGCCCGCAATGAGCTGTTCAAACATAGACAGGTAAACACAGAACCGCAGCAGGCTTTGCTCAGCCTTGATGGTGCCTTTGTAAACATCTGCTATGTAAGAGATCCCCTGAAAGGTATAAAAGGAAATACCGATCGGAAGCAGGATGTTCATGTTCAACTGGATACCGGAATTGGGAAACAGCCCAAGGATCTCCTGAGACAGAAAGGTGAAGTATTTGAAAAAGCCCAAAGACAGCATATGAAAGACGATACCCGATACCAGATATGCTTTTTTATGCTTCTGATCGTCTTGTATCCGAAGGGCGACGATATAATCGATCACCATACTCAATACAAAGATGGCAAAATGTATCGGCGCGGTCAGGGTGCCCATGGCATAGAAGCTGAGACTGCCTAACAAAAGGAGCGTATTTTTCGATCGATTGGGGACTGCATAGTAAAGGCCGAAGAAGATCGGCATGAAAACATACAAGAAAGGAATACTACTGAATACCATATGACACCGCCTGTTTTTTCGTTCTAATATATAGATGCAGTGTGACAGAAAAGGTGACATAATTCGGCATGAAATTTAATTATGAATTTCTTAAGAATTCTTAGCAAGGCGGGGACGGCCCCCGGCATTGCAATATTGCACACAAAATGCAAAGACCGAAGCACCGTCCATTGGACAAGATGCTCCGGTCAAATACCAGATATGGATTTACGATTGGATCTGCTTTTTCTTCCGATAGCAGATCCAATAAACAAATGCCGACAAAGGCAGTGCTGCGATCACATCCACAACCGAATGCTGCTTGAGGAACAGGGTCGAAATGCTGATCAGCACCGCAAGCACTGCAATCACAGTGAGCCTCCAAGGGGTCCGCAGACGCTTTGTGTTGATCGCGGCGGCAAGAAATGCCATGGAGCCGATCACATGCTCAGACGGACAGACATTGGTATTCGTGTCCACCTGATACATCATCTGAACCAATCTGGTCAGCAGATTGTCCCGTTCAAATTCTGTGGGACGGAGATTCTGACTGGTGGGAAACACCAGATAGATCAACGTGGAAATAGAAAAGGAAATAATCAAAAACTTGTGATATTTCCGAAAGGATTCTACATCATACAGCGCAGTGTACAAGGCCATCCCCAGCAAGCAGACCATCCAAAGCTGATAGGCAATGAAGAAGCTTTCATGAAAGGGGATCAATCCATCCAACCATGATGAAACGGGAAAGCACCGGTCCGGCGTGTTCAGCGCCTCGATAAAGGGATAGCGCAGATAATAGATCGGCCAGAACAGCAGCAGCCAGAGGTGTTTATATTCCGGTTTGTTGATTTGATTCAATCGGAAATTGCGATAGTCCACCTGCGGCTCCGGCAATTTCCATTTTGTATGACTCATTATGTATTCTGCCTTTCTTCCATGGTTTCATAGATCATTTTTGCAGCGTTGACCACAGGCTTCTCATTCTGGCCGCTGCTGTCACTGTTCTGCAAAATACGCAGGCAGGAGCTGACAAGCTCCTCGATGGATTCCCCTGTGACAGCCTTTTGGACCCGCAGGAAGTGATTGAGGTTATAATTCTCACAGCCACCCACTGCATTAACAAGCACCATTGGACAGTGCTTTGCCGCGGCCTCAGTGGTACTCAGTCCCCCCGGCTTTGTCACATACACGTCGGCACTGTCCAGAAGCAGCGGCATGTCCTTCACAAATCCGTGTACATGGATATTTCTGTCACTGGCATGGATTTCGTCCATGCTGCGCTCCAGCTGCTCGTTTGTGCCGCACACGATACTCAGCTCCGTGTCTGCATCCATCTGCTCGGCAATGCTCTTGGAAAGCTTCCCCATCGGGCCGCAGCCCATGCTGCCGCAGGCAATCACCACATGATTGTGGGATGCATCCACACCGAATGCCGCCTTTGCCTGAGATTTTGCAGTGCGGTGATAAAAAGCCTGACGGACCGGTATGCCGCTGGCAATGATCCGATCAGCCTTCACCCCCTGACGCACAAACTCATCGACCAGTGCTTCATCCGGAACGAAATACAGATCCAGATCCGAGCAGTTGACACCCGGGCAGCAGGTGTAGTCCGTCGCGACAAATGCAGTTCGGACCTGAGTGTGATACCGCCTGACGACCTCCGTCATCATCAGCGCAGAAAAGGGATGGGTGCAGATCACGTTATCATAATCGTGTTCTTTGATATAGTCATTCAGTGCCTCTGCTCCACGGGCAAAGAAATGGTAGAGCATGCTCTCTGAATCAAACCGCTCCGGATGGTTCTGGGCATACTCATACCCCCACCCAAAAATCGGGGAAAGCTTGCGGTAAATCAGCACATGCCCCTTCGCTACAATATGAGAGATCTCCTCAGATACAAAAGAAAGACTGTCCGCGATCAGACAGGTCTGCCCCACAAGATCGTAATACTCCTTGATGGCTCTGGCGCATGCGTTATGCCCCTCACCTGTGTTGCAGCTCAGAATCAATGTATGCACGATTTTTTCTCCTTTCGAGCCTCTAATCGATTCATCAATTTTACAAATCTGGGACGATTATATCGCTGAATCAGGCAAAACGGAACGTTTCCGATAAAAATATACAAGCAGGTTGCCAAAACACCGACCCATCCGTGCCAAATCCTCAGATTCAGCAGGGCCAGCAGGCACAGGACCCAATGCACAAATTCCGCGATACACGTCTCCACGATCATGGTCTTTAATGTTTCCTCTGAGTTGTCCGTCATTTTCTTAGACGGCATCAGCTGAGGAAAGATCTGGCTCATATCCGGCACCTTGTTATGCCACTTATTGATATGCAGACGCAGATAAATCTTCCCCTCCCGTTCGAAGGCGAAGGATTTATAGGGAAATTTATCATAGTGAAACCAACGGTATGGCAGCATCCTGCCAAGGAAAAATGACGATATACTGATGAAAAGCAAGTATCCAATTCCATTATACATATTTGTATGGTTCAATCCCTTTCGCACAAACGGTCTATTTCTGACGGTATCTATGATACAACCCCAACATAAACTGAATCGAAACTAATTTTATCATACATTTCTGTAAAAAAACAGAGGTTTCTTCCAAAACCTCTGTTTTTTCAAAATATCACAAATAAATCAGGCCTTTGGCAGCTGTACCCTGAATACCGTCATCTCCGGCCCGCTTGCTACGGATACACTGCCACAGTGCAGATCCACGATGCGCTTCACGATCGCCAGACCCACTCCGTTTCCTTCTGACGCATGAGACTCGTCTGACTGATAGAACTTCTGGAAGATCCTCCCCTGAGCCTCCTCAGGGATCTCTGCACCCCGGTTGCCGACAGATACGGCAATGGTCTTGTCTGCTTCATGGATCTGAACCGTGATCTCCCCGGAGTCCGGAGAGAACTTAATGGCATTGTCCAGCAGATTGATCCACACCTGCTTCAGCAGCTCCTCGTTGGCACGGATATCAAATTCCCCAAAATCCAGATTGAAGTCCAGATTTTTGACACTCCATTTATTCTCAAGCAGCAGGATACAGGATCGGATCTGCTCGGAAAGATTGAACCTCGTAATGTCTGTCAGGATCGCCTGATTCTCCACCTTGGTGAGGTTGAGTACATTGGTGGCCATATACGAAAGACGCATCGACTCTTCCTCGATCACGCTGATATACTCCAGCTTTTCTTCGTCGGTCAGGTTCCCCCGCTTCAAGAGCTTTGCAAAGCCTGCGATGGAGACGATGGGGGTCTTAAATTCGTGGGAGAAATTGTTGATGAAGTCGTTTCTGAGCATCTCCGTGCTTTCCAATTCCTGTGCCATTTTATTGAAGCTTTCAGAGGCCTTGGAAAACGTCGGAAAGCGAAAAACAGAGCCGTCAGCATGGACGCGGGCCTGAAAATCACCGCTGGCAAGCTGATCCATCCCGTTGATCAGGTCCCGCACAGGCTTCAGCAGGACCTTGCTGAATGCAACAGAAATCAGCAGACCCACCGGGATGCTGATGATGGCACTGATCAGCAGCAGATCACCCGTATCGATCGCCACATGACCGAACACGCTCAACGCATCGAATTTAACAAGCAGATATGCCGTAAACCCAGAAACGATAGAGTGCAGCAATATTGCCAAAAAGACAATGACCACAAACACCAGAAGTGCGCCAAACCGTCCTGTTTTCTTTTTTTGCTTCATACCTTCCTCACTGCTTTGTAGCCAAGCCCACGAACCGAGACGATCTCGAATTCCTCCCAGGAATCAAAACGCTTCCTCAGTCTGCCGATATGTACCGTGACCGTTTCCCATCCGGATTCACTGTCTGCCCCCCATATCTCGTCCATCAGCTGTATCCGGGTGAAAATTTTCCCCGGATAGGACAGTAGCTTATAAAGCAGAAGAAATTCCTTTTGAGGCAGCTCCATAACGCTCCCCTTTTTGGAAATTGTCAGGGAATCATAGTCCAGTACCACGTCCCCCATAACGATCCTGCGCTCGTTGGCGATCTTAGCCCTGCGAAGCAGCGCCTTGATCCGCAGGAGCATCTCCTCCTCATCGATGGGCTTTGTCATATAATCATCCGTTCCCACAAGGAACCCCTTGTGCTTATCCGCCGGCAGCTGTTTGGCGGAAACCATCAAAATGGGGAGATTGTTGTTGCTTTGCCGCAGGATCTTGGTAAACTCATACCCATCCATTTTCGGCATCATTACGTCCAGAATCACCAGATCCACGTGGCTGCTATCCAAAACTGCCAGTGCATCCTCTCCGTTCTCTGCCGTCAGGACGGTATAATTGTCGCCCTCCAGAACAGCTTTCATCAGGATTCGGGTATTTTTATCATCATCCACTACCAAAATACGAAACATTCGCCTTTCACCTCAGTTCAATGCTACCCTACAATGGTAAACTGAATATAAACACCTGATTTCAGATTTCAGAAGAGCTGAGGCTCCTCAGGACAGGCTGCGGACAGTCTCCTCCCCCAGAAAATACACAGCCAGTGCCCCCGGTCCCAAATAAGACCCCGTGACAGGCTCATGATCGACGATCAGGATCTCCTTGGGTGCGCAGGTCCGCTGAAGCAGCTGCGCCAAACGCTCGGCATCCTCTCGGCAATTGGCATGGGAGATCCCGACGATCTGCTGCTGCGGATCTTTTGCGTACTTTTCATAACGCTGTGCCATCTGTTCAATGACCCCTTTGCGTCCCCGGATCTTTCCAAAGGAAACGATCTTCCCCTCCTCGTTGCCCTTCAGCAGAGGCTTCACATTCAGCAGTGTGCCGATAATGGCACTGGCATTGGAAAGCCGTCCGCCTCTGCGCAGATGCATCAGATCATCCACTGTGAAAATCTGGCATACCCGGTGACGCTCCTGCATCAGCTGTTCGGCCGTCTCAGCAAGCCCCATGCCCTGCTCACGGCATGCGATCGCACTGCACACCAACAGTCCCTCTCCCAGTGATGCAGCAAGGCTGTCGACCGTAAAGATACTTCTTTCAGGATACTCCATAAGAAGCTGCTCCTTTGCGATCTGGGCAGAAGAAAAAGAACCGCTGACACCGGAGGACATGCCCACAAACAGGATGTCTCTCCCATCCTTTAGAATCGGCTCCATTACATCGATATATTTTTGAGGATTGATCTGGGAGGTCGTGATCTTGACCCCCGATTTCAGCATATCATAGTATCCCTCGCTGTCAAAGGTCTCTGTATCCAGACATGTATGCTCCTCCCCGTCTACATAGTAGGAAAGGGGAATCACAACAACCCCGTGTTTTTTTGCCTCCGGCGTGGGCAAGTTCGCAGACGTGTCCGTCATGATAACAAAACTCATATGTTCCTCCTAAAACTCGATCTGCACTCGATTGAGTACAAGTGTATCCATCGGATGCAGGAAATTGCATGATATCATTATATCGCAAACCGTCAAAATCGCAACCTACCATTGACTCTCTAAACCGGTACGGTATCCAACCTGCCGTAGAATTACGGTTTTTTAACTCTACCGCCAGTAGAACCCCCGTATTTCCCGGGAAAACCAGAGGTCTCAACCGGATTTCTCTGCTCAAACAGCCGAAATCATACAGGCTCCTCGCTGCGGCATTTTCCGCAGCCCTTCCGACCTTACAAAGCATCCATTCTGAATATCATTCTTGCCAACATCCCATTTTCAGTGTATGATGATCCAAAAGCAGGCAACCCTAATCACGGAAAGATGATTTGGCGCTTGTCTCAGCAACCATTCAAAGGAGAATATTATGACTATTAAAAAATTGGGGCTTGACGCCTCTGCACTGCGATGGTTCGCGCTGCTGTGCATGCTGCTGGATCATCTTTGGGGAACCGTTGTCCCCGGAAGCGATTGGATGACTTATCTCGGCCGTCTCGCCTTCCCAATCTTTGCGTTTCAGGCAGTGGAGGGCTATCTGCACACCCATGATTTTCGCAAATACAGCAGGCGTCTGCTGTTACTGGCCGCCCTGTCTGAAATTCCCTTCGACCTGATGATGTTCAAGACCCCGTTTTATCCCTTCCACCAGAATGTGATCATCACACTTTGGCTGGGGCTGATCTCTATACGGGTGATCGATCTTGTCCGCTCCGGCCACACAAAGCCTTTTCTGGGAAGCATAGAACTACTGGGTCTGCTTCTGCTTGGGTATGTCACCTTCCCCGATTATGGCGTTCTGGGCGTTTTGAATGTGATCATCTTCTATATTCTGCGTAATTTCCCCGGTGCAAAATTGGCGCAGCTGGCCGCCATGATCGTCATTCACGTATTCGGCTTCGGCGGACGTGTATTTGTCTTTGATATTCTTGGCGCCTCTCTGGAGATCCCCATGCAGGCATTTGCCGTATTCTCCCTCATCCCCATCTGGCTCTATAACGGAGAGAAAGGATCTAAAAATAAGTTTCTCCAATATTTTTCCTATGCATTCTACCCCGTGCATATGCTGATCCTTTCTTTCTTCTAGATCTTGAGAAACATCCCCTTTCTTTCATACCCTGAGTCCGAAAAAATCCCCGCTGTTTGAAAACAGCGGGGATTTTTGATTTGTCAGACTGATTTACCGACTACCCTTATCATATGGGATACCCTCTGCCTTGGGAGCACGGGATTTCTTCGAGGTGAAGATCAGAACCACCAAAGAGATGATATATGGCAGCATGTTATACACAAAGCCGGGGATATTCAGTGCGGCAAGGAAGTCAAACGCAACATAGACGTTGGACAGCGCACGCATCAGACCGAACAGCAGAGCAGCCAGTGCAATATTCAGGGGCTTCCACTGACCGAAGATCATAACCGCCAGTGCAAGGAAGCCGAAGCCGGCTACACCGTTTTCAAACTTCCATTCGGAAACACCGGATGTGATATAAACGATACCGCCCAAACCACCGAGGATACCGGAAATCAAAACACCGGCATAGCGCATCTTATAGACGTTGATTCCCACAGAATCAGCCGCCTGAGGATGCTCTCCGCAGGCCATCAGGCGAAGGCCGAAGCGAGTGCGGTACAGAACGATATGGCTTACGATCAGCACAATCAGTGCGATCAGCATGAACCAACTGAATTCAAAAGAACCAATATTCACATAGAAGGCCTTTTTCTGATCAAAATACTGGATCGTTGCGGAAACATTGTTGGGGTCAGCAGCGGTGTTCAGCGCCTTGACAAGGACCGTTGCAATGGCTGTGCCCAACATGTTCATGGCAGTACCGACAATGGTTTGATCGGCATTGAAGGTGACTGCCGCAATTGCCAGCAGCATGGAATAGATCGCGCCGGCAGTAACTGCGGCCAAGATGACCAGAACCAGCATCATAAACGGACTGGTGTCGGCAGGCAGATAGCGCATCATCAGCGCGCCGCCCAATGCACCGATAACCATGATGCCTTCCAAGCCGATGTTGATAACGCCACTGTGTTCAGAGAAACATCCGCCCAGTGCAACCAGCATCAAAACAGAGGCAAAAATGAGCGTATACTGTAATAAAAGCAGCATTACTTATCCCCTCCTTTTTTTGTGTTGGCAGCAAGCTTTTCATCACGCTTGTCCAGTTTCCTGTTCAGGGCCACCTTGACAAACAGGACAAAGCCGCACAGGTAGATGATCAGGGATGTGATAAAATCGGACACCTGAGCGCTGTACAGGGTCTTATCGATGTAAGCGCCGCCGGCAGTGATATGCTGAATAAAGAAAGAGGAGAAAATGGAACCGACAGGATGCAGGCCGCCCAGGAACGCCGCTGCAATGCCGTTAAAGCCCATGGCA
Organism: Clostridiales bacterium; assembly: GCA_019418025.1. Classification (GTDB taxonomy): domain Bacteria; phylum Bacillota; class Clostridia; order Oscillospirales; family Oscillospiraceae; genus Faecousia. The sequence goes on along the minus strand of DYCR01000002.1, from coordinate 102,925 downwards.
GGTACGCTGGCCTGAGAGCAGGACCACTGCTCAAAACCGGTCAGATACAGCAGAGCCGCCGCCATACCGGCCAATCCACCGGCAATCGCCATGGTGAGAATGATATTGCGGTTTTCCTTCATACCGGCATACTTTGCTGCGTTCTTGTTGTTTCCGGTGGCCTTCAGCTCATAGCCAAGCTTAGTTTTCTCCAACAAAATCCAAATCAGCACGGAAATCAGGATCGCCAGAGGGATGCCGATGGTAACGTACTGGTTTTTTGCAAACAATTCACCCAAGCCCATATCCGGCAGGACAGCATCAGGATTTGCGCCCTTGATTGCCAAGGTATACGGCGAGGTGCTTTCCTTAACGCTTGTCAGCAGCATATTCACGCCATACAGGCTGATCCAGTTGAACATGATGCAGGAGATGACCTCATTGACGTTGCAAAGTGCCTTGAGCAGGCCGGACAGCGCACCAAGCAGCGCACCTGCGGCGATTGCTCCAAGCAGGCAGGCCCACCAAGGCATGTTCAGTGCCAGTGCCATATACAGCGATGCACCTGCACCCACAACATACTGGCCTGCTACACCGATGTTAAACAAGCCCACCTTGTACGCAAACAGAACACTCAGGGAGCAAAGCAGCAGCGGTGCCGTTTTTACCAGTGTGTTGCCCAGATACTTCAGCTGGGCCTTTTCACTGGGGTAGGTCCAGAAATTCTTGATAATGGTGATGATCGCCTCACCGGCACCCTGCGCATTGATCATCAAAAGCACAAGGTAGCCCACAAACAAACCAACGATGATACACATCATAGAAGCCAGCAGGGATTGCAGGCCACTGTTTCTCAACAGACTGTTCCTTTTCATGCCTGTCCCTCCCTCTTTGCGCCGGCCATATACAGACCCAGCTCTTCCACGGTGACATGCTTGGGATCAAATTCTCCCACGATCTCACCTTCGTACATGACCAAAATCCGATCAGATACGTTCATGACCTCATCCAACTCCAGAGAAACCAACAGCACGCCCTTTCCTGCGTCCCGCTGTGCAACTAGCTGCTTGTGGATGTACTCGATAGCACCTACGTCCAGTCCACGGGTGGGCTGCACCGCGATCAGCAGCTCCGGATTTTTGTCGATCTCACGGGCAATGATCGCCTTCTGCTGATTGCCGCCGGACATACTTCTGGACTTGGTGATCGGGCCCTGACCGGAGCGCACGTCAAAAGCCTGAATCAGGCGCTCGGCATAGGCGCGAATATTCTTGCGCTTCAAAAATCCCGCTTTGTTGGTGAACTCCGGCTCAAAGTAACGCTGAAGAACCAGATTATCCTCCAAAGAGTAGTCAAGGACCAGACCATGCTTATGACGGTCCTCAGGGATATGACTCAGGCCGAGGATCGAGCGCTTACGGATCGGCATATTCGTGATATCCTCACCGCACAGGCTGACGCTGCCGCCGTTGACAGGCTCCAGACCGGACAGACCGTAAACCAGCTCCGTCTGACCGTTGCCGTCAATGCCTGCGATACATACGATCTCGCCCCGCCGCACCTGAAATGTTACGTCATTCACTGCATTGCGCTTATGCCGCTTGGAGGCAACACACATATTGTGAACATCCAGTATCACTTCACCGGGCTTGGACGCTTCCTTATCGACAACGGTTTTGACATCGCGGCCGACCATCATCTTGGAAAGCTCATGAGGTGTGGTTTCCTTTGTCTCGACCGTGCCGATGTACTTGCCCTTGCGCAGGACGCTGCACCGATCGGAGATCTCCATGATTTCCGCCAGCTTATGGGAGATGAACAGGATGCTCTTGCCCTCCGCCGCCAGATTTTTCATGATCTGCATCAGCTCATGGATCTCCTGAGGCGTCAGGACGGCAGTAGGCTCGTCGAATATAAGAATATTATTTTCACGGTAAAGCATCTTCAGGATCTCGGTACGCTGCTGCATACCAACGGTGATATCTTCAATCTTGGCATCCAGATCGACCTGAAGCCCATAGCGCTCTGAAATCTCCTGAACCTTTACCCGTGCCTGTTCCTTGTCGAGGAAGCCGCCTTTACATGGCTCCACACCGAGAATGATGTTATCCAGAACAGAGAAGCATTCAACCAGCTTAAAATGCTGATGGACCATGCCGATTCCCAGATCATTGGCATCGTTGGGGTTGCGGATCTCCACCTTTTTTCCATCCATGTGGATCTCGCCCTCTTCCGGCTGATACAGGCCGAACAGGACGCTCATCAATGTGGACTTACCTGCACCGTTTTCACCCAGCAGCGCATGGATCTCGCCCTTTTTGAGCTGAAGTGTGATGTCATCATTGGCAATGATACCCGGGAAACGTTTGGTGATGTGCAGCATTTCAACTGCATAATGTTCCAATTGCCATACCTCCTTGAACCAAAATGGGCGCAACGACCCATCGGTTATTTTCTGTGAAAACAATTATAACATGAGTATGACAATTATGCAAAATATTTTTCAATTAAATATGGCTTTCCTATAATTCCCACCACAAAACACACATAATTCGTCCTTGCCGAACAAAAAAATCACCGACAGCGTTGCTGTCGGTGATTCTGTTGCAAATCTGATGCCTGTCAGAGGGAAAATCCCTTACTTCAGGTTGCCCAGATCGTTCACGGTGATGCTGACCTCGGGCATTGCATCGGTAGCATTGCTGACCTTGATGGTGCCGTCGAACATGCCTGCAACCAGAGCCTTGTAATCCTCCTGAGTGAAGGTATCATTCCACTGGGTGCTTTCCATGGGGATCTGAACGTAGTTTGCGGTGGGCTCCTTGCCGATCAGACCCAGAGTAACGATCTTGCCGGCGTAGTTTGCCCAGTTGCCATTTTCAATGATATCAGCCAGAGCGTCCTTAACAGCAGGAGCCAGACCCTTCATAGCGGAGGTAATGGTCATGCCCTCGCCGTAGATGCCGTCGATGATAGCAGCCTGATCAACGTCAACGCCGATGACCTTGCCGTTAACCTTAGCAGCAGCCTCTGCTGCGGAGCTGAAGATACCGCCGCCGCATGCGAACACAGCTTCGACCTTCTTCTCGCCGTACCAAGTGTCCATAGCAGCGGTGATATCAGCATCGCCGTGGAACTGGTTGCCGTATGCGTACTCAACAGTGACCTGATCTGCGATGTTCAGCTCAGCTGCAGCAGCGTCAACGCCCTGAATGAAGCCGTAGCCGTAACGCATAACAGCGGGGACAGCCATGCCGCCCAGGAAGCCCAGGTGCTTGTAGCCCATCTTGACAGCTGCGTAACCAGCCATGTAGCCGGACAGCTCTTCCTGGTAAACTGCGCAGTAGACATTGCTCATATCCACATAGTCTTCCAGTTTCCAGTTGTCGGGGTTGAAGTCATACTTCTCACCGGCCTTGGTAACACCGGCCTCCAGCAGGTCGCCCAGAGCAACGTCCAGAGCAACGAACTTTACGTCGGGGTACAGCTCGCTGACTTCCACGATGGTGCCGCCGAAAGCGTAGCCGGGCATGACAATGATGTTATAGCCGTCTGCAACAGCCTTCTCGACCATTGCAACACGCTCGGGGGTGGAGTCACCTGCGGGCTTGTAGTAGGTAAAGGTAATGCCCTTTGCATCAGCGTACTCCTTGCAGGCCTCATAAGTGGTCTGGTTGAAGGACTGATCGGTGATGTCGCCGTAGTCAGTGATCATTGCGATCTTGACATCGGATGCATCCATAGGTGCGCCGTTTGTGCCGGAAGCAGCAGTGTCATCGGTACCGGCGGGAGCGGTGGTTTCGGTGGTGTCGCCGCCACATGCAGCAAGGCCAAAAACCATGACAGCAGCCAGCACGAGAGCTAGAAGCTTTTTCATTTTGTTAACCTCCAAATATTGGTTTGTAAAATGCGGGTACATGAGTACCCATTCATATTGTCGCACACTTTCCTCTTAAAATCAACCTATCTCGGAAATATTCATAAAACTAACCAATTTATCAGGATTTATTCTGTGATTTTTCTCAATTCATATGCTCAGATGCGCTGAAACTGAACGGCAGCAGCTCGGCAAGCGTCAACATCTGATAGGATTCATCCTCTGTCCCCATATAGATTTTGAAATCATCGGCGCAGAATTCCCGCATCACTTGACGGCACACGCCGCAGGGCGGGAAGGAACCGGTGATCCGGCCATTCTTGCCGCCGACAATCGCAATGGCAGAAAAATCCCGGTGTCCGTCATACACGGCCTTAAAAAACGCCGTCCGCTCTGCACAGTTTGTGGGCGAAAAGGATGCATTCTCAATGTTGCAGCCCTGATAGACCGTGCCGTCTGCGCACAGCAGCGCCGCACCGACTTTGTAGCCGGAGTAAGGGGCATAGGCCCGTGTCATCGCATCCTTCGCTGCCTCGATCAACTTTTCTGGTGTCATGTTCTTTCCCTCCAGTCAGGGATAGGGCGCAGTAAATACTACGCCCTATCGGTACATTCAGATAATATCCTTGGCAAAACTCTGTCCCGGGGTTTCAAAGGGGACGCCCAGCAGCTCGGCTGCGGTTGCAGCGATATCTGCAAAGCTCTTTCTTGTCCCCAGATTCACCGGCTTGACCTTGGGGCCTGCGATGATCAGCGGCACATACTCTCTTGTATGATCCGTTGTCGCAGTGTAGGCCGGGTCACAGCCATGGTCAGCAGTGATCATGACCATGTCATCCTCACCCAGCTGCTCCAGCAGCTGAGGCAGCCATGTGTCAAACTCCGTCAGCGCATTGGCATATCCGTCAATGTTGCGGCGATGCCCGTACATCATGTCGAAATCCACCAGATTCACAAAGCACAGACCTTCAAAATCCTGCTTTGCATAATGCAGCGTGTGGGCCATGCCGTCATCGTTGCTCTTGTTGTAGACATGCTCCGTTGTTCCCTGTCCGGCAAAAATATCGTAGATCTTGCCCACAGCGATGGAGTCCATGCCATGCTCCTTGACAGCATCGAGAAGCGTCTTTGCCGGAGGCTCCAGAGAATAGTCATGACGATTGCTAGTCCGCTGGAAGCCGTCCTTGGCATTGCCCACAAAGGGCCGGGCGATCACTCGTCCCACGCCGTGCTTTCCACGCAGGATCTGGCGTGCCTTATGGCAGGCATCGTACAGCTCCTCCAGAGGGATCAGCTCCTCGTGGGCCGCCACCTGAAAAACAGAGTCGGCCGAGGTATAAATGATCCACTTTCCGGTGTCCAGCTGCTCCTGTCCATAATCCCGGATCACATCGGTTCCGGAGTACGGCAAATTGCACAGGCAGCCTCGTCCGGTAGCCTGCTCAAAGGCATCCAGAACCTCCTGAGGAAATCCGTTGGGATAGGTGGGCAGCGGATCGGGAGAAACGATACCGGCGATCTCCCAGTGACCGATGGTGGTATCCTTGCCCATGGAACGCTCCGCCAGACGGCAGACCGCACCCGTGGGATGCTCCTCCCTGCCCAAAAAGTCCTGCCCTTCAATGTTGCCGATGCCCAGCTTTTTCATGTTGGGGATAGACAGCTTGTCAGAGGTCGCACAAGATTTCAGGGTATGGACGCCTACATCGCCAAAGCTCTTGGCGTCCGGCATTTCACCTGCACCGCAGGAATCCAAAACAATCAAAAAAATACGTTTCATAAAAACACCTCGCTTTAGATGTTGGGGAAAATGGAAGGATCACTCCTTGTCCATAGCAACAGCCACGTCCAAGGCCACCTTCATCATTGTGGTAAAGGAGTTCTGGCGCTCCTCGGCAGAGGTCTCTTCGCCTCTGAGCACGTGGTCAGAGATGGTGCAGATGCACAACGCACGCTTGCCGTAGCGGGCAGCGTTCATGTACAGAGCCGCAGCTTCCATTTCCAGTGCCATAACGCCCATCTTCTTCAGGCCGTAGACGCTGTCCAGACCCTCAGGCACACCGACATGATCACCGTAGAACACATCAGAGGAATTGACGTTGCCCACGTGATAAACCGCACCGTTCTCCTCAGCCGCCTTGACGGCCTCGCTCAGCAGCTTGTACGAGGCAATGGGGGCAAAGGTCCCGGTCACATGGAACTGAGAGGCAAAGTTGGAATCGGTGCAGGCACCCTGAGCGATCACCAGATCGTACAGGTTGATATCCTCCTGAATGGCGCCGGCAGAACCGACACGGATGATGTTGTCAACATCAAAGAAATTGAACAGCTCGTGGGAGTAGATGCCGATGGCAGGCATACCCATGCCGGATGCCATAACGGAAACCTTCACGCCCTTGTAGTAGCCGGTATAGCCCTGAACACCGCGGACGTTGTTCACAAGAACCGGATTTTCCAAAAAGTTCTCTGCGATAAATTTGGAGCGCAGGGGATCACCGGGCATCAGGACGGTCTTGCCGAAATCACCGGGCTTTGCGTTGATATGGGGGGTGGGATGACTCATAATTAATTCTCCTTTGTTATCAATAGCTTTTGTCGTTTGCATCTGCGCCGTTCTTGACGATCTTGACCACACGGCTGGTTCCCAGACGGTCTGCACCCAAATCAAGGAACTTCTGGGCATCCTCCAGACTGGAAATGCCGCCGGCAGCCTTGATCTTCACATCAGAACCGACATGCTTTGCAAACAGCTCCACATCGTGGAAGGTTGCACCGGCAGTAGAGAAGCCCGTGGAGGTCTTGATATACTCTGCGCCGGATTCTGTTACCACGCGGCACATTTCGATCTTTTCCTCATCGGTCAGCAGGCAGGTCTCAATGATAACCTTCAGCAGTTTTCCCTTGCAGGCAGTTTTGATCTGCTTGATCTCCTGACACACTGCATCATATCTGCCTTCCTTGACCCAGCCGATATTGATGACCATATCCACTTCATCTGCACCGTTATCCACTGCATCGGATGCCTCAAAGCACTTTGCTGCGGTGGTAGAGTAGCCGGTGGGGAAGCCGATGACCGTGCAGATCGCCAGCTTGTCACCTACATAATCCTTGGCCTGCTTGACAAAAGCAGCAGGGATGCAGGCAGATGCACAGTGATACTTGATGCTGTCATCACAAATGGTCTTGATCTCTTCCCATGTTGCGGTCTGTCCCAACAGGGTATGATCGCACTTGCTCAAAATTTCCTGAACATTGACATTCATTAAGATAACCTCCATCGTATATTTAAGATTCAGCACCGTGGAGCTTGATTTTTTTATGCTCCCGGATGCCGTTTACATAACACTTGTGGCACATGGCGATGTAGCTGTCATTGCCGCCCAAGAAAACCTGATCGCCCTCAGTTACAATATGCCCATTTCCGTCGATTCGAGCATTCACGGTGGCCTTTGCACCGCAATCGCAGATCGTCTTGATCTCCTGAATGGTGTCAGCGATCTCCATCAGCCGCAGACTCCCCGGAAACAGACGGGTCTGAAAATCCGTGCGCAGGCCAAAGCACATGACCGGAATGTTGAAATCATTCACGATGTATCTCAGCTGATCGATTTGTTCTGCGGAAAAGAACTGGCACTCATCCACGATGATCACATCGCAGCCTCCCAGCTGACTATCCTGAAAACGACGATATATGTCCGTGTCCGGGCCGATGACCTCCACCTGTGCCTCCAGTCCGATCCGGCTGCGCAGGATCTTGACCCCGTCTCTGGTATCTGCACTGGGCTTGATCAGCCACACATTCAGGTCATTTTCTTCGTAATTGTACTTGGTGATCAGCGCCTGAGCCGTCTTACTGGAGCCCATGGCGCCGTACTTAAAATAGAGTTTTGCCATTCTCGGTCGATTCCCCTCCGTTATTTTTCCGGATTCATCCGTGTTTCCGGTCCTTGCGCCAGCCCAGATCATAAGACGCGCGCTCCGCCGCCTCCTTAACATAGGCGATGGTGTTGCGGTCTGTTCCTACCTGACTGGTGTCCCGAATGCCGATCACCGCGATGGCATAGCTGCATTTTCCGGTGCTGTCATAAATGGGCGCCCCAACGCTTTGCAGTCCGTTGCGGTATTCCCCCCGCTCAACTGCGTATCCCAGTTCGTTGGTAAGGGCAAGCTGAGGCTCCAGTCCCTCCCATGTGGTGATGGTGTTTGCCGTATAGGCCTCCATCCCCTTGCGCTGAAGCAGGGCCTTTGCCCGATCCAGAGGCATCGCCGAGAGGATGCACTTGCCCTCGCTGGAGCAATGCAGCGGGATGCGGCTGCCCGGCTCCGAAGATACCCGAAAACCATTGTGCGGCTCGATACACTCTGCAAGGATCAGCTCATCGCCGCTGAGTCGGGCAAGATAGGCACTTTCCCCTACCTTTTCTGCAATTTCCTCCAAATAAGGTCGGACGATCCCCATCACATTCCAAGAAGCCGCCACACTGCTTCCCAGTTCAAACAAGTGATAGCCCAATCGGTATTTTCCGTCTGTTTTGTCCTGCTCTACAACTGCTGACTCCAGCATGGACGCAAGCAGGCCGTGGACGGTGCTTTTTGCCCAGCCAGTCCGCTGAACAAGCTCTGTCAGTGACAAACTCCCCCCTGCATGCCAGAAACAGTCCAACAGCGTGATGGCTTTTTCTACGGAATGCACGGATCTGCCTTGGGTTGGCATGGTATATCCCTCCAATAGTCGGTCTTTCCTCCTTATTATGATACAGCACAGTGCAAAATTCAAGTTAAATTTTATGAATTTGCAGAACAAATATTCCGTAATAGCGAACACCCGCCTGCCGAGATGTGCAAACGGGTGTTTTGGTATCATCAAATATACTTTTGGGTAGCCACGTCGATCACGCCTCTGGTGGTCAGCCGGAGGGTCGGGATCACCGGCAGGCTCATAAAGCTCAGGGTCATAAAGGGGTCTACCTCTTCCTTGATCCCCAGCTCATGGGCTGTTCTCTTCGCCTGCTCCAGCAGATCGTTCACCTCTGTCAGCGGACGGCTGCTCATCAGCCCCGCGATCTCCAGAGGCAGCTGCGCAAGCACCTTCCCCTCATTCACGACAACGATGCCGCCTGCATTTTTGGTGATGGTATTGACCGCAAGGGCCATGTCCTCATCATTAGCCGCCACCACAATGATATTGTGGCTGTCGTGGGCAACGGAGGTGGCAACTGCGCCCCGCTTCAATCCATAGCCCCGCAGATAGCCAATACCGATGTGGCGTGTGTTTTTATGGCGCTCCACAACGGCCATCTTCAGCGTGTCGGTACTGATATCCACCTCTTCTGCATATCCGCAGTCCTGTGTGACGATCTGGCCGGGAACCATACCGATCACACCTCTCGGACGCCACTCTGCAAAATCTCTGGGTGTCATGTGATCCACATGGAATGTATGCTCCGCCATTTCCTGCAGTCTGGGAGAAATGTGGGATTGCGGTATTTCCTCCAGTTTGCCGTCACCATATATCAATCTGCCACGCTTGTATACCATCTGGACGTTGAAATCTGTCAGGTTGTCGATCACAGAGAAGTCTGCCAGATACCCCGGCGCAATGGCACCGCGGTTGTTCAGCAGGAAATAGCGGGCCGCATGGTAGCAGGCTGCCTGAACCACACGAATGGGATCTGCCCCCAAGGCCACCGCTTTTCTGCAAATGTAGTCGATATGTCCCTTTTCCAGCAGGTCAGACGGATGCTTATCATCGGTGCAGAGCATGCATCTTGTGTAATACTGCTCCCCCAAAAGGCCCACAAGCGCCTCAAGATTTTTTGCTGCGGTGCCCTCTCTTATCATGATATACTGCCCCCGGCGGATCTTCTCCAAGGCATCCTGTATATCGCCGCACTCGTGGTCAGAGTAGACGCCTGCCGCCACATAGGCATTCAACTCATGCCCACGGAGCCCCGGAGCATGTCCGTCGATTTTCTTATGATGACACTGGGATGTCACGATTTTCGACACAGGGCCTGCATCTGCACGGATGATCCCAGGAAAGTCCATCATTTCACCCAGTCCCAACACTCTGGGATGGTCAAAAAAGGTGTCGATGTCCCGATAATCAAGATTCGCTCCACTCTCATCCATCGGCGTGGCCGGAACACAGCTTGGAACCATAAACAGTACATCAAGTGGAAGATCTTCACTGGCCTCCAGCATGTAGTCGATCCCATCGGTACCCATAACATTTGTGATCTCATGGGGATCTGTGATGACCGTGGTCGTTCCGTGGGGCAAAACCGCCCGGGCAAATTCCCGAGGTGACACCAAACTTGATTCCAGATGGATATGTGCATCGATAAAGCCGGGGCAAACGATCTTCCCGGTCATGTCCACTTCCACTGCGCCCTCATAGCTTCCCTGACCGACGATCAGGCCCTCTGCCACTGCGATATCATCCGTAGCAAGGCATCCGGAAAATACATCTACATAGGTTGCATTCTTCAGAACAAGGTCGGCCTTTTCGCGGCCTGCTGCCACATCAATGATCCGCTGTTTTTTCAAGATCCTTCGGTTGACCTTTCCGGACCAGCTTTCTGCATGTGCCATCGTGTGATCCTCCTTTTATGTAAAAATTTTTTCTGATTGTACCATTTTCAACGCCTGTTGTCTAACTCGCATATTTCACAAAAAGAGCGCCGCAATATAAGTCAATTTGCATAATATAGCCTGTATCTTTCGTTTTGTACAGAATCCGCCCTTATTTTTACCACAATACCGAACAACACCCGGCATTTTCTCTTCATAATGTTCTGGATAGCTTCCTTTTTCTCCCCCTCGGCAGGCATAATTTCTCAAAAGAGGTTGCACCATGACGCATTCTGGTGTATAATACTATAATGCGATTTTATGGCACTGCTTGACCATAAAAAACGAATATTTCTGGAGGTAACTTGTCATGTTCAATGCAATGATCGAAACCTTGAAGGCAAATCCCCGCAAGATCGTCTTTACCGAGGGCCACGACGCCCGCATTCTGGAGGCCACTTCCCGTCTGGTCGAGGGCGGCTTCCTGACCCCGATTCTGGTGGGCAACGTGGAGGAAGTCAAGGCCAACGCCGCCAAGGGCGGTTTCAACATCGAGGGTGTTGAGATCCTGGACCCCGCCACTTACGAGGGCATGGATGCCATGGTTGAGAAGATGGTCGAGCTGCGCAAGGGCAAGATGACTGCCGAGGAGTGCCGCACCGCTCTGTCCAAGGGCAACTATTTCGGCACCATGCTGGTGAAGATGGGCTATGCTGACGCTCTGCTGGGCGGCGCAACCTACTCCACCGCAGACACCGTCCGTCCTGCTCTGCAGCTGGTCAAGACCAAGAAGGGCGCACATTTGGTTTCTTCCTGCTTCATTCTGGTCCGCGGTGAAGAAAAGCTGGCCATGGGCGACTGCGCAATCAACATCGACTATCAGGACACCGTTGACAAGGACGGCAATGTTGTGATCTCCGCTGCCCAGAAACTGGCTGAGGTTGCCGTCGAGACCGCTAAGACTGCACAGGTCTTTGGTATTGACCCCAAGGTGGCAATGCTGAGCTTCTCCACCAACGGCTCCGGTAAGGGCGGCACCGTCAAGCTGAGCCACGATGCCACCGCCATCGCGAAGGAAATGGCTCCCGAGCTTGCAATTGACGGCGAGATGCAGTTCGATGCCGCTGTTGCTCCCGAGGTGGGTCAGCTGAAGTTCCCCGGCTCCAAGGTTGCAGGCTACGCCAACACCTTTGTGTTCCCCTGCATCGAGGCCGGCAACATCGGCTACAAGATCGCACAGCGTCTGGGCGGATACGAAGCCTACGGCCCCATCCTGCAGGGTCTGAACGCTCCCATCAACGACCTGTCCCGTGGCTGCAATGCTGACGAGGTCTACAAGATGGCGATCATCACCTGCGCAATGGTGTAATCCCCTTAGGATCGTACAAGCATACATCCCCCTGCACGGCCTTTTCCGGCCGTACAGGGGGATCTTTTTTTCTCACAGTTCATGCCACGGGAAAATAAGCTTTTCCAAAAGTCTCAAGCCTCCCATTGACTCTTAACATATTGAAACAGCAGTGCCGCAAATTGCAGCACTGCTGTTTATGATATATCACTGTACAGCGATTCTCCCGCCTGTCAGTTCTTCAGGCTTTGCAGGGGTGCAGGGATGCGTCCGCCCCTTGCGATAAACTCTGCACTGGACTGTCCATATACCGGCATGACCGGCGCAGAGCCCAACAGGCCGCCCATCTCCACACGGTCACCTACGGTCTTACCGGGTGCCGGGATAATACGAACTGCCGTTGTTTTGCTATTGACCATGCCAATAGCGGCCTCGTCGGCAATAATGGCAGAGATCGTCTCTGCTGTGGTATCTCCCGGAACTGCGATCATATCCAGACCAACCGAACATACGCAGGTCATTGCCTCCAGCTTGTTCAGGGTCAGCACGCCGCTTTCTGCTGCGGCAATCATACCCTCGTCCTCAGAGACGGGGATAAAGGCGCCGGACAGGCCGCCAACATGGTTGCTCGCCATGACACCGCCCTTCTTCACCGCATCGTTCAGCAAGGCCAGTGCCGCTGTGGTTCCGTGAATACCGCAGACCTCCAGACCCATTTCCTCAAGGATACGGGCCACACTGTCTCCTACGGCAGGTGTAGGCGCCAGGCTCAGATCCACAATGCCGAAAGGAACCCCAAGCCGTCTGGATGCTTCGTCTCCTACGATCTGGCCCATCCGAGTGATCTGAAACGCTGTCTTTTTGATTATCTCTGCCACATCATCAAAGGGCATGCCTTTCACACCCTTCAACGCATGGTAAACCACACCCGGACCGGAGACGCCCACATTCAGGACACATTCCGGCTCTCCCACGCCGTGGAAGGCTCCCGCCATAAAGGGGTTGTCCTCCACTGCGTTGCAGAATACCACCAGCTTGGCACACCCAAGGCCATCCTGAGCCTCGGTAATATGTGCAGTTTCCTTGATGATCTTTCCCATCAGCGCGACTGCATTCATATTGATGCCGGCTCTTGTAGAACCGACGTTGACGCTGGCACAGACACATTCCGTCGCAGCCATCGCCTCCGGAATGGATTCAATCAGGATACGGTCCCCTTTGGTGCAGCCTTTTTGTACCAACGCGGAAAAACCGCCGATAAAGTTGACACCGCAGGTCTTTGCTGCCCGGTCCAAGGCTTGCGCAAAGGGCACATAAGTATCGGTCTCGCAGCTTTCGGCCACCATGGAAATGGGCGTGACAGAGATCCGTTTGTTTACGATGGGGATGCCGAACTCTCGCTCGATTTCCTCTCCCACCCGTACCAGATTCTCCGCACGGTGCGTGATCTTGTCATAGATCTTGTCACAACTCACCTTCATCTCCGGATGTGCGCAATCCCGCAGGGAGATGCCCATCGTGATCGTGCGGATATCCAGATGCCGTTTGTCGATCATGTCAATGGTCTTAAAAATATCCTTCTGATTCAACATATTCCGTCCTCAAATCCTGTACATCGCCTCAAAGATATCCTCGCGCTGAATCCGGATCGTCAGGCCCTGCTCAACACCGAAGCCCTCCATCTCCACGCTCAGCTCCGCCAAAGCCTTGGAGGCGGAGGAGATATCGACGACCATCATCATGGTAAAATATTCCTGCATGACCGTCTGGCTGATATCCATCACATTGATGTTGTACTGCGCCAACCGGTTGCATACAGCCGCAATGATACCAACCCGATCTTTACCAACCACTGTTACAATCGCTTTCATCCCGGACACCTCTTAATATTCGTAGTCAGCGCTCACACGGGTTGCAATATAATGGTGGAATTTTTCCTTTGCCTCCAAATGCAGGGGATTGACCTGATAGGCCTCCAGATCCTCGCGGGTTTCAAACTCAGAATAAAGGCAGTAGTCCATATCTCCCTGATAGCTCTGGCAGACCTCCATCCAACTCAGCCCCGGGATTTTCCCGACCAACGGCTCCAGCAGTCCGGAAATTTCTTCTACCGCAGTCTCTTTATCAACGCCTTCATTGAGGGTGTACATGACAATATGTTTAACCATTATTTAACCTCCAGAAATCACGATACCGGAGCCGGTATCAACTCGGCTCCGGTATGTAGGAATCTATGAATTACTCAGCATCCTCGTCAGCGTAGTCCTCAGCATCGTCCAGCAGAGCGCGGATAGACAGGGAGATACGCTTGTTCTCAGCGTCAACGTCAGTGATCTTGACCTGAACCTCCTGACCCTCGGTCAGAACGTCCTCAGGCTTTGCGATACGACGGTCAGCGATCTGAGAGATGTGGATCAGGCCGTCAACACCGGGGATGATCTCAGCGAATGCGCCGAAGGTCATCAGCTTAACGATCTTGGCATCGACCACGTCGCCAACATTGTAGTTGGTCATGAACTGATTCCAAGGATTCATCTCAGCGGTCTTGTAGCCCAGAGAGATCTTGTGCTTAACGGGGTCGAAGGAGATGACGTAAACATCGATCTCATCGCCGACCTTAACAACGTCAGCAGGGGTCTTGATGCGGTTCCAGCTCAGCTCGGAGACATGGACCATGCCATCAACACCGCCGATATCAACGAATGCACCGTAGGAGGTCAGGCTCTTGACCACACCGTGGTACTTTGCGCCCTCCTGGATCTCGCTCCAGATCTTCTCCTGAGCAGCCTTGCGCTCCTCAGCGGTAACGGCACGGATGGAGCCGATTACACGGCGGCGTGCGCGGTTGACCTCGGTAATTCTCATCTTGACAGTCTTGCCGACCATGCCAGCCATGTCACCGCCCTTGGCGATGCCGGACTGGGATGCGGGGATGAACACACGGATGCCCTTAACGGTAGCAACCAGACCACCCTTGTTCTCCTCGGTGATGACGCCTTCAACGTTGGTCTTGTCGTCCACGTAGGTTGCCATCTCTTCCCAGATCTTCATGCCGTCCAGCTTCTTCTTGGACAGCTGGCAGGTGCCCTCCTGATCGTTGACGCGAACAACGAAAACCTCGATTTCGTCGCCTACGTGCAGGATATCCTCGGGCTTAACGGTGGGATCTGCGCTGACTTCGTCATAAGGAATGTAGCCGGCATGCTTGGTGCCGAGATCGATCTGAATCTCAGTGTTGCCAATGTGGGTAACAACGCCGGTAACCTTGTCTCCTGTATTTAAAGTCTTGATGGACTGCTCGAGAAGCTCGGCAAAATTCTCCTCTACAGTCTCAACATTTACGATTTCGCTCATAGTCTTGTTGACCTCCTTTATAATCCACGCCGGTGTTGATGCACCAGCCGTGATTCCAACATCAGTAACACCGCTGAAATCATCCGGGTTTAGCTCAGTGGCATTGTCCACCAGATATACCTGATTGCAGTGTTCCCGGCAGATCATTGCGAGGCGGCCTGTGTTGGAACTCTTGGCGTCTCCGACTACGACCATGGCTTGACATACAGCGCTTAGCTTTGCCGCTTCACTCTGCCGAAATTCAGTTGCTTTACATATTGTATCAAAAATTTTCAGGTTAGTAAACTCTTTTTTTGCAATTTCACCGCACATTTTCCACAAAAATTCAGTGGAGGTTGTTTGGCAAACCATACAAATCGGGAGGTCAGAAGGCACATCCGGGCGTTTTGCCCAAGCTTCAAGCTCCTCAGGCGTCTCAAAAACCTCGCATTTGCTGCACCAGCCCGCAATGGAGATCACCTCCGGGTGGGTCCTTGTGCCGATGATCACAGGCAGACGTCCCTCTGCCTCAGCCTTGCTGACAATATCATGGATCCGCTTGACGAAGGGACAGGTGGCATCCACGACTTCTACATTTTGATTTTCCAGTCTCTGCTGGACCTCACGGGAAATTCCGTGGGAACGAATGATAACGGTGCTGCCCTCAGGGGCCTGCTCCGGGGTCTCGATCACCCGAACGCCCATTGACTCAAAACGGTCAACTGCGTGGCGGTTGTGAATGATCGGGCCCAAGGTAAATACCTGCTTGCCGGACTGTGCCTGCTGCTCAACCAGCTCCACAGCACGGTTCACGCCAAAACAAAATCCGGCGTTTTTAGCAATTGTAATGCTCATAGTTTACATTTCTCCAAAACGGTTTTCTTCATTGTCTCCACAACCTGATCGATGGTCATGTCTGACGTATCCACCAGAATGTGGGATTTGGTCTGCTTCAGCGGAGCAACGGGACGATGAGAATCGTCATAGTCACGCTGAATGATATCCTTGAGGACCTTGTCATAAGAATCCTTTGTCCCTTTTGCCTGCAGCTCATCAAAGCGGCGCTTGGCTCTGACCTCAGGTGATGCAGTCAGGAAAAACTTTACATCCGCCCGAGGCAGGACAACGGTGCCGATATCGCGGCCGTCCATAATCACATTGTGCTTTTTCGCCATATCCCGCTGCATATCCAGCAGAACATCACGAACCAGCTTGTGCGCAGAGATCTGGGATGCGATTTTCGACATTTCGGGGGTGCGGATGTCGTCGGTCACATCGATGGTATTCATGATCATATGCTGCGCACCATTTTCATCATATTCGATATCGATGGTCACCTCGTCGATCAGGCGGGCGATCCCGTCAATATCCTTCGGTGCGATCCCCACAAGGTCCATAAAATAACCCAGTGTGCGGTAGATTGCTCCGGTGTCCACATAGTAAAATCCCAGTTCAGACGCCAAACGGCGGGCAATGGTGCTTTTGCCTGCACCGGCAGGTCCATCGATTGCAACAGAATAATGCTTCATTTTCAACGACTCCTTCTCTTTAATCGCCCTTTTGGCGCATTTTTGCAAGTGCAGCAGCCTCCAGCGCCACCACTTCATCCATGGTCATGTTCAGCTTTTGTCCGACCTCGGCCGCTGTCATCGGCAGCTGACCGTCCAAGCCATAGCGCAGCCGGACCAGCTGTGACTCCCGCTCAGTCAGACCGGTGAGCATATCATCGATGCGCTGACGCTGCTGATAATACGCCGTATCCTCAACGGCCTGCTCATCCTCCTGATCCTGTTCCTGTGCGGCCTCTGGGTTTTTCAGCTTCGCCATGGTCTGGATCTCCCGCAGCATTTTCCCCAATGCCATGGTTTCTTCCAGTGTGATGCCCATTTCCTGAGCGATCTCCTGATCGGTCGGATTCCGTCTCAGCCGGGTCAGCAGTCTGCCGTCGGCTTTTTGATATTGGTCGATCTGCTTGGACAGGCTTTCACCTACGCCGTTTGCCTGAGCCTGAAGCGTGACCGCCCTTGCCATCGCCTGACGGATCCACCATACGGCGTGGGGTCGAAACGCTCCTGACTCATAGGCAAGGATACCCTGCCACAGGCCGAGGCTGCCCTCCTGGATCAGATCCATCAGCAGCACGCCGCAGCCGGCATATTCCTTTGCGCACTCGACCACACATCCCAGATAACCGTCCGAAAGCGCCCGCATAGCCCCTTCGTCACCGGCTGCCGCAGCCGCTGTCAGCTCCGTGCCGTCTGCAAGCGCAGAAAGCTCGGCGATCTCCTCCAGATACAGCCGCAGAGGGTCATGGGCCTCCAGGTTCTCGATCAGACGCCCCTCACGCAGCAGCTTTTCCTCAAGATCCAGTCTTGACTGGGTCTGGGGATTCCCCTGCGCCTTAGGAAGATCCGATACATCCAGAATCACGCCCCGCCGCTCCAGTTCCAGTACCGCGTCCTCAGCAGAAGCATCCTCACTGGAGGCGATCAGCGCCAAAAAACGCTGTGCGCTCAAGCTTTCCCCCGGCTGCATCCTCGCCACCGCCAGCTCCCACGGAGAGGGCATCGGTTCAAAAACAAATTCATTCATTCTAAAAAGTCCTCCAGTCCGAGGTCTGCACCAAGTCTTTTCAGGCGTTCGATCGCCTGTTTTTCCACCTGACGCACACGCTCTTTGGAAATTCCAAGCATTTTTCCAATTTCTTCAAGGGTGTAGCAGATCCCGTCCTCCATGCCAAATCTGAGCCTTAGAATCTGGCTCTGCCGCTCAGACAGCTGCGCAAGCAGTCCATCCATCAGCGAAACCAGTTCCTGACGGATCATTTCCGTCTGCGGCTCTGCCGATTCGTTGGTTGGCAGGATGCTTGCCATGGTGTCGCCGCCATCCTCCCCCACCGGCGCATCCAGTGAACAGGTTTCCGGGGCCAGCTTCAAAAGCTGAAGCACCTTTTCCTCGGAGATCCCGGCGCGCTGTGCGATCTGCTCATTGGTTGGCTCCTGCCCCAGCTCCTGCATCAGCGAGTTTTTAGCCGTCACGACCTTCCGCATCCGCTCCGCCGTATGGGACGGCACCCGGATCAGCCCGCTGTGGTCGGTCAAATATCGGGTGATCCTCTGGCGGATCCACTTGGTCGCATATGTAGAAAAACGATATTCTAAGGTATAATCAAACTTCTTTGCCGCCACGATCAGTCCGATGGACCCCTCCTGAATCAGGTCCAGAAGCGGTACCCCCCGTCCGGCGTATTCCCTTGCCACACTGACCACCAGCCGCAGATTGGAGTTGACCATTTGGCGTATCGCCTCCTGATCCCCCTCCGCACAGCGGCGGGCGATCTGCTGTTCCTGCTCCAGTGTCAGCCTTGGATAGGCGCGGATCTCCTGAAGATACTGACGAACATCGTCGTCACCGGAACGAACGGGTGCTGTTTTGTTTTCTTTATCCAGCAATTCAGGTGTCATACCTTATATCCTTTGCTTTCTTTCAACTTATTGCGCAGTGCAAGCAGGTCATCCTCCGTGTGGACGCCCCGCCTTTGTGCCTCTGCACGAATGGTCGCAACGCAGTCTTTCATTGCTCTTTCATTCACCGGGCCGCTCTGACGCTGAATGATCCCCGCCACATGGGACATCTCCTCCGCATCCAAGTCCTCCAGTGAGCCCAATTCTGCCCGAAGCCCCTGCATGTGGCGCTCCCGCAGCTGCTGATACACTCTGCCCAGAAGTTCAGAGGAAAATTCCTCTCCCCGCAGATCTCCGCACAGGTCAAACAGGCTTGGATCGCGCAGTCCCTGCGCAATGACGCCCTCTTCCGCCATTGCCGACTTTACGTCCTCATAGCGGATGGTACGGCTCTTGGGCTGCACGGCCTGAGCCGGAGCAAGATCCTTTTTCTCCTGCTGCCTCTGCTCTTTGCGCTGGCGGTTTTTGTAGGCCTTTGCAACCTCCATCTTCATTGCCTCGAAGCTGATCCCGCCGGCCTCGGCGACACGGTTTCCGTAAACCTCTCGCTGTACCGAGCTTGGCAGTGTGCTGATCAGGATCGCACACTCCTGAATAAACTTGACCCTCTGGTCATCTTCCCTGATGTCATACTTGCGGGAGATGGCATTGAGCTGATACTCCACTCGGTTGGAGGCATCCTCCAACAGGAGCTTAAATCGATCTGCACCGAATTTTTTCAAAAATTCGTCCGGGTCCTTGGCATCCTTCATCCGAAGGACCTTCACCTGAAGCCCTGCCTTTTCCAGAATCGGGATCGCCCGTCTGGTCGCCCGCTGCCCTGCCTCGTCACCGTCATAGATCAGGACCACCTGCTCGGTATATCTGCTGATCAGGACCGCATGCTCCTCTGTCAGGCTCGTACCCAGAGAAGCCACTGCACAGTCAAAGCCATACTGATGCAGGGCCACTGCGTCCATATAGCCCTCTACCAAAATCAGGTATCCCAGTTTGGTTTTCTTCGCCAGATTCAGCGCAAACAGGTTCTTACGCTTGTTAAAGATCACCGTTTCCGGAGAATTGAGGTACTTCGGCGTTGAGTCGTCCATAACACGTCCGCCGAATCCGATCACATTCCCCCGGACATCGATGATGGGGAACATCAGCCGGTTGCGGAACCGGTCATAAATGCGTCCCCCTTTTTCAGAGACCAGACCCGCATCGATCAGTTCTTGATCGGTGTAGCCCTTTTTTCGCATGGCATCGGTCAGCGCAGACCATGCATTGGGCGCAAATCCGACACCGAATTTTGTAAGCGTTGACTTGGGCATTCCCCTGCGCTGTGCATAGGCAAGCCCCTCAGCCCCCGCCGGAAGATATAGCTGTGCATTGAAAAACCGTGCCGCCTCTTTGCTTAGCGCCCAAAGGCGCTCCTGATGGCGGTAGCGGCTCTGATACTGCTCGTCCTCCGGGATCTGCATCCCGACCCGTTTCGCCAGAGAACGGACGGCATCCGGATAGGTCAGCCCCTCAATTTCCATCATAAAATTGATCACGCCGCCGCCCTTATGACAGCCAAAGCAATAGTAGATCCCCTTATCCGGAGCCACCGAGAAGGATGCGGTTTTTTCCCCATGAAACGGGCATAACCCAAACATATTGGCTCCTGAGCGCTTCAGGTTCACATACTGCCCCACAACATCCTCAATTGGGTTGCGCGCGATCAATTCGTCCACAAAGGACGGTGGAAATCCCATACCGATCCCTCCTCTCTTCGTTCATGCCAATTGATTTAATGCAGACTCAGTCTTTCGCCCTCAGGCTCCTCCGCCGCGGTCTTGTCAGAGCGCAGCAGAAAATATGACAGCATGCTCACAACACCCATGGTCAGCGGATGCAGCATATTCGGCAGCACGATCGGCTCTGACTTGATCACCAGAGGCAGCACCGCCAGTGTCATAGAGACAAAGCTGCCGCCGACGATCCACTTCAGCCAGCTTTTCTTTCCGCGGAACAGATATGCAACAGACAGCATCAGTGTGATGCCGCTGGCGATGCCTGCATAAAGCAGACACATTGCCGCCGGAGCATCCGGCACCGGCTGGAAGAAGGAATAGACTTTGGTGGTGGACTCACTCACGGCAAATACGCTGACCGCCGTTGGGTTTGAGGCCACAGCCAGTGACAGCGTACTCAGCATGGCAAATACCACACCCCAGATCGTTTGTTTCTTCATCATGCTCCCCCTCTAATCTGCATTTCAGGATATTATACCACATTATCCCCGAACATTCCACCCCGAAGGAATGAAAAGTTCCGCATATTTATCGACCGCATATTTATCGGTCATGCCGGCTATGTAATCACAGACGGTTCTGGCCATGCCGTCAAAGCTCAGCTGGGGAAGAAAATCCGCCGGCAGAGCTTCCGGATTGCTCATGTAATATTCATACAATCTCTGGAGCATATCCCTTGCTTTACGCTCCTGCGCCTTTGCTACGGGGTTGCGGTAAACATGCTCAAACATAAATGCACGCAAATCCCGCAAGGCAGTCTCAATATCATCACTCATGGCAAGGGTCCCTGCCTCCCGTGATGCGGCGATCATATCACACACCAAGGTGTTGATCCGCTCTTTATGGGTATAGCCCAGCAGACGGGAAATAGAACGGGGGATATCATCATTGCTCAGGATTCCTGCCCGCATGGCATCGTCGATATCGTGGTTGACATAGGCGATCTGGTCGGAGCGCCGGACGATCTTTCCCTCCAGCGTTTCCGGGATATAGGCACCGGTATGCCCCAAGATCCCCATGCGCACCTCCTCGGTCAGGTTCAGCCCCCGACCGCCGTTTTCCAGAACATCCACCACACGCAGACTCTGCTCATTGTGACGAAAGGATACCCCCATAGCCTCCGATATCGCCACTTCCCCTGCATGTCCGAAGGGAGTATGGCCCAAATCGTGCCCCATGGCGATGGCTTCTGTCAGATCCTCGTTCAGTCGCAGCGCTCTGGCAATGGTTCTGGAAATTCTGGCCACCTCAATGGTGTGGGTCATTCTGGTACGGTAATGATCCCCCTCCGGGCGCAGAAACACCTGAGTCTTGTGCATCAGCCGGCGAAATGCCTTAGAGTGGATGATCCGGTCCACATCCCGCTGATAACACGTCCGAACCTCGTCATCACGAACCTCCTCCGGAAAGGGCCTGCCCTTACTGTTGTCGGAAAAAGCCGCACCGGGGTCAAGGAATACATGTTCCTGCTGTTCCAAAAAATCACGAACTGACATAGCGATACCCCCTATATTCGATTATTCCGTCACCGGGAATGCCCGGTATTCCTGTCCGGTCTCCATCCCCTCCAGTGTACCTGCCGACATATCGGTCAGCCGATCCAGAAAGGGAGTGCTTTGATCACGGGGAACAAGGATCTCCAAATCGACCTCAGCACCGAACTGCGTATCCCGGATGATCCCGCCGAAGGCTGCCACCTCCAGCTTCACCCGCTCGTAAAAGCTGTAAGGACAAGGCACATACAGCACAGACCAAACCCGCTTCATGGATTTTCCTGCCGCATCTACCGCGATCTTGGCCCCCTTGGTATAGGCACGAACCAGACCGCCTGCCCCCAGCAGTATCCCTCCGAAATATCGGGTGACCACACACACCACGTTGGATATGCCCTCCCGCTGCAATACCTGCATCATGGGCATCCCTGCCGTGCCGCCGGGCTCACCGTCATCGGAAAAACGAACGGCACCATCCTTGATGATATACGCCCAGCAGTTGTGCGTGGCATCATAATGCTGTTTTTTCATCTGCTGAATACGCTCCAGTGCCTCCTCCTCCGTCTCTACCGGCCAGACACGGCCGATAAATCGGGATTTTTTCTCTGTAAACTCGTCCTCGCCATAATCCGTCGGCACCAGATATTCTTCCATGGATCTTACAACTCCTCTGTTACATACTCCCGCACTCGGCCATAGAGGATCTCGTCCACGACAGTCTCGATCTCGATGCCCTCAGCGGTATAGTCCACGCTTTTCACCTGAGCCCCATCGTGCAGTGTCTCCACCATACCGCCCATGGAGTACGGCAGGCAGAGCCGCACATGATGCAGCCCCTTGTCAAGCGCCTTTTCAACGGCCTTCAACAGCCCGATCATATTATCGCCCTTAGATGCGGAAATTGCAACCACATCTTCGCCCACTGGAATATCCGTCGGCTCTACCAGATCCGCCTTATTGTAGCAGCTGATGACCGGTGTCCCTTCCTTGGACAGCTGATGGATCAGCTTTTCCACCACCTGAATATGCTCCTGCCGATGAGGATCTGCTGAGTCGATCACGTGGAGCAGCACATCTGCATACTCAAGCTCCTCCAGTGTAGCCCGGAAGGCATCCACCAGATGGTGGGGCAGCTTTGCAATAAAACCGACTGTATCGGACAAGATCACATCCAGATTATCAGACACCGTCAGCTGACGGGAGGTCGTATCCAGAGTATCGAACAGACGGTTATTCGCCGGAATACCTGCGCCGGTCAGCTGATTGAGCAGCGTGGACTTGCCTGCGTTGGTGTAACCGACGATGGCAACAACAGGAACGGAATTTTTCATTCGCCGTTCACGCTGAACGCCCCGCACCTGACGCACCTGCTTCAGCTCCGCCTCCAGTCTGGCGATCCGTTCACGGATATGCCTCCGGTCGGATTCCAGTTTTGTCTCACCGGGTCCTCGGGTGCCGATGCCGCCGCCCTGTCTTGAAAGACTGGTTCCCATGCCCGACAGCCGGGGCAGAAGATATTTATACTGCGCCAATTCCACCTGAAGTCTGCCTTCCCGTGTTTTGGCTCTCTGGGCAAAGATATCCAAGATCAGCGCACTCCGATCCAAGACCGTCACGCCAAGGATCTCCTCCAGTGCACGGATCTGTCCGGCGGAAAGCTCATTGTCAAAAACCGCCATGGTGGATTCCGTCGCTTCAATCAGCATCCGGACCTCCTGAGCCTTTCCCTCACCGATGAAGCTGTGGGAATCGGGCGTGTGACGGTTTTGCAGGACCTTTGCCGTGCAAAATCCGCCGGCAGTCTCCAGCAGTGCCTCCAGCTCCTCCAGAGTTTCATCCGTGGCAGTCTGATCGGCCTTGAAGCAGTCGGCATTCAGGCCAACCAAAACTGCACGCTCCTGTACATGTTCATCAAATTGTAGATTCATACATCACCTCGCGGAAAAACCGCAAATTCGTCATAAAGATATAAAAAGCCCGCACTACGAACGCAGTGCGGGCTTTAGGTCTTACTTCAGGCCAAAACGCTTGTTGAAACGGTCAACACGTCCACCGGTGTCAACCAGCTTCTGCTTGCCGGTATAGAAAGGGTGGCACTTAGAGCAGATTTCAACCTTGATGTCCTTCTTGGTGGAACCAGTGGTAAAGACATTGCCACAAGCGCAGCGAATCGTAGTCTGTTCGTAATTGGGATGGATACCTTCCTTCATGTTGTTCACCTCTTTCTGAATGTTCGTAAAAGGGCATAAGCGCCCTTAGCAATTTCAATCGCTCGGCTATCATAACACATTCCCACACAAAATGCAAGTGTTATTTTGAATTTTTCTGTAAATTAATCAGAGAAATCAGAAAGCCCAGTTTCCTTTTTCAAAGATGCGCACCACACTGCCGTCGGTGCAGATCGCATCGATCCGCATGCTGTCGCAGCCGATCATGAAATCCACATGGATCATGGAGTCATTGATGCCCATTTCGCGGCACTGCTCCAGAGTATAATTCTGGTAGTCCTTAATGGTGTCGGTATATCCTCTGCCCATAGCCAGATGGCAGGATGCATTTTCGTCAAACAGCGTGTTGTAGAACAGGATGCCGCTTTCTGCAATGGGGCTTGCCTGAGGCACCAGTGCGCACTCGCCCAGATATGCTGCGCCCTCGTCCATGGAGATCATGGTATTCAGCAGCTCCTCGCCCTGCTCAGCCTTGGCTTCGACTACCTTGCCGTTTTCAAAGCGCAGGGAGAAACCGTCGATCAGCTGTCCCTGATAGCTCAGCGGCTTGGTGGAGTAGACGATGCCCTCGGCCTTGCCCTTCATCGGAGAGATGAAGCACTCCTCAGAAGGGATGTTCGGATTGAAGAAAATGCCCTGCAGGCTGGTTTCGCCGCCGCCGCAGAAATGGGCCTGAGGGATCATGCCGACGGTCAGATCGGTGCCGTTGTCGGCAGTATAGTGCAGGCTCTCGATCTCCAGGATGTTCAGATACTCGCAGCGCTCTGCCAGATCCGCATTATGCTTTTCCCATGCCTTGATGGGATCGTCATCCACTCTGGACGCAGAAAGGATTGCTTCCCACAGCTTCTCAACAGCCTGATTCTTGCTCAGGGTGGGGAAGATCTTCTTGGCCCATGCCACACCGGGAACTGCCGCAATGCACCACTGCTGCTTGCCGTTACACTCATCGGAGTAAGACTTCAGTACCGGATAGCTCAGCTTCCGTGCCTTCGCCAGCTTCTCCATGTTGATGCCCTTCATTCCGTCGGGATCATCAGACACCAGATGGATGCGGGCAGGCAAAACGTCGCAGTAATGCTGCTGACGCTCTTTTTCCCACGCCTCTACGGTGCCCATGGTTGTAACAGACTGGTTGCGCACATGGATCTTCTGCAAGGGCGCATAGTTCCACTCCACGGTGACCTTCTTTGCCTTTGCCTTGTATGCCTCTTCCACCACCAGCTGAACAAACTCCGGCTGATCGAGACCGGCATACACCAGAACCTCCTGACCCTTCTGGACGTTCACACCGCAGCGAACGATCAGACGGGCGTACTCTCTGAGAACTGTCTTTTTCATAAATAACTCCTTTGTACGTTTTTGTGTATTTTAGCAGATTTGTTCCACCACGTCAACCTTTCGGATTTTTTCTTGAATAATCCGTCTGAATATGTTAGCATGTTTCCCATAGCAGCACAGAAAGGATGAGGTCCATGCTCACAAGACAACAATTTCAAGACCGTATCAGCCAAGGTGTCCTATACTTAGACGGCGCCACAGGTTCCAATCTTATGGCCGCCGGCATGCCCCGAGGATGCTGTACAGAGGAATGGGTCATCAATCACCCCGAGGTCATCATCGATTTACAGCGCAGATATGTGGAAGCCGGCAGTCAGGTGATCTACGCTCCAACCTTTCAGGCCCAGCCCATCCCCCTGTCTCAGGTCAAGCTGGACCGACAGACAGAGTCCATCAACGCCATGCTGGTTTCCCTCAGCCGCAAGGCCGCAGGCGATGCATGGGTCGCAGGCAATCTTGCCACTCTGGCCGCTTTTATCGACTCTTACGACACGACCCTCTTTGATACCATGGTGGAAAATTACCGCCGGCAGATCGCAGGGCTTCTGGAGGGCGGCGCTGACTATCTCGCTGCCGAAACACTGCTGTATCCTCAGGATGCCGAGGCTATCCTGACCGCCGCCGAGCTGGAGGGTGCCGAGGTCGTCACCTACACCTTTACCATGCAGCCCGATGGTTCCCTGTTCTCCGGCATGGATGCCGGCAAGGTCCTGCATGAGCTGGAGCAGGCCGGAGCCTCCGCAGTAGGCTTCAATTGTGTTGCCGCCGACGAGATGACGCCGGGATTGGTCAGCAGGCTCCGCAGGCAGGTCCGCGGTCCGCTGATCTGCAAGCCCAACGCCGGCATCCCCACCATCAATTCGGAGGGTAACGCCGAATATTCCATGGATGCTGCCCAATTTTCCAAAATCATGTGCGACTGCGGCCGGATGGGCGCGCAGATCCTGGGCGGCTGCTGCGGCACCTCCCCTGAATTTATTCGCCAAACTGTCACACGATATACAGATTCCCGAGGATACTGAGCTTCAGTATCCTCATTTTTCTTGATATTCATGCTGCTGTTTGCTATAATTACGTTATTATGAAAAGCAGAAACAGTTATTACATCAGTCGGAGCAATGCTCTGACATGGATGGTGACGCTGCTGCTGTCAGCCTCCGCAGTAACTCGCATTTTATTCTTCGGTACGAAAGGAGCCGAGCCTGCACCTGATTTATGGGGCCTGTGCGTTCTGCCTGTGGTCGCCTGCCTGCTGTATGCGTTTATCACGCTTCTAAACGGAAAAGAACGGTTCTACAAGACTGCGATCCCCGTTTGGATGATCGCATTATACTTTTTCTTCCGGGTCCGGACGCTTCATTATGGCTATATCATCAACAGCCTATACTTCATCTGCCTATTCTGTTTCGCCGCATTTTACCAGTGGGTCACCTGCGGAAAGGTCGGCAGCCCCATGTTTTTGCTGCCGATGTATCTGGCGATCGCCGGACCGCTGCTCTACCTGAATCAGGATATGCTCTATACCGGCGAATGGAAGCGGTTCCTCCTTTCGGATCTGCTGATGCTGTCTGCTCTGTTTATCACTATTTTTGCCGTCCGGCTCCACCCTGCCAACGAATACCACCCCACTTGGGGCGATCGGATCGATGGCCGACGCATCCGCACACAGCCTCCCATGGACAAGGTCTCCCCCTATATCATGGTCCATCGCAACGGCTGCTCCAACCAGTTTGCCGATTCCTTTGAGATCACGACAGCAGAGCGGTACGTCCGTCAGAAGCGTCGGGAAGGATTGACCAATTTCGGTCTGACCCATGTGCTATTGGCCTGCTATGTGCGTGGGATCGCCAAATATCCCGCACTCAACCGCTTTATCGCCGGACAGAGGGTTTATTCTCACGGGGAGGATATCATCTTCTGCATGGTGGTCAAAAAAGACATGACCACCCAATCGCCCGACACCGTCATCAAGCTGCACCTTAGCCCTCGGGATACTGCTGAGGATGTTTACCGCAAGATGAATGCTGAGATCGAGAAGGTAAAATCCACACCTCTGGATTCAAGCTTCGACGCTCTCACCCATGCCTTCACCCTGATCCCCGGGCTGTTTCTGAAGTTCCTTGTATGGGTTTTGAAAACCATGGACTATTTTGGCATGATACCGGCTCCCCTGCTGGAGCTGAGCCCGTTTCACGGAAGTGTCTTTTTCACCTCCATGGGGTCCTTGGGTGTCCCGCCTGTATTTCATCATCTGTATGATTTTGGAAATCTGCCCATTTTCGGAAGCTTTGGCTGTAAGCGCAAGGTCTTTGAGCTGAGCAGTGAGGGTACCATCGTCATGCGGAAGTACATGGACTTCAACTTTACCATGGACGAGCGCATCGTGGACGGCTTTTATTACGCAAGCTTTTTCAAATATTACAGACAGCTGTTCCTGCATCCGGAGATTTTGGATGCACCTCCGGAAGAAGTCCTGCAGGATATCGAATAATCTCAAAAGCCCGCTGAAATCAGCGGGCTTTTCCCTTTGACTGCTGCCCCGATCTGTGCTAGGATAGTCCTATACTGATCAGCAGGTGATGCATTATGTACGATCCGATCCGGCAAATCCATGCGTGTCTGGGCCGCCACCCATGGGCAGACCGCATCCACCACTTCCATGTGACCGACTCCACCAACACGCAGGCCAAGCATATGGCCGCAAGCGGCGCCCCCAACGGAACCATCCTGATTGCCGAACAGCAGTCGGGCGGACGGGGTCGACTGGGCAGGCAATTTTTCTCCCCTCCGGGAATGGGGGTCTACCTTTCCGTGATTCTTCGCCCCGACTGCAGTCCGAACCAACTGATGCACCTGACCTGTGCTGCGGCCGTTGCCGCCTGCAACGCAGTGGAAGCAGCGGCAGGCTTTCGCCCTGACATCAAATGGACCAACGATTTGGTCGCAGGAAACCGGAAACTAGGCGGCATATTGACAGAGCTTTCCATCGATCCAAAGACCCGGCGTGTGGAATATGCCGTGGTGGGCATCGGAATCAACTGCTGTCAGTCAGAAGCTGATTTCGACCCGTCCATCCGTTCCATGGCCTGCTCGATCCATTCGGTGACAGGTCGGCAGGTCGATCGAATCTTGCTGATCTGTGAGCTGATAAAAGCTCTGTACGCCATGGACGAAGGTCTGCTGACCCAGCGTGAAGCTATCCTAAACCGCTATCGGGAGGGCTGCCGCACCCTCGGCAAGGAGGTCAGCGTCGTGCAGGGCGAGCAGAGCCGCCACGCTGTCGCCTTGGATATCGATCCGCAGGGGGCCCTGATCGTGAGATATGCCGACGGCTCGATTCAGGCAGTCAACTCCGGAGAGGTAAGCATCCGCGGACTGTATGGATATATCTAAAATAAAAACACGGTTGAAATTTATTGCAGAATTGGTTATACTGATAACACAAATACACAATTGGAGGTTACGCCATGAAAAAACACAACACCTTGCTGAAATGCGTCGCAGCCGCCGCTGCTGTTGCCGGCATCGCTTATCTGGTTGTACGCTATTTTGACGAGATCCACGCATGGCTGCGCAAGCTGTGTCCCTACTGCACGCTGGAGGATGATTTCGTGGTTGAAGATCACTTCACCCCCGATTCCTTCCAGACCCCTGAAGAGGATATCGTTGCAGACCAGGCAGTCGAGGAAGATGTCGTCGCAGACCAGACTGTCGAAGAAGCTGCCGTTGCAGAAGCACCCGCAGAAGATCCCAAGGCTCCCGTTGCTGACGAGGCCGATTTCGAGCAGGCATGATCAATACCCCCGGAGTTTCCTCCGGGGGTTACGTTTTTATCTGATTTTCCTGCCAGAGCCGGCACAAGCGCTGCTTTTCAGATCGCGGCATGCGCTTGATCGCAGCCTCTTTTTTCAGTGCCTCCCCACGGTCTGCGCAGGGATGCACACACCGGATAGTCAGCGGACCGCGGCCTCGTGTATATTTTGCGCCTTTCCCCCGTACATGCTGATCAAATCGCCTTTCAAGATTATCCGTGACCCCTGTGTACAGGGTGCCATCTCCGCATTCCAATATATAAACGACCCATTTTTTCTCCATGGCGCTCCCAATGACAGTTCTGGGTCGAGGAAAGCCTCGACCCAGTTATTCAGCTATTCTTTTTCAGCAGATCATACTTGATATCCCACAGCTTGCGGGACAGGTCCACATAATAGGTGTGGGGGTTGTCAAAACGCTTCACTTCGTCCCACAGCGCATCGATCTGAGACATGCAGTATGCCCGCACCTCTTCCAGAGACGGGCAGTCATACACCAGCTGCCCATTTTGGAAGATTGGCACCTGCAGCTCCTTTGCAACAAAGTTGCTGATGGTTTTGGACTTCCACGTGGCTTCCGGGTCAAAGATCTCAAGACTGCCGCTGTCGTCCACGTTTTCATCATAGACACACAGATAGTCGGCAATGGCTTTTCCGTTATCCTTACCATAGAAGCGATACAGCTTCTTGAAATGAGGATTGGTGATCTTCCCCACATTCTCGGATATCTTGATTTTCGGCTCGATGGTCCCATCCTCATGCTCCACCGCAGTCAGCTTGTACACACCGCCGAACACCGGCTCGGATCGCGCCGTAATCAGCCGTTCTCCGACACCGAACATGTCGATTTTTGCCCCCTGCCGCAGCAGATCCTGAATGGTGTATTCATCCAGAGAATTCGACACGGAGATCTGACACTCTGTCCAGCCCGCATCATCCAACATCTTGCGTGCCTTTCGGGTCAGGTACGCCATATCGCCGGAATCTAACCGAATGCCGCATTTGCGGATACCCTTGGGCTTCAGCACCTCGTTGAATACCCTGATGGCATTGGGCACGCCCGATTTCAGCGTGTTGTAGGTATCTACCAACAGCGTTGCATTGTCTGGGTAGATCTCACAGTAGGCCTTGAACGCCTCGTATTCACTGTCAAACATCTGCACCCAAGCATGTGCCATGGTTCCACCGGCATATACCCCGTACAGCTGATCGGCAATGGTGCAGGCCGTTCCGTTGCATCCGCCGATGTAGGCGGCACGAGCGCCTAGGATCGCTGCATCCGCACCTTGGGCACGGCGGGAGCCAAACTCCAGAACCGTCCGTCCCTCTGCGGCACGAACCACGCGGTTTGCCTTCGTTGCGATCAGGCTTTGGTGATTAAAGCACAGCAGGATATAGGTTTCGATCAGCTGAGCCTCAATTGCAGGGGCGCGGACCGTAATGATCGGCTCTTTCGGAAAAATCGGGGTTCCCTCCGGAACAGCCCAAATGTCTCCTGTGAATTTAAAGTTTGCAAGATAGTCCAAAAACTCCTCGCAGAACAGGTGACGATTCCTGAGATATTCGATATCTGCCGCATCAAAATGCAGGGCTTGGATATACTGGATGATCTGCTCCAGTCCGGCTGCAATGGCAAAGCCGCCTCCGTCAGGCGTCTGGCGGTAGAACACATCGAAAAACGTAATGCGGTCAGCATAGCCCTTTTCGAAATATCCGTTTCCCATAGTCAGCTCGTAAAAATCACAGAGCATCGTCAAATTTAGTTTATCATCGAAGTACATAGCTGTACACCTTCTTCATTGTTTTTTCTTATTATACGAAAAGCCGTCAAAAATAGCAATCACAATTTACCGGGCATAAAAAAGAGGATGCATCAGGCATCCTCTTTTGCTTATATCTCTTGTCTGCCTTCCAGAGCCCGGGACAAGGTCACCTCATCGGCATACTCCAGCTGGCTGCCCACAGGGACACCATACGCCAGACGTGTCACTCTGACCTCCATCGGCCGCAGAAGTCTGGAAATATACATAGCGGTCGCCTCGCCCTCGGTATCAGGGTTCGTAGCCATGATGATCTCACGGACATCTCCCTGAGCTACTCGCATCAGCAGCTCCTTGATCCGGATATCATCCTGCGTTACATGATTCAGCGGTGAGATCACTCCGTGAAGCACATGGTAAACGCCGCGGTATTCCCGGCTTCGTTCCATGGCGATCACGTCCTTCGGCTCTGCCACAACGCAGATCAGTCCATGATCCCGGGTGTCATCATCACAGATCGGGCAAATCTCCCGATCCGTCAGATTCTGACATACAGGGCAGGATTTCACCGTCTTTTTCGCCTCTAAAATCGCATCGGCAAATTCCTGAGCATCCTCAAGCGGCAGGCTCAGCACATGAAAGGCCAAGCGCTGAGCCGTCTTTCCGCCGATACCGGGCAGGCGCGCAAATTGATCCGACAGATTTTGCAGAGCAGCAGGAAAAAACTGCATGGCTCCTCCTTAGAACAAACCGCTCAGGTTCAGACCGCCGGTGAGCTTTGCCATGTTGTTGGAAGCATCTGCATCGGCGCTGCGGAATGCCTCATTCACGGCAGCCATGACCATATCCTGCAGCATTTCAACATCATCAGGGTCAACCGCCTCAGGGTTGATCGTCAGGTTCAGGATCTCGTGCTTACCGTTTACCTCTGCACTGACCATACCGCCGCCTGCGGTTGCAGTATAGGTCTTTTTCTCCATCTCCTCCTGCATCTGAAGCATCTGCTGCTGCATCTTCTGAGCCTGCTTCATCATTGCCATCTGATTCATACCACCGGGCATTCCCCGGAATCCACCTTTTGCCATGATTATACTCCTTTTTATCAATCAGTTTGTCTTATACGAATAATATCAGCATGATCTCGGCCAAATGCCAGAAGCTGCTCCATCTGAGCAGATTTTTCCGGCTTGGCCGTGCGATCAACGACTTTTACTGTAACATTTCGGCCCAAGACCGCACTAGCCTTACGGCTGACGATCTGCAGGACCTCCGGTTTATTGATCATCTCCATGGTGAACGCATTGGTGCAGACCAGCATCACCGTGTCCCCCCGCAGCTTTCCGACCACGGGTGCATTGGGTGTCGGCGCAAAAAATCCCTTCACCGGCGGCTTCAGTTCCTTTTGCAGACCCATAACAAGATCTGACCAGAAGCCGATGGGCGTTGTATCCTTTTCCTCCGGTCCCTGCATATCAGGCGGTGCCTGATCGTCGTCAGGAGGCGGCGGAAGCTCGTCATCCACAAAATCATCCGGTCGGACCGCCGGTGCCGAAGGAAGCGGCTGAGAAACAAACTGCCCGGTTTTCAGCTGCTCTTCCAGTCGCGAGATCCGCGCATTCAGCGCCTCTGCATCCATTTGCAGCCCGGGATCGCACAGATTCATCAAGCAAAGCTCTGCATCCATGCGCCGGCTTGCGCTCCTTGTAAAGCCAGCAGCCGTCTGCTGAAGCAGCCCGATCATATGGACAAGCTCTCCGGCGGAAAAGCGCTTTGCAAGCTGCTTCACCTCTTCATCCGATGCAACGCCGGACAGCATGGAGATCCCCGCCTCCGGTGCCGTTTTCAGGATCATCAGATCCCTGCACACAGAAGCCAGTTCATCGATCAATGCGGCAACGTCCTTGCCGTCAGCGTAGAGTCGGTTGAACAGCTCCAGCGCCCCTTTGGTATTTCGGTCTGCCACAAACGCAAGCATCCGTCCGCAGGTCTGCTCTCCGGCAATGCCGAGGCATTCGTAGACACGCTGCGCCGTCAGCTCTCCCACCGTTGCAGACGCACACTGGTCAAGCAGGCTCAGTCCATCACGCATGCCTCCGTCAGCCAAACGTGCCAGCACTCTGGCGGCGCTTTCGTCCAGATCGATATTTTCCTGATAAGAAACATACTGCAGCCGGGCTGCAATGTCCTCCGGCGTGATCCTGCGGAAGGAAAAACGCTGGCATCGTGAAAGGATGGTCGCCGGAACCTTGTGAAGCTCCGTAGTTGCGAGGATGAACAGCAGATGCTCCGGCGGCTCCTCAATGATCTTCAGCAGCGCATTGAACGCAGGGATCGACAGCATATGCACCTCGTCGATGATATACACGCGCTTTTTCACCTGACTGGGTGTATAGATGGCATCATCCCGCAGATCACGGACATTGTCAACGCCGTTGTTGGATGCCGCATCGATCTCAAGCACATCCATACAGGTTCCGGCGTCGATCGCCTTGCAGGCCTCACAGCAATTGCAGGGGTTCCCCCCCTGCGGATTCAGGCAGTTGACTGCCTTGGACAATATCTTTGCGCAGCTGGTCTTGCCTGTGCCGCGAGAGCCTGTGAACAAATAAGCATGGCTCATGTGACCGCTCGTCAGCTGCGTTTTCAGCGTTTGCGTGACAGCCTGCTGCCCCACCACATCATCAAAGCTTTGGGGACGATATTTTCGATACAAAGCCTGATACATGGCTTGCCTCCTCTCATAACAATAGACCGGCTCATAACAAGATCGCACACCCACATTTGAACCAGTTGAACACCCGTACCGAAAGCAGTTGGCTCAAGAACGGCAACCCTGCGGCACACGAAACGATCCGCTTAATGCTGCTTGGTTCCCCACCTGACATGGTTCACGGGATTCCGTTGCGCAAGACCGATCTCTCAACACCACTTACTATGGCCAGACGGTACTCAAACAGGTCCGGGTGTGGGAATTCATCCCTGCTATAGCGGATTGCAGGTACAGAGCACCGCTAACTCCCCGACTAGTGCGACCTTGTTAAAAGCCGGTCAGCTGTAACAAGGTTATTCGATTAAGAAACTCAGTTCAGCTTGGATTCGATAAATGCAGCCAGCTCGCCGAAGTTTTTGATATTCTGCTCCTCTACTGCAAGCTCAACGCCCAGCTCGTTTTCCAGATCCATGATCATCTCAACGATGTCCAGAGAGTCAATACCCAAGGTTTCGAAGGTCGCGTCAGGAGTGATCTCCGCTGCATCCAGCTCCAGCTGAGTTGCTGCATAGTTTACAAGCTTGTCATACATTTCTATAAACCTCCAAATATGTAGAACCACGTCTTGTTGTAGTGTGCATCATTTTACTTCATTCCTCAGGATTTGTCAATGGGTGGATTCTGTCGGAAGGAAGAATTTACGGAAGTCTGTCATTCTCCGGACACAGCAGCCTGTCCGGCAGACTTGCCCGCGGCAAAGCCCGTGGACCATGCAATTTGCAGATTAAAGCCCCCGGTGTACGCATCGCAATCGATGATCTCTCCGCAAAAATACAGCCCCGACACTTTCTTCGAGGCCATTGTCTTTGGATCGATCTCTCCGACCTTTACGCCGCCCGATGTGATGATTGCCTCAGATACAGGCCGTTTTCCTGTGATCTCAACGGAAAAGCCTTTCAGCTGCTCGACCAGATCCCTGCGGTTTTGCTTGGTGAAGGAATTTGCCTGCACGGCTCCGTCCACACCGATCCTGCGCAGGATCACCGGGATCATGGATCTGGGCAGCAGGTCTGTCAGGGCGTTCTCCATGCTGCGATTTTGATACTGCTCCAAATCCCGCAGGATGCGCTCATCCAGTTTCCCCATCTCCAAAGCGGGCTTCAGATCCACCACCAGCTTCCACCCGTCCCCCTTGCCTATGTGGGCACTGGCAGACAGCACCGTAGGGCCGGAGACACCGAAATGGGTAAACAGCATCTCACCAAAATCCTTATACACCGCCTTTCCCTTCGGGTTGAGCAGTCTGACCCCCACGTTCCGCAGGGCAAGCCCCTGCATCTGCTGGCAGTCATCCCCTGCCGTTTCCAGAGGCACAAGGCTCCCCGTTGGTTCCACGATCGTATGTCCCAGAGCCTGTGCGATCCGATAGCCGTCGCCCGTGGAGCCCGTGGCAGGATAGGAAGCGCCCCCTGTTGCGAGGATCACACGGCTGCAGGAAATCAGCTCCTGATCCGTCTGCACGCCTGAAACGGCAGCCCCGTCTGTTTGGACGGAACGGACCTTTCCGGTGCGGACCACGACCCCCGCCCGTTTCAGCCGCTCCTGAAGCGCATCCAGTACCGACTGCGACCGGTCAGACTCCGGGAATACACGGTTGCCCCGTTCTGTTTTGACAGGACAGCCCGATTCCTGAAAAAAAGAGATCACACGCTCCGGCGGATAGGCATTGAGGGCACTGTACAAAAACTTTCCGTTCCGCGGGGTATTTTGCAGCACCTGCTCTGCGGTGCAGTCATTGGTCACGTTGCATCTGCCTTTTCCGGTGATCAGCAGCTTTTTTCCAAGACGGCCGTTTTTTTCCAGAAGCAGGACCCTTGCCCCGGCCTCAGCGGCTGTGATCGCCGCAAACATGCCGGCAGGACCGCCGCCAATGACACATATATCAACGTTCATTTACGCCCTCCTGCTTTTCATACACATTATGCTCATCCCAGATATGCTCCAAGGCGGTGAAGATTCTGGACAGACGCTGCTCGCGCTTTGCGGCAATGGCAACGATCAGCGCATTGATCACGCTCATCGGTGCAACCAGAGAGTCAACCAGAGACACCATATCGCTCTTGGCCTCCAAGACGATGTCGGCATTGTGCCCCAAGGGGGAGAGCTTATTGTCCGTCAGACCGATCACCGCCGAGCCTGCCTCACGGCAGTACCGGGCCGCATTCACCGTGGCACTGGAATACCGGGGAAAGCTGATGGCAACGATGCAGTCCTCCGGCTTGACCGCCACGATTTTTTCAAACATCTCCCCCTCGCCCGATGTGGTGACCACATGGACATTGGGGGACATATAGTTCAGATAATATCCGAGAAAGTTGGCAAGGGGCGCAGAGGAACGGACACCGAGGATATAGACGCGCTCTGCATCCAGAATCGCCTGAACTGCCCGCTGAAACTCCCCGCGATCGAGAACATCCTCGGTCTGGCGCAGTTTCTCCGCATCCGCATGCAGGACCAGCGATACCACATCCTGATCGCCCAAACGGTCATTGGCTACCTCAATTCGCTGTACCGAGGTCAGACGGTTCAGCACCATCTCCTGAATCGCCTTCTGCATACTGGGATAGCCGTCATATCCAAGCTCCACCGCAAAGCGGACCACCGTGGATTCCGATACACCCACCTTTTTTCCCAGCTTACTGGCCGTCATAAACGCAGCCTTATCATAGCATTCGGATATGTATTTGGCGATCAAACGCTGACCTTTCGAAAAAGTATGTGCCTCTTCCTGCAATTTGGTCAAGATATCGCTGCTCATGATTGCCTCCTAATGGAAATAATTTATAAAAACATCCCCATCATATTAGCAGATGCGCACTTTTTTTGCAAGTCCAAAATGTAAAAATTGCAATTTACCTTTTCAGCAGATCGATTTCCTCCGCTGTCAGGTGCCGCCACTGACCCCGCTTCAGACTCCCCAGACGCAGCCTTCCCTCGCTGATCCGCAGCAGCTTGCGCACATCCATCCCCGCCTGACTGCACATGCGCCGCACCTGACGGTTCCGGCCCTCGTGGATGGTCACCTCAATGACTGCACGGGTTTCCTCGCAGGTGATCAAACGCAGCTTCGGCGGACGGATCTGATAACCGTCCAATTCGATCGGCCGCTTCAGCCGCTGTAAATTCTCCGCAGAATAGCCGTTGACCCACACGCGGTAGGTTTTTTCAACCTCATGCTTCGGATGCATCATCACGTTGGCAAATTCCCCGTCATTGGTAAACAGCAGGAGCCCCTCGGAGTCCATATCCAGTCTGCCCACAGGGTAGACCCGTTCCCCGCAGCCGCTGACCAGCTCGGCTGCATTTTTCCGCCCCCGCTCATCAGACAGGGTCGTCACGTAGCCTCTGGGCTTGTTCAGCATCAGGTAAATATGCTCAGGCTCCCGAGGGAGCGGCTGACCGTCTATGGTGATCCGGTCAACCCGCTCATCTGCGCACTGCCCCAATTCCGCAACCGCTCCGTTGCAGCGCACTCTTCCCTCAGCAATCCACTTTTCCGCCTGACGGCGGGAGCAGACACCTCTTGCTGCAATAATTTTTTGCAAGCGTTCCATGAAATTATCCTCCAAACCACCTTTTCCAGATGGATTCTTTCTCTGTTTGCCGCTCCTGCTCCACCGTGCTTCCGTACACCGCAGAAACTCTGCCGACGATCTGATCGCCGAGCATCACATACGCAAAACCGGCATCCGAGCCTTCCGCTACCGGTGCGTAACAAAATTCCCGGGTGTCCAACTGCACCTGCGGCTCCTCTCCGTCTGCAAGCGCATAGGAGAAGTCCTCCTCAGAAAGGATCGAAACATAAGCTCCGTCACCGCCCACCACCGGACGTTGGCCAATCACCTCTCCGGCCGACAGGATCTGCTTCACCTGATAATCCCGAAATCCCTTCTCCAGAAGGGCAGTGTGATCATTCCAGTCATCCGGCGCATTGATGGTAACGCAAACCAACCGTCTGCCGTCGCGCTGCGCACTGGATACCAGTATCCGGCCTGCCGCTTTGGTGAAGCCTGTCTTAACACCCTCTGCACCATCCAGCCGCCACAGCAGCTTGTTGTGGTTGGTCAGGTACCGATCCCCGATTTGAATCTGCTTCGTGGAGACGGTTTTTTGGAAAACAGGATCGTTCATCGCATATGCAGCCAAAACTGCCAGATCCCGAGCCGATGAGTGGTGGTCCGGCGCATCCAGTCCGTTCGGATTTTCAAAATGTGTATGCGCTAACCCCAGTGACCTTGCCTTGTCATTCATCATCTCGGCAAAGCCCTCCACCGTTCCTCCGGCATAGATCGCAAGGGCAACGGCTGCGTCATTTCCGCTTTGCAGCATCAGCCCATACAAAAGCTCCTGAACCGTCAGCACCTCTCCGGCTTTCAGATACATAGAGCTGCCCTCGATCCCCACTGCCTCTTCCGGAATTCGGACCCGGTCGAGTACATTGCACTGCTGGCACACAACCAGTGCCGTCATGATCTTCGTGGTGCTGGCAATCAGGCTTTCCTCGTCGGCATTGTGCTCATACAGCACCCGCCCTGTGGCAGCATCCATCAGAATCGCCTTTTCCGCAGAGATCGCCTCTGCATCTGCCGAGAACAAAAGGACGGCAACCAGCACCATGGCCACCGTCCGTATTTTTAATCGTTTCATCTGCTTCACCCGGCAATATTGTTTCCCGGTGAAGAGAATTTATTCTGCTTTTGGCTGATTTTTCTTGTCGATGACAGCAGAGATCCGGTCGATCACATCCGGGACCATTTCCACAAGCCGATCGGCCGTGGTATTGGGTGCAGAGGACACCGGCAGCATGCGCACCGAATCCCCCTTGATCACCAAAAACGCAATGGGGGTCACCTTGACACCGCCGCCTGCGCCGCCGCCAAAGGGCATTTCCTTGTTGGTCTGTCTTTTGTTCTCGAAATCCGATCCACCGCCGCCAAAGCCCACGCTGACCTTAGAGACCGGGATAATGGTCACGCCGTCAGGGGTCGTGATGGGTGTGCCCACCACCGAGTTCACATCTACCATTTCCCGAATCTTTGCAATGGTATTTTCTAACATATTGGGTAAATTCTGGCTCATAACTCTGCACCGCCTTCTTGTTGTTTTTTCATACTGTAATAGGTTTTCAGTCCACGGACCCCGTATCGGACCAGCAGACAGACCGCTCTTCCAAGCGTAATGGTGACCGATAGCTCCGCATCCACCACCGTTTGCTCCGCATCAAAGTCGCATTGCAGGCGTACATCCTGCCTGCGGATCGAAAAAAGACGATGCAGCTGCGCAAGAATCCCCGCCAGAGCAGCGTTCATCCTGCCGTAATTGATCGCCAGATCGCAGGGGTCCTCCTCGGCAAGGATCACATGCAGCTTCAAATATCTGACACGGATCTTCCGTCTCAGATCCCCGAGGAAATCCCAAGCAGTCCCCAGCAGAGGAATAAAATCCGTCCAGCTGCCGCCTGAATCCGTCTGCGTCTGCGCTTCAGCTTCCGATGCTGCCCCTTTTGGTTTGGAGCTGTCCTTCCGGATCTTTTCTTTCTGTTCATCCTGTTCCTGCTTTGCAGGATAGACCCGGATGCGAACCGGACCGATCAGGACCCATACCCTCAAGCCCGGCTGCTGATATTTCAGACAGATGCCCAACGGAAACACCGCCAGCAGTGCAATGATCCCAAGGGCGATCAGCCATCCCATTACGCCTGCTCCTGCGGCGGCTGCTCAGCGGGCTGCTCTTGTTCCGGCTGTGTCTCCTCCGCCTGCTGGGCTGCCATCTGGCCGAAGCTGACCCGTTCGATCTCAGGAAGCTCCTCCAGAGAGCTGAGTCCAAACGTTCTGAGAAAATCCGGCGTTGTAGCATACTGAATCGGTCTGCCCGGAACATTCAATCGACCGGACTCACAGATCAGATGCTTGTTGATGAGCGCCGAAATCGAATAAGAAGAATCCACTCCGCGGATCTGCTCCACCATAGCCTTTGTCGCGGGCTGATAGTAAGCGATAATGGTCAGACTCTCCAGCTGCGCCGCCGAAAGCTTCGGAGGCTTTCTGGTCTCCAGTGCTTTTGTTACATAATCCGCCATTTCGCCGGAAGAAACCATCTGATAGGCCTTCTCAAGGCGAATAATGCGAACGCCCCGCCGCTCATAGGAATAGGTATCAGACAGCTTGTCCGCAGCCTCCCGAATCACAGAGGGGTCTGTTTCCAGTGCCATGGACATTCGGGAAACCTCCACCGGCTCACCCGCAGCAAACAGGATCGCCTCAATGGCACGCTTCAGTTGTTCAAACTCCATTTGGCTCCTCCTTTCCCACGTGGGCCGTCTGGTCCAGTAATCGGACATTTGGGTTTTCGCCGTTCACATCGTCCTCCAGTGCCACGGAGTTGGTTTTGCACAATTCCAAAATCGCAAGGAATGTTGCCACCACCTCCGAACGGCTCTGGTTGCCGCGAAAGAGGTTTTTCAGCCGCAGAACGCC
This sequence comes from Clostridiales bacterium, assembly GCA_019418025.1. Classification (GTDB taxonomy): domain Bacteria; phylum Bacillota; class Clostridia; order Oscillospirales; family Oscillospiraceae; genus Faecousia. The sequence goes on along the minus strand of DYCR01000002.1, from coordinate 62,696 downwards.
GTGCTGAATCAATCGGCGCAGCACCTGAGTGGCCTTCTTCGTCACAGGATACGGCTCCTTTCCGACGATGCCCTTAAAATTCATCGTAGGGGGCGGAAGTGCCCGCTCGTTCCGTTCAGCGATTTGGTCCAGTGCACGCAGCAGATCCTCCGGCTCATGCCGGTAGCGATAGGTACGGTCTTTTCTCAGAGGCTCCGGATTTTTTACGAAAATGCACCGTCCCACCTCATTCAGAGGTTCCAGCTGTCCCACTGCAATGCGGATCTGATCCAGTGCCTCCTTGCGCTCACGCTCTTCCAGTGATTTACGCAGCAGATCCAGTTCACTTTCCGCCTCCGCCGCCTCCGCCGCAGACAGAAGCATTTTGGTTTTAATGAGCATCAGGTGGGAGGCCATGGTGATAAACTCGCTGGCAATTTCCATATCAAGACGCTTCATCTCATCCAGATATGCCAGATACTGCTCCAGAATTGCCGTAATGCTCACATTCTGTATTTCAATTTTGTTCTTGCTCAGGAGCAAGAATATGACGTCCAAGGGGCCTTCAAAGTCCTCCATCTGCTCCGAGCGGGAGCGAACGATCCCCTCAAGTTTATATTGCGGCTCCGCCATAGAACCTCCTAGAAATAAAGTACTTGCATCAGTTCATACGACCACCTGGACAAAACCGACAACAGATCCAGAAGCCCGTTGCGCAGGAAAAACAACGGTCCGTCCAAAACTCCCGTAAACAGCAGCACCACCAATGCGATCATGCCAAACTGCTCATATCGCATCAGCTTGCTGTACTGCCCCGCCGGCAGAAACGCAAACAGGACCTTGGAGCCATCCAGCGGCGGCACAGGAAACAGGTTAAACACTGCCAGTCCAACACTCAGCACCGCTGTATAAACCAAAAACTGATGTATATAGAATAGCCATTGCAGATGAAAGTTAGTCAGGTAAAAAACGCAGATTCCATCCAGAAAGATGCACAGGGCCGAAAGAAGCACATTCCCCGCCGGTCCGGCCAGCGCGGTGACAGCCATTCCTGCCTTGGGGTTTCGGAAGCGTCGCATGTTGACAGGCACCGGCTTTGCCCATCCGAATTTCACCACCGCAAGCATCACCAATCCCATAAAATCGATGTGCTTCAGCGGGTTGAGGGTCAGCCGCCCTGCACGCTTGGCGGTGTCATCGCCCAATAGGTAAGCCGTAAAACCATGGCACGCCTCATGAAAGGATATACACAAAACACAGCTCGCCACCGTAATGAGCATCTGCCATAAATAATCCAGCCGCAGCTGTGCAAACCAAGCGCTGATTGCCTCCACTGTTTCTCCTCCGCAAAATTATAGTTGTCTCACATTATAGCACCGAACCCACTCTTTCGCAAGTCCCGCAGGTAAAAAACCATTTTTCCCGATAATCTTGCATTCATCAACCGATTATGCTATGATTGTTTCATTATAATAATGCTACGGAGGAAATGTTTATGATACCAAAAGCTTCCAATGCTCGTCACCGCTTCAAGCAGCTTGAGCAAAAGCTGACTTATGCAGTATTCGGCGATCTAGCAATGTTTATCATCACCCTCGTCGCCGCGGGAAACGGCATTTCCTGGCTGAAGATCATCGCCGGAATCCTGACGCTTGCCGGGTCTGCTGCCGGCTGCGGCTTTCTGGTTTTGATCAACGAGCATCGGCGGAGTCGTAGTCTTTGGATCATGGTGGCATTTGGTTCCATACTGGTTTGCACACTGGTGTCACTGATCACCGGCTACCCTGCCCCCAAGATCGGCTGACCGCCCCATCCCGCACCGCAGAATTTTAAACCCCATTTGCCGGATACTGCCCCGCAGTTACCGCCAAATGGGGTTTTTGTTTTCCTTTAGATCCGCTCTGATAATGGCAAAGGAGCCTAGATCTCCACCAGCCGCTTCAGGTGGAACAGATATAAACACTTCTGCTTCACAGGTTTTTGGTAGATCCGCTCCAAGGCATCGGCATAAGTCTTTACCTGAATGCGGTAGCGTTCCCTGATCTCATCAACGGTCTGCTCAGTGACAAAGTCTGTCTTGAAGTCAATGATGGTGATTCCGTCCGGCTCGATCAGAGCGCAGTCCACCACACCCTGAAGCAGGATCTGTTCTCCCTCCAAGCCCTGACCGTACGGGGACGCATCCACCAGAATCGAGAACTTGAATTCTCTCAGCACCTCTCCTGTCAGGATCTTCTGACCAAGCTCCGTCCGGAAAAATGCCAAGACCGCCTGTGTATCGATCCGCTCAGCCTGCTCGGGCGTCAGCAGGCGGCTTGCTGTCAGTCGGGAGATCTCCTCCTGAAGTGCGTCTGCCGAAGAGCAGCTTTCAAACCGAACATACTGCATCAGCGCGTGCATGGCTGTGCCATATTCCTTGCCGCGGCTTCTGCTGTCAGACTTCATGGTGCGCCATGTTCTGGCAGTTTTTGGGGGGGCAGAATTCTCTGCAACCTCCCGATCCTTTTCCCGCCCCTTCAGCTGGGTCGCCGTCTGCTTCGACGGGGTGCAGGTGGCCTGCACATGGGAATATCGGCTGTTCAGATGCTCCCGCAGCCGCTTGATCGTCCGGCTAGATAACGTCTGCTCTTCTGTCTCCTCCTGCGGCAGACTTTCCGACTGGAGCTGCGGCTGATGATGCACCTGTATCCGCCACGGATATTGCGCCAGATGGGTCTGCGCAGGTCTTGCATCTGCCATTTCAAACAGCTCCCCTGCCTCCGTTCGACACATTGCCTCCATCAGCACCCACTCACCCGGACAGGTTGCCTCCGAGGCAAGAAGCTCCGCTCCCCCCAGATCCATCTGCCGGGCAATGGCTGCCAGCTCCTTTTCCGGGGTTTTGGCCGCATAGGTCATGATCAGGCGATCTTTGGCTCTTGTCATCGCCACATACAGCACCCGCAGCTCCTCGCTCAGGCTCTCACTGGATGCCCGGGCGGCAATGGCACGCTTTGCGATGGTCGGATAACGGACTCTCGTTTCGTGATCCACTGCTGACAAACCGAGCCCCAATTCCTTGTCGCACAGGACGTTGGCCCGCAGACTCTCCCGATTGAAGCTTCTGGCCAAGGAGCTGAGAAACACCACGGGGTATTCCAGTCCCTTGGATTTGTGAATACTCATAATCCCCACTGCTCCGCCTGTTGCGGCATCGCCAACGGTCAGTCCCTTGTCCTCCATCAGCTCCAGATACTCCAGAAACTGGCTCAGATCTCTTCGGGATGTCCGTTCAAAGTCCACGGCGATCTGGAAAAACTCCCGCAGATTTGCAGTTTTCTCCACGCCGGAATCCATTGCTGCATAGATGCTGTCCAGTCGGGTCAGGCAAAAGACCTCCTCGAGCAGACCTGCCAAGGGCTCCATTCGGGCCGCACTGCGCAGACGTGTCAGATCGCTTAAAAATCCCTTTGTTTTCTCGCTGTCATCCAGCAGCAGTGCCTCATATACATCTCCGTGCTTTGCCAAGCCTCTGATCCTTGCCATATCGTCTGCGGTGAAGGCATATACCGGGCTCATCAGCACAGCCAGCAGCGGAATGTCCTGCCGCGGGTTTGAGATGATTTGCAGCAGCGAACGCAATACGCTCACCTCACCGGTTTCCAGAAGGTTCCTGCCGCTGCCGAAGCTGCTGCGTATCCCCCGACGGGAAAGCGCATCCTGATACTGCTGCCCCACAGAGCCGGGGGAGCGCAAAAGGATCACAATATCCTCCGCTTCGATGGGGCGCAGCCCGTCCTTGCCCCGGATCAGCTGTCCGCCGGAGAGCATGCCGGCAATCCGGTCTGCCACAAATTCAGCCTCCTCGGTGTAGGCGTTTTCCTCCGTCTTTAGGATATGAAGCTCCACCTCCGGGTCACCCAGAGGCTCGTGGGGCACGCCCTCGACCAGAGCCTCATCGCCACCGTAGTCCAGTCCGCCCACACGGCGCGTCATGCAGCGGTAAAACACATCGTTCGTGGCCTCAAGGATCGCCCCGCCGGAACGGAAATTCTTGCTGAGCATCACCTTTCTGCCCTGACCGTCCACGCTGTGATCTGCGTGGTCATAGGAATTATATTTCTCCAAAAAGATACCCGGATCTGCCAATCGGAATTGGTAGATGGATTGCTTCACGTCACCGACCATAAAGCAATTTTGCTTTTCAGCGGTCAGGGACATAAAGATCGCATCCTGTACCGCATTGGAATCCTGATATTCATCCACCAGTACCTCACGGAATCGCTTCCCAACCTCCCGGGCTGCAGCCGTGGGGCCACCTCGGGATTTCCCCAACAGCAGATCCAGTGTCTTATGCTCCAAATCGCTGAAATCCAAGATCCGCCTTTTCCGCTTCAGCTCAGCATAGCGCACCCCAAATGCTCTGGCAAGTGCCACCAGTCCGCGGATGGCACTGCCGGTCTGCTGTAAATCCGCAATGACCTGCTCCGATGGGTCACAGAAAATCTTCAGCCGTTTTTTCAGCCCCTCCTTGCACCCTTCCCGCACGGACTTGATGCGCTCCACCGCCTCCTGATCCGGGATCTTCTTGGAAAACACCATGCGTCCGTAGTCGATCTCACGGCGCAGGACCACCTCGTCCCACGTCTGTGCCTGATACAGGTATTCAAGTCCCGAAATCGTCTGCCGAAGGACCGAAGCCGGCTTTTCCATCAGCGGCTCCGCCTCAGCCAGCACCGCACAGCCCTTCATCGCCCGGATCTGTGCCTCCAGATAACGCTTCAGGTCATCCATCAGGTATCTGCCCCAAATGGTCTGGGCCGCATCCGCCGTTCCCTCCAGACCGGCGCTTTCCAGACAGTGATCCAGCCACTGCTCCGGGTTCAGATGGCATCTGGCGCTGTCATATACCTTCATCAGGATATCCGGCACCATCCGGTCATCCTTACCCAGACCCTGCGTATCGATAAAGGCGCGGAAATCCGAGTCATCCAGTCCCTCTGTGTAGGCCTGCTCCAGCAGCTCCGACATAGCAAGCTCCCGAAGCTGACGGCATTCATTTTCATCTGCCACCCGAAAGTCCGCCGGCAGGTTCAGCTCATAGGTGTATTCCCGCAGCAAATCCGAGCAGAAGGAGTGTACCGTAGAGATCTTAGCCAGATACAATCTCTGCATCTGCCGCTGAAGGTGGTGATTCTCCGGCTGCTCTGCCAGATGCTCCGACAGCTTTGCCGCGATCTTTCCCCGCAGCTCTGCCGCCGCTGCCTTGGTATATGTAATGATCAAAAAATCGTCAATGTTGCACGGCGCCGCCGGGTCCATCACATACAGCAGCAGACGATCTACCAGAACCTTCGTTTTTCCGGAACCTGCCGCCGCCGAAACCAGAAGCTTTCCTCCGCGGTTTTCCACTGCCTGCCGCTGCTGAACCGTCAAATTATTTTCCATGGCGCTCTACCTCCTTTCCCACTTCTTCCCAGAATCGCTTGCTGTCCATTGCCTTGTAGTTGCGCCTGCCTTCCTCCCGTGTCTGAGCGCAGATCGCTCCATAAGGACAAAATGCGCAGGCGTTATGACTGGAGCCTCGGGTGTAGGGGTTGGGCGAAACCTGACCGTCGGCAATGGAGTCCACCATTTTCCCCAGTAAATCAAAAAGATATTGTTTTAAAATACGGAACTGCTGAGTATCTGCCAAATCTCCCGTGAGTGTACCGTCGCTTTTACGCTTGCAGCTCAGACGCTTGAACTCCTCCCCGGGCTCCATGGCATCGATGGCGATATCGTCTCGGATGATCAGCCCCTGACGCTTCAATTCCTTCGCCCGCTCCTTCCGGGCTTCCTCCGGGCTCAGCCTTCCGTCCTCAGAAAGATACGGATACCGCGCCGGAAAATACTGAACACCGGCCGCCACAGGCTTATCCCCCAGAAGGGCGCAGTCCCCCTGCTCCAGTGCAAACAGATACAGCAGCATCTGCAATCCCACGCCGTTGAACACATCGCAGTAGTCAAAGCTTTTCTTTCCGGTCTTGTAATCCACCACCCGGAACATGTTTCGATGTCCGTCGGAAAAAGCATCCACCCGATCCACATATCCGCGGATCTCCGCTTCCATGGTACTGCCGGGGATACGGACCGCAGGCAGATCGCCGTTTTTGTCAAAATTCAGCTCAAAACCCACCGGCTCAAAGGCCGAAACCGACAGCTCCTCCCACAGCTCACGGACCACTGCATCCAGCTCTTGGTCATTGCGCCGGAACAAATACATGGCCCGATCAGACTCCAGCTGCGCAAAACGCTGTGACGCGTATATCTTTGCGTATTTGTGGGCAATTTCCAAGGTCTGCTCCCGGGTAACTGCGTGGAATCCCCCCAGAGACTTGATTTCCTTTGCCATCTCCTCCAATACTGCATGGACATATGTGCCGAACTCTGCCGGATCGATGGTGATCTCCTTTCGCTTCTGGGCGCGCAGTCCGTACTTCAGAAAGTAAGAAAGGCGGCACTCTGCCTGAGTATCGATCTGAGAGGCCGAAAGCCGCAGCCGCTTTCCGTACAGCTGTGCCACATGCTCCCGCTCCACCTGTCCGAGGGTAAACAGTACCCTTTTTCGGGTGCTTTCGTATTCATCAGTCAGACCAAGCGCCTCAGCCGTCTGCCGCTGATGCCGGGATGCCAGATAGGCTCCGGCTTCCCAAGGATCGGACAGTGCAGGCCCCAACTCCGAGCGAAGCCCCTCCCCGTCCTTCGTCCCCAACGCCGTGCAGAGTCTGCGATAGGCAAAAGCCGTCTGCCCCGGAGGACAGGAAAGATACGCCGTTTCCATCGCACCGCAGAAGCATCCGTAGATCTCAGAAAATTCCGTTGCCACATTCTCCATGGCTCCGCCGGTCAGATGGACCCCGAGCTTTTGCAGCTGTGTCCGCTCCTGATCCGTCAAAATACCAAAATATCCGGCATAGCTGGGGAACTGCCCCTCCAAGGTCCCCAAAACCAGCAGATGCTTCACCTGCTGACAGCGCATCGCACTGGGCTGTCCCACTGCGACGCAGTCGAGAACCGTGGGGATCGTACCCACATCATACTGGCTGAGCAGGAGCCGGAACAATCGGGTGAAATTCTCCTGCTCCCATTTGCTCTTACCGAGCATATCCGAAAGCTGCTCCAAAGCGGAGATAAGGATCTCCCACAGCTGCTGATATTCCTGAGCCTCCCGATTGTCCCCTCGGGCATCGGCCTGCTGCGCAAGCTTCTCCAGATTTTCCGACAGCTTGATCTCCTCTAAAAATCCATAGACCGCCTGAACCTGCTGAGATACATTCTGCGCATCGTGCAGTCCCTGACGCAGATGAACGAGAGGCTCCACCCCCACCCTGCGGGCTGCATTCAGCCGTGACAAACGCTCCCGATCCTCCTCAGACCAATCCTTGCCCAGGCCGTCAGGATGCATCGTCCATTCCTGATTCCATTTTTCGCCCCGGATTCCCCATACGATGGCATAGTTCTCTATCTGGTCGCAGATATCCGGCTCAAGGCCGGACAAAATGGACTTGAGGTAGCGCAGAACATCCCCCTGCTGCAAGCCGTCCAGTCCTGCATCCAGTGCCGCCAGAACCGTAGCAATGGCAGTTTTCTCCAGTATATCGTCGGTTCCTGTCAGATAAACCGGAATCCCGCAGCGGCGGAACACCAGTGCCAGAACACTGCGGTACTGGTCCATGTCGGTGCATACGATCCCCACGTCCCGATAGCGGTTTCCCTTTGCCACAAGCTCCAAAACCCGCTCTGCCGCCACCGTGCATTCGTCAAATATACTGTCACACCGGGCAAGGCTGAGCCGCTGTGACAGCTCCGGCTTCACGGGGATCGTCCCCTGAAACAGCGTCTGCCACAGACCCATCAGCTCGTCCTGCCTCGGATCGATCTGGGTCACCGTAACGGGAACATCCCACCGCTCGGCGATTTTTTTCAGAAGCTCTGCCGTCTGCCCTGCATTTTCAAAGGCAGCCCTTCGGGATTTCAGCCCATCGCAGTTAAAGCTGACGGTCACCTCTGGACTGAAACGGATCACATGCTCTAAAATCGCCAGATTCTGTCGGGAAAAATCCGGAAATCCATCTATGTAAAAGGTGTGCTTCTCGGCATAATCGCACAGCTCCAGCTGCTCCAAAAGCCAATCTGACTGATCTCTGGGGTCACGCAGTCCCTGTTGGCAGATGCTGTTATAGCCCTCCAAGATCAGTGACAGCTCCTCCAGCTTCTGGGCAAGGGTCCCCTGCGTCTGCAAGGATGCCCCCATCAGATCGGCAGGCGTGACACAGCACCGCTTAAACTCATCCACTGCATTGAGCAGCTCCGACAGAAATTCAGGTCTGGTCTCCACCGCCGCATAGCTTTTCAGCTTGCTTGAGAGCATTCTGGCAGATGCCGCCATGGCGATCAGTCTGCCGCCGTTGTCCAGACACGGCTCCGGCATGACCTGACACCACTCAGACACGCTGCGTACCAATCGGGTGAAGGACAGGACCTGCGCAAAACGGCTGGCAGTATCCCCCGCCGCGGCGCAAAGCCGGCGCTCTGCATCGTGGCTGATCAGCTCAGGAACAAGCAGCACAAGTCCCTGTTTTTCCTCTGCCACCCCCTTGCTCACCCGTGATAAGATCTCGTCTCTGTTGGCGACCCAGTCTGTACCCACTAAAATATTCAGCATAAATTCACCGCCCAATCTATTTCTGATCATGATGATAACATTTAAATGATATCATAAATCGGACTTATTCGGAAGTGTCGTGAAAAAAATTCTCCAATTCCCCAAGCTTATCCAGAACCCAGAACCGGATCTCATAGTCCCCGGTCAGGGTCTTGCTCAATCGCCCGGGGATGTTATGGGTGTTGGCCGTCTCCACAAATTCCTGACTCGTTGCCCCGAGACACAGCTGCGGAAACACCACACACCACCAATTGTGCCCCTCTCCCTCACCGATGACCACCCGCAGAGACTGATATACACCGGAAGGCAGTGTGAATGTGTCATACTCCCGAATCGGAAACGCCTCTTCCCCCAGACTGACAGCAGCCCGATCATCAAAGCCCGCCTCCGTCAGCACACGGTTGGCCGTCTCCTCTAGCTGCGGCAGCATGCTCTGCACGTAAGCATATGCCTCCTCGGGACTCGACAGCTTTTCCAGTCCATCCTTCAGCGAGCCCAGTATCGCATCCCGCACCTGCAGCTTCACCGCCTGATCCTCCTCCGTGTCCGATGCCGCCACCACATGTAACCGCAGGATATCCTCACGCAATCGGGCAGAATCTGCCATGGCACCGCCCAACCAGACCATTGAAACAACGCATGCCACACCAACGATCCGCTTGATATGTCTAAACATAAAAAATCACCGTCCATACTGTCATTTCTGGCAGTATGGACGGTTTTTCCAATATTTATACAGGTTTACAAATGAAAATGTCCGAATAATTATCCTTGAGCATGTTGCATACCACGGCGGCATACTCAAAGCTGGGCAGGATCGCAAACACCGCCGAGCCGGAGCCGGTCATCTGCTGACCCAGTGATCCGTAGGAGTTCATAATGGATTTGATGTAGTTCATTTCCAAATGCTCCGCTGTGACAACGGGGTCGAACACATTGTAAATATGCTCCGCCACCTGTCCGATATCCCCGGACAGCAGCGCACGCTCCATCGCCACGTTGTCCGGATGCTTCGGGATCACCGTCTCATCCAGCTTTTTATAAAGCTCAGGGGTGGATGAGGAAAAATCGGGCTTACACACTACGATGACACACTCGGGCATATCCGCAAGCTTACGCAGCCGCTCGCCTCTGCCCTCTGCCATTGCCGTCCCGCCCAATACGCAGAACGGAACATCACTGCCAACCTCTGCACCCAGTTCGGCAAGGGCCATAATGGAAAAGGGGTAGTCACAGTGGCGGTTGAGTGCCCGCAGGACTGCCGCAGCATCCGCACTGCCGCCGCCCATACCTGCCTGCGAGGGGATGCGCTTTGTGATCCGGATCGCAATGCCGCCCAGATCCCGCTTTGCCGCACGTTCAAACACCTTCGCGGCCTTCCATGCCAGATTGCGCTCATCGCAGGGAATCCCCTCTTTATCACAGCTCAGCTCCCAAGGTCTGCCTGTGCCGACATCGATTTCAACGTCATCCCGAATGGAGACGGTCTGCATAACACTCTGCAAATCGTGATAGCCGTCTGCACGCTTGCCCGTCACATCCAGTGTCAGATTCAGCTTTGCAAATGCACCCTCATATAGTGTAGTCATCGATTTTTCATCCTTCCAAATCACATGAAAATTTCAAACCGGTCGATACCGGCAAACTGATTTCACAATCACGAGCCCTCAATCTCCAGAGGACTTGGGATTCATTATAACCTGAGACGGCATAAAAAGCAATCTTTCTTCCAATTGCTGCATATTCTTTTCAAAACAGGAGATACTACTGCCAACACACTTCAAGATTGGAGGTAAACAATATGGATATGATCGCACTGATTCTCTCCATTATCGGTTCGCTGAACTGGGGACTTGTCGCATTGTTCAAATTCGACCTTGTTGCATGGCTGTTCGGCGGACAGACGGCAATGCTGTCACGTCTTGTCTATGCACTGGTCGCTCTGGCCGGTCTGTGGTGCATCTCTTTTTTGTTCCGCAGGAATTCCATCACCGGGGAAAACTGATCCAGAAAAGAATGGGGAGCATGGTATATGTTCCCCATTCTTTTGGCTTATTGCAATTTCCACGGAATTCGGGTATCATATTTTTTAAGGATGTGATACATATGCAAGACGTTACCATTCACCCCATTGCACACATGCGCAGTGATTTCCCCACAAAATTCGGGATTCCTCGGCAAAGCAATCTGGTGGAAAATCTGCAATCGACCATCGTATTTGAATCGGAATACCGCAACAGCGATGCTCTGCGCGGTATCGAGGGCTTCACCCACTTATGGATCATCTGGCAATTTTCCGAAGCCGTCCGCTCCGACTGGTCTCCGACGGTGCGCCCTCCGAGGCTCGGCGGCAACACCCGGATGGGTGTATTCGCCACCCGTTCCCCTTTCCGGCCCAATTCACTGGGGCTGTCCTGTGTCCGACTGGAATCCGTTGAGAACACACAGCAGTTGGGGACTGTGATCCATGTAAGCGGCGCAGATCTGATGGACGGCACCCCTATTTTTGATATCAAGCCATACATTCCCTACGCCGACTGTCACCCGGATGCCGCAGGCGGCTTTACCGACACCGCCGACAAATTTCTTCTGGATGTCGTCTTTCCGCAGGAGCTGCTGCAGCTGCTGCCGCCGGAGAAACAGCGGGCCGCTGTCGATGTCCTGAGCCACGACCCGCGCCCCTCCTATCAGCGCAAGCCGGAGCGGATCTACGGACTGCCCTTTGCCGGCTTTGATATCCGCTTTCAGGTCATTGACCACACGCTCACGGTTTGTCAGGTCATCCCCCTGTAAAGCCCCGGAGCTGAACAGCTCATGCAGCCAATATCAACAGTCAACGAAAAACGCCGCCAAAGTCGGAAAATTTCCGACTTTGGCGGCGTTTGTGTGATTGTGTGATCGATCCTCTTGTAAAGCCGAAGTTTTTGCCTTATCGGTTGCGGATCACGCGCACGATGCAGGTATAGGTCTTTCCGTCAATGGTGGCCGATACATTGGTCATGCCCACGATTTCGCCCTTGATGGAATTGCCCTTGATGGAAACCACGCCTGCGTTATCAGAATTCCACTGCACATCCGCGATTTCTCCGGCATCGTTCTTCAGCTCCAGAGAGAACTCCTCGCCGATGATCAGGGTCGCATCCCCAAGCTTGTTGTTCATTTTCCAGTTCTGATCCTTATACACCTTACCCTGAGTGGCTTCAGTGGGTGCCGTTGTCTCACCGGGCTTGGTGGGCTGAGCGGCATCGCCGGAAGGCTCCGACGGATCGGCCGTTTCTTCAAAGTCACAGACGACCTGAACTTCACGCACAATGTCGCCGCAGGTGATGGTAATGACTGCCTTGCCGGGGCCGACAGCAGTCACTCTGCCCTGGCTGTTTACGATGGCGACCTTTTCATCACTGGATGTAAACACGACAGGATCTGTGGTGTCCAGAGGGATCGGCTCAACGGACAAGATCCATGCGCGTCCGCTGGCAGAGAATGCAATGGACTCGTTGCTGATATTCAGCCCCACACTGGGGATCTCGGACTGAGCAGGTGCCGTGGTGTCCTGAGGCATTTCTTCTGTCTGGGACAGGGACTCGGTCCCATCGGGTACGTCATTTTTGTCATAAGCTCCTGCACCACTGATGAACCGGTACGCAATATATCCGCTGACCGCCACAACGGCCACCGCCAACACCGCAACCACACCCTTGAGGACAGGGCCTGCCTTGGGGCGCTGCTTTTCAGGCTGCACAGCAGGCTGCTCGGATACCTCCGGCTGCTGAGGCCGCTGAGTCACTGTCTGCTCTGCGTGTCCCGCTGTATCGTCACGGGGCGGCTGCTCCTGACGGAAGGGCTGCTCCGTTCTGGGCTGCTGTGCCTTCTGAGGACGCTCGGCCCGGTGCGGATTCTCCGCCCGATTCACACGATAAGGCTCGCCGGCAGATTCTGCCGCCTGTCTCTTTTTAACGTTTTTAGAAGAAAATCTGCCGCCCTTGACGTAGGTTCCGGATCTTCTCCCGGCATTTGCCTGCATTTCTGCATCATCCAAAATGGCTTTTTCACTATCTTGACGGGGATATCCGCAAATCGGACAAACCGTGGCATTGTCCGGATATACGGTCCCGCAAATATCACAAATAATTTTACTCATTCTTTTCCTCCATCGCTGTGTATGCAGTCTGATATCTAATCTGATATCAAAGTTATGTCTATCATATCATTGATTGGAAAAGAAAACAACTCCCTATTCTAACAATCCTGTTGCATTTTTAAGGAAAATATCTTATCATGTATGTGTATATGCAAAAGGAGGTGATCGTTTTGTCAGATCCCAGACTGATTTCCCCAATGCTGGACGGATTCTCCCTGGGCAGTTCCATGTCATGTCACGGCGGCGTCAGCTGCCACCCTGCCATGCGGCACGATTCTGATGAACGGTATATTGTAAAGACGATCTCCATTCCCGCCTCTCAGGTACAACTCGATGCGCTGCTGCTTACCGGCGCATACCCTGATGAAGAAGCCGCCAAGGGCTATTTTCAGGAGCTTGTAAAGGATATTCGGGATGAAGTGGAGATTTTGGATAGATTATCCGCCCAGCGGGGCTTTCTTCCTTATACCAAGTATCAAATCGTCCCCATGGAGGAAGGGGTCGGCTACGAAGTATTCCTCTTGAGTCCGTACAAGCGCAGCTTGGAGCGGCAGTTCCGAACCCATCCGCTGACCCACCTTGCCGCCGTCAACATGGGCATCGACCTGTGTGCGGCACTGAGTGTCTGCCGTGAGGCCGGATACCTGTATGCGGACCTGAAGCCGGAAAACGTCTTTCTCAGCGGCAATCAGGAATACCTGATCGGTGATCTGGGCTTTTTGGGGCTCAGTTCCTTGAAGTATGCCTCCCTGCCGGACCGTTACCGAAGCCGGTACATCCCGCCGGAGATCGAGGATGCCTACGCCACCCTCAACACCACCATGGACACCTATGCATTGGGTCTGATCCTTTATCAGGTGTACAACAACGGGCAGCTCCCCTTTGATTCCGACGAAAGCCGCAAGGCGCTGATGGATCAGATGGCATCCGGCGAGCCTATGCCGCCCCCTGCCTACGCAGACTATGAGATGGCTGAGATCATCCTGAAGGCCTGCGCCTTCCGCCCGGAGGACCGTTGGACCGATCCCAAGGAAATGGGACATGCACTGATTGCCTATATGCAGCGCAATGCCGTCAACGATGTGCCCATCATCCCCCCTGTGATCGAGCCCCCCGTGCTGGAGCCGGAGCAGCCGGAGGATGAGGCGGTCCCAGAAAATGAACTGACCGAGGAAGCGCCCAGCGAGGCTGCTGATCCGTCTGACGCTGTCGAGGATGCAGCAGATGCAGACACCGAGGATGCCGTCGAAGAAGGCGGCGCAGAGCGTGATGACGATGCCGAAGCACCGCAGTCCGAGGAAGCCGACGAGACAGAAGACGGAGACTGGATCGACCGAATGAGTACCATCCTTGCCGAGGATGAGGCCTCTCAGCAGGACGCTGCCGACGACGAGCCCACCCTGCGGGAGCTTCTGGAAACAGACGACGAAGAGCCTGAGGAGCCGGACGCCGAGGCACTGACCGGCGAAGCTGCCGAGATTCTGAGTCAGGCACAGGAGCTGATCGAGCATGAAACCCCGGAGCCTGCCGTCGCACCTGAGCCCATCGACATCCCCATGCCCGAGCCCATCGTCCTGACGGATGAGGCGGACGAGGACAATGCCGATGCCCCCTCTGCCGAGCCGGAATCAGAGGAATCCGCTCAAGACCCCGAGGCAGATGACACAGAAGGCGATGATGCCGGACGTGCAAAGCCAAAGGTAAAGAAAATCATGATCGGGATCTTGTCCGTGATCCTTGCTGCCGCTGTCCTTTACGGCGGATATTACGCAGTAACGAACTATTATCTGGTGCCCATAGCGGAATTTGAGGTAGCAGGCCGGGACGATGTGCTTACCGTCACGGTGCAAACCGATCGGGACGAGAGTCTCATCACCGTCGTGTGCAAGGATAATTTCGGCAATGTTGAGCGCGCTCCCGTAGAAAACGGTCAGGCCACCTTCAAGGCACTCACCCCCGGAAGCCAGTATCTTGTCACGCTGGAGGTCGAGAAATTCCACAAGCTCACCGGACAGATCAACGAGAAAACCTACTCTACCCCCCCCAGAACACAGGTGGCAAGCCTTGCCGCCACCGCAGGTCCCGAGGATGGCTCCGCAATCATCAACTTTGCCGTTGAGGGTCCGGACAGCAAAGCCTGGACGCTGCATTATTCCGCTGAGGGTGAGGAAGAAAAGACCATGGATTTCTCCGGTCATACGGCTACGGTCAAGGGTCTGACCCTCGGGAAAAGCTACACCTTCCGACTGACTGCCGGTGACGATGTATTCCTGATCGGTGAAAACAGCATTCAGTTCTTTTCCGGTGAATTGATTTATGCCGAAAACGTGAATGTGTTCAGCACCGATGACGGTAATCTGACCGCCACATGGGCCGCACCTGCCGGTGCAAAGGTAGATAGTTGGACGGTGCGATGCTACAACGAGGATGGATATGACCAGACTCAGGAAGTCACCTCCGGTCAGGCTGTCTTTACAGAAACCTCTGTATCCAGTCCCTACACCCTTGAGATCACTGCAAGCGGCATGTCCGAAAGCGTGACCACGAATGTCAGCGCAAATCCCATAACCATCACAAGCCTGACAGCCGAGGTATCCGGCAATTCCGTCAATGTGAACTGGGAATATCAGGGCGCCGCTCCGGAAAACGGATGGGTCATCAGCTATACTGCTGACGGAGGCAGCTATCAGCAGACCGTTAAGTCCGATTCCACCAGTGCCACCATCTCTTCCCTTGCCCCGGGCAGTCATTATGAGATCGCCATTCAAACTGCTGACCAGACCAGTGTGTTCGGCCCGAAGGCTTCTGCCGATATCGCCGGTATCACCACGGAGTTCTCCGGCTACCGTCTGAAAGCCTCCGACTTTAAGATCACCACCTACCGCGGTCCCGAAAAGGACAGCTGGGGACGAGGCGATCTCGGAAACAGCACCACGACCTTTGCTCCCGGCAGCAAAATGGCAATCCAGTACTACACCAGCAGCATCTACAATCTCAGCAGCAAGAAGCTGACCTCCATGTTCGTGATTCGGGATTCTGAAGGCAAGCTGGCCTCCATGACCACCCGCACCCGCACGTGGGACGAGATGATCGACAAGGGATACTGCTTGGAGGAGATCCCGGAGCTTCCCTCTGACGCAGGCAGCTACACTTTGGAAATCTACATTGATTCAATGAAATTTGCAAATGTAAGCTTCACGATCGAATAAACACAAAACCCTCGGTTTACGATGTAAACCGAGGGTTTTTCTTTTCCATTTGTTTGAATCGATACACAAATGTCAATAACAGCACTATGACAAAAAACAACGGACCGCAGGCTGCTTTTTCGTTATAAAAATCAATTGCAAATTTTTATAACAATCGACATAATATTTACAACCAAACCCAAAGGAGTACACTTTATGAAAATCGCATTTTTCGATACAAAGCCTTACGACATCCCCGGATTCGATGCCTACGCTGCCGGAACGGATCTGGAAATCAAATATTTTGAAACCAAGCTGAATGAGGATACCGTCTCTCTGGCTGCCGGATTTGACGGTGTATGCGTATTCGTAAACGACACGGTCAACGAGTCTGTCGTCAACAGCCTATACCAAATGGGTATCCGGGTCATCGCTCTGCGCTGCGCCGGATTCAACAATGTGGATACCCGTGCCTGCTTCGGCAAGATCCACGTATTCCGTGTCCCCGCCTACTCTCCTTATGCCGTTGCCGAGCATGCCATGGCGCTGCTGCTCACAGTCAACCGCAAGATCCACAAAGCCTTCAACCGCACCCGTGAATTCAACTTCAGTCTGTCAGGTCTGTCCGGCTTCGATCTTCACGGAAAAACCGTCGGCATCATCGGAACCGGCAAGATCGGCCGGATCTTTGCGGATATCTGTCGGGGCTTCGGCATGCGGATCTTGGCATATGACCGAATCGCCCATCCCGAAACCGGCTTGGAATATGTGACACTTGAAGAATTGTTCGCCCAGTCGGATATCATTTCCCTGCATTGCCCTCTGACTGAGCAAACCAACCATATCATCAATGCCGAATCCATCGCGCAGATGAAGCAGGGGGTTGTGATCATCAACACCTCCCGAGGTGCCTTGGTCGATACCGAGGATTTGATCCAAGGCATCAAATCCGGAAAGGTTTCCGGCGCATGCTTGGATGTTTATGAGGAAGAAGCCGATCTGTTTTACGAGGACTTCTCCGGCAATGTTGTCCACGATGACACACTGATCCGCCTGATCGCCATGCCCAACGTCATCGTCACATCCCATCAGGCATTTCTCACCAACGAGGCCCTGAGCAATATTGCCGAAACCACTGTTGACAATCTGGTCAAATTCTTCCACGATGTCCCCAACCCTGACCGAGAGGTCTGCTATCATTGCAGCAGAAAAAACGACTGCCAAAAAGAGCGCCAGAAGAAGTGCTTCTAAAAAACATCGAGAAAGGAAAACCTCCTTTCTCGATGTTTTTTATTTATTGGGTTTTTCTGACATAAAGGCACATTTCATAGGAAACGCCGTTTTCCTCACCGGATTGCAAGATCTCTTTTAACTCCCAATCCGGCGATGCATCCAGATCCTCAAACCACGTGTCGGATTTCGGACACGCATGGACCTTTGTCACATAGGCCCGGCTGCACATCGGGAGCATCTGCCTGTAAACGGTTCCGCCGCCAATCACAAAGACCTGTGCATCCTGACGGCACAGCTCCACCGCTTCCTCAGGAGTGCCTGCAAGCTCCACTCCGGCAAGCTCCGCCTCACTCCGTGTCAGGACAATATTTCGGCGGTTCGGCAATGGCCGTCCCCCGGGAAAGGCCGCAAGTGTTTTTCGCCCTACGATCACCGAAGCCCCCTTGGTGGTACTGCGGAAGAATTTCCGGTCTGCCGACAGTGCCACGGGCTGGTCACCATCACAGCCGATCCCCCAGTCATCATACACCGCTACGATTGCGTCCATAGCTCCACCTCAAATCGCAATGGGGATCTCAAAATCAAAGGCGTTGAACTGGTAGCCTTCCATCTTGAAGCTGTCCTTGGTAAACCGGTAAAAATCCGTAACAGAAGCATCCATTGTAAACTTCGGTGCATCAAACCCCTGATTCTCCAGCATTTTCTCAACCAGAGGAATGTGTCTGTCATAAATATGGCAGTCGGCGATCACGTGAACCAGCTCGCCTGCCTTCAGGCCGGAAACCTGAGCCATCATATGCACCAATGCCGCATACTGGCAGACATTCCAGTTATTTGCGGTCAGCATATCCTGACTGCGCTGAT
The DNA here is from genome assembly GCA_019418025.1 of Clostridiales bacterium. GTDB lineage: Bacteria > Bacillota > Clostridia > Oscillospirales > Oscillospiraceae > Faecousia. The sequence goes on along the minus strand of DYCR01000002.1, from coordinate 44,605 downwards.
TCAAAATGGCGTTGAGGGTGTCTCCGGTCACATTGAAGGTCATCGAGTAAGCGCAGGGATACAGGTTCATCTCATGCAGATCCTCGAAGTTATAGATGTTGGTCATGATTCTTCTGGAGGCCGGATTGTGCTTCAGATCGTACAGAACACGGTCCACCTGATCGAACATCCCCTCCTGATACTGATGCTTGATCCCCAACTGATAGCCATAGGCCTTGCCGATGGTTCCGTCCTCGCCTGCCCATTCATCCCAGACGTGGCTGCCCAATTCATCGATCCGATTGGACTTTTTCTGCCAGATCCACAGCAGCTCGTCGATGGCGCTTTTCCAATAAGTCCGGCGGAGGGTCATGATCGGAAATTCTTCCTGAAGATCATAGCGGTTCACAACGCCGAACTTCTTCACTGTATGCGCAGGCGTACCGTCTGCCCAGTGGGGGCGCACCTCCCAATCGGTGTCATAAAATCCGTGGTCCAGAATATCCATACAATTTTTGCGGTAAATCTCGTCTGCTATGCTCATAACCGTACCTCCTGTGGTTTTTATTTGTGATGATTTTACCATCATTATCCCACCATTGCAACCACATACCACCATAAAAAACACCTCTGCGACATATTTTTGACGCTTTTGGATTGACGGCAGGCTTCATTTCTGCTAAGCTATTTGTTGCGCAAATTTGCGCACAGCTTTTCCACTTTTTAAAACACAGAACTTCCACAAAATGAGGATAACTCCATGGGATCAAAGAAAGAACTGACCATCGATGACATTGCCCGTGAGCTGGGCATTTCCAAGACCACCGTTTCCAGAGCCATCTCGGGAAAAGGCCGGATCAGCCCCCAGACCCGTGACAGGGTCCAATCCCATATACGCCAGCGAAACTACCACTCCTGCGCACAAGCACAGCTGGCCGCCCGCTCCACCCGGCAGCTGGCACTGGTGATCCCCCATCCTGCCCTGAGTGTCGACCGGACACACATGCATCAGGATATGGACGCCGTGCTCAGCGAAGCATTTTTCGGCGGCTACAATGTTCTGGTGTGCCTTTCCTCCCGCAGCCCCTCTGATCCGCTGATGACCGTCCTGCACCAGCGCAGGGCCGACGCCGTCATCCTGAGCAGCACAGCAGAAAATGACCCGCTGATCCAGACCCTCTGCACCCTCGACATCCCTTTTGCTGCAATGGGTTCCCTGCCGGCCCGATACCACGGCATTGCCAAGGTCGAGGCGCAGCACATGCATACTGAGGGATGCTGCGCATTGACCGAAAAGCTGATCTCGGGGACAGACGGAAAAATAGCTTTGCTCGGAAATGACATCCACGACATTGCAAATCAAGACCGATTAGCAGGCTTTCGCAGCGCATGCCAGAGACACCATCTCCCCACGGAACAGACCCCCATCCGCATGGGGCTTGATTGCCGGGAAAAGGTCACGCAGGCCGTCGATGCTCTCATCGCCGCAGGTGTGCGCCGCTTTCTGTGCATGGACAGCTGCATCTGCATGCAGGTTGTTTCCCGATTGGAGACTCTGGGAATGGATATCCCCCATGAAGCAAAGGTCGCATCCTTTTGTGACAGCACCGCCCTTGCTTCTTACCGCATCCCGATCACGGCCCTGCACTTTGATCACAGTGCATTAGCGCAGACCGCCTGCCGAGAGCTAATGCGCGCGCTGAACGGCGAACCCTATGAGCCAACTCCGAAGCTGGATTATGAGCTTCTTCTCCGAAAAAGCACAGGATAACCCGTAAAAAACCACTCTGTTCTTGACATTCAGAGTGGTTTTTGCTATGTTATTCTTCGTGCGAAATGAAATACCCCCTCGATGATCGGTCAGGCCCGTGAGCCTGCGCCACTCAGGGGAAATGTGAACTTTAACTGGAGAAGAGGCTGTCAAATGGACGAATTAACACAACTGTATGTCAGCATGGGGATCTCCCCTGCTGTATATGAATATGGTGAGAAAATACTGACCAAGCTGCAGCAGCGGTTTGAGCAGATCGATCGGGTCGCTGAATATAATCAGTCAAAGGTGATCCTTGCCATGCAGAAAAACCACATTTCCGCCGCCTGCTTTGCCGGCACCACCGGCTATGGCTACGATGATGTGGGTCGGGACAATCTGGAGCGTGTGTACGCCGATGTGTTTCACACCGAGGCCGCCCTTGTCCGTCCCCAGATCACCTGCGGCACCCACGCCCTGACCGTGGCACTGTCTGCCAATCTCCTGCCCGGAGATGAGCTTCTCAGCCCCGTAGGGCTCCCCTATGACACCTTGCAGGAGGTCATCGGCATCCGCCCCAGCCCCTGCTCTCTGGCCGAATACGGCGTTTCCTACCGTCAGGTGGATCTGCTTCCCGGCGGTGCATTCGATTACGAAGGCATTCGCAAGGCCATCAACGAGAAAACAAAGCTGGTCACCATTCAGCGCTCCAAGGGCTACGCCACCCGCCCCACCTTCTCTGTCAAGCAGATCGGCGAGCTGATCGCTTTCTGCAAGTCCATCAAGCCTGATTTGAAGGTAATGGTTGACAACTGCTACGGTGAATTTGTTGACACAGTCGAGCCCTCTGATGTGGGCGCCGATATGATCGTCGGCTCATTGATCAAAAACCCCGGCGGCGGCCTTGCCCCCATCGGCGGCTATATCTGCGGTACCAAGGAATGTGTAGACCGCTGTGCCTATCGTCTGACGGCACCGGGTCTGGGACAGGAGGTCGGCGCAAATCTGGGGCTGATGACCGCCCTGTATCAGGGCTTCTTCCTTGCTCCCACCGTTACCGCCGGCGCAGAAAAGGGTGCAATCTTTGCCGCTAACCTGTATGAGCCCCTTGGCTTCCGCTGCGTCCCCGGTGCTGACGAGCCCCGCCACGATATCATTCAGGCCGTGGAGCTAGGCAGCGAGGCCGGAATGGTTGCCTTCTGTCAGGGCATTCAAGCTGCCGCTCCCGTTGACAGCTTTGCTGTCCCCCTGCCTTGGGACATGCCGGGATATAATGACAAGGTCATCATGGCAGCGGGCGCTTTCATTCAGGGCAGCTCCATCGAGCTGTCTGCCGACGGCCCCATCCGCGAGCCTTATGCAGTATATTTTCAGGGCGGCTTGACTTGGCTGCATGCCAAGCTGGGTATCCTCATGAGCCTGCAAAAGCTGGTCGATGCCGGTCTGGTTCAGCTGTAACGTAACACAAAAAACGGATTCATCCCGCGGGGATGTTCAGGAACACTGATAAAGCAAAATGGAGTGTATCAAGCTTTGATACACTCCATTTTTTATATTTTCCAGATAAACTGAACGTTCACTACTTGCTGTTTTCTGCACGATCTTTACGAGCATACTGTTTATAGGCCACAAGGTGCATACACGTTACGACCGTCAGCATGAGATCCACCGCCGAGGGTCTTGCCTTATTTGGCGGATAGATCCACTGCTCTTCTCAGGATCGATTTTGCAGGAACAGGCTCAGGCAGCTGAACGGTGAACACCATCTGCGGGGTTCTGGGCTCGTCTACGGGTGCCTGCTGCGCATCGTACATCTGGGGAACCGTGAAGGTCATAGGCCGCTTATCCGGTCCCACGATCTCCAACACATCTCCCTTTGCAAACTTATTGCGCAGAGAGCAGGTTGCCACGCCCTGATCGTCGCAGCTTTCCACGATCGCACAAATCTGCCACTGGCGGATGTAGCGGGAATGATCCGTGTACAGACCGGCCTCTCCATAATAAAAACCGGTGCAGTAATTTCTGTGGGAAACATGCTCGACTTCATCACGCCATACCGGATCGACCGGTCTGCCTGCCGCAACATCGTCGATCACATGGCGATACGCTCCGGTCACGATGGCTGCATAATATGCAGATTTTGCTCTGCCCTCGATCTTGATGCAGTCCACGCCCGCATCCATCAGGTCGTCAATATGATCGATCATGCACATATCACGGGAGTTCATAATGTAGGTGCCGCCCTCGTCCTCAAACACGGGGAAATACTCACCCGGGCGTTTTTCCTCCATCAAGGCATACTGATAACGGCAGGGCTGTGCGCAGGAGCCTCGGTTGGCGTCCCGGCCTGTCATGTAATTGGACAGCAGGCATCTGCCGGAGTAGCTGACGCACATGGCACCGTGACCAAAGGTTTCGATCTCCAGTTCTTTGGAGGTCTTTTCCCGAATGACGCGGATTTCCTCAAGGCTCAGCTCCCGAGCCAGAACCACACGCTTTGCCCCCAGATCAAACCAACTCTGGGCGCACTCATAGTTGGAAATGGACTGCTGCGTCGAAACATGGCGGATGCAATGGGGGGCATATTTGCCCGCCATTGTAAATGCTCCCAGATCCGCGAGGATCAGGGCATCCACCCCTGCTGCATCCAGCTGCTCCAGATGCTCCGGCAGGCTGACGACCTCGTCATTGCGAGGCATGGTGTTGACCGTCACATGCACCTTGACCCCGTGGTCATGGGCGTATTTCACGGCCTTGGTCAACTCGTCCGGAGAGAAATTGCCCGCAAACGAACGCATTCCAAAGCTTGTTCCCGCCAGATATACAGAATCTGCACCGTAAAGAACCGCCATTTCCAGACGTTCCATGTCTCCGGCAGGACTAAGTAATTCAAGTTTTTCCATTTTCTTACCCTATACTTTCCAGGAATGCATTGTGCTCTTCCAAGTTTTTTGAAAAATGATGCTCCCCGCTGTCCGGGTCCAGTGCGTAGAAATAATAACCCGTATCGTTGGGTTCCAGTGCAGCTTTCATGCTGTTGATACCGGGGTTTGCGATGGGACCGGGAATCAGTCCGGGATATTTGTAAGTATTGTAAGGAGTGTCCGCATTTTTATCCTCAGCGGTGATCTCCTCACGGTGACCGATCGCATACAGCAGTGCTGCATCAATGTTCAGATACGGCCACTTATCTTCATCAGACAGTCGGTTGTAGATGACCGAGGAAATATCATAGCTCTCGTCATTGCCGGCGGTTTCCTTCTCGATCATCGATGCGATGGTGATGACATCCCGTAGGGATAGCTTATGCTCCTGAATGTATTCCTCACTGTATCCGTTTTTCTTCAATCTGGCCGCAAAGCGCTCATTCAGTGCTTCAACCTTCTCCTGCATCTTCTCGTCGAACTTTGTCTCAAAATTGTCCAACAGCTTCTCCAGAACCCGCTTTGCACTGGTATTGACATAAAATTCGTAGGTATCCGGGAACAAGAAACCCTCCAGAGAGTATTTGCTGCCTCGGTCCACGCCCTCAAGGAACCAGTATTCATCCAGTTCGCCGTCCTTGGCGTAGTTTTCCAGATCCTCCACGGAACAGACACCCTTTTCCTCCAGAAGCTTGAAGATCTGCGCACAGGTATAGCCCTCCGGGATCTGGACCGTTACCTTTTCCCGGTCGAAGGAATAGTTGTTCATGGAATCCACCAATGCATGGTAGTCATAAAGTGTATTCAATTCAAAGTTGCCCGAGCCGATATCCTCACGTGCATCGGTAAACCCTGCATACAGCTTGAACAATCCGGGATAACGGATCAGGCCGGCATCATAAAGCTTATTCGTGATATCGTTGAGTGTGTCCTCATTGTTGATGCGCACCTCAACGATCTTTTCCTCACGGCCGAATGCCAGCACGTCCGATGCGCAGACCCAGATCACTCTGCCCATAGATACGCCGATGGCAATGACGATGACCAGCCAGAAGCAGGTAACCAGAATATGCGGAATGCCCAGCATGCCATAACGGTCCTTTCGCTTCGGCCGCCCCTTCCGCATGGGGATCTCCTCTGCTTGGTTGACGCGTCGGATCGGCTCATCCTCGGGTTCAGACTGCTCAGGCTTCTCCGGTTCCTGAGGCTCATCTGACAGCAGCTGACGCAGCTCCTCCCCCGTTCCAAAGGTATCCCGATACGCTTCATCCCGGAAGGGCTCAGGCTGCTCCTGCGGAGTACGCTCCAGAGGCTCCATCTCTGCGTACATTCTGGCATCCTCAAGCAGCTCATCCACATCCATCGATTCATAGGGCAATACGCCGCTGTCGTCAAAGTCCTTCAGATCAGGCAGTGTCCCCGTATAATCATCCGTGCCTGTCAGACGTTCTGAATCACGGTCATTGATGTTGTTCTCGTCCATAATGTTCTCCTTTCGCCCTGTCACCGAATGACGATCTGCTCCCGAATTTGGCGGGCAGTCTCTTCTCCGGCCAAAGCCTCGATCAGTGCCAGTGAAAATTTGACGGCGCAGCCTGCCGAGGTTCCCGTGATGATATTGCCATCACGGACTACCGCTGCATCCTCTGCCACATGGGCGCCGGACATCCCCGAACGGCAGGTGGGATAGCAGGTGGCTTTTCTCTGCTCCATAATGCCAAGATCCGCCAGCACCGTTGGGCCGGCGCAGATCGCCGCCACCAGCTTTCCATTTTCATACACAGTCTTAATGGACTCCATCGCCCGGCTGCACCCGCGGATGGATTCCACACCGCCTAAGCCCCCGGGGACAACGATCATCTCAGCATCAGACGCATTCAGCTCATCCGGAAGGATGTCCGCTTCCACGCCGATTTGGTGGCTGCCGTAAATGGTTTTCCCATTCAGGCCCACCGTGCGCACCTGCATCCCCGCCCTGCGGAGCAGATCCACTGGGGTCAAAGCCTCCATTTCTTCAAATCCAGTTCCAAGCAATACGTAAATCATAACTCATTCCTCCAAACTGCTTTTCACATGGCGGTAGATCTCCTCGTGGATATCCTCCACCGAGCGCATCTTCCCATCTGTCACACAGTCGATCACGGTCCAGCCATAAAATCCGGCGGCCGCTCTTCCCATTTTTCGGCAGGTTGCCAGATACTGCATATCCTGCTCATGGATGTCGGCGCTGGTTCCGGTGGCGGCTTCACGCCCCCGCATCATCTGTTGAGTGTATTCGGTGGGAACATCCAGATAGATCACCGCATCCGGTCTGGGCAGTCCAAGCCGATTATATTCAAAATCATACAGCCAGCTCAAAAACTCCTGCTGCTTCTCCTCCGGCTCCTTCGATGCCTGATGGACCGCATTGGAGGTGGTGTACCGGTCTGCAAGGACCACACCGCCCTTTTCATACCATTCGCCCCACACCTTTTTATAAGAGGCATAGCGGTCTGCCGCGTAAAACGACGATGCCGCATAGGCATTGACATCAGAGGGCTTATCCCCAAAGGCCCCGCCCAGATACATGCGGATCAGTGCCGAGCTTTCCTCCTGATACTGGGGAAACACGATCCTGCGAAAGGCTCTGCCCTCGGCCTCCATGCGCTCAGTCAGTTTGCGAAACTGGGTAGACTTTCCTGAGCCGTCTGTTCCCTCTATGACAATCAGTTTACCCATTTTTCTTCCTCCGCATCTTTTCCCTGAAGCAAATCAAAACAAATTTCGGCAGGCGCATCATCCGCCCGATGCGCTTCGGTTCCTTGATCAGCCGGTACAGCCACTCGAGGCTCAGGTCGATCATCCACTTTGGGGCCCGCTGAACCGTCCCGGCATAGCCGTCCAGACTGCCGCCCAAGCCAAGCATCAGCGTGGCGTCCATCTCATCAAAATGAGCCTTGATGAATTTCTCCTGCTTCGGCGCCCCCAGACATACAAACACGACATCCGGCTTTGCTTCATTGATCCGGTCGATCACCGCTGCCTCGTCCTTGAAATAACCGTCGGCCGTACCGCATATGACCAGTCCCGGGAATTTTTCAACCAGTTTTCTTCCTGCCAGCTCTGCGATCCCGGGCTTGCTGCCCAGAAGATACAGTCTGCCGCTCCGTCGTGACAGCAGACTGCATATCTCCTCTCCGAACTCGATGCCGGCAACCTTCTCTTTCATGGGGGTGCCCAGGATCTTTGCGCCCAAAACAACACCGGCTCCGTCCGGCAGAACCAGACTGGCCCCGTTCAGCAGTCCACGGAACTCAGGATCACGGACCGCTTCGTATACGATTTCAGCATTGGGGGTCACGCAGTACCCCTTTTGGCGTTGGTCGAGCATACATTCTGCCCGATGGATGAATTCTGCTTTTGTAAGGTTGTCGAAGCCGACCCCCATCACATCTGTCCGCAAAATTATCACACCTTTCCCATCTTACTTTTCGTATAACAATAGCACATTTTAGGCGGTTTGTCCACGAAAATCCCCTTATGTTTTCTTAAATTTGATATTTACCCCAAACTCCCGGCGGAATGGTTGCAAATATTCGGAAATACTGATAGAATAGCCATGATTAGTGATATGGAAAAGGAACAAAATCATGACTGAAACAAACATTACTTTTCAGCAGCTGGGATTGAGCGATTCCATGCTGAAAGCTTTGGAGAAAAAGGGGTACGGTTACCCCACCACCATTCAGGCCGAAGCCATCCCCCAGTTCATGCAGTGGAAGGATGTCATCGCAAAGGCGCCCACCGGTACCGGCAAGACCTTTGCCTTCGGCATCCCCATGATCGAGCATATCGACCCCCAGAACGAACAGGTGCAGGGTCTGGTCCTTGCCCCCACCCGCGAGCTTGCCATTCAGATCGGTGACGAGCTGCGGGGACTTCTGACCTATTTCAAAAACATCCGCGTAGCGGTGCTGTATGGCGGCGCCGGCATCGGAGCGCAGATCAAGCAGCTGGAGCGCAAGCCCCAGATCGTGGTAGCCACCCCCGGCCGCCTGATGGATCACTACAACCGCAAGACCATCCGTCTGGACAAGATCCAGACCGTTGTTCTGGACGAGGCCGACCGGATGCTGGATATGGGCTTTTTCAAGGATGTGACAAAGATCATTGAAAAAGTAAAAAACCGCAGAAATCTGGGCCTGTTCTCTGCAACCATTTCTCAGGAGGTCATGACCGTCAGCTGGATGTATCAGCGTGACGAGGTCGAGATCACCATTGAGCCAAGCAAGGAGGATCGTCCCGATATCGACCAGTTCTCCCTGACCGTCTCCCCCCTTGCCAAGGCCGAAACCGCTCTGCGCCTGATCAAGACGCAGGGCTTTGAGCGGGTGATCGTTTTCTGCAACACCAAGCACATGTGTCAGCGGCTGTCTGACGACTTTCAGCGCGCAGGACTGGAGTGTGACTGCCTCCACGGGGATATCCGCCAGAATCAGCGGGAAAAGACCATGCAGCGCTATCGCAGCGGAAAGCTGCCGATCCTCATTGCCACCGATGTTGCCTCCCGAGGGATCGACGTGGACGACGTGGACTGCGTCATCAACTTCGATATTCCCGAGGAAAACGAATACTACGTCCACCGCATCGGCAGAACAGGCCGTGCCAAGCGCAAGGGACAGGCATGGAACATCCTCGGCAATTTCCCCGAAAAAGCCAAGCTGGACGAAATCGCTAAATTCTCAAACTATACTGTCAAGCCCATGCTCCTTGCCGATGACGGTACCCTTACCGAGGAAGTTGTTAAAACTCCCGCTCCTGTGAAGAGGCGATTCCGTTGACTGATATTGAGTACGGTTTACTGCTGCTGACCTCGCATCTGGGAAATCCGAATCGCAAGCCTCTGACCGTCCCCCAATTCCGCCGTTTGTCCCAACGTGTGCGCAGCTGCGCCAGACAATATGAGTCCCGTGATCTGACCACTTCGGATCTGATCGCTCTGGGCTATGGCAGGGATGACGCTGAGCGCATCGTCTCTCTGATGGATGACCAAGCGCTTCTGGAGCACTACCTTGAAAGAGGTTCCGCTATGGGCTGCTATCCTCTGACCAGAATCAGCCCCCAATATCCTCAGCTTCTGCGGCAGCGCCTTGGGGATGATGCTCCCCCATGTCTGTGGTACAAGGGGGAGGTCAGCATTCTTTCTGCCTCCGGTGTCGGTCTCGTGGGCAGCCGCCTGCTGGCACCTGAAAACCGATATTTTGCCGAGGAAGGCGGCACACAGGCCGCAAGGCAGGGGCTGAACCTGATTTCCGGAAATGCAAAAGGCTCGGATTCAACAGCTCAAGATTCCTGCATTCAGCACGGAGGCAGCGTGATCAGCGTCATCGCTGACACCCTTTCTGAAAAAACAGTCCGTGATTCCACACTGTACCTCTGCGAGGACAGCTATGACCTCTCATTCACCGCATTCCGTGCCCTCAGCCGGAACCGTGTCATCCATGCACTGGGCGAATGCACCTTAGTGGCCCAGTGCGAACTGGGAACAGGGGGTACATGGGATGGTTCTGTCAAAAATCTGCGAAACAGCTGGAGTCCTCTTTACTGCTTCAACGACGGATCAGCCTCTGCAATGGCCTTGCAGGACCGTGGAGCGGTCCTCATTGATGTGGAGGCCCTTCAAGACTTTTCCCTGCTCTGTCTGCCTCAGATATCCCTGTTCACCGCACCGTAAAGATGGCCCTATCACGATTTTGCCGGTCAGCATCCCAATCAGCCATACCCACACAGCATATAACAAAGGCGTGCCGAAACAGCACGCCTTTTGTAAACTGCCCGAAAGCCCTGAGATGGCCTTCGGGCAGCTTTTTCATCCTGAGCAGGATGTTCGTCAAGGTATCCCCCTGTGGAGCATGATTTTGACTTTATTTAACGCTTCAGCATCAAACTCCTGAGAACTCTTTAATACGCTGAGCAAAGGCGTGCCAAAGTGGCACGCCTTTTGATCGTTTCAATAGAAAAAAGACCCTGACAAATGTCAGGGTCTTTGGAGCGGGTGACGAGGCTCGAACTCGCTACCTCCACCTTGGCAAGGTGGCGCTCTACCAGATGAGCTACACCCGCATCTTGGTGCCTCCGGTCGGAATCGAACCAACGACACGAGGATTTTCAGTCCTCTGCTCTACCGACTGAGCTACAGAGGCATATTGAGCAGAGCAATCGCTCTGCTCAATAGCAATATGGCGACCCGGAACGGACTCGAACCGTCGACCTCCAGCGTGACAGGCTGGCGTGCTAACCGACTGCACCACCGGGCCAAATGGCTCCCCCTGTTGGACTTGAACCAACGACCTGCGGATTAACAGTCCGTCGCTCTACCGACTGAGCTAAGGGGGATTATAAATGTTGGCATTACCTATTTTCACGGCCCGTCACCAGGCAACTATCGTCGGCGTAAGTGAGCTTAACTGCTGTGTTCGGGATGGGAACAGGTGGACCCTCACCACAATCAAAACCAACTTGTTTTGTGCTGTTCGCTGACAGCTCAGTTAATATACCATGCCATTTCCTATTTGTCAAGCGTTTTTTCAGATTTCTTCTTTCATTTTTTCTTTTTTACAAAAACCTGCACGCTGCGGCCCTTTTCCCCGGGGCAAGGGATTTGACACCCCCGCTTCACTGGGCTATAATGGTACAAAATCTCTTGATCCGTTATTTTATGCTTAAAGGAGAATCCCATGCCCAATATCATCGAAATCACAGATCTGTCTGCACCTGAGCTGGATTTATTTGCCCGACTGACCCACGCCCAGCTTCGCAGCCGCAAGGAGCCCGAAAAAGGGATCTTTATCGCAGAAAGTCCCAAGGTCATTATGCGCGCACTGGATTCAGGATGCATCCCCATCTCCCTGCTGATGGAGCGCAGACAAATCTGCGGACAGGGGCAGGATATCATCCTGCGCTGCGGCGATATCCCCGTATATACCGCAGACCGGGATATCCTGTGCCGTCTGACAGGCTATGAGCTGACAAGAGGAATCCTCTGTGCGATGCACCGCCCCACGCTGCCCACCGTGGAGCAGGTCTGCGCAAATGCCCACCGGATCGCCGTTCTGGAGGGGATCGTGGACGCCACCAACATCGGAGCTATCTTCCGTTCCGCTGCTGCCATGCACATGGATGCGGTTCTGATCACTCCCACCTGCTGTGATCCGCTGACCCGTCGGGCTGCCCGCGTCAGCATGGGAACCGTGTTTCAGATCCCTTGGACCCAGATCGGCAGCACTCCTGCAGATTGGCCTGCCGCCGGCCTGCAGCAGCTGAAGTCCATGGGCTTCAAAACCGCCGCAATGGCCTTGAGCCACCGCTCTGTCTCCATCGACGATCCGCATTTGATGGCTGAGGAGAAGCTCGCTGTCATTCTCGGAACCGAGGGGGACGGCCTGTCTCACCAGACCATCGCCTCCTGTGATTACACCGTGATGATCCCCATGTCCCATGACGTAGACTCTTTAAACGTCGCAGCCGCCAGTGCCGTGGCATTCTGGCAGCTGCGCAGACGTTGACAGCAAAAGCCCATCGGAGTTCAGCGCTCCGATGGGCTTTTGTCTGCCTTTTCCAGAACTGCCCAAACATTTTCCAAACTCAGTCCCTGCTCCCGGGCAATTTTTGCCAGATCCTCGTATTCATATTTGCTGCGGCTGACCCCATAGCCAATGCTGTCTTTTCTGCAGACGGTTCCGTAGGGGGTCTGGATCTGCCGAAAGCTCCTGCTCATGGTATATCGTCTGAATCCTGACTCCCGTACCCCAAGGGTGGTTGTATGCTTCAGGATCAGATGCACCATGCGCTCCCTCTGCTCGGGTCTGCATAAAACACAGACCTTCACACCCGGGCGGGATTTTTTCATCCCAATGGGGACAGTATATGCCTCCACAGCTCCCTCCGCCAAAAACTGTTCCAAGGCAAAGCCGATGGCCTCGGCAGTCATGTCGTCCACATTGCAGCTCAGTTCCACCACGTCCTGACACAGCTGCTCTGTCTCTCCCCACACCGCGCGAACCGAGCTTCCATTTCCCTGACCTCTTCCCCACCGCAGGAGCCGCATGACGGGCATCTGGGCAGCTTCAGCAGCGAAATACCGCGCCACTGCTGCCGCCGCCGGAGTGCAGCCACCACCGTCCATTCGGACCGGACACCCCTGCATCATCTGCATGACCAGATGCTCCCGCAGCACGGCTGTCTCTCGATCACAGTCCCCATATGCATCCGAAATACCCACAGGGGCAAAAAGGATCTGATCCGGAGACAGCCGATCGATCATCACACAGACTGCCGCTACCGTAAAAACATCTGACAAGCTGCAAACCTGCTCCCATTGCGCTCCCTCCAAGCCCCAGACCGCTTGGTATGCATCCATCAAGATTTGGAACACGCCAAGCACGTCCTGCCGTGCCTTATGGGAAATTCGGATATGAGACATCGCCTCACTGATCCCCCCGGGAATGGCACACGGCTCCCGTGTATCCGGTCGGATCGTAAAGGCGGTGCCGAGCCCGCGGGGCCCGTTTCCGGCTCCTGCATGACAGGGTATGCCGGCCTCATTCAGTTCCCGAACGAAGGCCTCCGTCTCGGGCATCAGCTCCAACAGTGCTCCGGCCAGTGCCTGCTCCGTCATCCACCTTCCCGCGTCCACATACAGTGTTTTCATCACCGTTCCTCCAAATCCACCACGACCGACTGATAATACCGTTTCAATTCCTTCAGGATCACGGCGCGGTTTTTCATGACAGTATCAAGGTCCCTCTCACGCACCTGCAATTTGGCCATATCCCCCACGGAACGGACCCGAAAGTCCCGCAGGCCCAGTTCCTGAAGAAAGCCCTCTGCTTTTTCCGTGCGCTCCAGCTTCTCCGTCGTGATCCGCTCCCCTGTCGGGGTCCTTGTTGCAAGGCAGGCATAGGCCGGCTTGTCCCAAGTAAACAGTCCGGCCTCACGTGAAATCCGGCGAATGGTCTCCTTATCCAAGCCACACTCCCGCAGCGGCGAGCGCACCTCCATTTCTGCAAGGGCCTGCATTCCCGGGCGGTCGGATGCATCATCCGACGCATTGGTCCCGTCCAGGATCACATGGAAGCCGTCCCTGTGTGCCGCCTGCAGGATCTCACGAAAAATCACCTTTTTGCAGTGGTAGCACCGATCAGGAGGATTTTGCATAACCGTATCATACTGGGTCACATCCACGGACAGCAGTGTCATATCTGCCCCAAGCTGCCGGGCCAGACGCTGCGCATCCTCCAGCTCAAACTGCGGCTGAAAGGCGCTTTTCACATAGTAGGCTCTCACCTCTGCACCGTATTTCAACGCCGCATAGAGCAGATACGAAGAATCCACCCCGCCGGAAAACGCAAGGGCTACTCTGGGATTACTGCAAAAAAATGCTTCTAATGTCATGGGATATCCTCCAAAATTTCAGACTCATGCCTCAGTCCCCTTTCTGCGTCCATCCTGACACAGGAGGGTTTTCCTTGAATATAACACAAACTCAGGCAAATCTCCAGTTGTATCTCCGCTCCGTGGAAATTTTCTCCAAAAAACCGCACCGTCTGGCAAGGCGGTGCGGTTTTTTAAGTCTATGGTGCGGAGGACAGGTGCTGAAAGCAGGCGTGAAAATAGATGATGTGCGAAACAGCAGTGATTGCACTTCTCAGCATCTCCTTCTCCAGAGACGAGGTCACACCCACATCCTCGATTTCCGGCTTCAGTCCAAACCGATGGTACAGCACATTTTCCATTTCCATACAAAAATAGTCATAGGCCATCTGGTTGGTATAGGTCACCCGCTGTCTGGAAAACAGCTTGCTGATATATTCCAGCTGTGCCACCTGCTTGAGCATGGTGATGCAGATCAGGTAGGCGATCTGCTCTGCATAATAGTGCTTCTGGACAGGATTCGGCACCAGTCCCTGCTTCACATAATTTCGGATCATGGAGCCGGTGATCTCCATACATCCGAGAGGGCGCAGGCACTGGTTGATATATTTTACTGTCTGCTCCAAATAGAGCCCTACATCGGGCAGCTGCTCATAGCGGGGCAAATGAAAATCCCGCATGGAGTCTGCCAATGCGATCTTAATCTTCTTATCCATGGGATTATTATATTTTTTCCCGAGCGGAAAGTCAATAGCGATCCATTATAGGTTTTTAAAAAACCCTTGACGGATTTTCCATTATGTGATAACATGTGCAACAGGTTTTTAATAAACCTATGACATGTATATAAAAACGCAGAGATTCCACCTTTTATGCCATCGACTTTCGGTTGGATCAGAAAAACGAAATTCCCCTGCGTAATCTCAGAAAGAAAAGGAAATTATCTTATGGAACAAGTAAAAAGTAAAAAACCACTGTGGAAAAAGCTGGCTGTGGGTGCCGTTGCCACCGTTTCCATTGCCGCCCTCGCCTTCACCGGCACCGTCTACACCATCTGGCACAATGAGATTTCGACCCTTGCAAGCATCAAGCTGCTGCGGGAACGAAACGATGCCCATGACGACGGCGCAGTCTACACCATGCACGTCAAGGGTGACTTCTATCTGGATGACTTTGTTGCTCAGGGCGGTGTAAAAAGCGACAGCGAGCTGATCCAGTTTGTGACGAACAAAATCACCAAGGGACTGATGAAAATCAACATCAGCGATCCGGAAATCGCCTGCTCCTCCTTCACCGCCAAGAGCCAGTCCGGCGATTACCTACTGGCTCGGAACTATGACTTCTCCAAGACCAATACCCTCATTGTCTTTACCGAGGCAAACGAAGGCCGCCATGCCTCCATCTCCTCTGCTGACCTCCAGTTCCTCGGCATTGACGTAGAAAAAAACATGACGAGCCTTATGGATAAGGTCACCGCTCTCGCCGCCACCTACGCACCTCTGGACGGCATCAACGATGCCGGTGTCAGCTGCGGGATCTACATGACCTATCAGGGCGGTGAAAAAACCGTACCCACCGATCAGAACACCGATAAGCCCGATTTCACCTCCACAACACTGCTGCGCCTGATTCTGGATTACGCTGACAGCATTGAGGAAGCCGTAGAGATCGCATCTTCCTATGATCTGCATGATTCTGCAAAAACATCCTACCATTACATGGTTGCTGATGCCAGCGGCAGAAGCGCCGTTCTTCAATGGGTCGCCGGAACAGACAGCACCGATAATGACGGCAGCGCCAGAGAATTGGTCGTAACTTACAGCGATGACGATTCCCACATCGGCCCCAACGAAGCCGCCCGGGATAATCAGGTCATCACCAATTTCATCCTTCTGCCGGACTATTACAATGGCTCCCCCGCCAGTGAGAAGAAGGGCTTCGACCGCTACTCCAAGATCCACGAGGAGCTGAACAAAACCAACGGCATTGTTGCCGACGAGCATGCTGCTATGGATATTCTTGAAATGGTGGGCAGACGGACATGGAACAATGACGATGACAACGGCTGGACCGTACACAGCGTCGTATATAACATGACCGACAAATCCATGCTGTGGGTCCCCAACGAAAACTTTGACGATCCCTCGGCTTACTATGAGTTCCACATCGGAGGCTGATCCTTCTGTTTGTTTTTTCTCCTTTGACAGCAAAGTGTTTCTCCTATAACACCCCCTGCCCGAACAGGCTCCCCGTCTGTACCGGATAGGGGGCAGTTTATGGCTCTTGCAATTTCCCGCATATCAACGGCACATCCTCGGATTTCAAGAAGCAAATCCCACGAAAAATTCTATTTTTATTGTGTATATTGGAGAATATCCCCTTTTTACCCCTGCACTCATTGCAATAAATTCCAGAAAATGATATGATGATTTCGAATCAAGAGGCTTGCCTGTCCCCTTCAGCCGGAGCAGTCATTCGACAGGAATTTTGCATCCGCCGTGATACAATGAACCATATAAATACAAAAGAACCGTCAGGAAGAAGGGCTTTTCGTTGTGCCGCACAGCACACATAAAGTGCTTCTTTTTTATATCTATTCACCGTCTGACAACGCTCATACGGTATAGAAATCAATATACATACGATTAGGAGGTACACAATGGACATCATCAATGTGGAAAAGAGAGATCCCAAAGCAAAAGCAAAGCACCTGCGGCGAGTGGGCATTGTCCCCTGCTCTGTGTATGGAGGAACACTGCCTGAAGCCATTTCCATCCAAATGAATCAGCAGACTGCAAATCAGCTGTGCCGTCAAAAGCATGACGGCAGTAAGGTCCGCCTTCAGCTTGCAGGTCAGGTGATTCCCACCCAAATCAAGGAATATACCCGCAACCCGGATAACCAAAACGTGGAGCATATCAGCTTTCAGGCCCTGAAGGCCGGACAGACCGTCAACAGCTTTGCCCACATCTACCGAACCAACGCCGACAATGTCCGCGGCGTACTGGAGCAGATGATCGACGAAGTGCCCTATGAGGCCCTGCCCGAATATATGGTCGATCACGTAACACTGGATCTTGAAGGGGCTGCCCCCGGTACACTGATCACCCTCGCGGATATTCCTGAGCTGAACACCCCGCATATTACGCTGCACATGCCCGCTGACAGCATCGTCCTAAGGATCACCGAGAATAAAATGGCCATCTCTCAGGAGGAGGCCGAAGCCTGACTCCATGCTCCCCTGCATGTACCGGATCAGCAGGCAGAAAACATATTCTGCTCCCTCTGTGCAAGGCAGTAAAAACAAAAAATCCGAGGTCGGTTCACTTTGAACCTTCCTCGGAATTTTTTATATCCGCTTAATGATCTGAATAATGTTTGCCAGCTCATCGTCGCTGAATTTCACATAGAACTCCGCCTCAGCAGGGGCAAGGAAATCCTTCAAATCATTGTAAAGCCGTTTGTTTTTGGCAATGACACGCTGCGCCGTTGGATTTTGGGGCAGCGGCGTATTTCGCTGCATATGGTAAATGGAGCAGGCAATATGCATGAACAGTCCGATCTCCTGATCTGACGACAGGCCGTGGTTCACCCGTTTGATCTGCGTGATCACCTTGGGCAGCACTTCCTTCAGCAGCTGAATATCAAAATCCTCCAGCTGCTCCTGCAAACAGGTATAGATCATATTGTAGTTGACCGACATCACCGCCTGAGTGGTTTCCAGAGACAGCAGGATATCCAGTTTATCCGCCGGCGTGCTGAACAGGGTAGACACCGGAATATAAGGAATGCCGTGCAGCTCCGGATTGTACGCCCCCACGATGCAGACGATCTTCTGCTTTTTCTGGATCTGATTCACCTTTTTCAACAGATATTCCCGATCCGAAATAGCAAGGGGGACAATATCCGTATTTTCCATATGGATATTCTGCGCAATATAATTTTTCATCTGCACCGCAGCGCCCTCTCCGGTCATGCACAGGGTAATGATCACCTGAGGCTCCTGAGCCTTCTGATAGGACTGCTCGATCTCCGGATACAGCTGCTGATAGGAATCCATGACCTCGTTGTAGACTTCCTCCAAAGAGCTGTGGCAGCTGGCTTTTCGGGATGCGTCCAGAGCGATCAGCGTGGCCGGCACGCAGACCGTCTTGATCTCGATCCCCGTTTCCGTTGCCACCATATTGGCCATAGACTGCAAGGAGCCCATATCATAGAGCATCAGCACGCCCTTCCCCTGATTGATATCCACGATGGTCTGCTTGAAATCCTCATAGATCTGCTGCATGTCGATATCCAGACGCAGATCAAAGGAAAATATATTATCATCCTGAAACAGCGTATTAGCCACCTCCACGATGCCGGAGGCCGTGCTGCTTCCGTGCATGGCGACCAGTACCACGGGCTTGCTTTCCGCTTCTTCCTCAAACTGGGGATCACAGATGAATCTGGTCAAAAACACGATCTCATCAATGGGGATGGGGTACTGAAGGGCAAATTCCTTCTCCAGTTCATCGGCAAATTTCGAGCAGAAGATATATTCATCGTTGTTTTCCTTCACGATCTTCAATATCTGGTCATTGGAGATCTTCTGCGCCTTGTTCTGGCGCTCCAGCATGGATGACAAATGCAGACAGACCGCATAAAACACCGAATTGGGATAGACCCGGTCGAAGCGGACCGTGGCCTCCTTCAGGAATCGGTCTACGCAACGAATGATTTTGGAATCCACCACCTTGGAGAGGGACTCCTTGTTAAATTCCTTTGGCGTCATGGATTGATTCTTGACGCAGAAATTGTAGTCAAGATCCGACTGAATAATGGTGGTGATCTCCTCCTCATGCATCCCCCGTTCTTTTAACCCTCGGATCTTATGATCGATCATATCATAAAAGCTGTCTCTCGGATTTTTCTGGACCAGAGATTCATTCTGGCATGCATCGGTCTGCTGTTCAGAGAAGATATAGAGATAATTGTCCGGCACGATCTGTTCAAGCTGCGCCCAATACTTCCGATAGCTCAGAAATCCCTTTCGCACGTAGTTGGGGAAATCATGGATCATGACCTCCATCTGGTCCTTCTGTGCATCGAAGTTTCTGGCATATCCATTGGCACAGGCCAGCTGAATATCCTTGCGCAGCTGCCTGACATTGGACTGGCACGGGTACAGCAGCAGGCAGCGCAGCAGCTCTGCACTGATCTTGATGGATTTTTGCATGTGCTGTGCTTCCTTTCGGAAGAAGCTCTGCACCATCTCAAACCGTTCCTCCAGTGTCCGCTTGTACAGAGGCGGCATATCCACAACGATCGAAAACTTAGAGGTGTACAGGCTCATCTGGGATGGATTCACGGAATCATCCACAGAATAGATCAGCACCACATGATTGGTGTCGGTCTGTGCCGCCTCCACCTGCTTCAGGAGCAGATTCTGCACATCCGGCCCCAGACAGTTGATGTGATCCACAAACAGGACCCCGTTCTGCGCCCTGCCCACAGCACCGTCCGTCTCCGAGAAGAATACATCCTTCGTCTGCTCCTCTGTCTCTTCTTCCAGATAGCGGCCGTTGATCTTTACATAAGGGGCATCCTGAGAAAGAACCCCCGTCTCCTTTGCAAATTCATATACAAGGGAGGCAAGCAGGCTTTTGCCCGCCCCCTCCGGCCCTGTGATCAGGATGGGAAGCGGATTGCCCGGATACAGCAGGGCCGCCTTGGTCAGCTGTACCACCTGCTTGAGGCTGGATTTGCAGCCGACCATCTTATTGAAGCAGGAGTCCCCGTCCTTGACCATAACGGAATAGTACACCGGGCGGCCGTTGGTTTTCTGGATCTTCTGCTCCTTCACCAGTTCATTTAACAGCTTGCTCAGGTTGGAGCGCTGCATTTGCAGCGCATCCGACAGCTCCTGCGTTGTAAATCGGAGGTCGCCGGAATGATTCTGCGTTTGCGACAGCATATACTCCAATACAATATCCTTCGCTAACTTCATCCTGCGACCTCCTTATGTTTTTATATGATGTTTGCGTTACGCATCACGTGCCCCTGAAAAGGGTCCTGTGACGCTCCTTTGGGATAAAGCCCCCGTTTTTCCGAAATCTTCCGGCTGCCTGTCCGGCTTCTTACAGGCGTACTTCATAATTTCCCAGGATCTGATCCTCCTCTGTAATGATGACAAAAGCGTCTGGGTCCTTCTGGTGCAGCTTATCCTGCAAGGTCCGAACCTCGTACTTGGAAAGTACGGTGTAGATCACATAGGTGTCCGTATCCGTATATCCACCCTTACCCGTCCAGTAGGTAACGCCCCGGTTCAGTTCCCGGAGAATCACCTCGCAGATCTCCTTTTTCTTGCTGAAGATCATAACACTGGTATTGATGTTCTGCAAGTGGGTCTTATCCACAGCCATGGAATATACCATGGAATAGAGGATCGAATAGATGGCCACAGGAAGCTCAAACAAGATGGCACAGATGAAATATATGATCGCGTTGATCAGCAGAGTAAACCGTCCCACACCGAAATCCTTGATCTTCTGTGTGAAGTACAGGCCCAGAATATCCAGTCCGCCGCCGGAACCGCCTGCTTTCAGCGTGATGCCCACGCCGGCACCTGCCAGCACACCGCCCATCAGGCAAGCCACCGCATATTCATCGATGATGGGGCTTGCGGGAATGGGGATCAGTGTAAAGAGGATAGTCTGGGTGGCAATACTGAAAAATGTCTTGAGGAACAACGACCGTCCAAAGTGGAAATATGCCAAAAACAGCAGCGGGATATTCAAAATAAAGTTGATGATACCGGCCACATCGAAGCTGGCATTGAAATTCCAGACACTTCGGATGATCTGGGAGATACCGACGGTTCCGCCGTTGTACAACCCCAGAGGCACAATGAACCAGTTCAGTCCGGCGCAAAACAAAAACGAACCGAACGCAATAATACCGTACTCTTTTACTCTGCTACGCTTCATACTCTAAAACTCAAACCTTCTTATTTTTCTTCCAAATTTTCGCCGTTGGAGGCGATCATCTTCTTATACCAATAGAACGAATCCTTCTTGTAGCGCTTCAGGGTGCCGGAACCGTCGTTGTTCCGATCCACATAGATGAACCCGTAGCGCTTCTTCATTTCACCGGTAGAGGCGCTGACCAGATCGATGCAGCCCCAATAGGTGTATGCCCGCAGATCCACGCCGTCGGCAATCGCATCCTTCATCGCCATGACATGCTCCTTGGTGTAGGCGATGCGGTAGGGATCGTGAACACTGCCGTCCTGCTCCAGCACATCCACCGCGCCCAGACCGTTTTCCACCACCATCAGCGGCAGCTGATAGCGGCCGTACAGCTCATTGAGGAAATACCGCAGCCCCTGTCCGTCGATGCTCCAGCCCCATTCGCTGTACTTCAGGTAGGGATTCTTTGCACCGGTGGTAAAGTTACCCTTTGCCTTCTCCGCCTTTTCGTCCACGGTGATGCAGCCGGTGGAGTAGAAAGAGAAGGTGACCATATCCACCTTGCCTTCCTTCAGATCCACAAAATCCTGAGGCTCGGTGATCAGCTTTGCATCATATTCATTCCAAAGTCTCTGGGCGAAGTAGGGGTATTCGCCCCGCACCATGGTGTCGCCGCAGTAATAAAAATCATTCTGCATGCGCTTCTGGTTGGCCTGTACATCAGCAGGGTTGCAGGTCAGGGGGTAGCTGCAGGTACCTGCCAGCATGGCCCCCACCATCATACCCGGGTCGATCTGGTGAGCCGCCCGCACAGCTCTTGCACTGGCAACGAACTGATTGTGCAGCGTTTGCAGCCCTTGGCAGACCTTTTCCTTGGTGTAGTTGGGCAGATAGTTGCGCAGCAGGATCGGGCTGTTGATCTCGTTAAAGGTCAGCCAGTATTTTACCAGACCCTTATACTCCTGAAACAGGACCCGTGCGTACTTTTCAAACAGGTCGATCAGCTCCCGGTTTTCCCATCCGCCCAGCTCCTCCTCCAGATACACAGGCAGGTCGTAGTGGAAGATGGTGACCAACGGCTCGATGCCGTATTTTTTCAGTTCCAGAAAAACATTGCGGTAGAAATCAAGTCCCGCCTGATTGGGGGTCTGCTCAATTCCCTTGGGGAAGATCCGGGCCCAAGAAATGGACATCCGGAAGATCTTAAATCCCATCTCCGCAAACAGGGCGATATCTTCCTTGTAATTGTGGTAGAAATCAATACCCTCGTGGTACGGATAGTAGTATCCGTCCAGAACGGCACGATGCGCCCCCTCCGGCAGATCCTGAAACATCATCGCTTTTCCCGGCTGTCCGTCCTTTGTCAGATAGGTGGTATATCTCGGTGTATCCACCGTTCCTGCGGTGCAGGCATCGGAAACCGTCATACCCTTTCCGTCTGCATCCCACGCACCCTCACACTGGTTTGCGGCAACTGCTCCGCCCCACATAAAATTCTTAGGAAATCCCATATTATTCACCCAAATCCTTTCCATTAGAAGCAATTACATTCTTATACCAATAGAAGCTGTCCTTCCGATAACGCTTCATAGGCGCATCCTTTGCAGCTTCGTCGTTTTCATCACGATCCACATAGATAAAGCCATAGCGCTTGGTGATGCCTTCCCGGGTGGATACCAGATCCATCGCGCTCCACGGGCAGTAGCCAAACAGCAGCGCCCCCTCGTCGATCCCGATGCTCATCTGACGGATCATTTCTCTCAGATGCTCGATGCGGTAGCTGTCGTGAACAGAGCCGTCGGCTTCCAGAGTGTCCGGACGGCCGTATCCGTTTTCGGTGATGATAAGCGGAAGATGATATCTGTCACTCAGCTTCCGAGCCGTGACACGCAAGCAGCTGGGGTCAAACCTGTGTCCGTCCTCCCCCGTTGCAAAGAAGGGATTGGAAACAGCCTTGCCCACCCCCGGCTTCTCCGACAGCTTGGTCAGGTAGCTGGTGCTGCGGTTGTCCGCCCCCACCATGTCAGACCAGTCGATCTCGTAGTGATCGCAGTGCGCTATGGTTTCATTCCCATAGCAGTTAAAGCCGATAAAGTCGGGATGGCAGTCCCGGAGGGCTTCCATATCCCCGGGCTGAATATCCAGTTGAATGTGATTGAGTGCAAAATACCGGTAAACGGACCTTGGGTACGTACCGAACACCAGTGGATCGATCCACATATTATTTCGCAGATCCTCCATGTTCATTGCGGCGATGGTGTCCTTGGGATCGGCGCTTGCCGGATAGCATGCGCACAGATTGGGTGCAGGACCGATCTTGGCATCCGGACACATTTGGTGGCACAGGGCGATTGCCTTTGCCATCGCAACCAGTTGGGTGTGTCCCGTATTGTACAGTGCATTCAGATCATTGCTCTTTCCTGTGAGCATGTCCACCGCGCCGTAGTAGATCATAACATTATATTCGTTATTTGTCAGCCAGTAATGAACGTCATCCTTAAAATTTTCAAACAAAATTTTACAGTAGTTGACATATGCATCGGCGGTCTTGCGGGAATGCCATCCATTATACCTCTTTTCCAGTGCTGCTGGCAAGTCAAAATGAAAAATTGTTACCAACGGCTCGATCCCATGCTTATGGCACTCCCGAAACACGTTCTTATAAAACTCGATCCCCTTGGGATTCACTTCTCCCTCGCCCTCCGGCAGAATCCTTGCCCACGAAATGGACATGCGGAACACCTTGAACCCCATTTCCGCCATCAGGGCGATATCTTCCGAATAGTGATGATAAAAGTCTGAGGCGTATCGAAAGGAACAGCACCCGGGATTGATGCGCTTTTTTTCATAGTCCCACGTGGTCAGCCCCTTGCCGTCCACATCATACGCCCCTTCGACCTGAGCGCTTGAGGAGCTTGCGCCCCATAGAAAATCTTTTGGAAAACTCATTGCCAACCCCTCTTTTATTTTACCAAAAATTCCACCAAATCTCCATCGTGGACCAGTTCCATCATCTGGTACTCATCCTCGTCAAGATGTCCCACACGGTTTCTCGTGCCGTCATTGACAATGGGGATTTTCACGATCTGCACTTCGCCGGCATAATGCTTGTAGCTGTCGTTGACAATGACAACATCACCCACGGCGAACATCTCGCCATCGACCTTTCTGGGCGGCAGATGCTCACTGGGCTGACTGTACTTGAATCTGGAGATCCTGGTGCGCCAGATCCACTCAGAGCTGTCTCCCATTTCCAAATGGGGTGCGAAGGAAAACAGCACCTCCTTTTCCTTTTCCGTGACCTCCTGATCCAATGTGACACGGAGCCGCTTTACCGGCTTGTCAAGATCGATGATCCCATGCTCTACCAGCATGGCAAGGGTCGGGTCCATGGGCTGGTCGCTCTCGGCACTTTCCCGCGTGACCTCTTGCAATCTGCGAAATTCCTCCTCGCCGGCATAGGCGTTTCCAATGAGCAGATCATCCACATCTCCGGTGGCCAAAAGCATTCTTGCCTGAAGATCAATGGGGAGCATCCGCAGCTTCTCCACGGTGGGAAGCCCGTATTCCGCCCCCCACACGCCGTGGGTCCCCGGCTCGGTGGAGGAGATAAACGCCGCAATGCGGACCGCTCGGGAAATGGCCTTGATCTCCACATTCTTCCGCACAAACTTGTCCCACTTCATTGCCGTATATCTCTGAGGATAAAAATTATGGCACACAGAGATCCGCTCGGGGGCAATGCCGGACGCCATCAGACCATTGACGATCTTGGGGGAATTATTGAATTCAATGGCGATTCCATACGGATTGTTCACAAGCTTGGCATCCCCCTCCGGACCGTAGCTCAGGTCCATCCGCAGAATATCCACGCCGATCCGATGGAACACCTCCAGATCCTCTGGGCTTGCTCCCACCTTCTCAAAGCACATGGGATTGACATCCAGTGCCACCTTCAAATGGTGCTTATGGGCCGCTGAGATCAGCTTGTCAAAATATACAAGAACCTCATCCCCGGTCCCCTCCACAGAGAACATACTGGAAAAGACCTTGGAAACGCCATACTTGGCTGCCAGTGCAAAATATTCTTCGATCCGTGCCAGAGGGCTCAGATCGGGATAAACGGAAATCCCTAACTCATGTTTCATGTTTTTGCGCTCCTTTGCTAAATTGTTAAAAAAATCCCTTTCATCATTAAATTGATAAAAGGGATTTATGATTATTCACCTGCTTCAGCGGACTGTGCGGCTTCTGCTTCCTCGCGGGCAAGGCACTGCTTCTCGTAAACCTTGTAGAAGGGGAGATAGATCAGATACACAACGGGGAACATCAGCAATACGAATACCAGATTGCGCCAATCCAGTGTTGCCATGAACTGCTGCAAGCCGACAGGCAGTGTCGTCATAATGAGGACGCGGGGAAGGCCCATCAGATTGAAGGTGTATGCCAGATACATAAACAGCATAACCACAAGGCTGTTCAGGATAAACGGGATCAGAAGAATGGGGTTATACATAATGGGGAAGCCGAAGATTGCCGGCTCGTTGATGTTGAACAGACCGGGAGCCAGTGATGCTCTGGACACTGCACTGATCTGCTTGGACTTGCTCTTGAGACCCATGATGCACAGGGGCAGCGTGTTGCCGGAACCGCCGAGGATCGACAAACAGCCATACAGGAAAATGGGGTTGAATATCAGGTTTTGTCCCGCTGCGGCCATTTCTGCGTTGGTTGCGTATGCGGCAATGTAAATCGGCATGATGGCAGTGAACACAACGCTGCCGCCGTGGATACCGAAAAACCAGCTCAGGCAGTAAACAATGACAATGAAGATCATGCCTATGGGGGAAACCAGATAGCTCAGCGGGGTAGCGATGACGGTAGTGACCAAAGAGCTGAGGGTGAGAGATCCCTTGGAGAAGTAGGCAATCAGGATGGACAGGCCATACCAGAACAGGATGTTGACGCCGGAAGGAATGATGGAATTAAAGCTGTTCAGGATACCTTCGGGAACAACATCGGGCATGCGGATGATCAGGTTGTGATCAACGATAAACTTGGTGATGCGAACAGACAGCAGACCGATCAGGATCGCCGCAAAGATGCCGTTTGCACCCATTGCGCCAACATTCAGAACACGGGAGGTCACTCCGGCCTCGTTCGTCACGGAGGTGATCGGCGAGCAAACCAGAATGAAGCAAACCATGGCGGTAAAGCCGGACTGAATGGTGGCCTTCACACCCAGACGCTTTGCATAGTTATATGCCAGAGTGAAGGACATGAACAGGCCCAAAAGACCCATGGTCAGCTCGTAAGGCATATAAAGCGCATCGTAGATGGGATCGCCCGCCTTCCAGCCGAACACCAGACCGCCGAGGGCGCAGATGATCTGGATCACTGCACCGATCATGATAAGGCCCATGGTGCCGCCCATGCCCACGCTGATGGTGCCAAAGGCAGGGCTCTGAGACAGGCTGACGCTCCACTGCTGGAGCTTTTTCATAAAGCCGCTGTTCGCGAACTGCTCTAATCTACTATTCATCTCTGCTCTCCCTTATTTGCCGGTGATCTTATGGGCAAGCTTCATCACATTTTCGGCATTTCCAATGGCGTAATCCAAAGAGGGGATGCTTGCAACGGGGATCTTCAGGGTTCCCTTCAGCTCATCCAGACGGTAAGAAACCTGCGGTCCGATCAGGACACAGTCGTAATCATTCTGATAGTTCTCCGCATTGTTGACGGGAACCGCTTCGATCTTCAGCTCTTCGCCCTGATCCTCGCAATACTTCACGATCTTCTTCATCAGGATGCTGGTAGACAGGCCTGCACCACACGCTAACAAAATTCTCATTTTTCAATTCCTCCTATAAATTATTTCATATTCTTGTACATCTGGATCATCTCGCCGATCAGCTCCTGAGCCAGCATACTGGTCATCAAATGATCCTGAGCATGGATCAGCAGGATACCCAATTCGATCTTTTCACCCTTGGCCTCTGCCGCCAGAAGGTCGGTCTGTCCGTCATGAGCCTGTACAGACTCCTTCATGCTCTCCTGCATGAGACGGTCAGCCTCATCAAAGTCGCCCTTCTTTACCGCCTGCAGTGCCTGAAAAGCCAGTGTGCGGGCATCGCCCGAATGGGCAATGAGGGTCATTGCAATCATTTCTGTATCCATAAGATATTCCTCCCTGCGTTGTTTCAACGTCTTTTTGATGGCCTCATTATATGCATTCTCCCTTCAGGATTCAAACGGATTAATTTCACTCTACCTCTCGTTTTTACACACTATATACTAAATTTATACACAATCCCCGTTGTAACACCCCTTTTTTCAAGGCTGCTCCCGGATTTTATCGTCATGTTGCATCTCTTTCCCTCCGGCTTATGCAAACATTGCACAAATATCAAATATACAGTCCTCCTATTTTATACACTTTTTAAATTGATATTGATACACCCCAGCGTTTTCAGCTGAGTGTACACTAGGTTCTGACTGTAAAACAGATTCTTTTTTCGCAAATTCCGTATTTTTTTACCGTTTTTTTCAATAAGACTCCAGAATATGATTCCTCCGCCTGCGCTCAATACCGCCCACGGAGGTTTCCCCTCCGCTGTCGATCTGTATAGAAATCACACTTATTTCTATACGCTTTTCCAAAGCGTTCTATCCGGCGGCTAACGCCGAAGAACTTTCACTCGCTGTGATCGCCGCCATGAAGCAAAAACACAGGCACCAAAGGACCTGCCCTTGATGCCTGTGTTTACCTCAATATTTCTTTGAAGGGCGCGCATCCTGCTTACACCGTCTCCTCAGGCCGCTCCGCCGGCTCCCGCTTGGGAAGTGCATCCCAGTTGGCCCTTCCATACCGCATGGCCATGCCCAAAACCTTTTCTCCAAGCTCCTGTGTCAGCTGACCGGGTTTTAGCCGCCAGTTCCAATTCCCCCCGACCGTCCCCGGTGTATTCATCCGGGCACCGTCATCTAACCCAAGATAATCCTGAACTGGAATGATACAGGTATTTGCAGGGCTCTGCATGGCAAGACTGATCAGGCTCCAATGAATATCCTTGACCGGAGTTCTTTCATCGGCAAGATAGTTCCGAACCAACGCCTTCTCCGCCTTGCCCAAGCCCCTGAACCATCCTGAGATGGTAGAATTATCGTGGGTTCCGGTGTAGACGACACAGTTGCGGTCATAATTGTGGGGCAAGTGGTCGTTGGCCGCCCCCTCATCATTCAGGTCAAAGCCGAATTGCAGGACCTTCATATTGGGAAAGCCGCTGTCCCGTACCAATTGCCGGACGCTCTCGGTCATATACCCAAGATCCTCCGCAATGATCTTTTTCTCCCCCAATTTTTCGCCAACAGCACGAAACAGATCCATCCCCGGTCCCTTTTCCCAGTGTCCGTTTTTGGCTGTCGGCTCGCCTGCGGGAATGGAATAGTATTCATCAAATCCCCGAAAATGGTCGATCCGCACCGCATCATATAGGGTGAAGCTATGCCACAGACGTGTCAGCCACCAATGGAAGTCCGTCTGAGTGTGATACTCCCAACGATAGAGCGGATTGCCCCAGAGCTGCCCGTCAGGGGTAAAGTCATCCGGCGGACAGCCGGCTGTCTGAGTTGGAAAATTATGCTCGTCCAGCTGGAACAGCTCCCGATTGGCCCAGACATCCGATCCGTCAAGGGACACATAGATCGGTATGTCTCCCACGATCTCAACATGGTGGTCATTGGCGTATTTCTTGAGTCGATGCCACTGCCTGTGGAACTGAAACTGTAAGTATTTCTGGAATTCCACTTGGAAATAGAGCCTTTCCCGATAATAGTCCAAGGCATTCCCCCAGTGCATCCGAATATCTTCCGGCCATTCATACCACGGCTGACCGTTCAGATAGTTCTTGACCGCCATAAACAACGCATAATCATCCAGCCACCAGCTGTTCGCAGCAGTGAATGACTGAAACTCCGGATTTTCACTGATCCTGCTCCGAGTATATGCTTTGTACAGCAGAGGCTCCCGATTTGCAAAAAGCTTTTCGTAATCCACGTTGGAAGGGTCTGTCCCAAAATCCACCTCAGCGCACTCTTGCTCCGTCAGAACCCCCTCCGCAATCAGATCCTCCAGACTGATGAAGTTGGGGTTTCCGGCAAACGCAGAATAAGCCTGATAAGGTGAGTCGAACGCGCCGCCGTGGCTTGTCGGCCCCAACGGCAGGATCTGCCAATATCTTTGACCTGCTTTTTCCAGCCAATCGATAAAGTCATAGGCCTCTTGAGAAAAACATCCGATTCCGTACTTGGAAGAAAGACTGGTGACAGAAAGCAATACGCCTGCGTAGCGCTCCATGAATATTACACTCCTTTGCAACCTAATGATTTATCGTACCAGCCGGCTGACCGCCTACTGCTCGGGAAAATCAATTTAAAATGTTTCGTTATACATACTACTACATATATTTATTTTTTCAAGCCGCTGCTTGTCAGTTTATAGACCGTATTACAAACCTCAGATATATATGTTCGGTCGTGAGAAATGCTAATGATAGCTCCCGGAAAGCATCTGAGCAGTTTCCTGATTGCACCACCCGAAAGCGGTGAGAAATTCCGGGTCGGCTCATCCAGAAGCAGTACATTTTAAACTTGAACTTCATAAATATCATATGTATAATGTAATTGTAAATTTTTAATTAAGATATCACAATAATAGTATTGTGTTTTTGGGACAAAATAAGGCTGTGTTATCCTATAAACAAAAGAAAACGGATTTGTAAGTAAGTAGCTTTAATGATTGTAAAATAATTTGTTTAAAGATCGTCCAGTATGATTTGCGGTACGAATCAAGTCTATCTGTTTTTTGATATTATTAAATTGTTATTTTTCAAATATTGATATATGACAGGGACTATAATATAACCGAACAGACATGTAATTATGGAGGCATCGAAATGTATCAATTTAAAAGAATAACCATGGATTCCATTACAGATTCACAATTTGATCAGCTTGTTTCTATTGCAGCGACTGCAAGTCCTGATCCTTTTACTCCGGAGATGCTCAAAGATTGCATACATAATCTTTATACGGTCGTTTGTCTGGATGGGGACACAGTGATCGGCTATGCAGTTGTAAATCCCAATAGTAAAAAATACCTTGGTGGTAGTTTGTATGTTGTCGATATCAGTGTAAGTACGGAGCACAGACGACAGGGAATTGGGGGAAAAATGTTGCAAACAGCATTTAATGCATTCCCAGAGTGTCATAAACTGTCTCTTGACGTTGAAAAGGAAAATATAGGGGCAGTTGCGCTCTACCGGAAAATGGGGTTTCAGCAAAGCGATATTCAGACTGAAAACATTGGGATGTATCTAGTTATGGTGAAGGAAATCTAATGTGGTTGCACAGTGGAAGATAACCTCCAGACGTTATGTTGGAAATGCAATCGAGCAAAGAGTGATAAAATGATACTGTAATCAAGAAATTACATTCAGTACTAGGCCCTCTTTCCATCAATATTCGCTTGCTTCTAGTTTTCATTTTACATAAAACTGAGATTTGTATGACCCGAAAACCATCTCCGCACAATGGTTTTCGGGTTCCTTCCTTCATCCCCCCTTACGCTCCCATTTGAAAGTACAGTTTATCGGACGAATCATTTGGTAATATGATTTCAGGCAAAATCCTTACAGATTTGTCTCGGGAAAATGAGATCATTTCAAGCAGGATGATCCACTATATTTGCAGAAAAGAGGGGTTTATATGTGTCTTATTTCCTTGTTGCTTTTGCCGATCTATGTCCTTGTTTTCTTGGTAAAGCGGTCATAAGGGCAGCAGGAAATTTCTTCTTGCCCATTTGGGGGGATTTGGTATAATGAAGATAAAAGACAAAAAGGAGACAATTATGCTGAGATATCCCTGTCTCGTGCTGGATCACGACGACACTGTGGTTGCAAGTGAAGCAAGTGTGAACTATCCATGCTTCTTAGAAATGCTGGATCGTTTTCGCCCCGGCGAATATATGGGGCCCGAGGATTTTACCAGATGGTGCTTCGATCCCGGTTTCGGTGAGCTTTTGATCCAGAAATATCATTTCTCCCCTGAGGAAATGGTTGAAGAATTTCAAATGTGGTTAGATTATTCCAAAGATAATATCCCTCCTGCTTTCTCCGGCATGAAAGAGATCCTGCTGCGGCAGAAAGCAGAAGGCGGGCTGATCTGTGTGGTTTCCCACTCCAGCAGACACAATATCCTGCGGGACTACCGCCACCATTTCGGAATCGTTCCTGATATGATCTTCTCATGGGAGGACCCAGAGCCCCGGCGCAAGCCCGCCCCCTACCCGCTCACCCATATGATGCAGCAATACAGCCTAACGCCTGAACAGCTTCTGGTGGTGGACGATCTGAAGCCCGGCTGCGATATGGCTCGAGGCGCCGGTGTTGCCGTGGCATATGCCGGCTGGGGCCGAAAAAACGTGCCGGAAATCACGGAAAAAATGCAGATGTGGTGCGATTACGCACTGGACACCACAGCTGATTTGGAAAAACTCCTCTTTTTCTGAAAAAAGAGGTTTCATTCCCTTGACAATCATGTTATAATACATGCAGAATCAAAATCCGGAGGTGTGTCCCTTGGAGAAGGCCGGTGTAAAGGTGGTTGCCCGTAACCGAGAGGCATACCACGAATATTTTGTTGAAGAAGAATTTGAAGCAGGGATCGAGCTGTTTGGCACAGAGGTCAAGTCCATCCGACAAGGCACCCTGAACCTGAAGGATGCATGGTGCGGTATCAAGGACGGCGAGCTTCTGGTCAATCAAATGCACATTTCCCCCTATGAAAAAGGAAATATTTTCAACAAAGACCCCCGCAGACCCCGCAGGCTCCTGATGCACAAGCGTGAAATCATGCGCCTGTACGGCAAGGTCAAGCAGGATGGTTACTCCATCATCCCCCTGTCTGTCTATCTAAAGGGCAGCCGGGTCAAGCTGAAGATCGGTCTGTGCAAGGGTAAAAAGCTATACGACAAAAGACAATCTGCGGCCGAGCGTGATGCCAAGCGTCAGATCGACCGTGCAATGAAGGAGCGTTACTGATTATGAATCCCACTTTCAAGATCACCATGGAAAATGGCGGCGTGATTTCCGGCGAGCTGTATCCCGAAATCGCTCCCCAGAGCGTTTACAACTTTATCGATCTGGCAAATCACGACTACTACAACGGTCTGATTTTCCATCGGGTCATCCCCGGCTTTATGATCCAGGGCGGCTGCCCCGACGGGACCGGCATGGGCGGCCCCGGCTACTGCATCAAGGGCGAGTTCTTCTTCAACGGCATCAAGAACGATCTGCGCCATAAGCGCGGTGTCCTGTCCATGGCACGCAGCCAGTCCCCCAACTCTGCCGGATCTCAGTTCTTCATCATGCATCAGGATGCCAAGCATCTGGATGGTCAGTACGCTGCCTTCGGCAAGGTCACCGAGGGTCTGGAGGTAGTCGATGCCATCGCAGCCACCAAGACCGGCGCCGGCGACCGCCCCGTGCAGGAGCAGAAGATTGCTTCCATTGAAGTAGATACCCACGGCCAGAGCTATCCTGAGCCCAACAAGCTGCCGGACCCTTACGGTCGTTTCTAAAAAATCATCCCTTGGGGTGTCACCCACCCCAAGGCTTCCAACCTCTCCCTTATTATATATGGGGGCGTACCGGTTTCGACGGGGGTAGTGAGGCTGGAATAGCGGGCCGTGGCGCCTGGCCACGATAAAACGGGCAATTTTTAAATTTAACTGACAACTCTAAAGTTGCACTGGCTGCCTAATTAGGCGCCCATCCGCCCCGGAAGGTCCACGAGCCGGGCTCGGGTGTGATCTGAGTGGAGACCGTGCGTACGCAAAGCTTTGCGCGTACCATGCATTATGAAGCTACTGATTCCGGTAGGGTGTTTGTTCCCGCCCGGTTGAGGGAATGTAAATAACAAACTGCGCCCGGAGAAGTTCTTTCCAAGTTGCTTTCGGACAGGGGTTCAACTCCCCTCGCCTCCACCAAATAAGAGCCAGTCGAACACGCGATGTTCGCCGAACGGTGAAGTGGCTCCACCAAATTAGGAAGCGTCGAACTCTTCTTTTTCAGAAATGAGTTCGCGCTTATTTATAGATTTCACGAATTATGCAACGCTTGAATCATAGTTGCGCATAAAAGAGAGGGCTGTGAACATGAAAAAGAGATTTCACAACAAAATAATGATTGCGTCTGTGATTTTGGTGCTTATCGTATCACTTGCAGCATGCGGCGGTAAAGCAGATAGCGGTGCAACGGATGAGACAACTGAGAGCAAGCCGCCGGAGTCAAGTGCAACGGTAAGCAAAGGCAAAGATTCAGCCGTTGACGCATCAGAAAACGCTAAGACCAAGGCTGAGGCAGACACGAAACCCGTAGAAACTCAGCCGGAGACAAAGCCGGAAAGCACGAAGTCGACGGAAAAGCCCACTGAAAAATCTGCTGAGAAACCCACGGAGAAACCTGAAACGCAACCAGAAGAAGAACCTGCGGAAGAACCCATAGAGGAGCCTGCGGAAGAACCCGCAGAGCATACCCACAGCTGGAATGAGCACACTGTCACAGAACAGGTGTGGGTAAGCAAAATCGTACCTGTCTATGAGACTCAGAAAGTCCAGACTGGAACACACAAAGTATCAGACGGTATCTTTTGGCATTGCAACTGTGGGGCTGTCGTACCACAAAGTGAAGGCAAAGCCCACCGCTTCGCTCATATTGAGGCAGGAGAAATGGACAACGGTCAAAATCAAGAACACTTCCACGACGAACCTGTCTACGAAGACCAGCAGGTTCAGGTTGGCACAGAAGACAAAAGCTACTGGGAAACAGAATCCTATGTCGATTATGTGTACTGCAGTGAATGCGGAGCAAAGAAGTAACAGACGGCTTAACAACGCACAAAAACCACCCCACTTATGCGGGGTGGTTTTATTATGCCTTGATACATGGCTCTATTCTGTTTTAACCGGTTTCAGTCCCGAAAAAGCCCTGCATGAAGCCATCCGGTTCACTGCACTCCCTTGCACAAGACCGTCTTTGCCCCACGGGTCATCTGATACCAATGCACGGTGTCACGGATCGTCTCCTTCAGGTCCCGCGGCATATATCCCAATTCCATCGTCGCCTTATCATGGGAAAAACGATCGTTGCTGTGCAGGGTGTAAAGAGAATACTTTGTGTACAGGGGGCGCTGTTTTCTCTGGCGGGCGTACCACTGCATGACCGGAGCAAAAGCCTTTGCCACCCACATCGGCAGGACCATCAGCTTTCTCCCTCTGGTTTCACACCGGGCCATGTCCAAAACCTCCCGGATCTCATAATGCCGGTTGGACAGGATATAGCAGCTTCCGCTGACACCCCGCTCCAGTGCCTGAAAGCAGCCCTTTGCTACATCCCGAACGTCTACAAAATCATATCCGCCCCTGACACAGGCAGGCAGCGCTCCCCGGATATAGTCTGTGATCATCTGCACCAGATGGTTGCCGGACGGATCATTGGGGCCGATGATGCCCGACGGATGCACCACGACCACATCCAGACCGCAGCTTCCTGCATCCAAAACAGCCTGCGTTGCCGTTGCCTTTGTCTGGGCATACACTCCCGTAACCGTCTCGGCAGAGAATCGGTCTGTCTCGCTGATGACCTCATCATGGTTCTTTTCCGGAATAGCATGGACAGAGCTGACATACAAAAACCGCTTCACACCATATGCCTGTGCCAGCGCAAGCATGTTCTTGGTCCCGTCAATATTCACCTGATAGATCAAGGGGGAGCCCTTTTCGGAAATATCGATGATTCCGGCAGTGTGGATCACATAGGTTTCCACATCATGGCAGTTGGCAAACAGAGGCCGCAGAGAATCCGCATCTGTGACATCGCCTCTGACATAATGGGTTTTTTCTGTATCCTGACAGACCTCCCCCGGGAGGACCAGACCATAGATCTCTGCATCGTAAGCTTCCAGCATCTTGACCAGCGTACTGCCCAAATGACCGTTGGCTCCGGTAAT
This sequence comes from Clostridiales bacterium, assembly GCA_019418025.1. Classification (GTDB taxonomy): domain Bacteria; phylum Bacillota; class Clostridia; order Oscillospirales; family Oscillospiraceae; genus Faecousia. Next base: position 9,524 of record DYCR01000002.1, on the reverse strand, counting down.
GATGACACGTTTTTTCATAAGAAAGCACCTCAACTATTGCACACAGTGTTGTTTTTTTCATCTATGTGCATTATAATATCCATACTGTTATGTATCAATCATCAGATTATGGCAATTCCGTTTATAAACCAACACATTGGACAGTTTGTGTCCAGTTTGAATGGTCAGTGAAGGAGAATTTACAAAATGTACAAAAATGATCAGCGAACCCGTTTGACGAAAATGCTCATCCGCAAGGCCCTGACTGCTCTACTGAGCCAGAAGCCCCTGCAAAGCATCTCAGTGAAGGAGCTATGCGATCAGGCAGGGATCAACAGAGGCACCTTCTACGCCCATTACACGGACATCTACAACCTGCTGGAGCATATTGAGGCGGAGATGATGGCAGACTTTCAGCAGGCTCTGCACCCGCTTCTGGACGAGGGGAACGACGATGTGACTCCACTGAAGATCACCGCAGGGATCTTTAACTGCCTGAAAGAAAACGCAGATCTTTGTGTTGTGACCCTCGGCCCCTATGGCGACAAAAAATTCGCCACACAGCTTTTGGCCGTCGGTCGGCAGAAGTGCCTTGCATGCTACTCCAAGCAGTTCGGAGACGCCTCCCCCAAGCAGATCGAATATTTCTATGCCTTTGTCAGCGCCGGATGCATCGGTCTGTTAGAAAAATGGCTGAGTGACGGAATGACCACCAGTGCCGATGAAATCGCACAGGTGGCGGAAAGCATCATGCTCAACGGCATCCGTTTTCTGAATCAATCCATCTGATCCACGGGGAAATCTGTTAATAATTTCGTCTCAATTTATTTTTATTATCGTTATAGGTCGGTCATAATCCTATTTTATCATATTGTCATGAAAGAGATCGGGTGCCGCACCCCGGTTCTTTCGCTCATTAGATTCTCTTTTATATCTCTCTTCTTTCTAACATGCAAACCCCCGCTGCTTCCGGCAGCGGGGGTTTCATTTTCTTTCGGTTCCGCCGGCGATCCGATCCGGCCCTTACCTTGCTCCACTGACAATGCTGTAATAGGCATTGGAGGTGATGCGATACACGATGCCATAGAACACGCCGAAGATCAGGAAGCACCCGACCGTGGTGGCGATCAGCAGATTGGTATTCCACAGGTTGAACAGCTGAAGCATTTTGTGGATCATGGGGAAGGCAAAGCTCAGGTGAACTCCAGCTGTCAGGATCGGCAGGAAAAATACCGTCATCATCTGGGAATTGATGGATTTCCGAATCTCCCGCTTGGTCATGCCCACCTTCTGCATGATTTCAAAGCGGGACTGATCCTCATACCCTTCCGAAACCTGCTTATAGTAGATAATCAGGACTGCCGCTGTCAGGAACACCAGACTCAGCATGACACCGAGGAAGAACAGTCCCCCAAACAGGCTGTAAAAATCAATTCGGTTGGCCTCTAATGACTCTATTTCTGCATCGTAGGACTCAAACCGACTCCGCAGCGCACCGGTGATCTCCACCTGCTCCTCAGCAGAGATATCAAGATCAAAGGCATAAAGCCAAGTGTGATGAACCACCGGATATCCACGGGAATTCACCATGTCCTGTACGGATGATACCACAGCCTCCGGATTCTCCGCAATCACAAAGATGGTTGGGAAAATGGTCATAGCAGATTCACCATTGCTGACAAAACCCTCTACCACATCCTTGACCCGGTATGCATCCCCGCCTTTGATCTGAAATACGGATGCCTCATACTCCGTTCGGAACGGATAGATCAGCACCTGGTCCTCATCCAGTGTTTCCTGCTCATCCATCAGCTTATTGTAGTCAGAAAGCGGAACAACAAATGCCAGTACAAGCTCCCCGGCTCCGCCGGCATTCATGGTTACGTATCCGGATGCATTGACATCCAGAACACCCTGATCCAGTACGCCGGAGGTTGAGATCACCCGATAATCATATACCGACTGCGCCTGTGCATGATGCTCCTCCAACACGTCATTGATCTGTTCACGGTATTGGGCGACATGCTCCTCCTGCGTATCCTGATAGTTTTCTAATTCCATCGTGACGTTGATATCCTTGGGATAGCGGCTCTGCAGGCTGTCCTCCGAGCCCACAAACAGCGCCGTGGTGGAGCTGAGCATCACCAAAACCATCGTCAGCAGGATACAGATCGAAGCAAGGCCTGCACCGTTTCGCTTCATCCGATAGGCCATGGAGGAGACGCTCACAAAATGATTTGCTTTATAGTAATACTTCTTGTTTTTTTGCAGCATGCGGCACAGGGCAACCGAGCCGGTAATGAACAGCAGATAGGTGGCGGCAATGACCACCAGCACCGCACCAAAGAACCCCATCAGAACCGTTGTGGGATTATTGATGGTGGCTGCAAAATAATATGCACCCGCCAGCATCGCAATGCCTGCAACGCTCATCAGCCATTTTGCCTTCGGGGGCTTCTCCCCCATATTTCCACCCCGCAGCTGCTCCACAGGGCTGCTCAGAGAAAGCTGCCACAGAGACTTCAGCAGGATCAATCCGAAGATCCCGCCGAAAACCGCCGCAGTGGCGGCGATGCTTCCGCCAGAAATTCTGAAATCATAGGTGGTCTGTGCCTGAATAATGTTCGCCATCAGCAGCTCGAACAGCTTTGAAAATGCAATGCCAAGCCCAACGCCTGCAATCAGTGCGCATACTGCGATCATAAGCGTCTCCCAGAAGAGGATCTTGCCCACGTTGCGTTTCCCCATGCCGAGGATATTATATAGCCCAAATTCCTTCCTGCGGCGCTTCATCAGAAACGAATTGGAGTAAAACAGGAACAGCAGAGAGAAAAATGCGATGGTGTAGCTGCCCAGATTCATGATCATGATAAGGGTCGTGCTGCCCGGCAAATCCAAAAGCACAGGGCTCTGTGCAAGGAACTGCATGATATAATACATCATCACCATACCGATGCAGGTCAGGATGTACGGGGTGTAAAGGCGCCTGTTTTTCCGGATGCCATCCCATGCAAGCCTCGGATAAAAGCCAAATTTCATCTCCGGTCACCACCTGTCGCAAGCAAGGTCAGCGTATCGGAAATCTTTTGATACAGCTGCTCGTTGGTGCTGTTTCCACGGTAGATCTGGTGGAACACCTCGCCATCTTTAATAAACAGCACACGGCTTGCGTGGCTGGCCGCCTTGACCGAGTGGGTCACCATCAGGATCGTGCGTCCGTCCCGATGGAGCTGTCCAAACAGCTCCAGAAGCTCATCAGACGCCTTGGAGTCCAGAGCGCCGGTAGGTTCGTCGGCAAGGATCAGCTTGGGATTTGTGATGATTGCCCGTGCCACCGCCGCACGCTGCTTCTGACCGCCGGATACCTCGTAAGGGTATTTCTTCAGCAGAGCCGAGATCCCCAACTGTGCGGCAATGGGCTGCAAGGCCCGGCTCATCTCCTGATGAGACACACCTGCCAGCACCAGTGGGAGAAAAATATTGTCCTCCAATGTGAAGGTGTCCAGAAGATTAAATTCCTGAAACACAAACCCCAGATTATCCCGGCGGAAGGCAGCGATCTGGCTGTCCTTTACCTTGGAAAGCTCCTGACCGTCCAGAGTCACCCGCCCCTCCGTGGCCTTATCCAATGCTGCCAGAATATTCAGCAGCGTCGTCTTGCCGGAGCCGGATTCGCCCATGATCGCCACATATTCTCCCTGCTCCACGCAAAAGGATACATTCCGCAGTGCCTCGACCTTGTTTCCGCCAAAACGGGTGGTGTAGATCTTTTTCACTCCGTCAACCTGCAATATACTCATAACTCATATCCTCCTTTGGAATTTCTGTGGCTATTATACCAAAGGGGGAATTTGCATCGCCATGGCATTGGCTTACAAATCCCCCCTTGAATCTAACAGTTTTGTAAGAAGTCATTCCACGCCCAACCGGTCACGGGCAAGATCCAGAATCACGCATGTCCCCTCATCCACCACCGACTCAGCATAGATCCCGTGCCCCAGATTGTCACAGATCCGCTTGCACAGATACAGCCCGATCCCACTGGCCTTCATATGGGTCCTGCCGTTAAAGCCCGTGTAGCCGTTTTCAAAAATACGGGGCAGATCCTCTGGGGCGATCCCGATGCCCGTGTCCCGGATGCACAGCTTCCTGTCAGGCTCCAGTGTAATGCGAATGCTGCCGGAGGGCGTGTACTTCAGGGCGTTGGACAGGATCTGCTCGATCACAAAGGAAAGCCACTTTTCGTCGGTGAGTACCGTTGCATGGACCGGCTCATAGCAAAGGCTGAGCCTGCGGCTGATGAACTCTCCGGCAAACTTCTTCACGGCCCTGCGGATGATCCCGTCCAAGTCGTAAGACTTGATCAGGTAATCGCTGCCGTCCCCCTCCAGCTTCAAAAACATCAGCACCATATCCACATATTGCTCCACCCGGAACAGATCTCCGGTCAGGCTGCGGGAAAGCTCTGAATCCTCATTCTGCATGTGCAGACGCATGGATGCAATGGGTGTTTTCACCTGATGCGCCCACAGGGTATAGTAGTCCACCATGTCCGCATAGCGCCGCTTCTCCTCCATACGGCAGGCCCCCTGCTCCTCTGCGATGCGCATTAAAATCTGCTGATAGTCCTGCTCCGCCACCCCCTCGGCCTTTGGCAGCAGCCCGGCTGTCAGGTCTGCAAGGCCTGTAACGCAGGATAACTGGCGGTGCTTGCTCCGAACACGCAGAAAATCAACGATCATCAAAATAATGCCGATCAATCCGCACAGGCATGCCGGATATGCCACCGCCTGAACAGGCAGCGCATACAGCCGAAAGGTCACTGCAAAAATCACGGAAAACAGCACCATCACCCCGATGACCCGGCGATGCTGCCTCAAATACCTGCAAAATAAGCTCATGTCCCTTGCTCCTCTGTCAGGCAGTAGCCGACACCGAATTTCGTGGCGATGAAGCCCTCCAAGCCGGCCGCCTCCAATTTCTTTCTCAATCGGTTCACATTCACCGACAGGGTGTTCTCGTCCACAAAGCTGTCCGATTCCCAAAGCTCCGACATCAGCCGCTCCCTGCTGACCACCTTCCCTTTGTTCTGCATCAGGATCAGCAAAATGCGGTATTCATTTTTGCTCAGCGGGATTTTTTGATCCTGATAGGTCAGGGTATTCTCTCCCGTGTGCAGCAGTGCCCCACGATGCTCCAACACCGGAACAGCCGAGGCAAAATCATAGGTCCTGCGCAGCATAGCCTGAACCTTTGCCATCAGAACGCTCTGGTCAAAGGGCTTTGCAATAAAATCATCGCCCCCCATGTTTATCGCCATCACGATGTTCATGTTGTCCGAGGCCGAGGAAATGAAAATGATCGGCACCTTTGACACCTTCCGTATCTCATTACACCAATGATAGCCGTTAAAAAACGGCAGCGAAATATCCATCAGGATGATATGCGGATCAAATTGGGCAAATTCCGGCATAATATTCCGAAATCCCTGAACGCAATGTACGTGCAGCTCCCACATTTCCGCCTGCTGACGGATTGCTTCGGCAATTCCACGGTCATCCTCTACAATCATCATCCGATACATCGTTTTCCCACACTCCCTACATGATCAGCCGCGCAAAAAGCTTTACGCCTATTCTAGCACAAGCTTGTCGAAAATGCACCAAAAATCCGCAGCCTTTGGAATGAGATATCCTCTGCCGGGCATAATATCGACAGAACACCCCATAAATCACGCTCATCCAAAGGAGCCACTCCACATGAACAAAAGAAATTTTCTCCACCGCTCCGGCAGCTTCCGGCAGCTGTCCCCTCTGATCTGGGTGGGGATCTCTCTGCTGGGACTGATCAGTGCAATAATTTGCAATTTTGCTTTTTTCCGACCCAAAACCGGATTTTTCATCAGCCTGATCTTTCAAATCACAAGCTTTTTCCTTCAGCTCATTTTTCTTTACCCCCAGTCTCACAGGAAATCCGAGAAGCTTTTCTCCCACCTGCGCCAGCTGCGCATTTTTAACGGCTGCGCCCATGCCAATTCTGCCATATTTGCTGCAACCCTGCCTCTGCTGATCTACCCCAAGGCCTCCGGCGTCTGTCTTTCTGCCTCGGAATTCGGAGCATATGCCCTGATTTACGGAGCGATCGGTTTCTGGGCGTCTTTCATCCTGCTTCGGGTCATTGAGCTTCGGATGCTCAACCGAGAAAAGGACGCTGTTGATCCGGTTTATCATGTCATCCGGCATAATTTCGCCTTGCAGATCAAATGCACCCTGCTGTGCTGCAATTTGATCGTGTGCGGCCTCGCCGTACAGTACCTCATCAATCGCAGCGTTACCCCAAACGACTTTCAAAAGGGTACTGTGTTCGACCAATACCCGGAATTTATCGACTATATGCAGCAGGAGGGGCCATCGTCTCGGACCAACGCCCCTGCTGCCGACGAGGAGCTTCCCTATCAAATCATTCACGATGCCGACGGCAACGTGGTGCGGCGATACGTGCGCAAAAATAAGGATGTCTGCGAGGTCCGCTACCACGGAGGCTCCGGCCTGCCCATCACCGTCTACACCCTTACAGATCTGCGATCCGGTCAAAAAAAGCTCCGTGCCATCAATCTAGGGTTTGCATGTCTGTATGTTCTGGCTGTTTCCGTCGGGCTGTATCTGTTCGGCAAAAAGAAGCACCGCATATCATAAATGGGCCAGAGAATGATCTCTGACCCATTTCAGCATATCAAGGCAAACGCTCCGTCCGCTGTACCGGCTATTCCAATGCCTTTGGGATAAACTGCTTGGCGATTTTTCCTTTTCCCTTGGTCTTTACATAAAAATAGCCGATAAAGGAAAACACCACCGCACCAATAAAATTAACAAACAGATCCATCATCGTATCCAACAGGCCCAGATCCAGATAGCCCCCCAGACCCAGCTGCTTCACACTGCCATCGGCATACAGCAGCGCCGTGTCCACCACATTGCGCACATGATACGGAATGTTGTGGCCGCCTGGGTCCAGAGTGACAGAGTTGAACGCCGTCACGATGGTATCCTTCTGCATATCTGCCCCAAACCATGTGTCCATTCCCCACTCAAAAAACTCCCACAGGACGCCGATCGTCATGGAGAAGCAGAACGCAGTCACCGCCATGTAGAGCGGCGCCAGAGTCAGCGACACATTCTTGTTTTCGTTCAGGATATTCACCAAGGAAAAGCCGATCGCCGCAAACAGGAATCCGTTGACCGTGTGGAGGATGGTATCCCAGAATGGAAATGCCAGATAATATTCCTTGATCTCTCCCAAGATCTCCGCTGAGAAAATAAAAATCAGAATGATGATCTCCAGAGTATCCGGCAGCTCAATGCGCAGCTTGCGCTCCACGATCGACGGGATCACAAAAAGCCCCAGCGTCAGCACACAGATATACACATTTTCATAATTGCGGTTGAACAGCTGTGCGATCATGACCATCACGACCAGTATACGCAGCAGCAGATACACCGCAAGCACCAGCTTCTTGCGGTGTCCCCCCTGAGCGGGGATCTGATCCGCAGCGCCTTGTGAACGATTCTTTTTCATATATTCGTCCCCCTATCATATCAAACAAAACTTGCCGCCCTCAGGCGGCAAGCTCTCACGCAGGAAATACATTCGTAAGCAGCAGTAGCAGCGGAAATGCAAGGGTAAACAGACATACCAGCCAAGGATACAGCGTCTTTTTCGACATCATCATCATAAGCAGGCACGCCCCCGTAACAGCCAAGGGGCCGTAGACCGCCAGAGCCTTGGGGATCATCTTTGCATACTCACCGTTGACCAGAAGGTTCAGCCCCACCGAGTCCGGCAGGACATTGCTGTTCAGCCTTGCAAAATAGATCGACAGCCATACCACCGGGATCGCCATGATCACCTTGCGCAGCTTCCAGATCCATTCCCCGATAAACGAAAGGACATCCCACACCTTACAGAAGAACATCCCCACAGAGGAAAGCACGGGCTGTATTTTTTCTGTCAGCTGATCCATCTTAGCCGACCATTTCTCCACGTTATTCATACACAACCTCCGAAAATGGGTTTGGGTGTTATTTTACCATATCCGGCCTCATATTTCAACCCTGACAGGCCATTGTCCCCTCTGTTAACGGATGGCCCCCTGCCCTGTCCCATTCACGCAAAGACCGATGGGTCATTTTCGGGCCCACGGGACATATAATAGGAACATAACACCGGATACAGGCCGGCAGATCATATTCCAAGCAGGTCATACTCATGGATGACCCTGCAGGATACGACCCTGCCGTCCCGGATCTCCATCAGTCCTGCACTGCCGCCATACATGCCGCAGGTGCCGGGATTTAGCACCCAAAGGCCCGAATCCTCCTGATAGCATTCCGACTGATGGGTGTGACCGTACAGCACAGCCGCACAGCCGCTGGCTCTTGCCGCGGCCAGCAGCTTCCCATTGCCGCTCTTTACCCCGTGCAGGTGTCCATGGGTCATATACACATCCGCCCCTGCAAGGTTTGAGATCAGGATCTCCGGCACGTCGAGGGGCGTGCGCCCCCGATCGCAATTACCCGGCACCTGATAAAACGGGATCTTCGGGAACGACTGATGGAGCGCCTGTCCATCCTCATAATAATCTCCAAGATGAATCAGGGTATCCGGCCGGATCGCCTGAACACACCGCTTTGCAAAGGACAAACCGGAGTGAGAATCTGAAAGTACCAATATTCGCATAATGCACCAACCTTCTGTCTGTAACAATTCGTTTTATCATTATATCAAGCATTGAAACTGGAGGCAACAATATGATGCAAAATAATCCGGATTTTTCCAAGGCGCAGCTGATGAAAATGCTGCAAAGGCCCGAAACCAAGGCATTGATGGCTCGGCTTCAGCAGTTGGATGCCTCTGCCATCGAGCAGGCGGCAAAGCTGGCATCCGGCGGGGACACCGAGGCCGCCAAGGATCTTCTGTCCCCCCTGCTGCAAGATGAGCAGGTCCAGGATCTCACCCAGAAGCTGAGGGATGAAAATGGCTGAATTTGATGATAAGCTCAGCTCCATTCTGGGCAATCCCGAAATCATGAATCAGATCATGTCCATGGCAGGGGCGCTGAATCAGCAGGGGCAAAGCCCCCCTCCGCAGCAGCCCCAGCAGACCTCACAGGCCTATGCTCCGCCTCAGCAGCCTGCACAGACCTCCGGCCCTCTGCCCTTTTCTCCCGGTGCAATACAGGGGATGATGGAGATGCTCGGAAACACCCAGATCGATGCCAAGCAGCGGGGACTGATCCGCGCACTGCAAGGCTACTTGCCCTCTGACAGGCTTCAAAAACTGGAAAAAGCGATGCAGGCTGCGAAAATAGCCAAATATGCCTCATCTGCATTGGGGAAAAAATCCAACACTGGCAGGTGATCTTCTATGTACAACCACTACATCCCTCAATCAGACGGCTCGTATCGGCGCAGCAGCATGCCCGAACGCAGCCATAAACCCCAGTTTCACAACCCGATCATCCCCACGCCCAAGCCGCCCCCAAAGCC